>JAIOYK010000085.1 GCA_021741145.1 Rhodospirillum sp. | reverse complement strand
CAAACCAATCGCCACTGCGTTTGACCTCGCCGCCTTCAGGGCTGCTCTCCACAACGTCTTTGAAATCAGTGCTGCTTATCGTATTGATTTTCCAGCATTCTAAGGTCGGACGAATTCCACGACCTTTTTGCCGCCCTCAGCCGGGAACGGGACTACGCCCTGGTGGCGGAACGGATCCTGGACAGCTTGCGCCGGCCCTTTACCACCCGGATGGGAAAGGAAGTGCTGATCGGCGGGTCCATCGGCGTCTCCCTGTTCCCCCGGGACGGGGAGGAGGCGCTGCCCTTGATGCGCAACGCCGACACGGCCATGTACCGGGCCAAGGCCGCGGGCCGGAATACCTATGAGTTCTTCGCCGCGGAAATGACCCAACAGGTTCAGGGTCAGATCTCCTTGGAAAATGAACTGCGCAAGGCGGTTCGCAACATGGACCTGACCGTGTTTTATCAACCCGTGGTGGAGGCCGAGACCCTGAATGTGATGGGCGCCGAGGCCTTGGTCCGCTGGCCCCAGGCCGAGGGAGGTTTCGTTCCCCCCTCCCAGTTCATTCCCATCGCCGAGGAACTGGGGCTGATCGAGGAAATTGGCGGCTGGGTCCTGTGGAATGCCTGCAGCCAGGCCAAGGTCTGGCACGAAAAGCTGAACCCTGATTTCCGGGTCGCGGTGAACCTGGCTTGGCGTCAACTCCGGGATCCCGAGTTCCCCGACCGGGTCCGGGAAGTTCTGGAAGGGGCGGGGCTGGATCCCCGGTTCCTGGAACTGGAGATCGCCGAGGAGGTTCTGTTCCGTGATCCCGAGGGCGTCGGGGACACCTTGTTCCGCCTCAATGAGATGGGAGTCTCCCTTTCCATCGACAATTTCGGCTCCAGCCACAGTTCCCTGAAACAGATGCGGCGCCACCCTTTCAAAATCCTGAAGCTGGATCGCTCCTGTGTCGCCGACATGCTGACCAGCCACGAGGACGCGGTCCTCGTGGAAACCGCGGCGATCATGGCCCGGCGCCTGGGATTGCGGGTGGTCGCCGAAGGTGTGGAAACCGAAGCCCAGCTTGCCTTTCTGCGCGAGCATTATTGCGACATGTTCCAGGGGTACCTGTTCGGTCATCCGCTGCCGCCCGAGGAAATCATGAAGCTGTTGTGAGGACTGGCCCTCTGATTAGGCCTTCATTTCCGCCAACAGGCGAGCCACTTCCCTTCGATAGACGTGATTCTGGTTCTTGCGGTGGGCGCCCATGGACCACAGGGCCAACCCCGCATCCGCCCGGTCCGGCTGGAAGGCCTGTGTGGGCCAATCGGCCCGACGATAAGTGGGGTCCAGGGTCGTCATCGCGTGGTGGGCAATGGCCAGGGCGTATTGATCCACCATCCAGATCATCCCACCCGGCGTCAGCGCCTGGCGGGCCAGCACCGCCCGAACCTGTCCGACGAAGGCCCGGGCCGCGGGGGTCGGCGCGACCCCGACACAAGCTCCGTGGAACCGCCAGAGGGGCCCCATGGGAAACCATCCCTGTTCATTCAGGGCGATATCCCAGGGGATCGTCCAGCCGCCTTCGGGCGTCCATCCGTCAACCGGCGGCAGAGGCGTCCACATCACGCTGTCGGCGTCGACAATGACGATGGGGCCAGGTGTCTCCATGCGGTCCATCAGGTCGGGCAGGCGCAGGTAGCGCATGGACGCCAACCAGGTCCGCGCGCCCATGGATCCATCCGCGGCCTGGGGCACGACTTCCCAGGACAGGGACAATCGAGCCGATCGCAAGGCGCGGTCCAAAGCCTCCACCAGATCCAGGGTGGGGCCATCGGGATTGGCCAGATGGATGTGGATGTCCCAACCCGGCGCGTTGCGATCAACGGAAAGGGCCATGGCCCGGCCCAGGTCCCGGAAATAGAGGGGATCACAGGCGAGGAAGACCAAAGGTCGCCCCCCAGGGGGAGGAAATCGCATCTCCATGCCGGGCAGCCGTGCCATCCAGGCGCCATCATCCAGAAGCCGGGTGGTATCCCCCACCCGCAGCATGGTTCCGATATGGTACTTGTCGTCCAGGCTCGCGGCCCGGGCATAGGCTCCCCGCGCGCCGTCCATATCCCCGGCCATGAACAGAGCCGACCCCAGGGCGAAGCTCAGTTCTCCATCGTCCGGGGCGGTCTTGACCGCCCGCTCGAAGTGGTCGACAGCCTCCACCGCCCGTCCCGTGGCCATCAGCGCCGCGCCCGCGGCCAAGGGCTTTTCAGAAGAGCTCACGGACTGCTCTCCCCCCTCAGGCCTCGGTACCGGTCAGCGCCAGACAGGCTTCCAGGGTGTTGTCCAGAAGGCAGGCGATGGTCATGGGGCCGACGCCTCCGGGGACGGGCGTAATGGCCCCGGCGACGTCGAGGCACCCCGCGTAATCGACATCCCCAACCAATTTTCCCTTGTCCTTGCCTGGGGTCGGCGGAAGACGGTTCATGCCCACGTCGATGACGACGGCCCCCGGCTTCAGCCAGTCGGCCTTGACCATTTCAGGCCGCCCCACCGCGGCCACGACGATATCCATGCGGCGGCAGAGGGCGGGCAGGTCCCGGGTCCGGGAATGGGCGAGGGTTACCGTGCAGTTCCCGGCCAACAGCAGGTGGCCCATGGGCTTGCCGACGATGTTGGATCGGCCGATGACCAGGGCGTCCTTGCCGCTCAGGTCCGCGCCCAGGACATCCCGGATCAGCATCATGCAACCCTTGGGTGTGCAAGGAACCATGCCGGATTGGCCAATCGACAAGCGGCCGACATTGATGGGGTGGAACCCGTCCACGTCCTTTGCCGGATCGATGGCCAGGATCACCTTTCCCTCGTCGATATGTCGGGGCAGGGGCAGTTGAACCAGAATGCCGTGGATCGCGGGATCGGCGTTCAGTTCAGTCACCTTGGCGAGCAGGGCCGCCTCGGTCGTTTCGGCGTCCATGCGGTGGACCACGGAGTGCAATCCCGCGGCGACGGCCATCTTTTCCTTCGATCCCACGTAGACCTGACTGGCCGGATCAGCGCCAACCAGGATCACCGCCAAGCCCGGTGTCACGTCCCGTTCTCCCTTCAGCGCGGCCACCCTGTCCCCGACGCGGGTCCGCAATCCCGCCGCGAAAGCCTTTCCGTCAATGATGCGCGCCGCCATTGCTCCGATCCGTCCCATTCCCAAGAGAAGACATGCCACGACGGGACCGCGTTTGGCCGCGAGGTCGTGCTCTCGCGGCACCTTACTCCTTCACCCGCGCCCGGAAAAGATCCCCACGACCCAACGGCGGCGCGGACCAAGGCGCCTTAAAAAGTCACCGTGTGATCAAAATTTAGTCACAATTGTCGCCGTTTCCCCTTGGTTCGCCATCGACAATGCTTCTTGGCCTCGGGACTGGGGGGACTCGCCTGATTCTCCCCCTCCTCTCGGGGGATTGGTCCTTTATCCGGCGACGTCCGAAAGGCTCCAACGCGAAGCCGTTGGGATGTTTCAGTCAATTTTTGGGCGAGTCTGCTCAAATCATAAGCACACCACCCAAGTGGGTTTTCGTAAACCATAAGAAACATGTGTATTTATATTATTTATTTTCAACGCGTTATCTTTTTCTCTCGCCGATTGGCATGGATATTGTATATCCACTGTTCTGAACGCTCGCTGTCCAATTCTTGGAAGGCGGGGTAGTTTCACGAACGCGATCCGATGGGGGTACGAGTAATGAAGCTGATCATGGCGATCATCAAACCCTTCAAGCTGGACGAGGTCCGCGAGGCCCTCACACCGCTTGATATTCAGGGTTTGACCGTTTCCGAGGTTAAGGGCTTCGGACGACAGAAAGGTCAGACCGAGATCTACCGTGGCGCCGAATACCAAGTGAATTTCCTCCCGAAGGTGAAGATCGAAGTCGCCGTTAAGGATGACGTCGTCGAACAGGTGGTCGAGGCCATTTGCTCCGCGGCGCGTACCGATAAGATCGGTGACGGAAAGGTCTTCGTCTACGACCTGAGCAAGGTCGTCCGCATCCGCACCGGTGAAACCGACGCCGACGCCCTTTAAGGAGACCCGGTTCCATGACTTTTCCGAAAAACATTCTCAAGATCGCCGGCGCCACCGCCGTTCTCGCGGGCGCCTTCGCCGTCCCGGCCCTGGCCCAAGATGCCGAACCCGCGGTGAACTCCGAAGTCGCTTTCATCTTCAACACCTTTTCGTTCCTGGTTCATGGCGCGCTGGTGATGTGGATGGCCGCTGGCTTCGCCATGCTGGAAGGCGGCTTGGTCCGCACCAAGAACACCGCCATGCAGATGCTGAAAAACATCAGCCTCTACGCCGTGGCCGGTATCATGTATTATCTCATCGGGTACAACCTGATGTACGTGGGCGTTGACGGGGGTTACATCGGCTCCTTCACCTTCCTGTACAATCCCAATGAGCTTCCCGACCTGGACACCGGCTATTCCAAGATGTCCGACTGGTTCTTCCAGATGGTCTTCGTCGCGACCGCCGCGTCCATCGTGTCCGGTACGCTCGCCGAGCGCATCAAGATCTGGCCGTTCATGATCTTCTGCGTGATCCTGACCTCCTTTATCTACCCGATCCAGGGCGCCTGGCAGTGGGGCGGTGGCTGGCTGTCCGAGGCTGGTTTCTCCGACTTCGCGGGCTCCACCCTGGTGCACTCCGTCGGTGGTTGGGCCGCCCTGGTCGGTGCCATCGTCCTCGGTGCCCGGAAGGGCAAGTTTGGCGCCGATGGCCGCGTGAACCCCATGCCTGGCGCGAACCTGCCGCTGGCAACCCTGGGTACGTTCATCCTGTGGTTGGGCTGGTTTGGCTTCAACGGTGGTTCCCAGCTGGCCCTGGGCTCCGCGGGTGACGCCATGGCGATCTCCAACATCTACGTCAATACCAACCTGGCCGCGGCCGGTGGCGTGGTGGCCGCGATGCTGCTGACCCAGGTCATGTACGGCAAGGTCGACCTGACCATGGCCTTGAACGGCGCTCTCGCCGGACTGGTGGCCATCACCGCCGAGCCGCTGATGCCGACCCCGTTGTTGGCCATCATCATCGGCGCCGTCGGTGGCGTTCTGGCGGTCATCGTCGTGCCGCTGTTGGACAAGCTGAAGATCGACGACGTGGTCGGTGCCATCCCCGTCCACTTGGTCTGCGGTATCTGGGGCACCATCGCCGTTCCCCTGTCCAACCCGGACACGTCCTTCGGTTCCCAGCTGCTGGGCATTGTTTCCATCGGTGTCTTCGTGACCGTCACCAGCGCCATTGTCTGGCTGGTCCTGAAGTACACCATGGGCATCCGCTGCTCCGAGGAGGACGAAGAAATCGGTCTGGACAAGGCTGAACTGGGCCTGGAGGCCTACCCCGAGTTCGGTCAGGGGTCCAAGTCCCTGTAAGTACGGTCCGAACCGACATATCCGACCCCAGGGTCGGTCATGGGAAACCCGGGAGCCACACTCCCGGGTTTACCCTTTTGGGAGAGAAATCGTCCCATTGTCCGGATATGTTGTCTTTTTTGTCGTGACAAGGCACACTCAAATTAAGACTTTGCTATCCTTTTGACGTGCATCATACCCAATCGAGAACTGCCGATCGGGGATCGAGCTGGTCATGTCATGCTCCACCCGCCGAGGATGCCGAAGGGCCATGTGATGGACAGTAGCGCCGAAAATGAGCTTCTGTTCGCCGAGGAGGACCAGGACGACCCCCCCCCTTCGGAAGCGGACGCCAATCCCTTGGATTGGAAAATTCTGATCGTGGACGACGATCCGGAAGTTCATCTTATTACCCGAACGGTCTTATCCAAGGTGCGTTTCAAGGGCCGGGGCCTGAACCTACTGTCGGCCCATTCGGCGGCCGAGGCCAAGCAAGTTTTCGCCCAACATGGGGATATCGCGGCCATCCTGCTGGACGTGGTCATGGAGTCCGAGGACGCCGGTCTGCGTTTGGTTCACTATATTCGCGAGGACTTGGGGAATCGGGCCACGCGGATCATCCTGCGCACCGGGCAGCCCGGTCAGGCCCCGGAACGGGAAGTGATCGTCAACTACGACATCAATGACTACAAGGCGAAGACCGAACTGACCGCCCAAAAGCTGTTCACCACCATCGTCAGTGCCCTTCGGGCTTTTGACGACATCCTGGAGTTGGAGACTGGGCGGGAGCAATTGCGCTTGGCCAACGCCATTCTGGAACAGCGTGTGGCCGATCGGACGGAGGAGTTGGCGCGTTCCAATACCGAATTGGAAGCCTTTGCCTATGGCATCTCCCATGACCTTCAGGAGCCTCTGCGCATGGTCCGGGGCTATCTGCAGCTGATCCGCCGACGGTTGGGGGGGGCTCTGGACAAGGAGACGGGCGAATACATGGAGTTCGCCCAGGACGGGGCCAACCGCATGGCCACCATGATCAGCGATCTGCTGGACTATGCCCGGATCTCCGCCCAGCCAACCCGGTTTACGGCCCTGGACCTGCGAGGTCCCTTGGACCGGGCCTTGGCCAACCTGTCCCTCTCCCTGACCGAAAGTGGCGCGACGGTGGTCAAACCCGATACCCCAGCCCTGGTCCGCGGGGACGAGGGGCAATTGGGCCGCCTGTTCCAAAACCTGATCGGCAATGCCCTGAAGTACCGGGCGTCGGACCACGCCCCTAGGGTCACCATTTCCACCGAACCTTCGGACATCAATGGCCGTACGGCTTGGTCCATCGCCGTGGCGGACAATGGCCCGGGCATCGCGCCGGAGGACGCCGAAAACGTCTTCACGTTGTTCCATCGGTTGGATAGGGAAACGGCGGGCGGCACCGGTGTGGGGCTCGCCCTCTGCCGCCGGATCGTGGAACGCCATGGCGGGCGTATCTGGCTGGACTCAACGCCGGGGCAAGGGGCCACGTTCCACGTCCTCCTTCCCTCCGCCTAGAGCATCGAGCGGAAAAGTGGGAACCGGTTTTCCGATCCACTCGATGCTCTAACCATATGATTCTAGATCAAATCCCGAGCATTCTGGAACAGAGTGCGGCGGGCGGAACACTCAAATGCCTCGACCCAAACGAAGGCTTCGGCCAGAATTTGGAAAGGTGATGCACAAATAAAGACCGAGTGCACTGGCCGATGAATCTTGTGAATGTGCCGGTGCACGGGATTAGAAAAGCTGCAAAACCGCCCGCTCGCTCTGGGTGGCGATGTTCAATCCGGCCGTGGCCAACCGATCCCGGGTCTGTAGGACGAGGGCTTGGGCGGCGTCCTCGTTCAGGTCGGACTCCACCAATTTGGCGGCCCCCGCCTCCAGATTAGTCTGGAGCTTTTGCGTGAAATCATCGCGAATGGCCAGAATAGAGGAGGAAGCCCCTAGGGGTTCGGCCGGTCCGCGCCGCTTCGACGGTCGAAATCCCCTCGTTGATCCCATTCTTCACGGTCGCCAGATCCGAGGCGCGGTCTGTCAGGCTCTTGGAGGTCAGTTCCGCGATGATATTCAGCCGCGCATCCCGACGCCCAGTCGCCAATTCCTTCTGGTTGATACCCTGGGACCGGTCGATCCGCCCGAGGGATTGAATGGAATTCAGGGAACTGGAGGATAAGCCGACTTGGTCGGACATGACCCTCTCCTTTTTGGCGATTGCTTTGGACCGGATTATTATACCTTAAGGAGCGGTTCGGTACCAGTCGGTGACGTCCGTCACGGGGGGCCGTGAAAGCGCGGGGTTTCCGCGAGCGCGAAATCAGCCGGATTCCCTAGTTCGCGATCCCGTCGTCACAGGGGCCGTTGGCCAGTCCGGCCACCCAATCCAGGATGACCCGCTGGACAGCGGCGGGTGAATTGGGCACCGAGCGCGCCTGATTCCCCTCGAAGCCCTTGACCTTTGGTTCGCCAAGGGCGGCGTAGAACAGGACATCCTTGGACCGATCCATGCTTGGCGGCATGAACTCCAACCGGGGACCATCCGTGGCTGTCAGGCCATAGGTGATGGCAAATCCACCGGACAAACCGTAAAGGCTTGGCACCCGACGGGCCGGTCGTCCGTCCAGACATACGGAATTCTCCTCCGTCGCGGTCTGGTCGCGCATCAACTCGGCGAGGGCCTTCTCCCCTTCCGCCCCGGGCATGCCTATCATCGAGGCGGTGCTCACCTGATCCGGAGGCGCTCCGTCTTTCTCCTCGGGATTTTCGGGGGGAGAGACAAGCTTTCTGGCCAAGGCCTGTCCCGTGGCCCGTGGGGTGTTTACCACGGTTTTTTCCTTGATGGCCTCGACCTTGGTGATGGGGGGTGCTGACCGTGACGCCGGGCTCTGCCCATTCTCGGGCTCGGAAAACTGGGTGAACAGGAGCCAGCCGACGCCAACCACGGCGACGAGCAGAAGCACCATCAGGCACCCCTTCACTTCCTTATTGTCGTCCTCCTCCTTGAAGGGGGTTTGGGCGGGTCCGGAGAATCGCCCCCCTTTGAAGAGCAGATCGGCGTCGTCCAGGGGGAGGGGCTTCCTGGGTGGGCGGCGCGCGGTCTCGATGCCCGTGTCGCGGGCGCCTCCTCCGATGGCTCCGGATTTGTCCTCTCCTTCGGGAGCTCCTCCGTCGTCTCCATCGGTCCAGGGGTCGGGAAGATCCTCCAGGCCATTCTCCCGGTTGGCCTCCAGTTCGTCCTCCTCATCGATCTCGAACCAAGCCTTGCGCCCCCGGGAAAAGGGACGGCTCGACGCGACGGACTCCGTTCGGGACGGATCCCCCATTCCAAGGAGAGGATCCTCCTCTGGCGCCTCACCAGGATCCTCCCGGGGGGGGCTCCGCCGAGGCTCCCCATTGGGTTGCCCTTCGGCTGTGTCCCGTTGAGGCCGACGGCCCGGTGGACTGTTCCGCTCCTCGGCCATCGACGCCTAGGCCAAGGCCTGAGACAGGAAGCCGAGAGTGCGGTCCTTGGCCAAGGCCGCGCTTTCCGGATGGAAGTCCTTGCGGCGATCGCAGCAGAAGCCATGCCCGGCGTCATAGTCATGGACCACCGTGTCCGGGGGCGCGGCGGCTCGGATCCTGGTTACAACGTCGGTGGGGATGAGGGGATCCAACCGCCCGAAGTGCATTTCCACCGGGCAGTCGGGTGTTTCCCCAAGGAAGTCTCCGATCTGACCCCCGTAATAGCAACTCGCCGCGGAAAACCCCAGTCGACAAGCCCCCAGCCAAGCCAGGGACCCCCCCCAACAAAAGCCGATGATCCCGCATTTTCCAGCCCGCTCCACCGCTTGATGGGCGGCCGCCAAATCCAGCAGCGGCGTCTCCCACCCCAATTCGGCGCGGATCGTCCGACCCCGGATTATCCCTTCCCCGTCATAGTCGAGTTCCACGCCCCGTTCGACGCGGTCGAACAGAGCCGGAGCACAGGTCAGGAAACCTTGCGCCGCCCAGCGGTCGCAAACGTCGCGGATATGGGGGTTCACGCCAAAGATTTCCTGTACCACCACCAGCCCCCCCTTGAGGGGACCCGTTGGTTCGGCGACATACGCGGAAAACCGATGGCCGTCGGAGGCCGTGAGAATGGTCGTTTCGCCCATGGATTCACATTCCCTTCCACGCTGGTCGATCCCCATAAGTATTGGACCATGCTTCGGGAAAAACAAGCCCGTCAGAGGCTTAGACCTCCCTCGAGAAGGTTTGTACCAGAAAGGCCAGACCCTATTCGGAGGACCCTAATCCCCGCCGCGCTCTGGGACCGATCGGCCCCTATCCTTGGCCCAGGATCCCGAGGCCAGCGCCAAACATGGAATTGGCCCGCGCCAAACCTGGAACAGGTCCAGATAAGATCGGGACCGAGATCAATATCCCTTGTCGGTGATGGAGTTTATGGTCTATATCGCCCATGACAATTGTCATTGTCGGGGTGGGGGCTCCGGTCCTAAGACCACTCCGGTGGCGTCCGGAGTGGGGGCCACCGTATCCCATTCCATGGGGAGATCCAAAAGGGATCAGCCCAGGAGAGCGTGGACGGTGGGCCTCGCGGGGGAAATGCAACTCCGTGGTGCATGTCGAAAGAGAAGCAGAGGGACAGGACTCGAAGAGTGAACTGGCCCTCGGACTCCAGACAGGTGGCGGATCTTTCCATACCGACGGTTTCGGCGCGACACCCGCGTATACTCAAGACACCCGCGTATACCAATCGGCACTAGGAAGAAGGTTTTCTGGACGATGTCAGTGGCGAATGAAGCGGCCGATCCCGGCAAGGGCAAGACCAAGATGGACGAGGGCCGCGTGGCCAAGGGCGTGAAACCCGTGGCGAAAACCAACTCCATGTACGAACAGTATCAGAAGATATATCCCCGCTCGGTTTCCGGCCTGTTCCGGAATATCAAGTGGTGGGTCATGGGGCTTCTTCTGACCGTTTTCTGGGTTGGCCCCTGGATCCGCTGGGAGCGGGCGGGTGCCGCGCCGGATCAGGCGATTTTCATCGATCTGCCTGGCCGCAAGGCTTATTTCTTCTTTATCGAGATCTGGCCGCAGGAAGTTTATTACCTGACCGGCCTGTTGATTATCGCGGCCATCGCCTTGTTCTACGCCACCGCCCTGGCCGGGCGGGTCTGGTGTGGCTTCGCTTGCTTCCAGACGGTTTTCACCGACCTGTTCGTTTGGGTCGAGCGGAAAATCGAAGGCGAGCGCAACAGCCGCATCACGCTGGACCAGGGCAAGGTCAACGCCAACAAGCTGGGCAAGAAGATCCTGAAGAACGGGGTTTGGTTGGCGATATCCCTGGCCGTGGGCATTGGTTTCTCCTTGTATTTTCAGCCGGTTCCCTGGGAGGCACTCGCCGAGATCTTCACCCTGAAAGCCAGCGCGGCCACCTATGGCGCCATCGCCGTGGTGGGGGGCGGGTGCTATGTCATGGCCGGGTTCGCCCGGGAGCAGGTCTGCATCTACATGTGCCCCTACGCCCGCTTCCAGTCGGCGATGATGGATGAACACTCGCTGATCGTGACCTATGAGCAGTGGCGCGGCGAGCCCCGGGGCAAGTATTCCAAGGATGCCGATTTCTCCCAGCGTGGCCATTGCGTCGATTGCGGCCTTTGCGTGCAGGTTTGCCCCACCGGCGTGGACATTCGCGAAGGCACCCAGATCGGCTGCATCGGTTGCGGCCTTTGCGTGGATGCCTGCGCCACGGTCATGAAGCGCTTCAACCTGCCCACGGACCTGATCACCTACGACTCGGTGGCCAACCAGAACGCCCGGGCGGAAAAGAAGCCCGAACCCACCAAGCTGATCCGACCCCGGACGATCCTCTACACCGTGGTCCTGGTTCTGGTCTGCGGTCTGATGGCCACCAGCCTGCTCACCCGGTCCCGGCTGGAGGTCAACGTCCTGCATGAACGCAGCCCGCTGTTCGTTCCCATGTCCGATGGGTCGATCCGCAACGGCTATACCTTCAAGATCCTGAACATGGAGCGGACGAACAATGCCTTCGTGTTGACCACCCGGGGTGTCGAGGGAGCGACCATGGAGGTCCTTGGGGTCACCGAAAGGCCGGTGAAGGAAGTTCTTTTGCCCGTGGAGGGTGACCGTGTCGGCTCCTTCCGGATTTATGTCTCGGTCCCCCGGGCCTCCCTCCATGGTCCGACGTCGGACCTGGAATTCGTGCTCATCAACAAGGGAACCGGCGAATCCGTCGACTACGATACCCTGTTCGCCGGTCCCCACTGAGAACTGGAGAGCGGATCTCCATCTTGCCTTTGACACAATTGGCGGTCAGAGGGGAGACCCAAGAAGATGGTTTGTTCCGGGACGAGGGCCACGGCGAAGAGGGCCCCGTCTCCCTTTCCCGGGTTCTCCGATTGGAGGAACCCGGATCATCACATGAGGCGTGAAGCGGATGGCCAAGGTTCGTCAGAAGGGGTGGTGGTACCCCTATATTTTCGTTGGGGCATTTGGCGTGGTCCTGGGGGTCAACCTGACCCTGCTCTATTTCGCCACAAGCACGTTCAATGGCTTGGTTTCGACCACCGCCTACGATGACGGCATCGCCTATAACAAGGAAATCGCCGTGGCCCGGGCCCAGGACGCCCTGGGGTGGACCGGTCAGGTGACCCTTGATGGCCAGCCCGGCGGCGTCGACGGCGCTTGGCCTGCCCAGGTTACCGCCCAGTTTCAGGACGAAGCGGGGCAGGCGGTGCTGCGGGGGATGACCGTCACCGCGCAGGTCCGGCGCCCCACCCAGTCTGGTTACGACCAGACCTTGGCGCTGCATGCCAACGCGGATGGTCATTGGAGTTCCCCGGTCACCCTGCCTTTCCAAGGACAATGGGAAGTTCGGGTCGTCGCCCAGATGGAAGAGCGGGAGGCCGTCTACCGCATGCGCGACCGCTTCATCCTGACCCCCTGATCCCCAGCCGTCTGGCGAGGCCATGACCGACTGCCGACACTGTGGCCTACCCGTGCCCGAGGACGGCCCCGCCGCGCCCGACTTTTGTTGCGTGGGGTGCCAGGGGGCCCATGCCCTGATTCAGGGCACCGGCCTATCCCAATATTACCAACGGCGTTGCCTGGATCCGGAAACGCGGGCGTTGAAACCCGAAGAGGTGGAAGGCGCGGATTTTTCAGCCCATGTCCGCATGGAACCGGCCGCGGATGGCCGGGGCGAAGAGGCGGTCCTCCACCTGATGGTCGAGGGGCTCCATTGCGCCGCCTGTGTCTGGCTCATTGAAAGCCTCCTGAAACGTCAGCCCGGCGTAACCCAAGCCCGCCTGAACATGACCACCCGGCGGCTGACTCTGCGCTTCCGGCCCCATGCCTGCACGGGGCCGGATGGGGGGGCCAACGCCATTCTCGAACCGGTGCTGAAAGTGGGCTATCGGTTGGTGCCCTATGATCCGGCCCTGCTGGACCAAGCCACCCAAAGGGAGGAAAAGGCCCTCCTGCGGGCCATGGCCGTGGCCGGGTTCGCTTCGGGCAATGTCATGCTGTTCTCCGTCTCCATCTGGGTCGGCGGGGAGATGGATATGGCGACCCGGACCCTCTTCCACTGGATTTCGGCCCTGATCGCCATCCCGGCGATCATCTATGCCATCCGCCCCTTCGCCCGCTCCGCGGTGACGGCCCTGCGAGCGGGCCGGGGCAACATGGACGTCCCCATCACTCTCGCCGTCCTCCTGGCCGCGGGGATGAGCCTGTGGGAAACCGCCAACCAGGGCCAGCACGCCTATTTCGACGCGGCGGTCATGTTGCTGTTCTTCCTGCTGGTGGGCCGCTACCTGGATCTGCGGGCCCGGGGCAAGGCCCGGTCCGCGGCGGAGCACCTTCTCGCCCTGGGCGCCGGATCCGTGGCGGTCGCCCGGGACGATGGTACGGTCGAGCACCTTCCCCCAGCCCGGGTTGAAACCGGCGCCACCATTCTGGTCGCCACGGGGGAGCGAATCGGCGTGGATGGAACCGTGGCGGAGGGCCGCTCGGATTTGGACACGAGCCTGTTGACCGGCGAAACCCTGCCCGAGGCCGTGGAGCCCGGCAGCCCGGTCTTCGCTGGCACGGTGAACCTGACCGCTCCCTTGCGGATCACGGCGGGGTCGGTGGGGGAGGGGACTCTGCTTGCGGAAATCGTCCGCATGATGGAGGTCGCCGAACAGGGCCGCGCCCGCTATGTCGCCCTGGCCGACCGGGTCGCCAAGGCCTATGTCCCCGTGGTCCACTTGATGGCGCTCGCCACCTTCCTGGGCTGGGTCTTTCTCATGGACGCCCCCTGGCAGCGGGCCTTGCTCATCGCCGCCGCGGTGCTGATCGTCACCTGCCCCTGCGCCCTCGCGTTGGCGGTTCCCGTTGTCCAGGTGGTCGCCACGGGGCGTCTGCTGCGCCGGGGGATCCTTGTCAAATCCCCCACGGCCCTGGAACGTCTGACGACCATCGACCATATGGTTTTCGACAAAACCGGGACCCTGACCGAAGGACGCCCCGAACTGGTCCGCGAGGGCGCCCCCTGGACGGAAGAGGACTTGGCCGCGGCCGCGGCCCTGGCGGCGAACAGCCATCACCCCCTGGCCCGTGCCCTGGTTCGGGCCGCGGGGGGAGCGCGGAATGCCGCCTCCCAGGTCCAGGAGCATCCGGGGCAAGGTCTTTCCCGATTGAGTCCGGGCGGCGAGGAGCGTTTGGGCGGCCGTGCGTTCTGTGAGGTGACCGAGGATGCCCAGCCCGTGGAGGGACCGGGCCGCCCAAGGGGGCCCGAAATCTGGTTCACCCGACCCGGGCAGGCCCCGCTTCGCTTCGCTTTCGCTGATTCCCCGCGTTCGGATGCCCGGGAGGTCGTGGCCGCCCTGAAGGCGCGCGGGCTTACCGTGGAACTTCTGTCCGGGGACCGGGCCGAGACGGTGGCCGATGTCGCCCGTTTGGTGGGCATCGACCATTGGGCCGCCGGCCAAAGCCCCGGCGACAAGGTGGCCCGCCTGAACGCCTTGGCCAGGGAGGGCAAACGCGTGGTCATGGTGGGCGATGGTCTCAATGACGCTCCGGCGCTGGCCGCGGCATTGGTTTCCCTGTCCCCCTCCAGCGCGGTGGACGTGACCCAGACGGCCGCGGATGTAATCTTCCAGGGGACCCGCCTCGCGCCCGTATTGGAGGCCATGGAGGTGGCCCGCGGGGCCGATGGACTTGTGCGCATGAACTTTGGCCTATCCTTCGCCTATAATCTGGTGACAATTCCCTTGGCCGTGGCCGGGTTGGTCACTCCTCTGATCGCCGCGGTGGCGATGAGCGGATCCTCCGTGGTCGTCATTCTCAACGCCTTGCGCCTGGCCCGGACCCACGACCGGCGCTGACAGGACACCCTTCCAAAAGGACTGGTTCCATGGACGTGTTGCTCTACCTGATTCCCGTCGCTCTCGGCATGGGCGCCATTGGCCTCGGCGCCTTCCTTTGGGCGTTGAAGAGCGGGCAGTTCGAGGACCTGGACGGAGCCGCCCACCGGATCCTGTTCGAGGACGACGCGATCCCGCCCCCCCCAACCTCGCCGGAAAATAGTGCCAAAAGCAATGGGCTCAAAAACCAGGACCCCAATTAGGACTGGCGTCCCCCTTCCACACCCCTTAGAGTCTGTTTTTGATTTGGATCAATAGAAGGATCCCCATGTCTTTCCCTCTGGACATGCCATGTGGGGGCGCTGGTTTGAATCGCCCAGGGAATATAGAGAGTGAAGGAATCCATGACAGGTCGGGTCGCCCTCGGTATTGATGGGACGAGAACCATCCAGGAAGGCCGCGCGCGGGACGGTTGCGGACGGGAGGGCAATGATGCCTGTCTTCAATGCAATCTGGGTGATCTGGCATTCTGTCATGGCTTGCCCGAAGGGGAATTGCGGGGCCTGATGTCTATTCAGGGTTGTGTGCGCACCACCCCCCAGGACACCCTTTTCAACGAAGGGGACCGCGCCACCTACCTCTATTCCCCCCTGTCCGGGGCGGTGAAGATTTACAAGCTGATGGCCGATGGACGGCGTCAGATCACCGGTTTCTTTTTCCGGGGGGACTTGTTCGGGTTTTCACCCAACGGACTGCATGGCTATACGGCGGAAGCGGTCACGGCGGGCAGTCTCTGCCGCTTCCCAGCGGCGAAAATGGAACTGCTCTACCCCGACTCACCCGTCCTGGCGCGGGAGGTTCTGCGTCGTTCCATGATCAAATTGGCCCATTTCCACGAACATACATTGCTTCTCGGGCGGAAAAGCGCCCCGGAAAAGCTGGCCTCCTTCCTGCTGACCCTGTCCCAAAGGGCAGTGGAACGGGGCGATTCGGCAAGCCCGGTCCTGATTCCCATGGGGCGGTCGGATGTCGCCGACTACCTGGGTTTGACGATCGAGACCGTCAGCCGCACCCTGACCAAGTTCAAAGCTTCTGGCCTTCTGGAACTTCCCAATCCCAGTACCGTTGCCCTGAGAGACCCCGCCGCCCTGCGCCGGATCGCCGACGGGGGGATTTGAGGGCGGATCCTCTCCCCGCACCCGCGAAAGGATCGGTCGTTTCCCATGAATTTGCCCGACGGTTCACCGGAATCTCGCTTCTCCTTTGGATCCGGGCGAGCTAAAAGACAGCCCAGGGTCGGACGGCGCGAGATCAGCATCGATTGAACGCCGGGACCTTGATCTCGATCCATTTGGTTGGAGCGATTTTTTTCATGGAACGGAAATCCGGTGCCAACCGTTCCGAAAACCGCTCTGGAAACTTAAAATTGACCGAAGGGAGGGGACCAGCATGAGCGTCACCCAGCCTGTCGGCCGGCGTCTGACCGTCCGCGACATCATTCAGCGCAAAAGCGCCGATCCGGTTGTTTGCCTGACCGCCTATACCGCCCCCATGGCCAGCATGCTCGACCCCCATGTGGATCTGCTGCTTGTTGGCGATTCTCTCGGAATGGTCGTTTATGGCTTGCCGACGACCCATGCCGTGACCCTGGACATGATGATCGCCCATGGCCAAGCCGTCGTCCGTGGGTCCAGCAAGGCCGTCGTCGTGGTGGACATGCCCTTTGGATCCTACCAGGAAAGTCCCCAGCAAGCCTTCCGCAATGCCGCCCGTATCCTGTCGGAAACCGGCGCGGCGGCGGTGAAGCTGGAAGGCGGCGTGGAAATGGCCGAGACGGTCGCCTTTCTGACCCAAAGGGGTGTTCCCGTGATGGGGCATGTCGGGTTGAAGCCGCAGATGGTCCATTCCATGGGCGGATTCCGCGCCCAGGGCCGAACCGAGGCGGAAGCCGAAGCCGTTCTTGCCGATGGCAAGGCCATCGCCGAGGCGGGCGCCTTCGCCATCGTTGTCGAAGGTACCTTCGAGACCGTCGCGGCCCGCCTCACCCGGGAAATCGCCGTCCCCACCATCGGCATTGGCGGATCCCCCCAATGCGACGGCCAAGTATTGGTGACCGAGGACGTCCTTGGTCTGTTCACCGAATTCAAGCCCAAGTTCGTCAAACGGTTCGCCAATCTGGCCGATGAGGTGGACAAGGCCGTCCAAACCTATGCCAAGGAAGTCCGCGCCCGCGAATTCCCTGGACCCGAACATTGCTTTGGGATCCGCCAGATCGAGCAGGAGCCTCCGGGAGAACCCGCCCGGATCGGCCCCGTCCTGCCGACCACTTCCATTCGATAAGTCCCTGGCCGATAAGTCCCTGGCCAAAAAATCCTTGGGACGATATCTCGGCCGCGCGCTGGACGTATCCAGGGCGCGGTCGCGGAGCAACGAGATTTTCCCACTATGACACACCCTCCCATGGCCCCCACGACCCCCCTTCCCATCGCGCGGGAGACAGGCGAATTGCGCGCGGCCATCACGGCTTGGCGGGCCGAAGGCCTGCGCGTCGGCCTTGTGCCCACCATGGGTGCCCTGCACGACGGCCACCTGTCCCTGGTGCGTTTGGCATTGGAGAAGGCGGATCGGGTGGTCGCGAGTGTCTTCGTCAACCCCACCCAGTTCGGCCCCACCGAGGATTTCGCGGCCTATCCGCGCGAAGAATCCTCCGATGCCACCAAACTGGCCAGAGCCGGGGCGAATTTGCTCTATACGCCGGCGGTGGAGACCATGTACCCGGAGGGGTTTTCCACCACGGTAACCGTGGATGGCGTGTCCCGTGGGCTGTGCGGCGACCGCCGCCCGGGCCATTTCCAAGGAGTTGCTACCGTGGTGACCAAGCTGTTGATGCGCTGTTTGCCCGATGTGGCCGTGTTCGGCGAGAAGGATTACCAGCAACTTCAGGTCCTCAAACGCTTGGCTCTGGACCTGGACATCCCCGTCGAGGTCCTTGGCGCCCCAATCGTCCGGGAGACCGACGGTCTGGCCATGTCCTCGCGCAACGCTTACCTGTCGCCCGAGGAACGGGACGTCGCTCCGACCTTGAACCGTACTCTGCGCCGGGTGGCGGCGGATATCCTGGGCGGTGCCGACGTGTCCGATTGCCTGGAATGGGGCATGGGGGAACTGCTCAAGGGAGGGTTTTCCAGTGTCGACTACCTGGAACTTCGGGACGCCACGACCCTGACCCCCCTCGATGAAGCGCCAGAGGGCGAGGCGCGCCTTTTGGTCGCCGCCAAACTCGGCAAGACCCGGCTGATCGATAATATCGCCCTGTAAGGGCGTGTTTCCAATATCGCCCTGTAAGGGCGTGTTTCCAATATCGCCCTGTAAGGGCGTGTTTCCAATATCGCCCTGTAAGGGCGTGTTTCCAATATCGCCCT
>JAIOYK010000084.1 GCA_021741145.1 Rhodospirillum sp. | reverse complement strand
TGTCAACACCCTTCTTTCGTCCCATCCAACCCAGTTTCCGGTTCCCGAGGAAAGCGGCGGCGGATCCGAAAATCACGCCAATTCAAGGGGCTGGTCAAAACAAACCAGGATCAAGACCCGGACCCAACAAAACCACCGGCCCGTCGGGAGGCCGGTTTCTAAAGGCATCAATACTTTTCGTCAATCAGAAAATATGGCGATCCAACGACGAATGGTGCTTGGACTGGCATGGCTCGGGTTTCGCGGGCCTCGACGTGGACCGTCAGGATGCGATGCTGAACGCGCTGTCAAAGGACTTGGCCCCCCTAGACCCGAAGCCGCGCGAGTTCTGGACCTTGTTATTACGGAACACAAAGGAGGGCTATTTCCGCGACCCCCGATATGGCGGCAACGCGGACTTGGAATTCCGGATTTACATCGGCTTCCCCGGCGCCCGAGCGAATTATTATGACTGGGTTGGACGCGCGGAGGCCTACCCCCTCAGCCCCGTCGACATCGCTGGAGAGAGAGCTTGACCCATGGCAAGAGCAGACCCCCGTAAGGACGTCGTCATCATCGGCCTTGGCTGGACGGGCTCGATTCTCGCAATGGAACTGGCCAAGCAGGGGCTGGACATCCTCGCCCTCGAACGCGGTTCGGATCGGGAAATGGTGCCGGATTTCCAATATCCAAAGGTCATCAATGAGCTGAAATACGGCATCCGCTTCGGCTTCATGCGGAAGCCGCGCAATTCGACCCTCGCGATCCGCGGAACCCTTGGCGAAGCGGCGCGGGAAGAGGTGTTTCAACCCGCCGATCTGGTGATCGGCACCGCCTATTCCCCGCACAACGTCCATCTGATTCTGCTGTCGGGCATTGGCGAGCCCTGGAATCCAATTGTTCAGACATGCACCACGAGCAAGAACTATGCCTACTCAAGGTCTTCCGAGACCTTGACTTCTCTCGGCGTCGCGAGAACCGCGACAGGGTCGGTGGGGCTGATCAGAACCCCGAACACAAGGGTCCAAGGCAGCGAAATGGAGACCCCCAGCAGGTCGGCCGCCGCCCATACGACACATCCGAAGATCGCGGTCGAAGCCAAGACACCGAGGGTCGCCATGAAGCCGATGGTCACGGCCCGGCTGCGCAGGGCGGGGACATCAACATGCAGCACACCGGCGAACAACAGAAACGTGAGCATGCCATTCAACA
The DNA here is from genome assembly GCA_021741145.1 of Rhodospirillum sp. GTDB lineage: Bacteria > Pseudomonadota > Alphaproteobacteria > Rhodospirillales > Rhodospirillaceae > Rhodospirillum. The sequence goes on along the minus strand of JAIOYK010000084.1, from coordinate 17,066 downwards.
CGGGTCTCTGGAAATCGACCTGCCGTAAGAGTGCCGCCAGATTTTCGTGATTGACCAACCCCGGCACGGCGACCTCGGCTCCGATGACCACGAGGGGAGCGCCAAGGCCCATGACAAGCAGGCCACTGGTGTGCGGCATCAGGCCCAGCCGGGATTTGACCCCGCTGAACGTGGCCGTCAAAGTCAGCAGGGTCGCGGTTCACTCGAACCGCGACATCGCGTTTCCCTCTGTCGCCCGTTGGACGGGTTAACCCGCGCACCGTGATCCCCATTATTGGTCGCGTGATCAAAGGGTCCGACGCATGGGTCAAACACCGCCATATTCCCGCATCTTCTCCAGACCGGCCGTCAGGAACGCCCCAACGTCCGGTCGACCGAGAAGATAGCGGCTCACCGGCCCCTGGCGCCGTTGTCATGCGAGGACTTTGGTCCTTCCCCACTCCACGGGTTCCACGTCACCGCGACCGATCCCGAGGAGGGCGACGGACCCGTCCTTCCGCTCGTCATTCTTGCTTTCGATCTCCTGCGTAATCTCGTCGCGCCTTAGATCACCCTTGGTTTCCCGCGGGGTCGCGGCCACTTCGCCATCGGACGCATTGCCGCCAAGGCCTGGAATATCCGTTTCCTCCTTCGCCATCACGGCGTTCAGCCGCGAGACCAAGGCCTCGATCTCGGCGTCGTCAAAGGGAAGCACGGCCATGGGGATCTCCTGTTGATGAAAGGGTCGTGATGACACGCCAGCCCTGCACCGCACAGATGTTGATCAGGTGATATCCATTCCCTTAGCCGCGCCGGACCGAGTTGCCGCCGGCCAGAATACGGTTGATCAGTGCCGCCACGGCGGCGTGCAGGTCAGACTTCCCATCGTCGCCAGGATCATTCGCGTGCGCCGCCGCCGCATCGAGCAGGATCCCGACAATTTCCTTCTCCGGCAGGACCTTTCTGTCATTCAAGGCCAACAGCAGCGACTCGCAGATGGCAAGGGCCGCCGTTCCGGTCACATCGGGGATCTCGGGGATCTCGGGCATCGCGGTTACCATCCTCGGGTTGCCGTGAATACGGACGGACTGTCCGTCACGGTCGAATCAGGCAACACTATCTTAAGGGTATGGTATCCTGTGCTGAGGGAGATCAGTTTCGAAGTCAGCTGTGGCGCTAGTGGATCCTATTGGTGGGTGCACCGATTCCGGTCCGCCTCGAGACTCATGCCCCGAAAGGGTGCCTCACATGATCGCCTTAAGCCCCTTCGCAAGAAAACTCGGAGCATTCGTCGCCCTCTCCGACGCTGAGTTGGCCGCACTCGACCAACTGTACGGGCGTCGCAAGAGTTTTCTTGCCGGGCGCGACATCGTATATCAAGGCCAAATCAAACAGTCGGCCTATATTCTGGCATCGGGCTGGGTTTGTTCTTACAAAATTCTTCCCAGTGGCACACGCCAAATCGTCGAATTCCAGATCCCCGGAGACTTTTTAGGACTGCGGTCGGTGCTTTTCCGGACACCGGATCACAATATTGAACCGATTACGCGCGTCGAGGCATCCGAGGTTTTAGCCAGCGACCTCTTGGACGTCTTCGGCCGGACACCGCGTCTTGCCACCGCGGTCCTTTGGGCCGCGTCCCGCGACGAGGCGATGGTGGTTGAGCATCTTGTGGGGATCGGGCGGAGAGATGCCTTGGAACGCACCGCGCACTTCCTGCTGGAACTGTGCACCCGGCTCATGCTGGTCGGCATGGCGACCACCGATGGCTATGCCTGTCCGCTTTCTCAATACCATCTGGCCGATGCGCTGGGGCTCAGCGCGGTTCACGTTAACCGCGTCCTTCGCGAGTTGCGAGAGGACGCGCTCCTGACCTTCCAGAAAGGCCAGGTGACCATCCATGATTTCAAGCGGTTGATTGATCGGGTCGAATTCGATCGCACTTATCTGGATCAGGACGGACCGCTGCTTCGGTAGCGATCCGCCTCGGGCCGCCGTTGATCATGAATATCGGCAAGCCTATAACGCGCAGACCGTCGTGGACTCCGATGGCACGCGGCGCGCCGTCGCGACGCATGTGGCCACGACGCCGAGTGATCAACCGGTCTTCGTGGAGACGATTGCGGCGATTGACCCAAGGCTTGGAGTACCAGTCGAAGAATGTCCGCCAGAAGGCGCGGGCGTGGCGCCGGGGCTGGAGGCTTCGTGCGGCGATAGAAGGTTGATGGCGGGAGACCGATCGTCGCACAGACCGCCCGGCGAAGACCTGGCGGTACTTCGGCGACCAGAGCCGTGAGGCCGTCTCGTCGGTCGGATCCAGATTGATGTCCATGATCTTCGCAGCTTTTTCTTGGATCCCGATGACCAGCCTGGCTTTCGTAAGTTGGCGTTCCAGGCGGGTATTGTCGCGGCGCAGGCGATCCAGCTCCGCCGCATCGCCGGATTTGGGCGCAGCGGCAGGCCCTCGACGCACAGGCGACTTGGAGTTGAGAAGTCCCTGGGCTCGCTGCTTCCGCCATGTCACCAGCGACGAGGAATACACGCCTTCCCGGCCGAGAACCGCCCCTGTCTCGCCCGGCTTCGCCCGGTCCAGCTCCTCAAGGATCGCCAGTTTGTAGGCTGCCGTAAACGTGCGCCACCTGTCCAGGTGTCGCAAGCACGTTGGCACAGAGGGGACCGCGGAGCGCGGCCTCGTTCAGCCCGGTCTGTCACTGTCCACTGATTTACACTCTTGGCTATTCGCCACCGCGATTTGGCTCAGAACAATTCGATGGTCGCGTTTGGCCCATGCGTTCCGTCACAGCCGGACTCCGACGATTGACAGGATTGCAGTTCATTGATGGAGACGGTCACCATTTCATCCAGGTTCGTCCGGATGGCCGTGTTCATATCCTCCAGCGACATATCGGGATTCGCGGAAAATTGGCTCACCGCTCTGTCAACGGCGTCGGTGATATGGTCGAAGGCATGGGTCAACCCCTGAAGCCGCCGCTTGACCACGTCTTGGAATTGGATCGAGCCGATCATCCGCATAATCGGCTCGGCCAATTGCTCGTTATCGTGCTGAACCCTGGTCAGAATGTCGCGCTGATGGGAAATCAGTCCCCGCAGGCTTTGCGACATATCTCCAACCGCCTCCGATATGACGGCAAATCCGCTTCCCTCCGTGGCCGTGCGTTCGCCCACGATGGTCTTGAGGCTGTCCTGGACCGCGGCCTCCAGCTTTTCAATTCCGTCACCGATCTGGATGGTGGCCTGATCCGATTGCAACGACAGGGCCTTGACCTCGGAAGCAACGACGGCGAAGCCTTTGCCGTACTCACCGGCCCGCTCCGCCTCGATGGTGGCGTTCATCGCCAGCATTCGGGTCTGCCGCGCGATACCGCGAACGATCTGGACCATCTTTCCCAGGTCTCCGACCACCTTGTCGATGTCTTCCGTGGCGCTATGGACGCTGGCGGCATCCCGAATACGGAGTTCGGAAAACTCATCAATGAGGGCACGCGAGCGCGCGAGCTGAGCTTCCGTATTCGCGATGGTATGAACCACCCCGTCATTGGATTCGGTGATATAGGACAGAAGTCCTTCCATCCCGTTTTCCACAAGGCGCAATTGGTTCATCATGCCGACGGCATTTCCCTCGGTGTCGGCGATGACGCTTTCCGTGTTTTCCTTGAGAGCGCCTGAGAATGTGCGGAAATAGGAGAGCTTTTCGGCCATGAACACCGCGACCCTGAGCGCGTCCCAGCCTATCTCCGACCCCGCTGGCGCGGGCGCCTCCGGCGTGACCGGTTCGGCGACCGCGATCTGAGCGGCCTCCGGATCGAGATGGGCCAGGCGCTTCGACAGAAGGATCATCAGCGGGATCGCGACCGCCAATGCCACGGTCAGCCGTAGGAGAGCCGACGTCGGAACGGGCATCGCCGGCAGCAGGGCGCTGGCCAATTCCGCGATGACCAGCGAGCCACCGACAATGGCGAGTGGAAGAATAATCCCGCCGCGCCGAGTTGAAGTTCCTGTGTCTTGGACCATGGTCACGTCTTCATCTCCTCAAAACAATTCGATCTTCGGGCCACGGGATTCCTTGAGATCGAGCCCGATCGCTGCGTGGTGATCTTGGCGTTGGCTAGTCATCACGCAGTCGTCCAGCGCTCGATCAAACATATCCTTGAAGTTACCGACACGGTCCACGGAGCGGCGATCCCCCATCTGCTTGGAAAGATCGATCATGTGCTGGTCAACAAGCAGGGAAAGCCGGGATAGAAAGGCGATCTGCTGCTCGGTGATGTCCTGGAACTGCAGCCGACCGAGCAAGTCCACCACCGGGGCACCGACCGCATCAACCAGGGTTTGCAGTTCATTGGCACCGCCCACCGCATCCCCTGCGACGATGGCTTGCATGCGGGTGATATTGGAATCCATTTCCCTCAACCCCAGGACGATGGCGGTTGCCGCTTCGCCTGTGCTTGTGGTGATGCGCTCGCCTTGATCGCGCAGCAGCTTGGTAAAGGCTCGGTACTGCGCCAGTTCGTCGGCCACCCGGAACATCCGCATACGGATCAAGGAAGGCATGGGGCCGAGCTTGCGTCCCGCCCTGTATCCCAACCCCACGCCGCCAAGAGACATCAATGCCGCCAAGACCGCCGCCATGACCGTCCCGTCGAAAGTCATGACGGCCAAGGCCGCGCAGACCGATAGACACACGGCGGCCGCGCCCAGCCACATCAAGGCCGTCCGCTCACGATCCGGGGTGTGGTAAGGGACGCTGTCGGGGGCGGCGTGATCGGTCATCCGTTGGGCAATATCTGCTTGACCACCTTCAGCAGGTCGTCGGGTTGGACCGGCTTGACCAGCCAGCCGGTCGCCTTGGCGGCACGGGCCTCATCGCGCTTGGCTTGCTGGGACTCGGTGCTGACCACCAGGATCGGCACGAACTGGAAGCCGGACATGCCCCGAATTTTGCGGATCAACTCGATGCCGCTCATGCGCGGCATATGGATGTCGGTGATGATCAGCCCGGGTTTGAGACCGCCTTCGAGTTCAGCCACCGCGTCCTCGCCGCTGACCGCCTTGGCGACGGTAAAGCCCGCTTTTTTCAGGATGGTTTCCATACTCATGAGAATGGTCACCGAGTCGTCGACGACGAAAATCGTGGATGCCATCACGAAACCTCTGGCTGGAGTTTTTGGGGGGCGGGCTCCGAACGCGCGGCGGGCGAAAGCAGCCGCCAGAAAGCCGCCAACTCATCGGCAAGCAGGTAGTAGTCCAATGCACCACGGCTGCGTGGGGCGAAGTGCCGGATGGGTCGGCGGTCGGCGAAAGCCGCCGCGAGTTGAATATCGCCGCGGATCGGGCGCAGGACCCGCTCGGGGCCGAATTGCTGGGTAATATCCGCGATAACGGCGCGATGATGGCCGATCCGGTTACTGGCCATGATCGGCAGCAATCCAATCAGCTTAAGATCGGGGTTACCGCCGGTGACCGTCTTGTAGAACAGCCGCGACAGCTGCTTGACACCCTCGACCGACAGGGCATGGGGCAGCAGCGGGATGAGGACGCCGTCGGACGCCGTCAAGGCGCTGGTCAGGACAAGATCCAGCGAAGGAGGGGTGTCGAGAATGATGATGTCATAGGCGTCCATCTCGGGGCGTCGCAATTGCCGCGCCAAACCCGTCACATCGCGGCAAGAACCGGATCCGTCATACAGAGGATCGGCGGGCACGCACCAAAGATTGGACCAAGCCGTCGCCCGCACGGCGGTGCGAATGTCGAACAGCGCGTCACGGAAGAGATCGTGGGTGGTCGGAGCGAAACTGGCGGCATCAACGCCGAGACCAAAGCCAGCATGCCCTTGGCTATCCAAATCGACGACCAGCACTCGGCGGCCCCGGCTTGCCCATTCGGCGGCCAGATTGACCGCCGTGGTGGTCTTGCCGGTTCCCCCCTTCCGATTGGAGATGGCCAGGATGACGGGTTGCGTCATTTAGACCCCCTTTTCACGGGGGGAGCCAAGGCCGGTGACAACCAGCGGCGCAAAAAAGCTTCCCTTGGCAAGGCGATGATCTTCGGCTTAACCGCTAGCAGCACCTGAAGAACCGCGGTATGCAGCGTGGCGCAGGGGCCGAGATCAACCTTGGCGCCGGGATTTGCGAGCAGGAATTCGAGCAGCGAAAGAGCATCCTCGACCGTGCAGGACTCATCGGCGGTGGCCGTGCTCTTGGCGAAAGTGAACGGCATGGCTAAAGCAGCTCCTTGAGATTGAGGACCAGCAACACCCGCCCGTCGCCCAACAAGGCCGAACCGGAATAGCCCTGGATACAGGACAGGATGCCGTCGAACGGCTTGAGGATGATGTCCATGCCTTCGCGGAAGTTATCGACCATCAGTCCCACCATGTTGCCCCCGACCCGCACGACCAGCACCGCGTCCTCCTCGCTCCCGTCTCCGAACCAGACCTGCGATTGCTCTCCCAGCAGATGATCGAGGCGGATCAGTGGCACGACGGCATCGCGCAGCACGAAGGCTTCCGCCTGCTTGAACCGGCGAACGTTGTCGCGATGGACCCGGACGGTCTCGACGATATGGTCCATGGGGATGCCGAACAACATGCCGCCACCGGCCTCCACCACCATGACCCGTGTCACCGCCATGCTCAGTGGCAGCGACAGCCGGACCGTGGTGCCTTCGCCCGTTTTGGATGTAACGGTCACGCTTCCGCCAGCTTTTTCCACTCCCGTGACCACCACATCCATGCCGACGCCGCGCCCCGACAGGTCCGACACCTTGGCGGCGGTGGAAAAACCGGGGATCAGCACCAGATTGACCGCCTCCTGATCGGAGAGGCGGGCGGCGCGGTCCTCATCGATGACACCCTTGGCCAGGGCGGACGCCTTGATCTTTTCCGGGTCGATGCCGCGACCGTCATCGACGACTTCGATGACCACCTGATCGCTTTCCTGGAAGGCGCGCAGCCAGACGGTGGCCTGGGTCGGCTTGCTGACGGCCTCGCGCTCGGCGGCGGTCTCGATGCCGTGGTCGATGGCATTGCGGACGATATGCAGCAACGGATCGCCCAGGGATTCGATGATGTTCTTGTCGGCGGCGGTATCGCCGCCTTCGATCACCAGGTCGATATGCTTGTCCAACTTGCGCGCCACGTCGCGCACCAGCCGGGGAAAGCGGTCGAACACCTCGGAAACGGGTAGCATGCGCACGGCCATGATGGCGCTCTGCATCTCTTGCGCCAGTCGGTCGATGACCGCGTGAAGCTCCTTGATCTCGCGGCTCATCTCGCGTGAGCCGTGAACCTCGTCGGCCCGCTTGGCCAAAAAGGGTAAACTGTTCTTGGAAACCACCAGTTCGCCGATCAGATTCATCAGCGCATCGACCTTGGCCTGATCCACCTTCAGGATGCGGCTGGCCTGCTTGATCTCGTGACCGAGATGCTCTCCCGCCTCGGGTCGCGACCGAGGGAGATCCCCCCCCGCCATCATCACCGCGGCGATAACCGCCTCCGTGGAATCCCCACCCACCAACAGCCACTGGTCCAACAGGTCAATCGCGGGGGCACAATCCCCCTCGACCATGGCGGCATCGACCGCCGCCGACCACGCCGTGCTCTCCGCCGCTCCGAGGCCTTCGGAGGCAAGGAAATTTTCGACCGTCCGCGCCACCGAGTCCAGCCGGGAGGCCAGTCCCGCCGCCGGAAGGGACAGACCAAGGATGGTCCGCTGGCTCTGGAGGATGCGGGCCGCCGTGGGAGAGAGTCCCCCCAATGCGGTCGGGATGGGGGCCGCCAGATTGGGGATATCCGCCGAAGGAGGAGTGCGGGGCTCCAATGGATGGAGATCCTCCTCTCCCTCCGCGATGCAATCGATCAGGGCATTCACCCAACCCTTATCTGGAGCCGGGGCGGTCAAAACCGCCTCGAGCCAGCGCAGGGCCGAAGCCGAGAGCAGCGCCGGAGCGGTGAGTTGGAGCAGGGCCCCCACCGCGCGCTTCAGTGCCGACCAGTCCCCGGCGAGAACCAGCGGCCGTGCCTGATCAACGAAGTCGCCGTAGACAGGGCTGCCGCTGGCCCCCCCGGTGACCGAGACCAGGGCATGGGGCGATATGGGCGCGATCCGCATCTGCTCGACCACATACCGGAACAGGGTCTCGATCTCCACGGGCGGCGCGGCGGCCAAGGCCCGAAAGCGCAGAACGCAGCGATAGGGATCGAGAGCCTCCATGCTCGGCCAAGGTTCGGTCGGCTCGACGACGAGGCTATGAAGATCGGCCAGTTGGCGGAACAGAATGAAAGGGTCTTCGCCGCTGAAAAAGCAATCGTCGAGCGGCACATACTCGATGGCCTGAAGGTCGGCCCCGATCATGGCCGCGCGAAACGCCGACAACCGCTCGGCCTCGGGAATGGCGCCCAGCCAGTCCACCCTGGTCAAATCCCCCGCATGGGCGGCGACGGGACTGGCCTGGGCGGCGCCGTAATCGGCGGGCAAGGCCGTCCTCAGCCTTGCGGTCATCTCCTTGGAAATCCCGTCGGCCCCTTGGGCCAAGGCACCGGTCCCATCAATGTCGTCGACCCAGGCTCCAACCTGATCGAGCACGTCGAGCAACACGTCCACGAGATCGGACGTCAGGCCCAACTTGCCGTCGCGCACCGCGCTCAGGACGTCTTCTCCGGCATGAACCAGTTTCGTGAAGGCGGGGAAGTCGAACAGTCCCACCGACCCCTTCAGGGTATGGACGGAGCGGAAGACATCGTTGATCGCGGCTTCGTCCGTCGCCTGTTTTTCCAGCACCAGCAGCGCTGAAGCGGCGGCTTGCAGAAGGTCACGCGCCTCGCCGACAAAGCGTTCGAGAAGCGGCGTGCCCATTACAGTGCCACTCCCGCGATCATGCGGGCGACATCGGTCAGTTCATCGGGTTGCACCGGCTTTTGCAGGTAGTAGTTCGCCCCGGCCTCGAACGCTTTGACCACATCGCTGGCCTCTCCCTCGGTGCTGACCATGACCGCGGGAACCATGCGCACGGCGGCATCGCTCCGGATCATCCGCATCATGGCGTAGCCATCCATCTTGGGCATGTTGATGTCGACGATCAGCAGGTCGAAGGGATGGATCAGGGCCATTTCATAGCCCTCCATGCCATTGACGGCTTCCTCGACCACAAATCCCGCCGTTTCCAGGACCGAGCGATAGAACATGCGCTGGGTGATGCCATCATCGACCACCAGGACCCGCGCGGTCGCCTTGCTCACCTCGCGGATTGTCCGTTCTCTGCTTTTCAGTTGGTTCATGGCCGTCACTCCGCCGACAGGGGCTTTTGATAGACGATGGTTTCCCCGAATTTCCTGGGTAGGAAGAGCGAGGAAATCCGGCTCATGCTTTCGGAGTGTCCAAGGCAGATATAGCCACCCGGCCTTAGGGCCTCGAAAAACATCTCGACCACATCGCGTCGGCCCACATCATCAAAGTAGATGAGAAGGTTGCGGCAAAAGATGACATCGATGTCGCGGAAGCGATGGGTGTGGAGAGGGTCGATCACATTGACCAGCGAGAAGTCGATCGATTCCCGTAACGCGTCATGGATCTGGAAGTCACCATTGGGGCGGGGACTGAAATACTTTGACCGCAACTTTGCCGAGACCCGTGATAGGGCGCGTTCACCAAATAACCCTGTGCGCGCCGCGTGTAGGATCTTGGAATCGATATCCGAGGCGAGGATCTCGATATTCCACGCATCCGCCTGATCCCACCGTTCGAGGATGGAGATGGCGATGGAATAGGGCTCTTCGCCGGACGAACAGGGGACGGACCAGATGCGGACAGGCGCGCCGCGCGCCTTGTCGCGTATCACGGCAGGCAGAATGTCGCCCACCAGCGCATCGAATTGGTAGTCCTCGCGAAAGAAATAGGTCTCGTTCACGGTCATCGAATTGACCAGGACCTGCAACTCCTCTCCGCTCGTCTGAAAGCGAACCATGGTGAAGTAATCTCTGAAAGACTCCGAACCAGTCATTCGGATGCGGTCGGAAATTCTTCGATCAACGTAATACCGCCTTTCTTTCTGGAACCATATTCCAGTCTTTCTATAGAAAAATTCGCAGAACTTCGCGTATTCCTCCCGCCCCATGCCAGGGGGGTCTTCCTTTTTGAGAGTGAAATTCATGGCCATCATTGCCCCCGGATACGGCCCATGGCCGCGTCGATGGCGAATTTCATGAAGACGTCGCCTTGGAACCGATGGCGGAGGGCCTCCAGATCCACCAGCACGTCCAGCCCGCCGATCTCCGCCAGGGCATCCACCGCGGCGGCGCAGACATTCACATGCGGATCGGTCCGCACCACCCCGGCCAGCCATTCGGGGGCCTGGGTATGGCGCAGGGCGCCGAGGATATTGACGGCGAAAATACGCACATCACTGTCGCCGTCACTCAGAAGGCCTTGGATATGGGGTACGACCGCGTCGGACATGTCCTGCAAGGCCTCGATGGCGGCATTGCGCAAGGGAACGTCTTCGCTGCGCAGAAACGAGACAAGGCGGCCCGCGACAGCTGGTGATTTCTGGTGAATCAAGGCTGTGAACAGCATGGCCCGAACGCTGGGGCTGCCTTCCCCCTCGAGCCGGTCGCAAACCGCCATGGCGGCCTCGGGATAGACGACGAGCCTCCGTGCGGCGGACCGGCGGACCGAGGGTTCGGCGGCGACAAGATCGACCAGAAGACTTCCCAGATCGCGTGAGTCCGGCTCGGTCCCAATATGCGGGCTCTGCTCACTAGCTTTTACGAGTGCCAAGACGGTCCTCCTTCGCCGCGGGAAAGGGAGTCAGCCAAGCGCGGAGCTGGCTGGTGATTTGTCCCGCGGGCAACACCAAATTGGCCCCGCCACGCTTGACCAACTCGCCGGGCATGCCCCAAATCACCGAGGACGCTTCATCCTGGGCGATGGTCCGGCCACCTTTGCGTTTCAGCTCGCACATGGCATCGGCCCCGTCGTCGCCCATACCGGTCAAAAGCACGCCAATCAGGGCTTCGCTCGGCATGGCATGCAATGCGCTGTCCACCAGCCGGGCGACACTGGGATGCCAAGGATACTGGCTACCCGACGGCATGGGATTGACCACCCAACCCGTTGCCCGTTTGCCAATGACCACGTCGGCATCGCCCTTGCCGATATAAATGACGCCTGGTTTCAGCGGCATCATTTGGGTCGCCTCGACCACCGGCAGACGGCACATCTCGTCGAGACGGCGCGCGAAAACCGCGGTGAAGCTGCTCGGCATGTGCTGGGCCACCACCACCGCCCAAGGAAAGTCGGCGGGAAAGGCGGGGAGAATGTCTTCCAGTGTTCCCGGTCCGCCCGTGGACACACCAATCATAACGATACCGAAACCACAGACGGCCCCAGTCCCAACCAGTGCCGGGAGAGTGGAGCCGGCGGAAGGGCGGGCGTGGGGGGTCGCACCGCTTCCCCCTGGGCTACCCCCTGGGCTTCCTTCCGCCTGGTTCCGGAGCCGCTGCAGCAGGCCCGTGGACCGGCGCGGCCTTGACCGCTGTGCCGATTTGACCTTGTCGAGGATTGCCGCCTCGATCCGATCGACACTAAGGGAAATGGTACCATCCGGCTTGTGGATGAAGTCCACGGCCCCCAATGCCAGGGCTTCGAAGGTAACTTCCGCGCCGCGCTCGGTCAGCGACGAGACCATGACCACTGGCGTCGGTCGCTGGGCCATGATGCGGGACAGGCAGGTCAGCCCATCCATTTCCGGCATGTTGACATCCAAGGTGATGACATCGGGCGCGAAGGACTCGAGTGCCGCCAAAGCCTCTACGCCATTGCGCACGGCCAACACCTCGTAGCCGCCCTTCGTCGCGAGAATTTCCTTGAGATGACGACGCATCAGCGCCGAGTCGTCGACGATCAGCGCCTTTGCCATGTCGGCGGGTATCCTTGAAAATGGGAAGCCACATCGAGCGACCTCCGACTCCTCACCGCGCGGCCTGCGTGGCCGCGCTCAGTTCCAGGCTGTCGAGAAGTTGATCGGTATCCAGAAGCAAGATCATGCGATGCTGCGTCTCGATATTGGCAACTCGACGGATCAGCCGTTGTTGTTCGTCCGACAGAATCGGGGACGGACCGATCACCGAGGCCGGAATGCGCCTGACCTCCAGCACCTGATCGACGATGAAGCCGGTCCGCACGCCGCGAATGGTGTAGACCATGATCCGCTGACGGTCGTTGCGCTCCATGGTGGCCAGACCAAAACGCCGTCTTTGATCGACCACCGGCAGGACCACGCCGCGCAGATTAACCACACCTTCCAGAAAGTCGGGGGTCCTAGGCACGCGGGTGAGTTCGTCGGGAACCCGAACGATCTCCCGAACCGATTGGATGGGCACGCCATACTCTTCATTCATCAGGCGGAAGATGACGAACTGTTCCTCATCATCAAGGACACCGTCGCGCCCGTCCGCGGTATCGTCATTCATCGCCGTTTTCTCTCCCCCATCGCCGTCGATGACGGCCCGGATTTCACCGGTATTGAACATCCGTTCCGACGACAGGATCGACACCAGCCGCTTCCCGTCGTCAAGGCGGCAAATGGACCGGATCTCACCAAGATTACCGTCCCTGCTCAGCAGGGCTGGCATGGGATCAATCACGGACCAAGGCACCCGCAACACTTCCTTGACGCAGTCCATCATCACGCCGACGGATAGGGCCGAGGCACCCGTGCCAAGGGACACCACCACGATCTTGTTGGTGTCGGAAGCGTCCTGGGACGGCAATCCGAACATGGTTCGCAGAGACACCAGGGGAAGCAGCCTGTTCCTTAGCGTCATTACGCCGAGCACATGGGATGGCGTATTGGGGACTTTCGTGATCTGCTCGGGGACCTGGACGATTTCCTGGACCTGCTCAATGGGCAGGGCATATTCCTGCCCGGCCACCTCGAAGCTGACCATTTGGCTTTCGTCGCCGCCATCGGCTGTCTCGGCCTGGCCCTTGCGCTGGTTCTCTGGACCACCAGGACCGCCGCCCCCCATGGCTGGCTTCATCACCTTGCCAACGGAATGAAACGCCCGCGCGACCACCTCGCCGGCGTCGAGGATCATGATCATGGCCCCGCCGTCGCTCGCCTTGATCATGCCCGTCAGAAGATCGGTATCGATGGTGCCTTTGATGGGGTCCACCGCTTCGATCCGATCATTCTCGACAGTCACCACATTGGCGACCCGGTCAACCACCATACCGATCGGTCGACCCTGATCGAAAATGACGACACGGGTGGAGTCATTTCGCTCGACGGCGCTCATGCCGAAAATTTCCCGCAACCGAATGACCGGGAGCACAATACCGCGTAGATTGGCCATGCCTTCCAGTGCGGTGGGGCTCAAGGGGACATGGACGATCTCGGGCATGCGGATAATTTCCCGCACTTCGTCCAGAGGAACGGCGAACATCTCGTCGGAAACATGAAAAATAACCAATTGGCGGGCATCACCGGCGTCGACGGCGTCAGCCGTCAACTCGTCCCGCGCCATTTCCGCAACGTCGGACATGATTGGTCCTCCTGTTGGCTATAACGGTTTACGGGAGCGTCAGGAACCGCCTTGCAATTCATCGGCGAGAGATGCGATTTCCTCAATGGCGGCGGCCAGTTCCTCGGCCCCCTTCGACTGTTGCTTGGCGGCAACGCCTGCTTCAGCCGTAGCGCGGGTGGTCTGCTGGGCCGCGGCGGCGATCTGCTCGACGCCGGTCTGGACCTCCCTGACCATGCGGACGATATCTTCACCGTCGACGAGGGCTTCCTGATTGCCCTTCAACACGAGGTCCACGTCCTTGGATACGGTTTCCAGGTTGGTACTGATCACCTTGTTCTTTTCGACCTCCGACGAGGCGGTGGTGTCGATTTCCTTCAGGTCACGGCGCACCCCGCCGATCTGGTCCTGAATGGCCTTGACCGTATCCTTGATGCGGTCGGCATTCTCGGCCGAGTCCCGGGCGAGATTGCGAATGTCGGTCGAAACAACGGCGAAGCCCTTGCCGAATTCACCGGCCCGGGCGGCCTCGACCGAGCCATTGACCGCCAGCATGTTGGTCTGGATGGATACGGTGGTGATGGCGTCGACGATCTTGTCGATGCGGCGGCTGATCTGTTCGAGCGCGTTCATTTGGTCGCGGCTCAGCTTGCCAGCCTCCACGGAGTCCATGACGCTTTCGATCAATTCCCCGACGCCCTGGATGTTGCTGGCCACCCGTTCGGCGGTGACTTCGCATTTCTCGACCGCCCGCTTGGCATTGGTGGCCGACAACTGGGCCGCTCGCTCGATCTCGGCGATGGCGGCCGAGGATTGCTGAGTTGCCACGCCTTGCTGCTGGGCGCCTCTTTGGATCTGCTCCAGGGCGACCAGGATCTGACTGGTAGAGCGGTTGATCTCTTCGACCGCCGCCGACAGTTCCTCGGCCGCCGAGGCAACCTCCTCACTGCTCTTGGAAATGTCGGTTGAGTTCCTCAGTTCATCGGCCAGTTCCGACAATACCTGGGCCGCCTGCTCGGACTGAGTCAGCGACACGGTCTGCTGGGCGATGGTCTTGATGGTTTCCTGGCAAGCGGCGCTCTGCTCCTCGGCGGCGGCGGCGATCAGTTCGGAGCCCTTCTGCACTTCCTTGGCGGCGATCGCGGATTCCTCCGATGCCTTCGCCATCTCTCGCCCGCCATTGGCGATCTCGACCATGTCGGTGAGGACCAGGCCCAACTGACTGGTAAGGACCCTGCCCTTTTCCACCTCCTTCTTGGCCCTGTCGGCGGAGGTGTTGATGCCCTCGGCGGTGACCTTGACGTCTTTCTGGATCTGGGCGATCAAATCCTGGATTTCGCGGGCGCTTTTCTCGCTGGTTTCGGCCAGGGTGCGCACCTCGTCGGCGACAACGGCGAAGCCCTTGCCATGCTGTCCGGCTCGGGCCGCCTCGATCGCGGCATTGAGCGCCAGCAGATTGGTCTGATCGGCGATGCGCGCCACGGCCTTGACCACTTCCGAAATGGCGCCGGCTTGCCGCTCCAATTCATCGACCATCGTGACCGACGAGATCTGACGCTCGGCGGCGAGGCCGATGGCGGCAATGGAATTGGTAATCTGAACCGAGACGGTCTGTATCAGGACTTGCAGCCCTTCCGTTCTCGTAAAGGAGAGATCCGCGTTGTCTTGGGCCTTGCGGATCAGGGCGGCGCCGCGATCAACGGCTTTCTGGGATTCCTGGGTGGCGCCCGCCGCTTCCTCCGCGCCTTGGGCAATCTGCTCGGAGGCCCGGCGCAGTTCTTCGGCGGCGGCGACCGATTCGGCGATGCCGCTGGCCAATTGCGTGGTCGCGGCGGCGATGCGCTCGGCCGCCTTTTGCTGCCTGGCGAAGGTGCGAGCCTTGCGCTTCTGGGCGTCGGCCAGCAGTTTGCTCCCGCTTCCGACACCAAGATCCTCGTCAGGGATGCCCCTGGATACGACCGGCCCACCGATTTGATTCTTCTTGACAAGTGCCATGCTGAAATACCCTTCGCTGACGCGTTTGAAGCCGGGACAACCTATTCGAAAGCACGTGCCAAACATTCATTTGGGAGGATAGGATCACGAAGCGACTCCGTTTGGCCGCGACGCGCTCCAGGAAAACCCTTCATTGGACGATCCGCCCAACAACAACAGGGGGCACTTCCAACGAGTGCACCAACGCCTTCAAAATATTCAGAAGCCTTCGTTTGGGTCGATGCACGAGGATGGAGCGACGTCGAAGCCTTCGATCGATTACGCGACCGTTGATGCAGTCTTGGCGACCCTAGTGATCCGTCAGTCTCGTGGCCGCCATCATCAGTTACGCCACCAAGTCGATCTCGCCCGACAAGATCAAACGGAAGGCGTTCAACATGCTGTTCCCGGACATACCCCACGAAATGACACCCCTTGTCCCGGGTGCCATCGCATCCGTCGTCAATCCGATATCAGGGGAGGTCGAGACCAACACGACCTTGGCCAGGGAAAATTGTCGCCGAAATACTCAAATACCGCCAACACCATCCACGACCGGAAGCCCGTGACCAAGCGGAGGCACCTCTATTCCGTGGCGATCCGCGACCATCTCTTCACAGGTTCCAGAGCACGTCGCGGCCAAGCGGAGTGACTTCGTGACCTCGTTTGACCACGAGGTCCGTTCTCCAGAAATTTTATATTATGAGCGCCCCCAACATGGGCTACACTGGCGTTGACGACCGTCAAACACCAGCCTAGAATTTCCTTATTATAGGGTAAATATATGCAGAATTATTATTATCACACCACCCTTCATTTTCCAAGGTTTTTATATTTTTCTTCCGTTAACAGGAGATATGACTGATCGACAGACCATGTGAACTGTCCGCTTTGACTCGGATCCCCGTGGAAGGATGGCTTCGATGAACGGGACGGAGATGTCGCACGGACGACGGCATATAAAATTCGGTGCGAAATATGGTCGGAAGGCGAGCCAGACGGACCATTAACGATAGGGTGAAACACAAAAGTCGTCGCGGGAGGTGGATTTGAATCTCTGATCTTCAGGTCAGGCGGGTCCCGCTTGCTGTCCCTTGAGGAAAACGGGACTTAACAGGTTTCCATGGTGGGCGATAATATCCGGCATGGGATCTCTCTCCCGAAAAAGGGTCCACTGCAGGAAGTTCCATTGGCAGGTAATGGTGAAGTCATCAAGAAATGAAAACAGTTTGCGCGCGCCATCCTGACCTATTTTCCCTGCCGGACAGCTCTCCAGAGTAGACCGCATATGTCTCAAAGCAGCCTTCTTCACCCACTCCTCCGCTTCAATTTGGCGCAGGGCTTCAATGATTACCTTTTCCGAGGACAGAGCATAGGTCGCCCGAATCCATTTGTCGGATTCCAACTCGGTCCGGCAATGTAACTGCTCACGGTGTTGGCGCAAAAGGGTTGGCTTAGGCTGATGGTTGTGATTCAACCTAATTATGAAAGCGCCCTACGGATATTCCCTGACAGACTCGGATAAGGATGCCGTTATCCGGGATCAGATGGCGCTGATCGAACGTCAGGCGGC
>JAIOYK010000024.1 GCA_021741145.1 Rhodospirillum sp. | reverse complement strand
GCGTCTCGGGTTTTTAATGACCCTTTCTTGATTGTTTCGTGCTATTTGCAAGTCAGTAAATTGGGCGCGGCCGATCAAGGCCTTCGTAGTGTGAGCAGGGCGTGGACCGGTGGGTCCTGTCCAAGGCTCGTCTTGCTGTTTTTAATCTCAGGATCGGACCACGGTCATGATAGACAACCAAAATATTCGCATCCGCCTGAAGGCGTTCGATCACCGCGTGTTGGATCAGTCCACCCGTGAGATCGTGTCGACCGCAAAACGGACCGGCGCCCAGGTGCGCGGGCCGATCCCGTTGCCGACCCGTATTGAAAAGTTCACATTGAACCGTTCGCCGCACATCGATAAGAAGTCCCGCGAGCAGTTCGAGATCAGGACCCACAAGCGTCTTCTGGACATCGTGGATCCCACCCCGCAGACGGTCGATGCCTTGATGAAGCTCGACTTGGCCGCGGGTGTTGACGTCGAAATCAAACTGTAATTACGACACCTAGGTAAGGAATTCGGACCATGCGTTCCGGTCTCATTGCCCAGAAGGTGGGGATGACACGTCTCTTCACCGATGAGGGTATTCATGTCCCCGTGACCGTCCTGAAGGTTGACACCTGTCAGGTCGTTTCCGTGCGGACCTCTGAAAAGGACGGCTATACGGCCGTTCAACTTGGTGCGGGCAAAGCCAAGATCAATCGGACTTCCAAGGCCATGCGGGGCCATTTCGCCGCCGCCAAGGTCGAGCCCAAGAAGAAAGTGGTGGAGTTCCGCGTCAGCGAGGACTGTCTGCTGGAACCCGGCGCCGAACTGTCGGCCGCGCATTTCATCGCGGGGCAGAAGGTCGATATCGCTGGTACCACCATCGGTAAGGGCTTCGCTGGCGCGATGAAGCGCCACAACTTCCGTGGTCTTGAAGCGTCTCACGGCGTGTCCGTTTCCCACCGGTCCCATGGGTCCACGGGTCAGTGTCAGGATCCCGGTCGTGTGTTCAAGGGCAAGAAGATGGCCGGTCACATGGGGGATACCCGGGTGACCCAGCAGAGCTTGACCGTCGTGGGCACCGATCCGGAACGCGGCCTGATCATGATCAGGGGCTCCGTTCCCGGCGCCGATGGCGCTTGGCTGGAAGTGCGTGACTCGGTCAAGAAGAAGCTTCCCGAGGGTCTGCCCATGCCTGCCGGTCTGAAGGAAAAGATCGAAGCGCAGACGACCCCCGAGGACATGATTGCCGACGTGAGCGCCGCCGTCGAGCAGCCCGGTGAGCAGCCTGCTCCCTCCGTGGCTGGCGAAGGCGATGCCGGCGCCGATGGCGAGAAGGAATAAGGTCCGATGAAGTGCGACGTTAAAACTCTGGAAGGCAAGGACGCTGGCTCCATTGAGCTGTCCGACGCCATCTTCGGTCTGCCAGTGCGCGCCGATATACTGCACCGCATGGTTCGCTGGCAGTTGGCCCGCCGTATGGCCGGGACCCACAAGACCAAGGGGATCTCCGAGATCTCCGGCACCACCGCCAAACCCTTCAAGCAGAAGGGGACCGGTCATGCCCGTCAGGGCTCGAAGCGCAGCCCGCAGTTCCGTGGTGGCGCGACGATTTTTGGTCCGGTGGTTCGCTCCCATGCCCACGACCTTCCCAAGAAGGTCCGCAAGCTGGGTCTGAAGACCGCCCTGTCCGCCAAGGCCGCCGCCGGCCAGCTGATCGTGGTCGAGAACGCCGTTAGCGAGTCTGGTAAAACCAAGGACTTGATGGCGACCATGAAGGCCCTCGGTATCGAGAAGGCGCTGTTCATCGATGGTCCCGAGGTGAACGAAAAGTTCGCGCTCGCCTCGCGCAACATCATCGGTCTGGACATCCTTCCGCAGCAGGGCGCCAACGTTTATGACATCCTGCGCCGTGATATCTTGGTCTTGACCAAGGACGCGGTGAAGCACCTTGAGGAGCGCCTGCAATGAGCAAGACCCAGGTGAAGGTCAGCGACGAGCGCATGTACGATATCGTGCGTGCGCCCGTTATCACTGAAAAGGCCACCCTGGTCGGCGAATACGGCCAGGTGATGTTCAAGGTTCCCTTGGACGCCTCCAAGCCCGAGATCAAGGCCGCCGTCGAAGGTCTGTTCAAGGTCGAGGTGACCGCCGTCAACACCCTTCGTCAGAAGGGCAAGGTGAAGCGGTTCCGTGGCCAGCTCGGCAAGCGATCCGATACCAAAAAGGCAATCGTGACGCTGGCCGAAGGGCATTCCATCGACGTGACGACGGGGGTCTAACCGATGGCTCTTAAACATTACAACCCGGTGACGCCGGGCATGCGGAACCTGGTCCTGGTGGACCGGTCCGATCTGTACAAAGGCAAGCCCGTCAAGCGTCTGACCGAAGGTCTGACGAAATCGGGTGGCCGCAACAACCACGGGCGGATCACGGCGTGGCAGCGCGGTGGCGGCAACAAGCGCCGTTATCGGATCATTGATTTCAAGCGCACCAAGGTCGACGTGACCGGTAAGGTTGAGCGGCTTGAGTACGATCCGAACCGCACCGCCTTTATCGCTCTGATCACCTACGGCGATGGCGAGCAGGCTTACATTCTGGCCCCGCAGCGTCTGCAGGTCGGAGACGAGGTTGTCTCCTCCGACCGCGCGGACATTAAGCCGGGCAACTGTATGCCGATGAAGAATATGCCAGTGGGAACCATCATCCACAATGTGGAGATGAAGCCCGGCAAAGGTGGCCAGATGGCCCGTTCCGCTGGCTGTTATGCCCAGTTGATCGGTAAGGACGGTGGGTATGCCCAGCTCCGTCTGTCATCCGGGGAACTGCGCCTCGTGCGTGGGGAGTGCGTCGCCACGGTTGGCGCCGTGTCCAACCCGGATAACCAGAACGAAAAGCTTGGCAAGGCCGGCCGGAACCGCTGGAAGGGTCGCCGTCCGCACGTGCGCGGTGTTGTCATGAACCCGGTCGACCACCCCCATGGTGGTGGTGAAGGTCGGACCTCCGGTGGCCGTCATCCGGTCACGCCTTGGGGTAAGCCGACCAAGGGCAAGCGTACCCGCACGAATAAGAAGACCGACTCGCTGATCATGCGGTCGCGTCACCTCGCCAAGAAGAAGCGTTAAGGAGTAGTCGCCGTGGCTCGTTCCGTATGGAAAGGTCCGTTTGTAGACGGATACCTCCTCACCAAGGCCGAAAAGGCACGCTCCTCCGGGCGCAACGAGGTCATTAAGATCTGGTCGCGCCGGTCGACGATCCTGCCTCAGTTCGTGGGTCTGACCTTTGGTGTTTATAACGGCCAGAAATTTGTTCCGGTGCTGGTCACCGAACAGATGGTTGGTCACAAATTCGGTGAATTCGCGCCGACCCGTACCTATTACGGGCACGCAGCGGATAAAAAGGCGAAGAGGAAGTAACCATGGGCAAACAGGCAACCGAACGGCGCCTGGCCGATAATGAGGCCCGTGCTGTTACAAAGATGATCCGGACCAGCCCTCAAAAGCTGAATCTGGTCGCCGCCTCCATCCGCGGCAAGTCCGCGGAGAAGGCTCTCGCCGAACTCACGTTCTCCAAGCGCCGTACGGCCGTCACGGTCAAGAAGACCCTGGAGTCCGCGATCGCCAACGCCGAGAACAACCATCAGCTGGACGTCGACCAGCTGGTGGTGTGCGAGGCTTATGTCGGCAAGGCCATGGTCATGAAGCGCTGGCGCGCCCGTGCCCGTGGACGCGTGGGCAAAATCTTGAAGCCCTTCAGCAACCTGACGATCGTTGTGCGCGAGATCGAGGAGACGGCGTAATGGGACAGAAAGTCAATCCGATCGGTCTTCGTCTGGGTATCAACCGGACCTGGGACTCCCGCTGGTATGCGGACAAGGATTATTCGAACCTTCTGCACGAAGATCTTCGCATCAAGAAGTTCCTCAAGGAGAAGCTGGCCCAGGCCGGAGTGTCTCGGATCATCATCGAACGCCCCGCCAAGAAGGCCCGGATCACCATTCACACCGCCCGCCCGGGCGTCGTGATCGGTAAGAAGGGGCAGGACATCGAGACCCTGCGGCGCAAGCTGCAGCAGATGACCGGCAACGAGGTTCATCTGAACATCGTCGAGATCCGCAAGCCGGAACTGGATGCGCAGTTGGTGGCCGAGAACATCGCCCAGCAGCTCGAACGCCGCGTGGCCTTCCGCCGCGCCATGAAGCGCTCCGTTCAGTCCGCCATGCGTCTTGGCGCCCTGGGCATCCGGATCAACTGCGGCGGCCGTCTGGGCGGCGCGGAAATCGCCCGGACCGAATGGTACCGCGAAGGCCGTGTTCCCTTGCATACTCTGCGGGCGGATGTGGATTATGGGACCGCCGCGGCCCATACAACCTATGGGGTGTGTGGTGTCAAGGTTTGGGTGTTCAAGGGTGAGATCATGGAACATGATCCCATGGCCCTGGACAAACGGTCCCAGGACTCGGGCCGCTAAGCGAGAGGAACGGAGTAGACAATGCTTTCACCAAAGCGCACGAAGTTCCGCAAGCAGCACAAGGGCCGTATTCACGGTCTGGCCAAGGGCGGAACCACCCTTAATTTCGGAGCCTACGGTCTGAAGGCCGTGGAGCCCGAACGTGTGACGGCCCGGCAGATCGAAGCGGCCCGTCGGACGATCACCCGCTTCATGAAGCGTCAGGGGCGGCTCTGGATTCGCATCTTCCCGGATGTGCCCGTGTCCAAGAAGCCCGCGGAAGTTCGGATGGGATCCGGTAAGGGATCTCCCGAATTCTGGGTTGCCCGGGTCAAGCCCGGCCGCGTCATGTTCGAGCTGGACGGCGTCACCGAGGAGGTCGCGCGCGGCGCGTTCGAATTGGCCGCGTCCAAGCTGCCCATGAAGACCAAGTTCATCGCCCGTATCGAGGAGGTCTGAGACCATGTCCGCCGCCACCGAGACCCGGTCCAAGACCGACGATCAGCTTAAGGCGAGCCTCCTTGAGCTGAAGAAAGAGCAGTTTAACATGCGCTTCCAGGCAGCCAGTGGTCAGCTTGAGAATACCGCCCGCGCCCGTCAGGTGCGTCATGAAATCGCGCGCATCAAGACGATCCAGGGCGAGCGCTCTCGCGCCGCCCAGGCCAAGTAGGCGCGGGAAGGAGTATAAAATATGCCAAAGCGCATCATGCAGGGCGTGGTCGTGAGCGATAAGATGGACAAGACCGTCGTTGTTCAGGTAGAACGTCGCTTCAAGCACCCCGTGTACAAAAAATTCATCAAGCGTTCGAAGAAATTCGCCGCCCACGATGAAGCCAACCAGTTCAAGGTTGGTGATTTGGTTCGCATTCAGGAATGCGCGCCGATCTCCCGTCGCAAGACGTGGACAGTGGTTCTCGACAACGCGGAATAGGACCGGAGGAACCCGTTGCATCGGGGTTCACCGGTAACCGCCCGTGAATAAAGGATATAAACAATGATTCAGATGCAAACTCGACTCGATGTCGCCGACAATTCGGGGGCCCGGCAGGTGCAATGCATCAAGGTGCTGGGTGGCTCGAAGCGGATGATCGCTGGCGTGGGCGACGTTATCGTCGTCTCCGTCAAGGAAGCGATTCCCCGTGGTCGTGTGAAGAAGGGTGACGTGCATCGCGCCGTCATCGTTCGCACCGCCAAGGAAATCCGCCGTCCGGATGGCACCACGATTCGGTTTGACCGCAATGCCGCCGTTTTGCTGAATAAACAAAACGAGCCCATCGGAACCCGTATCTTCGGACCCGTGGTGCGTGAACTGCGCGCCAAGAAGTTCATGAAGATCATCTCGCTGGCTCCGGAGGTGCTGTAATGTCCGCCTTTAAGATCAAGAAGGGCGACAAAGTCGTCATTCTGTCCGGCAAGGACAAGGGCAAACGCGGTGAAGTGCTGAAAGCTCTCCCCAAGGAGAACCGTGTGGTCGTGCAGGGTGTGAACGTGGTGAAGCGTCACCAGCGTCCAACCCAAACGGTCGCCGGCGGCATCGTGGAGAAGGAATCTCCGATCCACGTGTCCAATGTCGCCCATGAGGATCCCAAGGACGGGTCCGCGACCCGAATTGGGTTCAAGGTTCTGGAAGATGGCCGCAAGGTGCGCTTCGCGAAGCGTTCCGGCGAGGTCATCGACGGTTGAGGGTAAGCACGATGGCACGTTTTCACGACCACTATAAAGACGTCGTGCGGAAGTCCTTGATGGAGAAGTTCGCCTATGCGAACCCCATGATGGTTCCTTCCGTCGACAAGATCGTCATCAACATGGGTGTTGGCGAAGCCTCCCAGGATCGCAAGCTGATCGAGGGCGCTTTGACCGACATGACGGCGATTTCCGGCCAAAAGCCGATTATCACCCGCTCCAAGAAGTCCATCGCGGGCTTCAAAATTCGCGAGCAGATGATTGTTGGGTGTAAAGTCACCCTTCGCAAGGACCGTATGTACGAGTTCTTGGATCGTCTGATCACTATCGCCCTTCCGCGTGTGCGCGATTTCCGTGGAGTCTCCGCCAAGAGCTTCGACGGAAGGGGTAACTACAACATGGGCATGAAGGAGCAGATCGTGTTCCCCGAAATCGACTACGACCGTGTCGATAAGGTCCGGGGAATGGACATTACGATCTGCACCACCGCGAAGACCGACGAAGAAGCCAAGGCGCTTCTCGAAGGCTTCCAAATGCCCTTCATGAAGTGAGCGCGGGAGACACACGGCATGGCTAAGAGTTCCGCTGTCGAACGGAATAAGAAGCGCGAGCGCCTTGTGGCGCGTGACGCTTCAAAGCGCGCTGAATTGAAGGCGCTGATCCACAATCGCGATATTGAACCCGAAGACCGCTACGAGGCCGTTATGAAGTTGGCCCAGCTGTCCCGCAACGGGTCCAAGGTTCGCGTGCATAATCGCTGCGTGCTGACCGGACGCCCCCATTCGGTGTACCGCAAGTTCAAGCTCGGACGTGTCGTGCTGCGTGATTTGGCCAACCAAGGCCAGATTCCCGGCATGTGCAAGTCCAGCTGGTAAGAGGGAGACACCAAAATGGCTTTGTCCGATCCTCTCGGCGATATGCTGACACGTATCCGGAATGGTCAACGCGCTGGCAAGAACAGTGTGATGGCTCCGGCTTCTTCCCTCCGCAGCAACGTCCTCGACGTTTTGCAGCGCGAGGGGTACATCCGCGGCTACGAAAAGGTCGATGTGCGCACGGGTGTTTCCGAGCTGCGCGTGGAGCTGAAGTACCACGAGGGGGAGGCGGTGATTAAGGAAATCGCCCGCGTCTCCACTCCGGGTCGCCGGGTGTATTCCAAGATCAAGGATCTGCCTAAGGTCTACAACGGCCTGGGTATTTCCATCCTGTCCACGCCCCGCGGCGTGATGTCCGACCACGAGGCCCGTCAGGCCAATGTGGGCGGCGAAGTCCTCTGCCGCGTATTCTAAGAAAGGGGGAACGATACCATGTCTCGTGTAGGCAAATATCCCGTGACCATCCCCCAGGGCGTTACCGCCACCGTTCAGGACAATGTCGTGACGGTGAAAGGTAAGCTGGGCGAGATGGTTTACGTGGCCAATGACGAGGTTGAAACCAAGATTGAGGATAATCTCATCTGGGTGAAACCGAAGGCTGAGTCCAAGCGAGCGCGTCAGTTGTGGGGAACCACCCGTGCGCGTATCAACAATCTGGTTCTGGGCGTGAGCGAAGGCTTCACCAAGAAGCTCGACCTGGTTGGCGTTGGCTACAAGGCCGCGTCCCAGGGCAAGATTCTGAAGTTGTCGCTCGGCTTCTCACACGATATCGACTTTCCCATCCCCGATGACCTCAAGATCACGACCCCCGGGCCGAACCAGATCGAGATCACCGGCATGGACAAGCAACGTGTTGGCCAAATCGCCTCGGAGATCCGCGGATATCGTCCGCCCGAGCCCTACAAGGGCAAGGGTGTGAAGTATTCCAATGAATGGATCCTCCGTAAGGAAGGCAAGAAGAAGTAGGAGCCCGGAGATGAAATCCACGATTTCCCTGTTTGAGCGGCGCCGAGACCGGAACCGCTATCAGCTCCGGTTGAAGTCCGCTGGGCGTCCGCGCCTGTCGGTCTTCCGCTCGAGCAAGCATATGTACGCTCAGATCATCGACGACGCCAAGGGCGTGACCCTGGCCGCGGCGTCCACCATCGACAAGGACCTGCGCGGAACCCTGGCGAAAGGCACCGACAAGGCCGCCGCCGCCGAGGTTGGCAAGCTGATCGCCGAGCGCGCCAAGGCCGCTGGAGTCACCGAGGTCGTCTTCGACCGCGGCGGCTACAAGTACCATGGTCGCGTTCAGGCGCTCGCGGATGCCGCCCGCGAAGCCGGTCTTTCGTTCTAGGGGATAAGACATGGCACGTACACCCAACTCCGAGCGTCGCGGTCGCGACGATCGAAACCGCAATTCCCGGGATCGGGATGAGCGGGACGACGAGTTCGTCGATAAGCTGGTCCACATCAACCGTGTGGCCAAGGTGGTCAAGGGCGGTCGGCGTTTCGCCTTCGCCGCCCTGGTCGTCGTCGGTGACGCCAAGGGCCGCGTCGGGTTCGGCGCGGGCAAGGCCCGTGAAGTTCCCGAGGCGATTCGCAAGGCCACCGAACAAGCCAAGCGCACCATGATCAAGGTGCCCTTGCGCGAAGGTCGGACTCTGCACCATGACACCCGGGGCCACTTTGGCGCCGGTCGGGTGATCCTGCGGTCGGCTCCGGCCGGTACCGGCATCATTTCCGGCGGTCCCATGCGTGCGATCTTCGAAACCATGGGCGTTCAGGACGTGGTCGCGAAGTGCACGGGGACCACCAACCCCTACAATATGATCAAGGCGACCTTTGATGCCTTGGTCAACAGCCAGGCGCCCCGTCAGGTGGCGACCCGTCGCGGCAAGAAGGTGGGCGATATCGTCTCCCGCCGGGATGGTGCCGCGGCCGTTGGCGCGACCGAATAGGGGGCAGGATTGATGTCGGAAGAGAAAAAGACCGTCACGGTCACCCAGACTGGCAGCCCGATCGGCCGCCGGAATGACCAGCGCGCCACTTTGGTGGGGCTGGGCCTCAATAAGATGAACCGGACCCGCACCTTGGAGGATACTCCTTCGGTGCGGGGGATGATCGCCAAGGTCTCCCATCTGGTTCGCGTCGAAGACGCTCAGTAAGGGGTAGCGAGCAATGAAACTAAATGAGCTTCGCGACAACCCCGGCGCCACCAAGGCCCCGATGCGGGTTGGTCGTGGTATCGGTTCTGGCAAGGGTAAGACCGCTGGCCGCGGCGTGAAGGGGCAGAAGTCCCGGACCGGTGTGTCCATCAACGGCTTCGAGGGTGGTCAGATGCCCTTGTACCGGCGTCTTCCCAAGCGCGGCTTCAATAGCTTGAGCCGGAAGTCCTACGCGGTGATCAATCTGGATCGCATCCAGAAGGCCATCGACGCCAACAAGCTTGACGTCTCGGCCCCGATCACCGAAAAGGCTCTTGCCGAGGCCGGAGTCATCCGGCGTGTCCTGGATGGCGTGCGGCTGCTGGGTAAGGGGGAGTTGACGTCCAAGGTCACCATCGAGGTGACTGGCGCCTCCGAATCCGCCAAGCAGGGTGTGGAAAAGGCTGGTGGATCCCTGACCTTGACGGGCCTGGCCCCAGCCCCCGCCGAGGCTTAAGGGCCAAGCTCCCAGGCAAAGGGGGTGGTGATCGCTTCCGAGGCGGGAGACATGTAATATAGAGAGCGGGGGCCCGAGTGGCCCCCGGCCTCCATCGGAGGGACCACGAGTCCCTGGTTCTGGATCCATATCTGTGAAATCGTCCCCGCGAGGACGCGCGATTTCAGACGTATTGGTCGAGTCTCAATAAGTTGAGTGGCTCTCGGAGCGAAAATCCGGTATCTCCGTTTCCGTGACCCACTCTAGATACCGGGAGCATACGGATGGCATCCGCCGCCGAGCAACTTGCCGCGAACATGAACTTTGGCGTCTTCGCCAAGGCCACCGAACTGAAGAAGCGTCTTTGGTTTACCCTAGGCGCACTGATCGTCTATCGGCTGGGGACTTACATCCCCTTGCCAGGCATCGATCCCATGGTGATGCAGGATATCTTCCAGCGGAACAGCGGTGGTATCCTTGGCATGTTCGATATGTTCGCCGGGGGCGCGCTGTCACGCATGACCATCTTCGCCCTCAACATCATGCCTTACATCTCGGCGTCGATCATCATGCAGCTGATGACGTCCATCAGCCCGCAGATGGAAGCCTTGAAGAAGGAAGGCGAGAGCGGTCGCAAGAAAATCAACCAATACACCCGATACTTGACGGTGGTCATCACCATTATGCAGGCCTATGGCATCGCCGTTGGCCTGGAGGGGATGACCAGTTCCGTCGGGGCCGCGGTGCATGATCCGGGGATGTTCTTCCGGTTCACAACCGTCGTGACCCTGGTTGGCGGTACGCTGTTCTTGATGTGGTTGGGTGAGCAGATCACCGCCCGGGGTGTCGGTAATGGGATTTCGCTCATCATCTTCGCGGGTATTGTCGCGCAGCTTCCCATTGCCCTGGTGCACATGTTGGACCTGGGGCGGACGGGGGCTCTGTCGCCTTTGGTGATCATTGGCATCATGGTTCTGGCCGTTGGTGTCATCGCTTTCATCGTCTTCATCGAGCGGGCCCAACGGCGGATTCTCATCCAGTATCCCAAGCGGCAGCAGGGCAATAAGATGTTTGGTGGGGAGAGCAGTCATCTTCCCTTGAAGATCAACACCCCTGGCGTCATCCCGCCAATCTTCGCCAGTTCCATCCTGCTTCTGCCCATCACCCTGGCCCAGTTCACGGCGGGGCAGGGACCGGAATGGTTGACGACCGTCACGGCGTTGTTGGGACACGGACAACCCCTGTATATGGCCATGTATGCTGGTCTGATCGCGTTCTTCGCCTTCTTCTACACCGCCGTTGTCTTCAATCCGGAAGACACCGCGGACAATCTGAAGAAGTACGGTGGCTTCGTGCCGGGTATTCGGCCGGGTAAGAATACCTCCGAGTACCTTGACTATGTGTTGACCCGGCTGACAGCGGTTGGCGCCCTCTATCTGATCTTCATTTCGATCCTGCCGGAACTTCTGATTTCCAACCTGGGTGTGCCCTTCTATTTTGGTGGTACGAGCCTACTGATTGTCGTGACGGTGACCTTGGACACCGTGGCCCAGATCCAGTCCCACCTGTTGGCCCACCAATACGAGGGTCTTATCAAAAAGTCCAAACTACGGGGGAAAAGAGGATGAAGGGAAAGCGCGTCATTTTCATGGGACCGCCTGGCGGGGGGAAGGGAACCCAAGCCCAGCGGTTGGAAGACAAATACGGTTTGAAGCAGTTGTCCACGGGAGACATGCTCCGCGCGGCGGTTGCCGCGGGGACCGAACTGGGCAACAAGGCCAAGGCCATCATCGATTCCGGTGCCCTGGTGTCCGACGACATCATGGTGGGGATGATCTCCGAACGGATTGATGATCCCGACTGCGCGCCGGGTTTTATCCTCGATGGCTTCCCGCGCACCGTGCCCCAGGCCGAGGCCTTGGATGGCATGCTGACGACAAAGGGTATGAAGATCGACGCGGTTATTGAACTGCGCGTCGAGGACAAGATTCTCTATGACCGGATTCGCAAGCGGGCTTCCGAAGCTGGCGAGGGCAACGTCCGCGCCGACGATAACGAGGAAACCTTGCGCAAGCGTCTGGAGGTCTATCACGCCCAGACCGCCCCTATCCTGCCGTACTACGGCCAAAAGGGGCTTTTGCACGTGGTTGATGGCACCCTTCCCATGGATGCGGTGACCCGTGAACTGGAAGGCATTCTTGGCGAATAAAAAGAGGCGGCCGAGGTTGACTCATGCGGGATTGATCCTATAATCCCGCGCCTCGGTATCCCTCTACGGGCCAAGGCGGCGTGGGGCGTTGCCCCACGCTTTTATCATTTCGTTTTGTCCGCGCCGGACTCCCTTTCCTGGGTGTGACCACCTAAGGAAAGTCGGCATGGGCTATTGGATGGCGAGCGGCGGAAGATCCGAAGTATCAGGATCCAGGCGGCGTCGCCGCACTGGAAGAGTTGAACCTTAAGTAGGAGTACGGGCCTTGGCGCGTATCGCTGGCGTAAACATCCCCACCAACAAGCGGGTGTGTATCGCTCTGACCTACATCTTCGGCATTGGCCGGACGAAGGCGGGCGAAATTTGTGAGCGGGTCGGCATCGCCGAGAACCGCCGCGTGAATCAGCTGTCCGACGACGAAGTCGTGCGGATTCGCGAACTGATCGACACCGAATACAAGGTGGAAGGTGATCTGCGTCGCGAGACGGCGATGAACATTAAGCGGATCATGGACCTGGGGTGTTATCGCGGCCTGCGTCACCGCAAGGGTCTGCCTGTTCGCGGTCAGCGCACGCATACCAATGCGCGCACCCGCAAGGGTCCGGCCAAGCCGATCGCCGGTAAGAAGAAGTAAACACGCTTTCCGACCCGTCATGGGCCGGGACGCGATCACCTCAAGACCGCGTGATATTCTGGCACTACGGAATCGCCCGATGGTCGGGCACACGCGCTAGGATACGGAACCAAGGACCGACATGGCCAAGCCAGCTCAAAGAATGCGCAGGCGCGAGCGTAAGAACATCACGAATGGCATCGCCCAC
Source organism: Rhodospirillum sp. (assembly GCA_021741145.1). Classification (GTDB taxonomy): domain Bacteria; phylum Pseudomonadota; class Alphaproteobacteria; order Rhodospirillales; family Rhodospirillaceae; genus Rhodospirillum. Next base: position 64,649 of record JAIOYK010000024.1, on the reverse strand, counting down.
GTGAACGCTTCGTTCAACAACACCAAGATCATCATCACCGACGTGCAGGGCAATGCCATTGCTTGGTCGTCCGCCGGCGCTCAGGGCTTCAAGGGGTCTCGGAAGTCGACTCCCTATGCCGCCCAGATGGCCGCCGAGGATGCGGGCCGCAAGGCCCAGGAACACGGCATGAAGACCCTCGAAGTGTTGGTGAAGGGTCCCGGTTCGGGACGTGAATCCGCTCTGCGCGCCCTGCAGTCCGTTGGTTTCCAAGTGACAGCCATTAAGGATGTCACTCCGATTCCACACAACGGGTGCCGTCCGCGTAAGCGCCGCCGCGTCTAAGGACGCTGGACACCGGGCGTCCTTGCCCGGTGACACAACTCCCGTTTTCGGGCCGTCGCGACCTTCCACGGAGGGGGTCCGGCGGTTCGACCCTTGAGGGGGGAAAGGGTTGGACCGGGGTCCAAGCCCAGGAATTGCCCCAAGGGTTCGTTTCCCGGAAACTTCCCCGACTCCATTTCAGGAATCAGCGATGTCCTCGATCCAAAAAAATTGGCAGGAACTCATTAAGCCGAACAAACTGGCCATTGAGTCGGTTGGCGGGTCCAAGAAAGTCGCGTCCGTGGTCGCCGAACCGCTGGAACGCGGGTTTGGTCTGACACTGGGCAACGCTCTGCGCCGTGTGCTGTTGTCTTCCCTGCAGGGTGCCGCGGTGACCGCGATTCAGATCGACGGTGTGCTGCATGAGTTTTCCTCGATTCCCGGCGTGCGGGAAGACGTCACCGATGTGATCCTGAACATCAAGGGCTTGGCCCTGCTGATGCACAGCGAGGGTCCCCGTCGTATGAGCCTGAAGGCCTCCGGTCCGGGCGAAGTGACCGCCGCTCAGATCGAGACCGGCGCCGACATTGAAATCATGAACCCCGAGTTGGTGATTTGCCACTTGGACGAGGGCGCGACCCTGTCCATGGAATTCACCGTTGGCATGGGGAAGGGCTACGTCCCCGCCACGCAAAATCGGCCCGAGGATGCTCCCATTGGGTTCATCCCCGTGGATAGCATTTTTTCTCCGGTGACCAAGGTGTCCTACAAGATCGAGAACAGCCGCGTTGGTCAGGTCACCGATTACGACAAGCTGACAATGGTGGTGGAGTCCAACGGGTCGGTGACTCCGGATGACGCCGTGGCGCTCGCCGCGCGGATTTTGCAGGACCAGTTGCAGCTGTTCATCAACTTCGAGGAGCCCCAGGCGGTCACCGAAGAGAAGAAGGACGATGAACTGCCGTTCAACAAGAACTTGCTGCGCAAGGTCGACGAGTTGGAGCTGTCCGTCCGCTCCGCGAATTGCCTGAAGAACGACAATATCATCTACATTGGCGATCTGGTTCAGAAAACCGAGGCCGAGATGCTGCGGACCCCGAACTTCGGCCGCAAGTCGCTCAATGAGATCAAGGAAGTGCTGGCTCAGATGGGGCTGCACCTCGGTATGGAAATCACCAACTGGCCTCCCGAGAACATCGAGGATCTGGCCAAGAAGTTGGAAGAGCCCTATTAGGTTGGAAAGCCCCCGTCCCCGCTCCAATACGGGGACGGGGTTTTAAATCGGTCCATCACCGGGCCGTCGCTCCATTGCTTGACCGGGTCATTTCGGGAGGGTGGGGTGTTCACAATCGGTTTCGCGCGCGAAACCAGGATAGAGAGAAAGGACCCGCGTCATGCGTCATGGTATGTCCGGCCGGAAACTGAACCGCACCAGCACCCACCGCAAGGCGATGTTCGCCAACATGGCGGCTTCCCTGCTGAAACACGAGCAGATCAAGACGACCTTGCCCAAGGCCAAGGATCTGCGCCCCATCGCCGAGAAGCTGATCACCCTGGGCAAGAAGGGCGGTCTGCACGAGCGCCGTCAAGCCTTCGCCATGCTGCGCGACGAAGCCGTGGTGGCCAAGCTGTTCTCTGTCCTGGGCGAACGCTACAAAGACCGTCAGGGTGGGTATACCCGCGTTCTGAAGGCGGGCTTCCGCTATGGTGACGCCGCGCCGATGGCCGTCATTGAGCTGATGGACCGCGACCCGGATGCCAAAGGCACCGATTCGGGCCCCACCGCCGAACAGAACGACGATTAGAGTGAAACTGAATCAGCTTGAGTCAAGCTGACCCCGTTTCACTCTAATCTTATAAATTTGAGAGTGCCTTCGAGATCAAGTTGAGCCAAGACGTGGCCCAACTTGATTTCGGAGCACTCTGGGGTTTCACGGTTGTCCTGAAATGGATACGGCCCGCTTCGGCGGGCCGTTTTCTTATGGGACAGGGCTAAAAGATGAGCTTTGCCCCGATCCGAAAGGCATGGTCGCGGGTGTCCTGGGCATGGCGTCCAGCATAGCCAAAGCCGATGGACCATCCCGTCACGGACACCTGATCCGCCTGCGGGCGGATCACGCTGGAGTGGCGAGGCTTCGATAGGTTCGGCACTTCCCAGACAGTCGATCCATTGGCGAACCGGAATACCGCCACGCGATGGGTTCTGGAATTTTGACGGTGGAAGCAGTCTTTCGACTGGAAGACTGCTCCCGCGATGGGATGAAAGGAACCTTATTTCATCTCGGCGGCCTTGGTTTCGGCCAAGTAGGCCTCCTCGACTTCGCTGAGTTCGATCCTGTCGTAGCCGGTGATCATGGTTTTGACGTAGTGCAAGGGGGTTTTGCCCGTCGTCGTCATGTAAATGTGGATGATCACGAATGTGCCCATGGCGAAAGCCGCGGCGGTGTGCAATAGGGCGACAATACCGAGGGCCTCGCCCGCCCCGTCGAAATGGCTCCATTCGTTGTAGAGCAAATAGACAATCCCGGTAGCCCAGAGGGCCGGGCCGATCACGGTCATGAAGGTCATATAGGCCAGGGATTGCAAGGCGTTTTGCTTGCGTTGCAGGGACTTTTTGTAGGGATGAGGCTCGCCCTTGAGAATGCCATAGGCGTAGAAGCGGATGATCTTGAGGATCCCCTTCTTGAACAGGTATTGCCGCCATTGGCCGGTGGTGAAGTTCCAGAACGTGGTGAAGATCCATAGACCGATGAGCACAATGGCCGCCGTCTGGTGGATCATGACAGCCAAGCCGAAGGGAAGCAGATCGTGGGTTCCGTGAATGCCGAAGCCGGTGAAGAATAGGGTGAAGATGAGCACGGCCTGGGACCAGTGCCAAAAGCGCTCATAGCGCGTATAGATCATCACATCGCGTTTGTGGGTCATGGCGAGGGCCTCTTGCGCAGAAGGATCCGGACGGCACCGTGGAGAAACACGCCGACGAGAGACCCGCCGAGCATCAGGTAGCCAAGGATGTCGAGGAGCAGGGCGTGGTCCCGCCCAGGTAAGTAAAAGCCCGAAAGGGTGGCCATGCGGCCTCCGGGGTCCGTGGTATGGCAGGCCCCGCAGCGTAGGGCCTGTTCCTTGGGCGCGACCATATGGGTGATGGGCCAGTACATGCGGGTTTCGATGAAGTCGAGGGTCCCACTCCACGGAAGGCCCGCGTAGGCCATGCCATATGCGATGGCCTTCGGGTAGTCGAAGTTGGTCCAGAAGGCACTGTCATCGTCGCCGAAGACGTGGTTGACGACCAGGGTGTTGTTGACGGGATCGTAGGGTTGCTTGCCCCGCATTTCCTTGAAGGGCCAGATTCGGGATTTACCGTCCGTGGCGCTACCCTCGATCCTATTGAGGATCAGGATCCCGTCTGTCATATGGCTGTCGAGCTTATCCGTGACGGCCGTCTGCTCGATCAATCCGTTGTACCAGAGGTAGGCGGGGCGGACGTTCTCTTCATATTTGAAGTCGCCTTTCTGGGCCGAATAGGACAAGTGGCCGTGCTCATCCTTGATGTAAAGGGGCTTGCCGTCCGCGTCCTTGCGGCCGCCAGTCGACCAGTCCCACCAGGTCTTCGTGGCGACCCCGCCCCGGGCGAATTCGGGGATGTGGCAGGTTTGACAGGCCACCCGATCCGTGTGGTCGTCGAGTTTGGCGTCCTGGTGGGGCGTTCCGCCATGGCACGATTCACAGGTGGCCCGGTCATGGTCGTCATGGGGCAGGTCAAGACCGTGGGTGTCAACCGCGGTGGTCCTATAGCGCGACCCCGAGGGGATATGGTCATTGAAGGTGTGGCACTGGGAGCAGGACATATTCTCCCCGTCGGCGGACATGTGCACGTCCAGGTCCAGAGGTGGGTTGATCAGCGATGTATCCAGGTCCCCGTGTTTGACACCGTCGCCGCCGCCGCCATTGAAATGGCAAGCGCCACAGTTTTCCCGTCCGGACTTTCCCACGCTTCTGGCGATCTTTGAGAGATCCGGCGGTTGGACCAGTTTGCCCCCGATCATGCGCGGGGCGAGCTGTGGATATCCGGCGTCCGTGGGGATCTTCTCGTAGGCTCCCGATGTGTCGTGGCAGACGAGACAGTCAACCTTGGTCGGATCCGTCGGGGCGGAGTCACGCAAGTCCGTCCAGCCATAGCCGGCATGGCAGGAGGTGCATCGGGGCTCGTTGGAGAGGGGAGAGCCGCAGAAGCTGTTGATGATCCGCTTCTTACCAAGCGCTTGGCCGGTGACGGGATGGGTCGTGTCCCAAGTCCAATGGAGCGAGTCCATCACCTGGGCGCTGGATTTTGTGTGGCAACTCAAACAGGCCTTGGTGACGCTCTCCGCCGTGGAGAAGGGGCCATTTAATTGGTCGAATTTGGAATGGTCAGCCGTACTTGCGACCGATATGGATGGTGCCGTCAGCAGCGCCATGAAGAAAACCGCGTATAGGGCGTTTTTCAATGGTGTCGTCCTCCCTTGCTATTCCCTGCCTCGCCCCATTGTTGCGTTCGGGGCTTTTAGGCAAGGAATACTCACGGTAGGGACGGACGGAAGAAGATGCATTGACAATTGTTGATGGGACGTGAATCAAGCGGTTCTTCCGGTTGACCCGGTTGGGTCAGGATCCAGCGGATTGGGCCGTGCGTGAAATTCAAGACCAACTGGGCCTCTCCGCGAAGCGCTCTATTGCACCGCCTCTTTGCGCAACAACCGCAGACATTCACAGGCGAATTGTCCAGCGGTGGTGTGATCGCGGAAGGGCCGTTCATCCACCAGGAAGCATGCCACCAAAGCTTCACCGCCCGGTTGATCCAGGACCGTCTCGATCCATTCCGAGGCGATAACGGGGTGCATGTGCATGCGGTGGGCCACGAGGTCCACCTGATCGGCGTTGAGACCGCTAAATCCGATGCAATCATCCATGGAAATCATGACGTCCTCCCTAGGTGTCCGGTTCGATAACCAAACTGGGAGGGCGGCTGTCCTAACGCCCCTGGGTTACGATCCCTGGGGGAAGACGACTGGGATGGACCTTCCGCGCGATGGCCGACTCGAGTCGCCACGGAATTCCACCCCCCTACGGACAGCACCTCCCTTGAGACCCGGTCGAACATTGTTTTTTTGTTCGTCGGCCGCGCGGCCGGATTTCGGAGGAAATTATAGCACCAGTAGATATATTGTGACTATTGATTCGCGTATTGCGACGCATCAAAACGACAGGAGAGGTGTGGAGGGACCATGTTCCTCCACGAAAAAGGCACGCGCAGCGTAAAAGACGAAACCCCCGCCCTGAATGCGGACGGGGGTTCGATGCTCGGAGCCTGTCGGAAAATCCTTATGCCACCAATTCCTCATAGAGGGCGCGGGCGGCCGCGGGGGTCAGGTCCACGGGGTTGCCCCCGGCGCAGGGATCGACGGCGGCCATCTCGGCCATGAGGTCGATCTTGTCCGTGCCGACGCCCAGTGCCTTCAGGTTCGAGGGGATTCCGACGGACTCCCGCAGGGCCAGGATGGCCTCCACGAAGCCGTCGAACCCACCGGACAGGCCCAGGTAGGCGCCCGCGGCGGCCAGCTTATCCTCGATGGCCGGGCGGTTGAAGCGCAGGACCGGGGCCATCGCCGCGGCATTGGTGGTGCCGTGGTGGGTGTTGTAGAGGGCGCCCACGGGGTGCGAGAGGGCGTGGATGCCGCCCAGACCCTTCTGGAAGGCGACCGCGCCCATGGCCGCGGCGCTCATCATATGGGCCCGGGCCTCGATGTCCCCACCGTCCTTAAAGGCTTTCGGCAGGAATTCGTAAGCCAGCCGCATGCCCTCCAAGGCGATGCCCTGGGACATGGGGTGGTAGAAGGGGCTGCTATAGGCCTCCAGGCAGTGGATGAAGGCATCCATGCCGGTGCCCGCGGTGATGGCGGGCGGCATGCCGACGGTCAGCTCAGGATCGCAAATCACGACAGCGGGGAGGATCTTCGGGTGGAAGATGATCTTCTTCACATGGCTTTCGGAGTTGGTCAGAACGCCCGCGCGGCCCACTTCCGATCCAGTGCCCGCCGTGGTCGGTACGGCGATGATCGGGGCGATGGCCGAGGCGTCGGCCCGGGTCCACCAGTCGCCGATATCCTCGAAATCCCAGACGGAGCGGGTTTGACCGGCCATGAAGGCCACCAACTTGGCCAGATCCAGGCCAGAGCCGCCCCCGAAGGCGATGACCCCGTCGTGGCCGCCGGCCTTATAGGCGGCGATGCCGGCAGCCAAATTGTGCTCCGTGGGGTTGGGATCGACCTCGGAGAACAGGCCCCGGCCCAAACCAGCCTCTTCCAGCAGGTCGAGGGTCGCCGTGGTGATCGGCAGGGGCGCCAAGCCCTTGTCGGTGATGAGCAGGGGCTTTTTCATGCCGCAGGCGGAGCAAGCCTCGGCGAGTTCCTTGATGCGTCCGGCGCCAAAGCGGATCGCGGTGGGGTAGGACCAGTTGGCGGTCGGGCTCATTTCGTCACCTTCTTGAGATGGTAGGACTTGGGACGGGTCAGGTTGTGGTAGCCGATTTCGGACAGGCCACCGCCCCGGCCCGTGTCCTTGCAGCCGGTCCAGCAGAGGGCGGGATCCAGGTAATCGGCCCGGTTCATGAACACGGTGCCGGTCTCGATTTGGGCGCCCAGGGTCGCGGCGCGGGCTGCGTCCTTGGTCCACAGGGAGGCGGTCAGGCCATAGGCGCAGTCGTTCATCAGCGCCAGCGCTTCCTCGTCGCCGGAGACGCGCATGATGCCGACGACGGGGCCGAAGCTTTCGTCGCGCATGACCCGCATGTCATGGGTCACGTCCACCAGGATCTGGGGCATCAGATAGGCGCCCCCGTCGTCCTGGGGGAAAAGGGCCGGGTCGATCAGGGCCTTGGCGCCCTGGACCAGGGCTTCCGCGGTCTGGGCGCGGACTTCCTTGGCGAAGCGCGCATTGGCCATGGGACCCAGGGTGGTTTCCGGATCCAGCGGGTTGCCCAGCTTGTAGCCCCGCGTCAGGGCGACGGCCTTCTCCACGAAGGCATCATAGAGGGAGTCGACCACGTAAATGCGCTCGATCCCGCAACAGCACTGGCCGGAGTTGAACATGGCCGCGTCCATCAGGGTGTCGACGGCGGCGTCCAGGTCGGCGTCCTCCATCACATAGCCGGGGTCCTTGCCGCCCAACTCCAGCCCCAGGCCGGTGAAGGTGCCCGCCGCCGCGCGCTCGATGGCCGCGCCGCCGCCGACGGATCCGGTGAAGTTGATGAAGTTGAAGGCCCGGTCCTTGATCAGGGTTTCGGTGGTGGCGTGGTCAAGGAACAGGTTGAGGAACAGGTGTTCGGGCAGGCCCGCTTCGGTGAAGGCACGCACCATGCGCTCGCCGACCAGCAGGGTCTGGGTGGCATGCTTGATGACCACCGCGTTGCCCGCCATCAGGGCCGGAGCGACGGTGTTGATGGCTGTCAGATAGGGGTAGTTCCAGGGCGCGATGACGAAGACCACGCCATGGGGCTCCCGCTCGATCCGCCGCTCGAAGCGGTCGGAAGTCTCGTAAACCAGGGGCGCGAGCGCGCTTTCGGCGATCTTGGCCATGTAGGTGGCGCGCTCGGTCACGCCACCGAACTCGCCGCCATAGCGCGTCGGACGGCCCATCATATGGGCCAGCTCGGGGACAATCTCGTCGGTCATTTCGCCCAGGCGGGCGACACCCTGGAGCACCAGCGCGATCCGCTCGGACAGGGGGCGCTTGGCCCAAAGTTTCCCGGCGGTCCGGGCCTTGGCTATGGCCTCCCTGGCCGCGTCCGGCGTGGCGACGGGACGCTCCGCGTAAACGGACCCGTCAATGGGGGAGATACACTTCAATACGGATGACATTCCAGTCAGGCCCTTTCAAAGCCGCGCATGACTTCCCAGTCGGTAACCCGGCGGTCCATCTCTGTCTGTTCCCACCGGGCGGCGTGGACATAGTGGTCCACGACGTCGTCGCCAAGGGCCACGCGCATCAGCTCCGAACCATCCAGGCTGTCGGCCGCGGCGCGCAGGGTGCCGGGGATCTCCCGGATTTCCTTCCCGCCCTTGTAGGCATCCCCCTTGAATTCCGGCTCCAGGGGAAGTGCTTTTTCGATCCCATCCAGTCCCGCGGCGATCAGGGCGGCGGCGGCCAGATAGGGGTTGAGGTCGGCGCCTCCGATCCGGCATTCCACGCGCACGCCCTTGGACTCGGCGCCGCAGACCCGGAACCCGGCGGTGCGGTTGTCCATCGACCAGATAGCCTTGGTCGGCGCGAAGGTACCCGCGGAGAAGCGCTTGTAACTGTTGATATAGGGGGCGAGGAAGACAGTGATCTCCCCGGCGTGGGCCAATTGTCCGGCGAGAAACTGTTCCATTATCTCGGACATGCCATGGGGGCGGTCTGGATCGAAGAAGAGGGGCTTTCCGTCCAGACTCCAAAGCGACTGGTGCAGGTGGGAGGAATTGCCCGCGGCGGTGTCGGACCACTTGGCCATGAACGACAGCGCCCGGCCCTTGGACCAGGCGATTTCCTTGCAGCCGTTCTTGATCAGCACATGGCGGTCGGCCATGGTCAAGGCATCGGCGTAGCGGACGTTGATTTCCTCCTGCCCGGGGCTGGCCTCGCCCTTGGAGTTCTCCACGGGGATATCCGCGCCGTTCAGACCATTGCGGATGGCCCGCATCACGTCTTCTTCCTTGGTGGTCTGGAAGATGTGATAGTCCTCGTTATAGCCGCTGATGGTGGTCATGCCCCGGTAGCCCATGTGGCGCAGGTCCTCGAAGCTCTCCTCGAACAGGAAGAACTCCAGCTCGCTGGCCATCATTGCCTTCAAGCCCATGGCTTCCAGGCGGGCCACCTGCTTTTTGAGAATGGCCCGGGGGGAATGGGGCACGTCGGCGTGGGTGTGGTGGTCGAGCACGTCGCAGAGCACCAGCGCGGTTCCCTCCAACCAGGGGATCCGGCGCAGGGTGGTCAGGTCGGCCTTCATGATGTAGTCGCCATAGCCCTTTTCCCAACTGGTGGCCTTGTAGCCCCCAACGGTCTCCATCTCCATGTCCGTGGCCAGCAGATAGTTGCAGGAGTGCGTCTCCTCCCAGCCGCTGTCCAGGAAGAAATCCACATGGAACCGCTTGCCCATCAGGCGGCCCTGCATATCCACCAGGACCACCAGGACGGTGTCGATGTCACCCGTACCGGCGGCGGTACGGAGGTCTTCTAGGGTCAGTTTTCCGGGCATGGCGTCCTTCCCACGGTGTGCCTCGCGTCTTGGAGCTTTACTCGACAACCACGCGCCGCCCCACCTGAAGCCAAGGCCCAGGTGGGGCGGGTTCGTGGATTTGGAGTTGGCCCTCTCCGATTGGAGGCAGGGGGAGCGGTGGGGACCAACCCTTGGATCAAATCCCGGATCAACCGAAGCGGTACGGAGGTCCAGCCTTCTGCATCAGGGCGGAATAGTCGCGCAGAATTTGGACGATTTTAGCGCTGCGATCGGATTCCTTGGCGATTTCGTCCCAGAACTCGTGGGCGGCGTCTTCCACCTTCTTCCATTCGGCGTCGGGCAGGGTGGTCAGCTTCAGCTTGGAGCCGTTGACGCGCAGGTCGGCCTCGCCGCCCCAGTACCACCACTGGCGATGGTAATGGCTGCTGTCCATGCAGAGCTTGAACAGGGTCTGTAGGTGGGCGGGGACGGCATTCCACTTCTCGGTGTTGGCGAAGTAGGAGCCGATCCAGGCGCCGGAGATGTTGTTGGTCAGGAAGTAGTCGCAGACGTCGGCCCAGCCAACGGTGTAGTCCTCTGTGATACCCGACCAGCAGACGCCGTCCAACTCACCGGTCTGGATGGCGACGGGCACGTCCTCGTAGGGCAGGGTCACCGGCACCACGCCGAAACGGGACATGAAGCGACCGGCGGTGGGGAAGGTGTAGACCCGCTTGCCCTTGAGGTCGTCCAGGGTGTTGATCGGCTGTTTGGTGGCGAAATGGCAGGGATCCCAAGATCCGGCGGACAGCCAGGTGACGTTCTCGACCTCGCCATAGGCTTCCTGCCAGATTTCCTTCAGGCCGTATTTCTCGAACAGCACGGGCACGTCCAGGCTGTAGCGGGTACCGAAGGGGAAATAGCCGCCGAAAACGGAGACATCGACCGGCGCGGCCATGGAGTCATCATCGGACTGCACGGCGTCGATCACGCCGTTCTGCATGGCACGGAACAACTCGCCAGTGGGGACAAGCTGGTCGGCGTAATAGAGTTCGATCTCCATCTGGCCATCGGCCACTTCATTGAACTTGTCGATGGAGGACTTGATCACATATTCGCCAAGCGCGGCGCCAGCATAGGTCTGCAAGCGCCACTTGATCGGCGCTTGGGCCCGGACAATGGCCGGAGCGGACAGCGAGGCGGCGCCCACGACGGCGGAGGCGACGCCCGCTTTTTTGATGAAATCCCGTCTGTTGGTCATATCACGAAACCCTTCCCTGGTTGAACAATCGGTCAGTGGTGTTCTCGGACCGGAATACGTCCGGTGCTCTCCCCCCTTTGATGGGGGGACGCTTCTGGGCTGACCCGGATCTATTTTGTGTAGAAATGCTGGGGCAGCCAAAGGGCAATCTCTGGGAACGCGGTCACGAGGGCCAGGGCGGCGACCATTACCATAACGAAGGGGATGATCGATCGATAGATGTCCACCAGGGTGATCTCCGGTGGCGCCATGGCCCGCATGAGGAACAGGTTGTAGCCGAAGGGCGGAGTCATATAGGCGATCTGGCAAGTGATGGTGTAAAGCACGCCATACCAGACCAAATCAAAGCCCAAGGCTCCGACCAGCGGAATATAAAGGGGCGCGACGATCACCAGCATGGCCGTGTCGTCGAGGAAGGTTCCCATGATCAGGTAGGAGAGCTGCATCAGAATCAGCACCTCCCAGGGGGACAATCCCAGGTCGTCGACGAAAAGCCCCTCGATGGATTTCACCGCGCCCAGGCCGTCGAAAACCGAGCCGAAGCACAGGGCGGCTAGAATGATCCACATGAACATGCAGGAAATGGCCAGGGTCTTGCGTAGGGTGTCTTCCACGATCTTCTTGGTCAGGCGCCCCTTGAACAGGGCCGCGGCCATGGCCGAGAGCGCGCCCACCGCCGAGCTTTCCACCAGGCTGGTGATGCCCATCAGGAACAGGCCGGTCATGCAGAAGAAGATGGCCAGGGGAATGACGCCCGCCTGAAGCAGGGCCAGCTTCTCGCCCAGGGGAACATTCCGCTCTTCCTTGGACAGGGCCGGTCCCAGCTCTGGATTGAGCTTACAGCGGACGACCACGTACAGGATGAACAGGGCGGCCATCAGGAGACCGGGGAACACCCCGGCGAGCCAAAGTTGACCGACGGGCTGGCGGGCGATCATACCGTAGAGCACCAGCACCACCGAGGGGGGCACCAGAATACCCAGTGAACTGCCCGCCTGGATCACGCCGGTGACCATGATTTTGTCGTAGCCCCGCCGTAACAGCTCGGGCAGGGCGATGGACGCACCAATGGCCATGCCCGCCACGGACAGGCCGTTCATCGCCGAAATCACGACCATCAGGGCAATCGTGCCGATGGCCAGTCCGCCGTGAAGCGGCCCCATCCACACGTGGAACATCTTGTAGAGGTCCTCGGCGATGCCCGATTCCGAGAGCATATAGCCCATGAAAACGAACAACGGCAGGGTCAGCAGGGGGTACCACTTCATCAGCTTCATGGCCGCGCTGAAGCTCAGTTCCACCCCGCCGTCGCCCCACAGCAGCAGGGCCGCGGCGGCGCCGACGACACCAATCGCGGCGAAAACCCTCTGACCGGTCAACATCATGACCATCAGGGAGGCGAACATGAGAAGGGCGATCATCTCGTAACTCATTGTTCGCGCTCTTCCTCGTTCAGGCCATCATGGATCTCGATCCCCCGCAGCCGGGCCACGTCGGTGATCAGGATGGCGATGGATTGCAGCAGGGTCATCAGGATGCCGAAGGTCATGATGATCTTGATCGGCGCCATATAGGGGCGCCAGGCGGAGTAACTGCGCTCGCCGTATTCCAGGGCATAGGTGGTGCTGGAAATGGCGCCGTAAAGAAGTAGGGCGAGATAGAAAATCAGGAACAGGACCGTAAAGGCGTCCACCCAGGTCCGGGTATGGGGCCGCCAGTTGCCATAGACCAGATCCATGCGCACATGGGCGCCCATTTGCAGGGAGTAGGCGCCCCCCAGCAGGAAATAGCCAACCATCAGGAATTGGGAGACTTCCAGGGACCACAGGGGTGGGATGAAAAAGGTCTTGGTGAAGGAGGCGTAAAGCAGCACCCCCATCATCACGAAGATCCCGAGCATGACGATCCGCCCGATGGTCCGGTTGATCTTGTTGACCACCCGGACATAGGCGATCAGGGCGCTAGGCATGGGCACCTCCCCAAGTGTCGGCGGTGCCCCAGGCTTCCGCGGTGAAAGTGGACAGGGTGGACCGAAGACCCAAGGCCAGCCAAGCGGCCATGGTGCTCCGATCGCTTGAATTGGCCAGCAGGTCGTTGCGGATTTCGATCATCATATTGGGCAGACCCCGGGCAATGCCGTGTTCCCGCAGGGTATGGGTGACTCCGTCCGCGGGGGCGTAGGGCTCATTGCGGCGCAGGTCGAACCGGCCGTCCCCCATGCGCGCGAGGAAGCCGTCGGCCAGCCGGGTGTCGCTGTCATGGAGCACGCCGACCTGAACCTGCCGGGCGACCCCGTTGTAAACCGGAGTGAAGGAGTGAATGGTCACCAGGGCCACGGGACGCCGGTCGTGAGTCCGTTGGTCCAGGGTCTCGGCCAAACCATCGCGGAACGGCCGATAGATCCGGTCCACCCGCTCCGCCCGCTCGGTGGGGCTCAGGTTTTCGTTGCCGGGGATGCGCCAGGCTTCGCTGACCTCGGGGATGGCCGAGTCCGAGTCCGGCGGCCGGTTCACGTCGTAAACCAGTCGGGAGACGCGGGCGGCCACCAGGGTCGCGTCCAGGTTCTCGGCTAAGGCGAAGGCCAAGTCCCGGGCACCGGGGTCCCAAGCGATATGGCTTGTCAGGGCTTCCTCGCTCAACCCCAGGGATCCGAACTCCGGCGGGATGTGGTGGGAGGCGTGCTCGCAGACCAGAAGAAGGGAGGACCGACCCAAGGGATTGACGATCTCGACCGCCCCCGGAATCCGTTCCGCGTCCATCCGCTGTCCCATCGCCAAGGCCATGCGCCCCTTCCCCCTAATCCCGGTTCCCCCGGGGCCGATCCGTGAAAATCGAGTATCAGCTTTTCACAAAATCGGACCGCCGCAAACCCATTTTGAAAATATTTCTTCACATCCAGAATTTTTGGCGCATCCTTTTCAGAGTGATCCCGCCGGTTCACCGAGGGAGACTCCGCGGAAATCACGGGGAGCGGATTTCGGCGGTCCGAGCGCCGGGCAAAGTCCGCCCATGTCAGAGGCACCAGCGAAGCGGTCCGCCGAACGGGAAATAAAAGACGGAGGACGGCCCGTTTAAACCGGGACGGAGGATGACCTGTTTCCCGGCGCGGTCTGGTTCCTTGAAAATGAAACATTGGTATCGGGGAGGGTGGAATGAATCGGGAGGAAGGCCAGACGGTGGCCGAGCGGATTCGCGCGCGGTTCGATGACCTCACCCGGGCCGAGCGGCAATTGGCCAATACCATCCTCGAGAATTATCCAGTATCCGGCCTGGGCAGTATCACCACGGTGGCCGAGGCCTCGGGCGTGTCGACCCCAACGGTGGCGCGCATGGCCAAAAAACTGGGCTTTGGCGGCTTTCCCGACCTGCAGGGGGCCCTGAGGGGGGAGCTGGAAGCCACCATTTCGAGCCCCATTTCCAAGCATGACCGCTGGGCGGAGAACGCGCCGGATACCCATATCCTCAATCGCTTCGCCGACGTGGTGATGGACAATATGCGCCAATCCTTGCGCAATATCGGTACGGAGACTTTCGATTCGGTGGCCCGTCTGCTCACCGATCCGGATCGGACCATCCATACCGTGGGCGGCCGCATTTCCCGGTCCCTGGCCGATTACTTCTACACGCATATGCAGGTGATCCGGGGTGGGGTGACCTTGGTGGCGCCCAATTCCAACACTTGGCCCCACTACGTGCTGAACATGAAGCCGGGTGACGTCCTGGTTGCCTTCGACGTGCGCCGCTACGAGCATGATATTATCCGTTTGGCGGAGATGGCCACGGGGCGAGGGGTGGATGTCGTGCTGTTCACCGACCAATGGGGCTCGCCGGCGGCGAAATACGCCAAGCATGCTTTCCGCGCCCGCATCGAGGCGCCCTCGGCCTGGGACAGTTCGGCGGTCACGCTCTTCCTGCTCGAGGCCCTGATCGCCGCGGTTCAGAACGCCATGTGGAGCGAAACCCACACCCGTATGAAAGACCTGGAAGAGTTGTTCGATCAGACGAAGCTGTTTCGGAAATTCGTGTGACGGCGCTTTCGACCGTGACATTCGAGTCACTGTCCGGATTGGTCACGCGGGGGTCAATGCGGCACCATGGCCCCAGACCCGTCGAATGGGGTAGGGTTGGAGACACGGCCCTGTCGACGGGTCCGTTCGGACAACGTTGAACCGGGGATTGCCATGATCTGGATCGAATGGGCGATGACGCTTCTCGCGCTGTATCTGGGCGCGTGGATCGGTGGCTTGGGCATGGGGATTGTCCCCGGGCGGCGCGCCGATTTCGGTGACGTTGATCATCCTCGCCGCCGTCTTGGCCGCGTCGGCCCTGGAAGCGGCCCGGGGCAAGGAGTGGCTGGTACGGTTGTCGGAACGGCTGCCACGCCGCTCCCCCAAGGCGGTGACTTTCCTTGGCCCCCTGGTGACCGATGGCATGACCCTGGCCGTGGGCACGGGACATACGGTTTATGTGATTCAACCGATCATCGCCGACGTCGCCCGAAAAACGGCAATTCGACCGGAGCGGCCCCTGGCCGCGGCCTCCGTCGCCTCCCGATTGGGCATCACGGCAAGCCCCCTGTCCGCCGCCGTCGCTTGGCTCGTGACCTCCTGCGAGGACCAGGGGATTCCCTATACTCTGGGGGATATTCCGGTGGTCACGGTTCTTTCGCCCCTCTGTCGATTGATGGCGGCGGCGACGGGCCAGACCTTTGTCGGCGCGGACGAAGTGAAGGATTCAAACCTCTGGGGTATTGTGGCGCGTTTGGCGTCATGAACCTAGAGTACCTTCGAGATCAAGTTGGGCCAAGACATGGCCCAACTTGATCTCGAAGGTACTCTAAAATTTATAAGATTAGAGTGAAACTGGGCCAGCTTGACTCAAGCTGATTCAGTTTCACTCTAAGACATGGGATGAGGAACATGCGCGAGAATTCAATTCATTCGACTCCGGCCCCCTTTCGGGCGGGAGCCATGGGACGCTGTCCCCACTGTGGGGAGGGGCGGCTGTTCACCGGTTTTCTGACACTCCGGGAAACCTGCGACCACTGCGGCCTGGACTATTCCTTCGCCGATGCCGCGGATGGTCCGGCCTTCGTCGTCATGCTCCTGGCTTGCTTCCTGACGGTTGGCTTCGCCCTGTGGCTTGAGTTGGCCTACCAAGCCCCCTACTGGGTGCATCTGGTGACGACTCTGCCCCTGATTTTATTGATTAGCGTTCCACCGCTGAGACCTGTAAAGGGGTTGATGGTCGCGATCCAGTACCACCATAAGGCGGGGGAGGGGCGTGTCGTCGGTGCCGTTGTCGATGAGCAGGGCGCGAATCATTCGGGCGCCGATGAGCTGGGCGCCGATAAACCGGTCGAGCACGAAAGCAAATAGGGCCGGACGCGGCATTTCCGCGACCGGCCCCATGGCCCGTGGATGGATGCCTGTTTAATGGGACAGCAGCACCGGGAACAGGGCGCTGGACAGGATATGACGAGTCACGCCGCCCAGGATAAGCTGGCGCAGACGGGAGTGGGTATAGGCGCCCATCACCAGCAGGTCGGCGCCCATGGACTCGCAGGCTTGGATAAGGGCTTCCCCGGCCTTGGAGCCCGGCCCGGCGCGCAGGACCTTGATGTCCGCTTGCACGCCGTGCCACGCCAGATGGGTTTCCAGCTCATGGGCGGTGGCGTCGGCGGCGTCGTCATTGTCGTCGGCCTCGGCGATCAGCACCGTTACCTTTTCGGCGGCCACCAGGAAGGGCATGGCGCCCATGACCGCGCGGGCGGCCTCGGCGCTGCCGTTCCAGGCGATGGCCACTCGGGTGCCCACGGTGCCGCCGGTGCTCTCCGGTGGCGCCACGAGAACGGGGCGGCCGCTTTCGAGCAGAGCCGCGTTCAGGGTCAACAGGGACGGGGGCTCGCCGTTGGAGCCGGGCTGGCCAAGGACCAACAGGTCGGCCACGCGACCACGCAGGGCCACCTGTTCGGGCTCCGGACCCGAGGTTTCCCGCCATGTGGCCGTGGCCGAGCCGTCTCCCGGTGGAGTCCCGTCCTGGGAGACACCCAACTCGGACGTGACCCGGTCGAACAGGGCCTTGGCCTTGTCGGCGCGGTCCCTTGCGTCCTTCTCGGCGGCTTCCACCATGTCTTCCACCAGGGCGCCAGCCATCGCTTCGCCGACGTAGGGGATGGCGGCCGCGGCGTCGATCATCACATGGAAGCCCTCGACATGGCAGCCGTGGACCTTGGAGATGGTCAGGGCGACGCGCAGGGGGGACTCCCCAGTGGTCTCGTCGCCAATAACGGAGAGAATGGTCTTGATTCCGGACATGGCGGGATCCTCCTTGGGGGTAAAGGTCGCGGCGGTGGGCGGAAGGGGCGCGGTTTTCCGCTTCACTCGCCGCCTCGTTCTAGAAGGCAGGGGTAAACACTTTTGATAAAAGGAATTATGCCCCTAGTTGGCTTTTGGATAAACTGGAATCGCGGACTTTTCACCGCTTTTCATTCCGGGCTATAAAACCCGTTTCGCGTCGGTGGCTAGGCGTTTGCTATCCCCAGGGCGGCGAGGCCCTGGGCCAGGGTTTCCTTCTTGGAGCCGGAGGAGTCGACGCGGGTCCAGGTGACCGCCCCCAGGTCGAAGTTTTCTTGTTCGGCCCGGATTTCCAGGGTCACGTCCGAGGGGTTGCGGACTCGGGTTTCGATTCGTTTCATGGCCACTTCGACGGGCGTATGGACCCAGAGTCCAGTGAACGGAACACCCGCCTCGGTGGCCACGGCTTCGGCCTGTTCCCGCTCGTGCTGGCGGGCGTGGACTCCATCCAGGATGACCGAATGGCCCGCGGCCAGCGCGGCCTGGGCCTCGGCCGTGAGGGTTTCATAGACCCGGGCATGGGTCTCCGGCGTGTAGCCCTCTGGTCCCAGCTTCTCGTAGGGTTTCTTGCCCATGATGCGCTTGCGCAGGACGTCGGTGCGCAGGACCAGGGCGCCGGGCGCGGCGCCGAAGTGGCAGGCCAATTCCCGGGCGAGTCGGGATTTTCCGCTGCCCGATAGCCCGCCAACCGCTGCCATGCGCGGCGCGGGTGGGGAGAGGTATTCCAGGGCGCGGGCCAAATATGCCTTGCCCTCCTCGACCTCTCGGGCGGCCTTTTCGGGATCGCTCAACCCACGGGCCGCGGTGGCTTGGACGAAGGCCCGGATCATTGCCCGCAGGGCCAGGAAGAGGGGCAGGACCGAAAGGCCGCCTGTGTCTCCGGCGTATTCCATGTAGTGGTTGAAGGTGATGGACGCGAGGCGCCGCTGGCCCCGGTGGTCCAGGTCCATCAGCAGGAACGCGAGGTCGTAGAGGACGTCGATGGTGACGAACATGTCGTTGAAATCGATGGCGTCGAACAGGGTGGGTTTGCCGTCCCACCACAGGATATTGCGCAGGTGGAGGTCGCCATGGCAGCGCCGGACCTTGCCCTCTTCGGCCCGCTTGGCGAGGACCGGCTGGGCCTGCTCCAGGGCCGCGCGAATGGCCCGGTCCAGGGTCTGGACCGGCTCGGACCCCAGAGCATCGGCGGTCTCGGCCAGGGAAACCAGGGAGTTTTCAACGATGGCCGTGAAATTCCGTCCACCGTCCCCTTTGATAGAAGGGGCATGGTCATGGCTGGCCAGCACGGCCTCGGCCAAGTCGCACATCTGGTGACGGTCGAGTTGGCCCCGACCAAGCATACGGTCGAAGAGGGCACCCTGCTTGAAGCGGTACATCAAGACCGCGTACTCCACGGGCTCGCCAGCCCCATCCACGGCCAGTTGGCCATCGGCGTCGCGGGTGATGGGGACAACGCCCAAGTAGAGGCCGGGGGCGCCTGGGCCATTGATCTCGACCTCTCGCTCGCAGCAGGCTTTCCGCGCGGCCAGGGTGGTATGATCCAGATAGGGCAGGGCAATGGCCCGCATCAGCTTGAGAACACGGTCACCGCAGAGGAAGAGGGCGGAGATATGGGTGTGGATCTGCTCGACCCGCTCACCGGGATGGCCATGGGCCCCGCCGGTGGAGAGGAAGGCGTAGACGTCGCGTTGGGAATCTGGGGTCATTGGTCTCGGGCCGCGAAGAGGTGTGGCCATGGGGGCGGATATGCTTGGGGGCGAAAGACGAGGATGGCACGGGGAAGGGGGTGGAGGGAAGGGGTGTCAAGGGCGTGGCCCGATCCTTTCCGATGTCAAGGGGGCGCCCTTGTGATCTCCGCGTTCAGAATGTCCGTGAGTCTGTCGGTTTTGGCTAAGGCCGGGCCGGAGCGACGATTCGGTATGGGACAACTCTCCGAGGAGAGTCTCGAGGTCGGCGCGATTCTGTCCCCGATGCTCGTCATCGGCATTGTTCTGGGCGTGAAGCGTTCTGGGCGTGAAGCCGCGTCGGGTCGTTGACCAGGGGCGATTGGCGACCATCATCCATACGTTTCTGGCGCTGACTGGCGGCAAACTGATATTTGAGAGGTTGTCTTCGGTTCTCGCGTAAGGCACCGCCCGAGATGGGGGGCGGGGAGCCCCCCCCCTCACCCCTGCCCATCGTCCCGCAGCCAGACATAGATCGCCGGGATCACCAGCAGGGTGAGCGCCGTGGACGAGGCCAGTCCGAAGACCAGTGAGATCGCCAATCCTTGGAAGATCGGGTCGGCCAGGATGAACGCCGCGCCGATCATCGCCGCCACGGCGGTCAAAAAGATCGGCTTGAATCGGATCGCGCCCGCGTCCAACAGGGCTTCCCTCAGGGTTCCGCCCAGGGCGCGGCGGTGGTTGATGAAGTCCACCAGCAGGATCGAGTTGCGAACGATAATTCCCGCCAGCGCGATGAACCCGATCATCGAGGTTGCCGAGAAGGGCGCTCCGAACATCCAGTGGCCGAGAACAATGCCGATCAGGGTCAGCGGCACCGGGATAAGGATCACCAGGGGCACCTTGAAGCTGCCGAATTGGCCGACCACCAGCAGGTAAATGCCCAGGATCGCCACCATGAAGGCCGCGCCCATGTCCCGGAAGGTCACATAGGTGATCTCCCATTCCCCGTCCCACAGCAGTGTGGGATGGCTGTCATCCAGGGGTTGGCCGTGGTAGGTGACGTCCGGCGCCTCCAGGTTGCCCCAGTCTTGCTTGGCGATGAGGTCTTCGACGGCGAACATGCCGTAAATCGGGGCCTCGAAGTCTCCGGCCAAGTCCGCCGTGACCATTTCCGCGAAATGGCCGTCCCGTCGGAAAATGGTCCGGGAGCTGTCCTCGGTGGAGACGTGGACCACGTCGCCCAATTCCACGATGCCATTGGCCCCGGGGATGGGCGTGGCGAGCAGACGCTCACCGGGGGTCAGGTCGGATTTGGGCAGGCGGATGGCGATCTCGACCGGGTTGGCCCCATGGCCCCGGTGGGAATAGCCGACGCTCATGCCGCCGAGGAGGGCTTGGATGGTGTCGTGCACGGCCTCCTGCTCAACCCCATGGTATTCGAGGGCTTCCTGGTCGATGGCGATGCGTAGGCGTTGGCTCGGCTGGCCCGCGAAGTCGTCCACGTCGACGATGAAAGGAACCTCTCGGAAGATCTCCTTCACCTTGTCGGCTACGGCGAGGCGGGTTTTATCATCGGGGCCGTAGATCTCCGCCAGCAGGGTCGCCAGGACCGGCGGACCGGGGGGAACCTCCACCACCTTCAAGCTCGTGCCTTCGGGCAGGGAGAGGCCGGACAGGCGCGCCCTCGCGTCCAGGGCGATGTCATGGCTGTCCCGGTCCCGCTCACCCTTGGGCGCGAGGTTGATTTGCAGGTCGCCCATTTCCGGACTGGAGCGCAGGTAATAGTGGCGCACCAAACCGTTGAAGTTGAAGGGACCCGCCGTGCCCGCATGGGCCTGGATGTCGGTGACCTCGGGCAGGTCCACCAGCCGGGAGGCCGCGGCGAGCAACACCCGCTCCGTTTCCTCCAGCGAGGTGCCCTCGGGCAGGTCGGCGATCACCTGCATTTCCGACTTGTTGTCGAAGGGCAGAAGCTTCACCGTCACATGTTTGGTGTAGAACAGGCCGCACACGGCGATGGTGGCGACGCCCACGGTCAACAGAAAGACCTTGGACCTCGTCCGTCCCATGAGCAGGGGGGCGGCGATCTTGCGGTAGAACGCCCCCATGCGACCCTCGTGCTCGGCGTGGCTCGGGGGTTTTCCCGCGGCGAGATCCCGCTCGATCTTGCGGCCCGAAACCCGGTAGAGCAGCCAGGGTGTCAGGATCACCGCGACGAAGAAGGAAAAGATCATCGCCGCCGAGGCATTGGCCGGGATGGGGCTCATGTACGGCCCCATCAGGCCGGAAACGAACATCATGGGCAACAGCGCCGCGACGATGGTCAGGGTCGCGATGATGGTGGGGTTGCCCACCTCGGCCACGCCTTCGATGGCCTTTCGCAGGACCGTCCGGTCGTCCTTCATGCCCCAATGGCGGGCGATGTTCTCGACGATGACGATGGCGTCGTCCACCAGGATACCGATGGAGAAGATCAGCGCGAACAGGCTCACCCGGTTGATGGTGTAGCCCATCAACCAACTGGCGAAGAGAGTCAGCAAGATGGTGGTCGGGATGACCACGGCCACCACGATGCCCTCCCGCCAGCCAATGGCGAAGGTGATCAGGATGACGATGGAGACCGTCGCCAGCCCCAGGTGGAAGAGCAGTTCGTCGGCCTTTTCCAGGGCGGTTTCGCCATAGTTCCGGGTGACCTCCACGGCCACGCCGGGGGGGATCAGGTCGCCGCGCAGGGTGTCCAGCCGCGCCAGGACGGCGTCGGCCACGTCGACCGCGTTGGCGCCCTTGCGCTTGGCCAGGGCGATGGAGACGGCGGGGCGGACGTCGGTTCCGGTCTCGCCCTTGCTCACCTGCCAGACCCGGTTTTCCACGGGCTTGGCGCCGACGATCACGGTGGCCACGTCCTTCACGTAGACCGGCCGACCGTCCAGGGCGGTGATCAAGAGCAGGCCGATGTCGGGCACGCCCTCCAGGGTCTGGCCCGCGACCACGGGGATGGAGGCGTTGTTCTGGCGCAGGCGTCCGATCATATAGGAGCGATTGGCGTTCTCGATCTTGTCGACGAGCTGGTTGAGGGTGATCCCCATGGCCGCCAGCCGCTCCGGATCGGGCTCCACGCGGATCTGATCCGGGGCGCCGCCAACCAGGAAGGTCAGGCCGATGTTGTCCACCTTGATCAGCTCGGGCAGCAGTTCGTCGGCCACCCCATGGAGGGTGTTCTGGTCCCAGCGGTCCGCGGCCGCTCCCTCGCCGTAGAGGGTGAGGACGACAATGGGCACGTCATTGATCCCCCGACCGACGATCAGCGGTTCGGGGATGCCAATGGGCAGGGCGTCGATATTGGCGCGGATGGTGTCGTGGACGCGCAGCATGGCGACGTCCTCGTCCGTGCCCACGTCGAAGCGGGCCGTGACGGTCACATAGTCATCGACGGTCTGGGAGTAGACGTGCTCCACATTGTCGATGCCCTTGACGATATCCTCGAGCGGCTTGGTCACCAGTTCCACCGCGTCCACGGCCTTCAGACCGTTGGCGTTGACCATGATGTCCACCATGGGCACGGAGATCTGGGGTTCTTCCTCGCGGGGCAGGGCCGACAGCGCGATCAGCCCCACCGCCAGGGATGCCAGAAGAAGCAGGGGGGTCAGGGGCGCGGTGATGAAGGCCTTGGTGATGCCTCCGGAGATCCCGAGTTTCATTGAGCGTCTCCCGCCGCCGGAGCGGTCTCCGCCAGGACCGCGCCGGGCGGAACGAGGACATCACCGGCGCGCAGACCCGACAGGACTTCCACCCCATCGGAGCGGGCCGGGCCGGTTTGCACCACCACCGGGGTCCCGTTCTCCAGGGTGGCATAGGTCAGGCCATGGCGATTTTCCAGGTAGGCCGCGGGCACCAGGATGGTTTCCCGGGCGCCGGTGGCCACATGGACCAGGGTCCGTTCGCCCACGAAGTAGTCGCCCAGGCCGGCGACCTTCACATCTGCGACCACCCGGCCCGCGTCGAGCTTGGGATAGACCTGGACCACCTGGCCCTTGGTCCATGTTCCGGTTTCCGAGGCGCCCAGGCCCCGGGGACCGACCTCCACGGCGTCGCCGATCTTGATGAAACGGGCGTGGCGCTCGGGCAGACGCATGCGCAGAATGTAGCTGTCGCTGGCGATCGTGGCGATGGACTCTCCGGCCATGATCACGGCGCCGTCGGTGGCGGTCACCTCCAGCACCCGGCCCGCGCCGGGGGACAGGATGGCGCCCTCCGTCACCTGCTGGGCGAGCACGGCGCGCTCCTTGTCCAGGGCTTCCAGATTCTGCTTCAGAACCCGGACCTGGGTGTTCGCCATGTCCAACTGGGCCTGAGCCACGACCCCCTGCTTGCGCAGTTGACTGGTCCGGCCCAGGTCCACCTGGGCCTGGTTCAACTCCGCGGTCATGGAGCGCATGCGCGCGTCCACGCCTTGCATCTGTAGGATCAACTTCTGGTCCCCGACCACGGCGAGCTTCTGTTCCGCGGTCACCGAGTCGCCCTCGTCGACGGACAGTTCCCCCACCGTACCGCCGATCCGCGCCCGGGCAAGGAGGATATCGGTGCTTTCCACCGTGGCGAAAACCGCCTTGCGGTCCGGCAGGGAGACCCGTTCGACGGTCAGGGGGCCGGAGACCGTCTCCGCCGACCAAGCTTGCGGTGGGACCGCCAGGAAAGCCGTCCCCGTCAGGAAAAGAACGGCGAACAGGGTCGGACCCATCGCGCTCGAAGTGGTGGTTCGGGAGAGTCCGATCTGTCCCTTGAAAATTGTCGCCTTGATCACGGTGCTCTCCCCTCTCTGGTCCAGAACCGGTTGTATCCGGCCCTCCGGTATAAACGCCATTGACATATAATATAAGCAAATACTAAATTAGCAACCATGAAAGTCACAGAGCTTCATCGGGTCGCTGAAAAGGCGGCCGCCCTCCTGAAGGCGCTCGGCCATGATCGCCGCCTGATGATCGTCTGTGAACTGGCGAGTGGGGAAAAGACCGTTGGGGAACTGGAAAAGGTGGTGGGGTTGAGCCAATCGGCCCTGTCCCAGCATTTGGCGCGCCTCCGCAAGGAAGGGATCGTGAAAACCCGTCGGGAAGCGCACTTCATTCATTACGCCCTCGCCAACGAAGAGGCCCAAAGGATCGTCGAGGTCCTGGCTGGTCTCTATTGCCCCGGATCGAAAGCGGACTTGGAAGCCGCGGGTTCGGATGTCGGCCAAGGATCAGCGGGGGAACAGGCCCCGGAGATCCATTCAATAGTGACGGAACAGGTCAAAACCGTGTAAGGGAGGAATTAGGTCATGGCCCATGTGGTGATCATTGGCGCGGGCATCGGCGGCATGCCGATGGCCTACGAGGTCCGGGAACTGCTGCGCCCGGAAGACACCGTTACGGTGATATCGAATAGTCCAACATTCCATTTCGTGCCGTCCAACCCCTGGGTGGCGGTCAACTGGCGCTCCCGCGACGATATCGAAATCGACGTGGAGAAATACCTGAAGCGCAAGAAGATCGATTTCTCTCCCCTGGGCGTCAAACGGGTCCATCCCACGGAAAATCGGGTGGACCTGGGCGATGGGTCCAGCATGGACTATGACTATCTTGTGATCGCCACCGGCCCCCAACTGGCGTTCGACGAGGTGCCGGGGCTGGGTCCCCATGGCGGCTTCACCCAGTCCATCTGTCATGTCGACCACGCGGCCAAATCAGCCGAAGCCTGGGAGGCCTTCTGCGCCGACCCCGGCCCGGTTGTCGTGGGCGCGGTCCAGGGGGCGTCCTGCTTCGGTCCGGCCTATGAGTTCGCCATGATCATGGACACCGACCTGCGCAAGCGGAAAATCCGCGACCGGGTCCCAATGACCTACGTCACCCCCGAACCCTATATCGGCCATCTGGGCCTGGGCGGAGTGGGCGATTCCAAGGGCATGATAGAGTCCATCATGCGTGGCCGCCACATCAAATGGATCTGCAACGCCAGGGTGGAGAAGGTCGAGGACGGCCTGATGCACGTCATCGAGTGCGACGAGGACGGCAAGGAAAAGAAACGCCACGAATTGCCCTTCAAGCATTCCATGATGCTGCCCGCTTTCCGGGGCATTGACGCCGTGCGCGATGTGGAGGGGTTGGTGAACCCCCGGGGCTTCATCCTGGCCGACAAGCACCAACGCAACCCAACCCATAAGAATGTGTTTTCGGTCGGTGTCTGCGTCGCCATCCCGCCGGTGGAGCCGACGCCGGTGCCCGTGGGCACGCCCAAGACCGGCTATATGATCGAGTCCATGGTGACCGCCACGGCCCACAACATCCGCTCCCTGATCGATGGGCGGGAGCCGGACCGCGAGGCGACCTGGAACGCCATCTGCCTCGCCGACTTCGGCGACGGGGGCGCGGCCTTTGTCGCCCTGCCGCAGATCCCACCCCGGAACACCAATTGGTTCGGCGAGGGCAAATGGGTCCATCTGGCCAAGGTGGCCTTCGAAAAATACTTCATCCGCAAGATCAAGAAGGGCGTCTCGGAACCCATCTACGAGCGCTATGTCCTGAAAACACTGGGAATCGTCAAGCTGAAGGACAAGCTGAAGATCCCCGCCGAATAAACCCACCGGGCGGAGGGTGGACCCTCCGCCCCGCATTCAATGGAGTTTGAGTATGTCCATCGACCGTGTTGTCTTCGCCTTCGCCGGGATCGTCATCCTGGCCACCCTCGCGCTTGCCCATTTCGCCGGGATCACCTGGGCCCTCTGGATCACCGCCTTCGTCGGGCTGAATATGTTCCAGGCCGCGTTTACCGGACTGTGCCCGCTGGCCATCATCTTGAAGAAGGTCGGTTTCAAGCCGGGCTGCGCGTTTCACTAAAGCGGGGCTCCGCCCCGATCCCCGCCGGGGAGGGGCGACCTCCCCGGACCCCGCGAAGCTGCTAAAGCGGCTTCCGCATTTTGTAGTTCGTGAGAGAGACGCCCTCTCTTTCGACGCTTTGTTCCGTGATGACTTCCCAGCCTTGGCGCTCAAAAAAGGGTTTGGACACCTTGCTGGCTTCGGTTGTCAGGGCCTGGAGGCCAAGGGCGCGGGCTTGGTCCTCGACCGCCCTGTAAAGCCGTGTGCCAATTCCCTGTCCAGCCATTGAAGGCAAGACAAACGCCAAGTCGATGAGACCCGTCTCGTCCACCGTCATGAAACCCACGGGCTCGCCGTTCCGTTCAGCCAGGAAGCCCATCGCCTCCTCTAGGCGGTCGCGCCAAGCGTCCGGATCCACCGTTTCTCCCCCCCAGGCAAGTCGTTGCTCGAAGGTGTAGTGCTCCCGTGCTCCCTCATGGACCGCGCAAAAGAAGATGCGTGCCACATGGACCGTGTCGTCGGGCGTGAGCGTTCGCAGGCGAAGGGATGGATCCGCCCCAGCCGCGCCTTCAGGGGAGATGTCCTGGATCAGACGGGGGACGAGGCGCGCCAGGATGCGTTTCTTGTTCATCCCGGCCCGTTCGGCGATTCGATTGACCCGGGCGCCAGCGGGACCGACTGGGGTGAATTCCTCCCGCCCGGCCTCCAAATGGCGAGTCCGCGTGCTGTCTGGGTCGCGAGTCATCCGTCGGTCCTTTCCCTGGCTGGTCGATCGTCATTCCGGAGGGAGCGCCCCGGCATAAGTCTCCTTTAACAGGGCTGTTGCCCCAACACCAGCCACGCCAACCAGACGGATGACGTGGTTAGGGGAGGTCTTCGCGTCGGATTGGAAACGGGTGTCGGAACAGGCGGGCTTGCCGGGGGGAGGGCGGTGATTCCTCCACCACCTCCAGGGCGCCCGCATAGGGTACGAGAACCGTCGCCGCCGCCGAAAAAGCCAAGCCCAAGTCCAGCCACCGGGCCTCGGCTTCCTGTCCGGCGAGTAGAACGGGCATCCGGGAATGCACGGGGGCGACGCTGGGCGCGGGGGCACAGGTGATCACCGTGAACACCTCCCGGTCCGGATCGACGAGACCCGCGAGGGCGAAGGGGCCATCCTCCGGTGGGGCGATGCGCGTCTTGATCCGGGTCGCGCCCTCCTTGCGCCATTCATACCAGCCGTCCACGGGTATCAGGCAGCGGAAGGGGAGGAGAGGGCGGAAGGTCGCCCTCTCCTCCAGGCTCTCGGCTCGGGCGTTGATCAGGGGCTTGCGATCCCAATCCACCGTCAGGCCCCAGCGGAACATCCGGGCCTTGCGGTCGGGTGCGATGATCGGCGCGGCGTCCGTCGGGCGCACCTCGCCCCCGCGGAACACCTCCGGCGGAATGGTCAGGCCGAACCGCTCGACAAGGCGGATGGCCGGGCTGTTAAGATCATAGCGCGCGCACATGCCGATAAATTGGCCCGGGGGGCGCCCAGGGGCAAGGCCCCTTTGAAATCGGCCGGGGCAAGGCCCCTTTGAAATCGGCCGGGGCAAGGCCCCTTTGAAATCGGCCGGGGCAAGGCCCCTTTGAAACCGGCCGCGAAGATGTTACCTGAAAGGAAGGCCCTGTCGGTTCAACCTTCTCGCCCCTGGGACGCATTCCTCCATGAAAACCGTTGTCATTACCGGCGCCAGCCGAGGTATTGGCCATGCCACCGCCGTCCGCTTCCTGGCGGAAGGCTGGCGGGTCATCACATGCGCCCGGGCCGAAGTGCCCGCGGAATGCAAGCTGGACCGCAACTGGACCGCCCATTTTCCCGTCGACCTGTCCGATCCCACCGCCATCGAGGGGTTCACCAAACGGGTGCTCGACCATCTGGACGGGGATCCCCTCCATGCCCTGGTTAACAACGCCGGGATTTCCCCCAAGACCTCCTTCAAGGAGCGTCTGGGCGTCCTGAATGGGGCGATCGATCGCTGGCGGGAGGTGTTCGAACTGAACTTCTTCGCTCCCCTGCGTCT
Source organism: Rhodospirillum sp. (assembly GCA_021741145.1). Lineage (GTDB taxonomy): Bacteria > Pseudomonadota > Alphaproteobacteria > Rhodospirillales > Rhodospirillaceae > Rhodospirillum. The sequence continues at coordinate 36,934 of JAIOYK010000024.1, read as the reverse complement.
GGCTCGGGCTTTCGCGACACCCCTGGGCAAGAGCAAGGGCGCCATCGTCAATATCACCTCCATCGCCGGGCATTACGTGCATCCTTTCGCCGGATCGGCCTATTCCACCAGCAAGGCCGCCCTGTCGGGGCTGACCCGGGAAATGGCCGTGGAATTCGCCAACCTGGGGGTCCGTGTCAACGCCGTGGCCCCGGGTGAGATCAAGACCGGCATGATCGCCCCGGAATACGAGGCCCTGATTCCCCGGATCCCGCTCGACCGCATGGGCGCCCCCGAGGACGTGGCCGCCTGTGTTTTTCGCCTCTGCACAGAGGAGTTCGGTTATGTGACCGGTACGGAGGTCTACATCACCGGGGGCCAGCACCTGCTATGATGACGACCGAAGCCGGGTCGGGAGAGGCCACCGTTCCACCGAGGGAGGATCTGTTCGATCCCCGGCCCATTGCCCTGGTCGGCGCCGGACGGCTGGGGGCCCGCACCGCGGCGCTCATCTCGGAGTTGACCGGCGCGCCGTTGCGGGTGATCGACCGGGATCCCATCGCCCTGGAGCGGCTCCGCGCGCGCTTGCCCAAGGCCGAGCTGGTGACCGCCGATCTCGCTACCCCCGATGGGGCGGCCCATGTTTTGGAGGGCGCGCGACTGGTGGTGTTGACCGCCGGGCCGAAGGCTATCCCCGCGGTTGCCCTGGCCCAGGCCACCCTGCGGGTGGGCGCCCATTTCCTCGACGCCCAATTCAGCATGCCGCTCAAGCTCAAGGGTATGGTCGAGTTGTCCAACCGGGTGGCCCAGGCCAACCTGACTTTCGTCACCGATGGCGGAGCCCGGCCCGGGCTGGCGGCCCTCTTGGGCCGTTGGTCCGCGGCGCGCATGGACCGGGTGGAGCGCCTCACCGTCGCCCTGGCCCTGTCCGTGGGGGAGGATCCGTCGACCTTGGGCATGGATCGGATCCGGGAGCATTTGCTGCTGGCCCGCAAGGGGAACCCGGTCACCCTGTCGGAGAGGCGATGGAGCAAGCTCCAATCCCGCTATTTCCCGGTCTTCCGCTTTCCCGAGCCCTTCGGGAAGCGGGTGGGGTATCCGGTTCTTCTAGGGGAGTTGCGAGGCCTGCGCGACCGTCTGCCCGCCCTCCAGGACTGCGGCTTTTACCTTTGTGGATTTGGTCCCTGGGCCGACTACTGGGCCGCTCCCCTGTCCCAGATCCTGGACCGAGTCGGTGCAAGGCGCCTGTCGGAGGCTCTGCTGACCCGTGCCCTGACCCGACCGGGCAGCCATGCCGGGATCCTGGTGGCCCTGGAGGCGGAAGGATCCCGCGAGGGGGTCCCCGCGAAGGGGACGTTGACTCTCTCCCACCGGGACCCAGGCCACTTGCCCGCGGCCTGTCTGACCGCCTGTGTCGCCCAGATCCTGGATCCCGACGCCGACCGAGGTGTCATGCAGCAAGGCCTGTTCTGCGACCCGGATCGCTTCCTGGCCGATCTCTCCACCCTGGGCGTGGCCGCGGACCAAGTTTGGGAACGCATGGGTTGAAATTATAAATAGTTCTGATCCAATATAGTGGATCCAACGCCTGGAGCTTGGTGCGTCAAAGGACGTATGACTGGTCAGTCTGTCTGTGTTTTAATATCCATAAATAAATTGCCGAAAACCAACCGGCGATGGATGCTTTTGGAAAGTGGCACGACATGACGAACAATCGCGGGATGACCAAGGCGACGGAAGACGCGGACCGGCGGGCCTTGGAAGAGTACATGGCCTTCATCAAGCTGACACCGGATGACATGGCTCGAATCGCGGATTTCCGGACCCTGCTCCGGGAGTACCTGCCGGGAATCCTCAAGGATCTGTACAAGGAACTGGCGGCTTTTCCGCCCTTGAAGCGGTTCGCCGCCTCGCCCGAGGATCTGGACAAGATCATGGCCGCGGAGGCGGACCATTGGATGGCCCTGTTCGAGGGTCGCCTGGATGGGGCCTATGTGGCCCGGGCCCGGGCGGTGGGCAATGTCCACGCCCGGATTGGCCTGGATGAACGCTGGTATATGGGGGCTTATACCAAGGCCCTGAACCACTTTACTCGACTGGTCCTTGACAAGCGCCGGGGCGAGGCCTCCAAGCGCATGGTCGAGGCCGTTCAAAAGCTGGTCCTGCTGGACATGGAGCTGGTCCTTTCCGTCTATGGGCGAGATATCACCGAACTGAGCCTGGACCACTTTGGCCTGGGCGAGAATATCAACAACATCCGCCATCTGGCCAAGCTGACGGAGACCATCAACGATGCGATGATCCTGTTGGCGGAGCTGATCCGCGAGTCTCGGGAGGTAAATTCCGCCAGCCAAACCATCGCCACGGCATCCGAAAAATTGGTCGTCTCCGTTGGAGAGATCGCTCGCTCCAGTGGCGATGCCGCGGCGGACGCCCGAGACGTCGAGAGCACGGTTGGCGCCGGGCGCGACGGCGCCGAGGAGGCCATGGGGCGCATGTCCCGCATCGCCGAGGTGGTCGCGGCGACCGCGGGACGCATCAACGATTTGCGCGGGGCCAGCGAGCAGATTGGAGAAATCCTGGTCTCCATCGAGGCGATCGCCAAGCAAACCAACCTTCTGGCGCTGAACGCCACCATCGAAGCCGCCCGGGCGGGCGACGCGGGCAAGGGCTTCGCGGTTGTCGCCGGAGAGGTGAAACTCCTGGCCAACCAGACCGCCAAGGCCACGGAGGATATCCGCCTGCGCATCGACACCCTGCGCACGGAGATGAACGCCATCATCGAGGCCATGGGCGAAAGTGGGACCGCGGTGGGCCAAGGCAACGAGGCCATTACCCGCACCGGAGCGGATATGGCCCAGGCCGCGGAGCGGGTGGCTCAGGTCACCGCCCGCATGGCCGACATGAGTGGAATCTTGGGGCAGCAGACAAGCGCCACCCAGGAAATCAGCGATGGCATTGGTGGCATCGCCCAGAAAGCCCAGCGCTCAAACACCCTGGTGGAGGACATCGCCCGCTATATCGGTGGTGCCAACACGCTGGTGGCCGATCGGGTGAACCACTGGATGCGCGATGATTCGGCCCTCTACATGCTGGAAACGGCCAAGGTCGACCACATCCTGTTCCGCAAGACGATCATCGACACGGTGATGGGCAGTCAGAACCTGGCCAGCGGCGACGTTCCCGATCACCACCTCTGTCGCTTCGGGAAATGGTTTGATGACCAGACCGAGCCCACCCTGGTGAACCATCCCCTGTGGCGGGCGATCAAGGAGCCCCACGCCCGGGTCCATGCCCATGCCAAGGCGGCCCTGGACGCCCACCATGGCGGTCGGACGGACGAGGCCCACGAGAGCCTCCACAAGCTCCACGACGAGAGTAAGGTGATTATTTCCTCCCTCGAGGCCCTATCCCGGGACCTCGAGGCCAAGGTGGAACGGGAGGCGGGGCTTACCCGGACCTGACCGGGGGGAAGGAGGCATCCGCGGGCGCCGCGGCGCCCGGCGCCTTTCCCTTCCTTTCGTGGTCCGTTCTTTCGGTCAGGATGAGAAGCCAGCCAGCACGACCTTGCCCTTGGCCTTGCCACTTTCGATGAAGGCATGGGCGGCTTTTAGGGTCGCTGCTTCGATGGGGCGGGTGACTTGCGTTACCGTGGTTCGGATCCGTCCCTCGTCCACCAGGGTCGAGACCTTGTCGAGCAAGCGTCCCTGTTCGTCCATATCGGCGGTCTCGAACAGGGGGCGGGTGAACATGAACTCCCAATGGACGGAGACGGCTTTCCGCTTGAACAGCTTGATGTCCAGGGCCTCTGGATCGTCGATCAGGCCGAACCGGCCCTGGGGTGCGATGAGGTTCGCGATGTCCTCCAAATGCCTTTGGGTCTCCGTGGTCGAGAAGACGAAGGCGGGCGCGCCCAGATCCAGGTCGGCCACCTGAGCGGCGAGGGGGTGGCCGTGGTCGAGGACATGGTGGGCCCCCAGCTCGCGCACCCAGGCCTTGGTTTCCGGACGGGAGGCCGTGGCGATCACCGTCAGATCGGTCAGGGCGCGCACCAATTGAATGGTGATCGACCCCACGCCGCCGGCGCCCCCGACGACCAGAATGGCCTTGGCCGCGCCGGGAACGGATTTGGTCACATCCAGGCGATCAAATACCATTTCCCAGGCGGTGATGCTGGTCAGGGGCAGGGCGGCGGCTTCTTCCGGAGAGAGGCTCGCGGGTTTGTGTCCGACGATCCGTTCGTCGACCAGATGGAATTCGGCGTTGGCCCCGGGCCGGGTCAGGGATCCGGCGTAATAGACCATGTCCCCGGGCTTGAAGGTCTGGACCGCGTCCCCCACGGCGACCACACGGCCCGCCACGTCCCAGCCCAGGACCTTCCAGGCCCCTGGCTCGGCGGAAACCGACCGGCGAACCTTGGTGTCGACGGGATTGACCGAAACGGCCAGAACCTCCACCAACAGGTCCCGACCCTGGGCGGTCGGACACTCCAATTCGATGTCAACCAGGGAGTCCGCTCCGTCAATGGGACCCGCTGTCTGGTAGGCGATGGCTTTCATCGGTTTGCTCCGTGTTGGGTTGATACGGAGTCCAGATGGCGATACCGTCGTCAAAGGTAAATACGCACAAAAACCGCCTATAGTGTCGTAAAGGATACTGTGATGGCCAAGGCGCGGCATAGCCGTTTCGATTGCAGCCCCGGGTGCTCGGTGGAAGCGGCGATTGGCTTGATCGATGGCAAATGGAAATCCGTGGTCTTGTTCCACCTGATGTCCGGAACCCTGCGTTTCAATGAAATCCGGCGCCAGGTTCCGAACGTTACGCCCCGTATGCTGACCAACCAGTTGCGGGACCTGGAAGCGGACGGACTGGTGGAGCGGACGGTGTATCCCCAGGTGCCGCCCAAGGTGGAGTATCGCCTCTCTCCCCTGGGGCGGAGCATGGGGCCGATCCTTCTCGCCCTCAAGGCTTGGGGGGACGAGAACATCGGCCTATACGGAAAGCCCAAGGGGCTGGAGTCTCGGGAAGACTCCCCGGCGTAAGGGGGCTCTGGCGGAGCCTTTCACCGGCCTATTCCCCGGCGGGCACGGAGGCGGGCACGGAGGCGGGGTGGGGGCGGATGAGCACCGTTTCCCGTCCAGGTTCCGGTTGGCTGGGCACCAGCCGGGCCAGCACCAGGGAGAGGCAGGCCATGCCAGCGCCCGCCAGGAAGACCGCGGCCGGATTGGTCAGCCAGATGATCCCGAAGACAGCCGGGATGATCACCGCGGCGATGTGGTTGATGGTGAAGCTGACGCCAGAAGAGGACGCGATATCTTCCGGCGCGGCGATCTTCTGGAAATAGGCGCGGATGGCGATGGCCATGGCGAACAGCAGGTGGTCGACCACGTAAAGCCCCCCGGCGAGCCAGGCATTGTCCACCACCGCGTAGGCCAGGAAGATGCCGATCAGGCCGATGTATTCAAAGGTCAGGGCCTTGCGTTCGCCCCAATGGCCGATGGCCTTGCCGATGCGGCCAGCGAACAGCATGTTGATGATCTGATTGACCACGAACAGGAGGGTGATTTCCGCGGCGGAGAAACCGAACTTCTCCACCATCATGAACCCCGCGAAAACCGTGAAGATCTGGCGTCGGGCGCCGCTCATGAAAGTCAGGGCGTAGTACAGCCAATAGCGCTTGCGCAGGAACAGCCGCTTGTTTTGCACCGTTGCCTGGGGAAATCGGGGGAAGATCCGCCAGGCGATCAGGGCGAAAACGACGGTCAGGCTTCCTCCAAAGGCATAGACCCAAGCATAGTCGACCTTCAGGACTTCCAACAGGATCCAGACCACGGCGAAGGCCGCCACGCCCGATGTCGCCCGGGCGGCGAGCTGCTTTCCCATGGCCGCGGCCGCCCGCTCCTTGCCAATCCATTGCAGGGTCAGGGACTGCTGCAGGGTTTCCTGGTAGTGGAAGCCGATGCTCATCAGCACCGTCGTCAGGTAGAGCCCGAGGACCGAGGGAAACAGGCCGGTGATCGCCGTGCCCACCCCCAGAAGGCAGAGGCTGGCCAGAAGCAGGGTTTGCTCCCGACAGAGCAGCAGCACGAAGACGACGCCAAAGGCCAGAAAGCCCGGGATCTCGCGGATGGACTGGAGCAGACCCATGTTTTCGCCGGTGAAGGCGGCGCGCTCGATGGCGAAGTTGTTGAGCAATGCTTGCCAAGTGGAAAAGGCCACTGGCATAGCCGCCGCGGACAACAGCAGGAACGCTTCGGGACCCCGGGGATCCAGTCCCTCCAGGAAGCGGCCCCCCCGGAAGCGGTGAAGGAAAGCGAAGGGAGAAGAGCGGGCCATGACGACCTCCGAACAGGAAGATTGCGAATAACTCGCGCTTAAAATAAGGTGGTCTTCTTCGCCTGTCTCACGGCATATGGACAAAGGATAATGGAAAACGGACATCATCAGGGCAGCGGAGGCGGGACCGATGCCCGGCGCTGACGTGAAGCGTCCTTTTCCGGCGCCTCGACGGGATATCCTCACCCGGGTGGTGGATTGGGCGCATGGGACCCATATCCGCCCCCATTCCCATGAGTGGTGGCAATTGGTCTATTCCGAGAGCGGGGTGATTTCCGTTGAAACGGACGAGGAGACCTGGGTGGTTCCCCCCGACCGGGCTGTCTGGGTTCCGGCGGGGGTGTTGCATCAGGTGCGCGCTCCCAAGGGGGGGCGGAACCGCAGCCTGTACATTACCAGCACGGCGGCTCGCCGTTGGGGATTGCCAGAGCAGTGCCGGGTGGTGGCGATCCCACCCCTGGTCCGTGAATTGATTCTGGAATTCGGCCATCTACCGGAGGAATACGACGAGGCGGGGCCGGATGGTCGCTTGGCGCACGTGATCCTGGACCGGCTGGCCGGCTTGCGGGAGGTGCCGTTAAACCTGCCTTGGCCCAAGGACGGTCGCGCCTTGGCCGTGGCCCGGGGGCTGGAGGCGGACCCGGCGGACAACCGCCCGCTGGAGGCCTGGGCGGGGGAAGCGGGCGCTTCGGCGCGGACGCTCGCCCGGTTGTTCCAGCGGGACTGTGGCCTGACCTTCGGCCAGTGGCGCCAGCGGCTTCGCCTGCTCGCGGCGCTAGAGCGGTTGGGAGCGGGGGCGTCGGTGACCGCCGTCGCCCTGGATCTGGGCTACGACTCCACCAGCGCTTTCATCGCCATGTTCCGGAATGCCCTGGGCGTGACGCCCGGAACCTATGCCCGGAATGGCGCGCGGTGATCACCCTTCTCGGCCACTTCGCGGGCGCCTCCTTTTCTCAAGGATCGGCAGAATGGTTTCAAGTTGACCAATCAGCGCCGATAGGCCCATTTCCGAGGCCAGGGCGTCTCCGAGGAACGCTTTGTCCGCCTCGCGCAGGGCGGAGAAGGCGGCGTCCACGGCCGCGCGGCCTTGAGGGGTGAGGGAGAAGGGGCGGCGGCGGGTGTCCCTGTCGTCCGTCCCCCGTTTGATCAGCGCGCGGTGCTCCAATGTCTTCAGAACCTTGGTCAATCCACCCGAACTGATGAGGATCGCGTCATAGAGATTCGAGGGGACCAGCGGGCCGTCCAGCGCGTGGATCCGCAGGGCGGCGAGGGTCTCGAATTCCTTGAAGGTCAGGTTCTGGGTCCTCAGGATATGCTCGCTGTTGTCCCGCAACAGGGCGGCGAGACGCAGAACCAGGGCGGAGAACCGCGTGTGCGGGGCCAAGGCCTCCGGCCATGTCCGTTCCAACCTCCGACGCACTTCGGCCATGTCCATACTGGTCCCTCTTACGTCCATTACATTTGGGTCATTAATTGTGCGCACTCTTGAAGGCATGGGGGAGGCCTGTAGTATGGAGGATTATCTTTCCAGAAAGATAAACTCCTCTTCCCAGTTTCCGAAATCAAGGGTTTGCCCATGACCGTCGCCATATTTCGCTTTTTGGCCAAAATCCCTTTAATGGGATTGGTCGGAGCCCTTGGCGCTGCTTCCGCCTTCGCCCAGGCCCCACCGGGAATGGACGGCCCCCCTGGCCCCAGTGGCCCCATGACCGTCGGAGTGGTGACCCTGGAGCGGAGCGCCGTCCCCTATACGGTGACTCTGCCCGGACGGGCCGTGGCCTACGAGCAGGTGGATATCCGCCCCCGGGTGGAAGGGGTGATCGCCGAGATCCCCTATGAGTTGGGGAGCCGGGTCTCCGTGGGAGATCCCCTGTTCAAGATCGAGGACGACACCTACACCCTGGAAGTGGACGCCGCGGAGGCCGCGGTGGTGTCCGCCGAGGCGGAACTGGCCGCGGCCCAGGTCGTCTACGACCGCAACAAACCGTTGTCGGGTAAGGCGGTGGCGCGCAGCACCGTGGCTGACTACGAAGTGGCGGTGAAACAGGCCAAGGCGAGCCTGAGCACCGCCCAGGCGTCTTTGAAGGCGGCGCGGCTGAACCTGGAGCGGACGGTGGTCCGCAGCCCCATTGACGGCATACCGGACGTGCCCACCGTATCCGTTGGCGCCGTGGTGACGGCCAATCAAACCGATGCGCTGACGACGGTGACCCGCTTGGATCCCATCTATGTGGATCTTGAGGAATCCGCCGCGCGCATCCAGCGGCTCCGCGCGATGCAGGATCGGGGAGAGTTGAAGTTCAATTCGGACCTGGACATGCGCCTTTGGCTGGAAACCGGTGAAATGTACGCCGAGGTGGGCAAGCTGCTCTCCCCAGGCGTGTTGGTCTCCACGACCACGGGCACGACGGAATTGCGTGTCCGCTTCGCCAACCCGGAGCGTCGGATCCTGCCGGGGCAATTCCTGCGGGTGGACGCGACGCTCGGTACCACAGAGGCTATCCTCCTGCCCCAACTGGCCGCCCAGCGGGAGGCTGGCGGGGAACTGGTGGCCTATGTGGCGCGGGACGGCAAGGCGGTGAGGGTGGTTCTGGGCGAACGGGGGGTCTACGAAAACGCCTGGGTGGTGACCAATGGGGTCAAATCGGGCGACAGGTTGATCGTGGATGGTCTGCTGAGCCTGAAGAATGGAGACGCGGTCCAGACGGTTCCCGCGGAGATCACCGCGGATGGGTTGGTGAGGGATATCGGGTCCGGAGCCGGGGAAAGCGCGGCGTCACCGGCCCCGTCGTCTTCTCCGGTTACGGAGTAGGTCCATGCCCTTGTTTTTCATCAAGCGCCCTATTTTTGCCTGGGTGATCGCCCTTGTCACCATGCTGTCCGGCGGCTGGGCCCTGACGACTCTACCCGTGGCCCAATATCCCGACATCGCGCCGACGACCATCAGCATCTCGGCGACCTATTCGGGGGCCACGGCGGACGCGGTGCGGAACAGCGTGACCTCGGTCATCGAGGACGGTTTGACGGGGCTGGATGGTCTGCTCTACATGGAGTCCAGCTCCACCAGGGGGTCTTCCAGCATTTCCCTGGTCTTTGACGAAAGCATCGGCGCCATTGACGCCCAGAACGACGTCCAGACCCGGGTGAACCAGGTGGAGGCCCAATTGCCGGACACCGTCCAGACCAGCGGTGTCAGCGTCACGCGGTCGACCTCCTCCATCCTCATGGTGGGGGCCTTGGAGTCCAGCACCAGTGACTACGATTCCGCCAAGCTGGGCTATATCCTGGATGGGATGGTCAAGGATCCGATCCTGCGAACCGAGGGAGTAGGTTCCCTGAACATCTTCGGATCCGGTTACGCCATGCGGATCTGGCTCGATCCCCTGGCCCTGGTCCGCTACCAGCTCACCCCAAGCGACGTGGTTTCCGCCGTCGAGGTCCAGAACACCACGGTTTCCGTGGGTTCCCTGGGGGACCAGCCGACGGTCGATGGGCAACAGATCACCGCGACCATTACCGCCCAAAGCCAGTTGACCGAGGCGGCCGAATTCGAGCGGATTTTGCTGAAGACCGAGGAAGGCGGGGGCGCGGTGTTCCTGGGAGACGTGGCGCGGATCGAGATCGGTCAGGAGGATTACAGCTCCGGCTCCCGGTTCAATGGCAAGCCGTCGGCCGGGTTCGCTGTCTCCCTGGCCACCGGGGCCAACGCCTTGGACACCGCGGCCGCGGTGAAGAAGACGGTGGATCGCCTGAAGGCGGCCCTGCCCGCGGGGGTGGATCTTGCCTATGCCTATGACACATCGCCCTTCGTGCAATTGTCCATTGACCAAGTGTATCGGACCTTGGTCGAGGCCGTGGTGCTGGTCATTCTGGTCCTGTTGGTCTTCCTTCAGTCCTGGCGGGCAACCCTGGTCCCCCTGATCGCCGTCCCGGTGGTGCTTTTGGGGACCTTCACCGTTTTGTCCCTCTTCGGGTACACCATCAATACCCTGACCATGTTCGCCATGGTTCTGGCCATCGGATTGTTGGTGGATGACGCCATCGTCGTGGTCGAGAACGTCGAGCGCCTGATGGAGGAACAGGGCCTGTCGGCACGCACCGCCACCCGGCGGAGCATGGGCCAGATCACCAGCGCCCTGGTGGGGATCGCCGTGGTGCTTTGCGCGGTATTTCTGCCCATGGCCTTCTTCGGTGGGTCCACGGGCGTCATATACCGACAGTTCTCCGTCACCATGATCGCCGCCATGCTCCTATCCCTGGCGGTGGCGATTATCCTGTCCCCGGCCATGTGCGCCTCCCTGCTCAAACCCAAGGTCGGCGAGACCCGGATCCCGCCCCTGCGTTGGTTCAACCATGGCTTCGACTGGGCGACCGACTGGTATACGGCCGCGGTGCGCCGCTCCTTGAAGCGGCCCGTCTTGATGATCGTCGTCCTGGGGGTCGTCCTGGCCGGGGCCTGGTTTGTGTCGCAGCGGATGACCTCTTCCTTCCTGCCGACGGAGGACCAGGGCATGTTGATGACCATGGTATCCTTGGATAACAGCGCGACCCTCGTTCAGACACAGGATGTGGTCACCCAGGTGGAGAAACTGTTGCTCAAGGACGAGGCGGTGGCGACCACCTTCTCCGCCCTGGGCTTCGGTTTCAATGGGAGCGGCCAAAACGAAGCCCTGATCTTCCTGAAGCTCCGTCCCTTCGAGGAGAGAACGGATCCGTCCCTCGCCGCGGGCGCGGTGGCCGCACGGGCCAATGCCGCGGTCCGATCGATCCGCAATGCCCAGGTCGTGGTCATGCAACCGCCCGCGATCATGGGCATGGGAACCTCGGGCGGTTTCACCATGTATCTGGTCGATCTGGCGGGGAATGGTCGGGATGCCTTGGCCGCCGCGGCGGAAAAGCTGGTTGCCCTGGCCCAAGGGGACGCTCAACTGATGGGGGTGCGAACCAGCGGCGCCGAAGAGGAAAGCGCCATGCGGATCCTCATCGACCAGCAGAAGGCGCAAAGTCTCGGTGTCTCCCTCAGTGATTTGAACACCACCTTGTCGGTGATTTTCGCCGGAAGCGACGTCAATGACTTCGTTCTGGCTGGGGACCTGCGCCCCGTGATCGTGCAAGGCGCCGCGGCCTATCGTATGCGGCCGGAGGACGTCGAGACTTGGTATATCCGCAATGAAACGGGCGAGATGGTGCCCCTCAGCGCCCTGATTACCACGGAATGGGGGTCCGTCCCGCCCCGCCTGACCGGGTTCGACGCGACCAACGCCATCAAGATCGAGGGATCCGCCGGTCCGAACGTCAGTTCCGGCGCGGCCATGGAGGCCATGGAGGCGCTGACCGCCTCCCTTCCCGGAGGGTATGGCGCCTCCTGGACGGGGCTCAGCTATCAGGAGCGGCAATCGGGTGATCAGGCGCCCATGCTCTACGCCCTGTCCGCGGTGATCGTCTTCCTCGCCCTGGCGGCCCTTTACGAAAGCTGGTCCATCCCGCTCGCGGTCATGCTGGTGGTGCCCGTGGGGATCTTGGGTGCCTTGGTGGCGGCCTGGGCCTTTGGTCAGTCCAACGATGTCTACTTCAAGGTCGGCATTCTGACGATCATTGGCTTGGCCGCGCGGAACGCCATCCTGATCGTGGAATTCGCCGAGACTCTGCACGCCGAGGGCATGGACATCGTCGAGGCCGCGACCACCGCGGCTCGACAGCGCCTCCGGCCCATCATGATGACCGCCATGACCTTCATCCTGGGGGTCATGCCGCTGGCGGTGGCCACGGGCGCGGGCGCGGGTGCCCGGAACTCCATCGGCATCGGCGTGATGGGGGGGATGATCGCCTCGACCTTCCTGGGCGTGTTCATGGTTCCGGCGCTGCATGTGCTTGTCCGCCGGATTTTCAAACTGCCGCCTCGGATGGTTGACGACGGGGACTAGGGCCGAAGGAAAGGACCCTCAGGGGGCGCCCAGGGCATCCAGAGCCTCGGTCTCGGCGTCGGTGAAGACCCGGGAGCGGGTGAGGAAGCGGACGCCGCGGCTGTTCTCCAGCGAGAACATGCCGCCCCGACCCTCGACCAAGTCAATGATCAATTGGGTGTGGCGCCAATATTCGAACTGAGCCCGACCGATGTAGACGGGTTGGCCGCCGATCTCTCCCAGGAAGACGTCCTGGTCGCCGATGATCAGGTCACCCCGGGCGTAACACATGGGCGAGGAGCCATCGCAGCAGCCGCCGGACTGGTGAAACAGGACCGGACCATATTCAATCACGAGAGTCTTTATCAGGTCGAGAGTGGCGGGAGTCGCCGTGACGCGGAGGGGCGGCGAGTTGGTCATGGCGGAACCTCGCGACGGTTCATGGGGGAAAAGAGGCGGCCCATCCACCTCCGGAGGGTCCTGGGAGGAAGGATGGGCCGCTCTCGCACCGAAGCGGGCCAATGGGCCGGAGCCCGCGACGGGAGGAGTATGCGGCTCCATGGACCTGTCCAGTGAGTCGCATGGAGCCTTTTAGGCCGCAGACCGGAAGATCGCCTCGATATCTGTCTGACTGGCGCGGCGCGGGTTGGTCAGGCCGCAGGCGTCCTTCATCGCGTTGGCCGCCAGGGTCGGGATGTCGCTGTCCTTGAGACCCAGTTCCGTCAATCCGGCGGGGATGCCAATATCCGACGACAGGGTCCGGATCGCGGCGATGGCGGCCTGGGCGCCCTCGTCATCGGAAAGGCCGGAAACGTTCTTGCCCATGGCCGCGGCCACGTCCTTGAGCCGGGCGGCGCTGCTCGGGGAGTTGTAGGCCTCGACATGGGGCAACAGAACGGCATTGCACACGCCGTGCGGCAGGTCGTAGAAGCCGCCAAGCTGATGGGCCATGGCGTGCACATACCCCAGGGAGGCGTTGTTGAAGGCCATGCCCGCGAGGAACTGGGCATAAGCCATCGCGTCACGTGCCGCGAGATCGTCGCCGTGGACGACGGCCTGGCGCAGATGGGTGGCGACGAGGCTGATCGCCTTCAGGGCGCAGGCGTCGGTGATCGGCGTCGCGGCCGTGGAGACATAGGCCTCGACGGCGTGGGTCAGGGCATCCATGCCGGTGGCCGCGGTCAGGGCCGGGGGCTTGCCCAACATCAGCTCTGGGTCGTTGACCGACAGGATGGGGGTGACGTGCCAATCCACCACGGCCATTTTCACATGACGGCTCTCGTCGGTGATGATGCAGAAGCGCGTCATCTCGCTGGCCGTTCCAGCGGTGGTGTTGATCGCCATCATCTGCAGTTGGGGGTGGGGAGACCGGTCCACGCCTTCGTAATCGGCAATGGAGCCGCCGTTGGTGGCGCAGAGGGCGATTCCCTTGGCGCAGTCATGGGACGACCCACCGCCGACGGAGACGACAAGGTCGCATCCCTTGGACTGCAGAAGCGCCAAGCCGGTGTCGACATTGCCCGTCGTCGGATTGGGATGGGTGCCGTCGAAAACCGTGGAGGCGAGGCCGATCTCGGTCATCAGGCCGGTGACCTTCTCGACAATGCCGCTTCGGACGACACCTGGATCGGTGACGATCAGGGCATGGGTGAACCCCTGGCCGCCGATGTGATTGATGGCGTTCCGAAGGCTTCCCGGCCCCATCAGATTAACGGAGGGAATGTAAAACGCAGTCTGTGTCATGGTTCCATACCTGGTTTTCTTGGCCAGCGTGCTTGGCCCAGCGCGCTTTGGCCTGGTTTTCTTGACCTAGTTTTCATGGACTGAGTATGAAGAAAGGGGACCACTAGGGTCCCCTTCCAGTCTGACGGACTTAAAAGAAGCCCAAGGCTTTCCCAGAGTAGGAAACCAGCAGGTTCTTGGTCTGCTGGTAGTGGTCCAGCATCATGGAGTGGGTTTCGCGCCCGATGCCGGACTGCTTGTAGCCACCGAAGGCCGCGTGGGCCGGATAGGCGTGGTAGCAGTTGGTCCACACGCGACCGGCGTGGATGGCCCGACCGAAGCGGTAGCAGGTGTCGGCGCTGCGGCTCCACACACCCGCGCCCAGCCCATAGAGGGTGTCGTTGGCGATATGCAGGGCCTCGTCGTTGTCCTTGAAGGTGGCGACGGAAACCACGGGGCCGAAGATCTCTTCCTGGAAGATGCGCATCGTGTTGTTGCCATGGAACACCGTGGGCTTCACGTAGAAGCCACCGGCCAGGTCACCGCCCTGGACGTTCCGCTCGCCACCGATCAGCAACTCGGCGCCTTCCTGTTTGCCGATGTCGATGTAGGAGAGGATCTTCTCCATCTGCTCGCTGGAGGCCTGGGCACCGATCATGGTTCTCGGATCCAGCGGGTTCCCCTGGACGATGGCGGCGACACGGGCCAGGGCCTTTTCCATGAACTTGTCGTAGATGGACTCGTGGATCAGGGCGCGGGAGGGGCAGGTGCAGACCTCGCCCTGGTTCAGGGCGAACATCACGAACCCCTCGATCGCCTTGTCGAGGAAGTCGTCGTCTTCGGCCATCACGTCGGCGAAGAAGATGTTCGGGGATTTGCCGCCCAGCTCCAGGGTCACCGGGATCAGGTTCTGGCTGGCGTACTGCATGATCAAGCGGCCGGTGGTGGTCTCGCCGGTGAAGGCGATCTTGGCGATGCGGGGGCTTGAGGCCAGGGGCTTGCCCGCTTCCAACCCAAACCCATTGACGATGTTCAGCACGCCCTTGGGCAGCAGGTCGCCGACCAGGTCGGCCAGCACCAGGATGGAAGCGGGGGTCTGTTCCGCGGGCTTCAGGACCACGCAATTTCCGGCGGCCAGCGCCGGAGCCAGCTTCCACACGGCCATCAGGATCGGGAAGTTCCAGGGAATGATCTGGCCGACGACGCCCAGGGGTTCGTGGAAGTGGTAGGCCACGGTGTCCTGGTCGATCTGCGACAGGGTGCCTTCCTGGGCGCGGATACAGCCCGCGAAATAGCGGAAATGGTCGATGGCCAGCGGCATGTCGGCGGCCATGGTCTCGCGGATCGGCTTGCCGTTGTCCCAGGTCTCGGCCCGGGCGAGCAGCTCGATGTTGTCTTCCATGCGCTGGGCGATGGCGTTCAGGATATTGGCGCGCTCGGCCGGGGAGGTATGGCCCCAGGCGTCCTTGGCGGCGTGGGCGGCGTCGAGCGCGAGCTCGATGTCGGCGGCCTTGGAGCGGGGAATGGAGCAGATCACCTTGCCCGTGATCGGAGAGGTGTTGTCGAAGTATTGACCATCCGCGGGGGCGATCCACTCGCCATTGATGAAGTTGCCGTATTGGGTGGCGAAGGGCGGGGATTGCAGGGTCGACAGGTCGACGGGCTTGTTCATGGTGGGTCCTCCCTTGGGACTTTCTTGTTGAAACCACTCCCCAAATGGCAAGGCCCGTGCCAGCCTTGGCGGGGGTCGCTCCGTCCACCGCCGTCCACCCCATCGCCCCAGGGCTAAGTCCTTGAAAAGGACGGAGAGCAGGAGAAGCACGGCGGCGTCTCTTAGACTTATTGATAAGGGGCCGTGCCTGGACTTGGTTTTCGCCCGCGTGGCAGACTGTCGCCAAGAACGACAGGGAGCACGCGACACCCGTCGCGGAACGCGACAGGTCGGCGCTATCCCCAAGAAAAGTTGGGAAGGATTTCGCCCATGAACGTCTCGGTTTCGCCCCCTCTGGACAGCGCCCGCCGCCTGTTTTTGGACCGGGGCGCCCTGCCGCCGGACCTGGAGGGCACGCCCATCGCGCGGTCCTGGCGGCGCTGCGCCGACATGGGCTTGGACCTGACCGCGGTCCCCCGGGTGGCGGCGCTGACGGAGCGGGAAATGGCCCGGGAGGCGGAGCGCCATGCCCGTCTGCGTCGGGTCAGCCGGGCGGAGATGGACCTGTTGCGCGGCGAGGCGGCGCGCTCCGGTGGGGTGGTCCTGCTCTCCGACGCCGATGGCTTGATCCTGGAGGCCAGCGGGGCGGAGCACTTCCAGCGCAAGGCCGCCCGGGTCTCCCTGCGTCCGGGTGTATCCTGGAACGAGGCGCACCTGGGGACCAACGCCATCGGCACGGCCCTGGCGGAGGGTCGGGCCGTGGAGGTCCGTGGGGCGGAGCACTATTTCGAGCCCCATGCCTTTCTCACCTGCTCGGCCATGCCGATCCGTGGCCCCGACGGGCGCGCGCTGGGGATCCTGGACCTGTCTGGGCGCGCGGGGGCGGGGCATGCGGGGATCGAGGGGACGGGGGGGACCAACCACGCCATGGGGCTGGTGGGTCTGGCCGTTTCCCAGATCGAGCACCGCCTGTTCGAGGGCCAATTTTCCCATTGCGAGGTCCTGCGCCTCCATGGCTCCCGGGACCTTCTGGGCACCCATCGGGAGGGCATCCTGGTCTTCGAGGGGGACCGGCTGATCGCGGCCAACCGCCATGCCCTGGGGCTTCTGGACCTGTCCTGGGACGCCCTCAACCGCTCCCGCTGGGAGGATCTGTTCGATGGCCCCCTTGGCGCCTGGAAACGGGATGGGAGCGGTGGTCCCCGGGACCACCGGGGCCGGTCCTTCCACGCCCGGTTGGATCGTCCGGTCGCCCGGCCCCTGCCCGCTGCCCGTTTTCCGGTCGAGGGCCGGTCCGGTCCCTATCTGACCCCCGCCACCCGGGCGGACCTGGAGCGGGCGCGGCGCTTGATCGAGGCGGACGTCCCGGTCTTCATCCGTGGCGAGACCGGCGTGGGCAAGGAAGTTTTCGCCCGCCGCCTCCATGCCCTTTCGGCCCGCGCCGCCCAACCCTTCGTGGCGGTCAACTGCGCCGCCTTACCCGAAAGCCTGATCGAAAGCGAGCTGTTCGGCTATGAGGAAGGCGCCTTCACCGGCGCCCGTCGCAAGGGCCACAAGGGCCTGTTGCGGGACGCCGACGGCGGCGTCCTGTTCCTGGATGAAATCGGTGACATGCCCCTGGAGCACCAGGCCCGGCTGTTGCGCGTCCTGCAAGAGCGGGAGGTGACCCCCCTGGGCGGCAGCCGCCGCATCCCCGTGGACATCGCGCTCGCCTGCGCCAGTCACCGGGATCTGGACACCCTGGTGGCCGAAGGGCGCTTCCGCCAGGATCTGTTCTTCCGCGTCGCCCAGTTCACGGTCACCCTGCCACCCCTTCGAAACATGCCCGACAGGCGGGAGGTGATCCCCCGGCTTTGGGACGAAATCGGCGGATCCCGGGGGATCACCCTGGACCCCCGGAGCATCGACCTTTTGGCCGGTCAGTCCTGGCCCGGAAATTTTCGACAGCTCACCTCGGCCCTGAAGGTCCTGGCCGCCCTGGCCGACCCGGGCCAATGCCTGACCCCGGACCATCTGCCCGAGGGGATCCTGGGACGGAGGGAGGTCGGCTCGCCGTCCCCCGAGGCGCCGCCGCCGGTCTTCCGTCCCCCATCGGGGGTGGGGGAGGGCGCCCTGGAGACTCTGACGCGGGAGGCCATGCGCGCCGCCCTGGACGCCTGTGGCGGCAATGTTTCCCAGGCCGCGCGGCGCCTGGGTGTCCACCGGTCGACCCTCTACCGCCGCCTGACGGAGGCGGAGAGAGGGTGACGCGGCAAGGATGAAAGTAAAAATGCAAAATAGGTCCTGTTTCGCCCTGAATTTTATTACATCGTTATTTTAATCCGTCATTCCCGAGAACGCGGGACTCCATGGTTTATTTCGATGTCGTCGGTAAAAGGCGCACCTGTCGCGTCGACCGCGACTGCTATCTGCTTCCACCCTGGGCTGGCGTCCGGTGGCCCTGGTGGCCGCCCTATCCCTGGTGGTCCTGAAAAGCGGGGAAGGAGCGGGCGGTGAGTGGACGCGGAAAACTGGATCCACTCACCGCGCGCCGCTTCAGAACGTATAGGTCAGCCCCACGAGCGCGAAGGGAAGGGTCCTTTGCTCGACCAGGGGGCTGTCCGCGGCCTCGCCGACCAGCTGGGTCACGCCAACCATTCCGATCAGGCCGATGCTGTCCGTGACGCGGTAGCTCGCGCCGAGACGGAAGTCGATGTCCTTGAACCCGGCCGAGGGCTCGTACCGGCCCAATCCAGAGGCCGCGGCTTCGGACCCGTTGACGCCGAAATAGCCGTCCATGTAGCGTTCGTCCGCCCAGGTGGCGCCAAGGCTTGGGATGATCGTCAACCGCTCGATCGGATGGATCGGATAGGCCAGCTTGGCGTCGACGAGCAGGCCGCGGTCGGTGTCGGTTACCGCCTGGGTGGCGGCGAGGGTGGCGACCGCTCCTTTGTACCGCCCCGTCACGAAGAGGCGCGCGCCCATGGCGCTGTCCAGGCCGTCGATTCCGGCGGGCGTGTCATCCTCGTCGTAGCCCTGCATCCAGGTGACGCTCGCCCCCGCCGTGACCATGGGGGTGTCGATGACATTGAGGCCGATCCCCTCGCCGACCTTCGCGAAGAAGGGACCGTAAGTCACATCCACGAGCGGCAGTGGTTGCGCCGTGTACTCGTCCGATCCCTGGTACAGGGGGACCGCGGCGACACCCGCGCCGAGGGTTGCCTCCAAGGTCCAATCCCAATCGTCCGAAGTCGGCTCTTCCGGGGTTTCGGCCGCGCCGATGGTCACGCCATCCAGCGGACCCAGCTTGATGTCCGGTTCCGCCCTCGCCGCGATTGGGGTGCCCAGGACCAGCAGGGTCAGGGTGAACCATGCGCCGGCGGGGATCGGCCGCTTCGGCCTGGATGCTCTTGTCATCGTGTCGCTCCATAAATAAGATGCATGTATGGATCTTATAGGGGCTGGAACTTTCCGCCGTCAAGATGCGAAGATGAGTCTTATTTCCGAAGGGAGGATCCCATGAAGGGACGGCGTCGTGGCGCGGACCTGGAGGCGGCCCTCCTGGATGCCGCCTGGGCGGAACTCACGGAACAGGGGTATGCCGGGTTGACGATGGAGGGTGTCGCCAACCGGGCCGGCACGAGCCGGCCGGTCCTGGCCCGGCGCTGGGACGGAAAGGCCGAGCTGGCGATCGCGGCGATCCGGCGGCGAAGGGCGGCGCATCCCCTGGAGGTGGCGGACCGGGGTGATCTGCGCGCCGAATTGCTGGAGTACCTGGAGAACCTCTCCAGGCGCGCGGTCGGGATGGCGGTGGTGTTTACCCTGTTCATGAGCGACTATTTTCAGGACGAGCCGTCCACGCCCCAGGACCTGCGCGCCGCGCTGATCAAGGGCGACACGGACATCCTCGCCCAGATCCTGGGGAGGGCCGCGGACCGCGGTGAGATCGATCCGGCCAAGCTTGTTCCACCGGTCGTCACCTTGTTGGGCGACCTGTTCCGGCACCATGTCCTGATGACGTTCTCGCCCCCGCCGCCGTCCTTGCGGACGGCCTGGGTCGACACCATTTTCCTGCCCCTCGTCGGGAGACAGTGAAGACCTCTCCGACCCGCCAGGGAAGGCTCCGCGACGGCGCGGAGGACCGGCCGTCGCGGGATCGCCCGGGTCCCCTACAGGGTCTTCTGGCCCATCCGCTCGGCGATGTGGTCGGCCTGACGGATCGCCAGGGCGACGATGGTCAGCGTCGGGTTCTCCGCCGCGCCGGTGGTGAACTGGCTGCCGTCGGAGACGAACAGGTTGGCGATGTCGTGGGTCTGTCCCCAGCGGTTCACCACCCCGTCCCGGGGCTTCTCGCTCATGCGGTTGGTACCCAGGTTGTGGGTCGAGGGATAGGGCGGCGTGGGGAAGGTCCGCACCGCGCCGACGGCGTCATAGAGGGCCGCGCCCTGGCGATAGGCATGGTCGCGCATGGCCACGTCGTTGGCGTGATCGTCGTAATTCACGTTGGGGATGGGGAGACCAAAGGGATCCACCTCCGTCGGGTGCAGCGTGATGGCGTTGCTTTCCTGGGGCATATCCTCGCCGACGATCCACATGCCGGCCATGTTGGCGTAGTCGTCCATCGCCGAGGAGAAGCTCCGCCCCCAGGATCCCGGGTCGAGGAAGGCCGCCATGAAGGGAACGCCCAGGGAGAGGGTCTCGAACTCGTAGCCCCCAACGAACCCCCGGGAGGGGTCGAATCGAGCCTCGTCCTGGATGATCCCGGCCATGGTGGTGCCCCGGTACATGTGCACGGGCTTCTCGAAGACGCCGTAGACGCTGCCCGTGGTGTGGCGCATGTAGTTTCGTCCCACCTGACCCGAGGAATTGGCCAACCCGTCGGGGAACTGGGCACTGGCGGAGTTGAGCAGCAACCGGGGGCTTTCGATGGAATTGCCCGCCACGCAGACCACTCGGGCCTTCTGCAGGTGCTGATTGCCGTCCTTGTCGGCGTAGACCACGCCGGTGGCCTTGCCCTTGGCGTCATGCTCGATGCGCAGCACCTGACTGTTCGGACGGACCTCCAGCTTGCCGGTCTCCTCGCCCTTGGGGATTTCGGCGTAGAGGGTGGACCATTTGGCGCCCGACTTGCAGCCCTGGAAGCAGAAGCCAATCTGTTGGCAGGATCCCCGGTCGTCCCGGGGCTGGGAATTGATGGCCATGCGCCCCGTGTGACATTCCTTGTAGCCGAGCTTGTCGGCCCCGGCCTTCATCACCTTGAAGTTGTTGTTGCCGGGCAGGCCAGGAATGTCATTGGTGCGGGTTACGCCCATCTTGAATTCGGCTTTGTCGTAATAGGGCTCCATCTCCTTCAGGGTGAGGGGCCAGTCGAGCAAGTTGGCGCCCTCCACGGGGCCGTAGGTGGTGGCGGTCTTGAATTCATGCTCCTGGAAGCGCAAGGAGGCGCCCGCCCAATGGATGGTGGAGCCCCCCACGGCCTTGACGATCCAGGCGGGCAGGTTGGGGAAATCCTTCGAGACCCGCCAAGTGCCCGAGGTGGTCCGCTTGTCGAGCCAGGCGATTTTACCGAAGCTTTCCCACTCGTCGTTGACGAAATCCTCGATTTCCTGGCGGGCTCCGGCTTCCAGGATCACCGTATCGATGCCCTTCAGGGCCAGTTCCGTGCCGAGGGTGCCACCCCCGGCGCCCGAGCCGATGATGACGACCACGCTGTCGTCGTTCAGGTCATATGGCGCGCTCATGGTCCTACACCCAATCCAGATCGTTGAAGCCGCGGTCGATATATCCACCCTTGTCGGCCGAGGATCCCTCGTAGCCGAGGATCTCCCAGACCGCGTGGTTGTTGTAGATCGACACCACCAGGTCGGAGCGAACCGCCTGAAAGAAGGGGCCTTCGGCGATGGCGCGGAGGATCGACAGACGATTCTCCTCCCAACCGACGCGGTCATAGCTCCCCGCGCCGAAGCCGTCCTTGGCCCGGCTGTTCAGATCGGCCACACCGTCTTCCAGAAGGGCCTGGAAAGCCGCGTCCGTGGCGGCCTTGTCGTCATATCCCGCGACAGCCTGGGCATAGATGGCGTCGGAAAACCGATCATGGGGGTAGGTGTCCCTGGCCATCTGGACGAGAACCCGGGCGGTTTCGGGCTTCAGGGTCTTGGGCGCGAAGGCCCAGGCCCCATTGGGGGCGGAGAGGAGACCGCCGGCCAGGGTCATGGCGACCAGTCCGGCGGTGGCCGCGCTTCCCCGAAGGAAACCACGACGGGATAGGGGCGTGTACCCCATGGAGTGGGTCATTGGATGTTCTCCCTGTGGGTGGACCCTTATTGAATGGGGGTCCTTTTCGTCTAAGAGATCCGCCGGGGTTGGCCCCCGGTCGGATCGGGTCGGACGGCTATCCCTATTGGTAGCGTCCGTGTTTCCACAGAACCTCGATCTTGTAGCCATCGGGGTCCTGGATGAAAAAGAACTTGGCCATCAGGGCATTGTCCCGATGGAACTCCTTGATGGGCGTGGGGGCGAGGCCGCTGGCGATCATCCGTGCGTGGTCGGCCTCCAGATCGTCGACCACCACGGCCACATGACCATAGCCGGTGCCATGGGTGTAGGGCTCGGTTTGGTCGTGGTTGACGGTCAGTTCGATTTCGAAGTCAGCCTCGGCGTTGCGGAGGTAAACCAGGGTGAAGCCGTCGAAGGGAAAGCGATCGGCGATCTCCAGACCGAAGGCGGTCCGGTAGAACGCGACGGAGCGGTCCTCGTCCAGGACCCGGATCATGGTGTGGATGGCTTTCGCCACGGGATGGCTCCTTCTTGCCGGTGAGGGGAGGGGGGCTCCCAGGCTCGGGTGGTGTATCCGAGAAGAAGGGTAAGGTGTTCACCGGACCCCGTGGTGGCAACATGTTACTACGTTGCCGGTCTCTCCCTCTCCCCCCCTCATTGTGACTTTCCCCACCTCGGCGATGGTGTCTTTAAACCAGGAAGGTCAGCGGTATTATGTTGCCCTATTCCCATGGTCCCGAAGGGATTTGTTCCAGGGAAGGCAGGGCTAGACCGCGTCCCGTGATCAAGAAAATGCAAACGAAAATCCGGCCATCGCCAATGGGGAGCCGGGAAAAAATCAAAGGGATGCCCCCATGGGTCAAAGGGATGCCCCCATGGGTCAAAGGGAAGCCCCCATGGGTCAAAGGGATGCCCCCATGGGAGTGTACCGACGGACCAGAGCCGAACGGCTCGGTTTGGTCTTCGAGAAAAGATCGTCGGTGGCTTTTCGGTGATTTTGTGGTTGCTGGTAGGACTCGCGGGACTTGCCCTATACGGCTTCTCTCGCGTTTCGGAACAGGTGACGGCGAGTGGCGAGACGATGCGCGCCGTGACGTCCGTTCGAGAGCTCGACCGGCTTGTCCAGGACATTGATCGGACGATTTGGGAGTATAGCGATGACACCCCGATCCCCGTCCCCGTCCCCGATCCCCGTCGTTGAGCAAGCCTCGGCCCTTGCCGGGTGGCTTCCGCGACGCTTCCAGATGGTGCGTCCGCTCGGTGAGCGGGCCGTCGGAAGCCCCCGCTATGATGCCCGAGGCCGAACGCTTGATGTCCACCTCCTCGGCCCTGAGCGACGGCGACACGGCCATCCGCCAGGACTTGGCGCGGTTCATGGACAGCATCCGAGCCGGATAAGGTATGTGATCGGGACGCTTTAACCCACCGCCAAGGCGGCGGTTTTCGCCATGGCGAGCGCGGTGGGGTGGGCCGCCGGGTTGCCCCGGGGAACGGAAACGCCGCGATTCCCCTCCCCGTTGGTCTGGTCCATGTAGATCAGGCAGCAACAGCGCAGCATGGAGGTGAAATTCCGTGCTTCCCCATGGGTGACGATGACCTCGTCATGGAGCTTGGCGATGAACCGGGCGACGCTGCTTCCGTCCTTTTCGGCGATTTCCTCCAGGATGCGCCAGAAGATGCGCTCCAATTGGATGGAGGTGGAATAGCCGTCCAGGCGCACCGAGCGGCGCTCGGGCTCGTAGTTGGAGGTGGGTTGTCCGGCGAAGATCTGGCACATGGGTCGTCCCCCCGATGTTTGCTTCTTTTCTCTCTCGCCCAGGGCCATGGGGGAGAGGGATACAGGGAACAAGTGGAGACGACTGGGCCTTGGGAAAAGGGAGACTTTAGGCGAGGGGAGCCCCTGCTCCCCCGTCCCGATCAGTCTCCCAGGGGAATCATGCGCAGGCCCTGGCCGTCCTCGGTCAGGGCGATGGCCAGGGCACCATGCTTCAGGCGCAGGGCGTCCTCGCCGAACAGATCACGGCGCCAACCCTCCAGGGCCGCGACCTGGGCGTTATCGTCCGCGGCGATCAATTCCAGGTCACTCATATTGGCGACCAACTTCTGGGCCACCCCCTCCTGCTCGCATTTCATTTTGAGCAAAACCCTCAGAAGATCGACCACCGGGCCCAGGCCCTGGGGGAGGTCATCCTTCTTGGGCGGCAGGGGCAGATCCCTTTCCGAGAGCGCGAGCGCGGTCTTGACAGCGGCCAGGATCCCCTGGCCCATGGAACCATCCGCCATGCCCTTGGACACGCTGCGCAATTGGGACAGCGCATCGGAGGTGGTCGGGGCGCTGGCGGCGATCTCCAGCAGGCCCTCGTCTCGAATGACACGGTTGCGGGGCAGGTCCCGGTCCTGGGCGGTGCGTTCCCGCCAGGCGGCCAGTTCCCGCAGCATGCCCAGGAACTTGCTGGACCGTGACCGGGCCTTGATGCGCAGCCAGGCCTCCTCGGGCTCGACAATGTAACTGGACGGGGTGGTCAGGATGTCCATTTCCTGGGCCAGCCAGTTCTCCCGCCCGCTTTGCTCCAACATGGCGGCGAGCTTTTCGTAGATGACCCGCAGGTGGGTGACATCGCCGAGTGCGTATTTGACCTGTTTGTCGTTCAGGGGGCGCCGTGACCAGTCGGTGAAGCGCAGGGACTTGTCGATGCGCGCCTTGGTCAGCTTGGTCACCAGGGTTTCATAGCCCGCGGAATCACCGAAGCCACAGACCATGGCCGCCACCTGGGTGTCGAACAGGGGCTTGGGCAGCTTGCCGGATTCGTGGAGGAAGATCTCCAGATCTTGCCGCGCGGCGTGGAAGACCTTGAGGATCCTCTCGTCGGCCATCAGCTCATACAGGGGCGCCAGATCGATCCCCGGGGCAAGCGGGTCGATACAGCGGGCTTCCTCGGTCCCCCCCACCTGGATGAGGCAGAGTATGGGCCAATAGGTCTTCTCGCGCATGAACTCCGTGTCCACCGTGATGAAGGTTTCTCCCTTCAGGCGGTCACAGAAGGCGGCGAGATCCTGAGTGTTTGAAATCAAGGGCATCCCACGCGTATAGCCTTAGCCGCGGTTCTGGGCAAGGGCCACGATGGGGGCGGCTTGACAAATCCGCGCCCAGGGTGTCCTTTCCGACCGAAACCTGTACATGAACCGTGTACGGAGCCGATCACCTACGCCAGGAATACGCCACCATGCACCGTTACCGTAGCCACACCTGCGACCAGCCGCGCCCCGAGCATGTGGGCCAGACCCTGCGCCTGTCGGGCTGGATCCACCGCAAGCGCGACCACGGCAACCTGCTGTTCGTCGACCTGCGCGACCATTACGGCCTGACCCAGGTGGTCTGCGACGTCTCCAGCGAGGTCTTCAAGACCTTGGAAAGCGCCCGGGTGGAAAGCGTCGTCGCCGTGACCGGCGAGGTCATCGCCCGCACAGCCGAGACCGTGAACCCCAACCTGCCCACCGGCGCGGTCGAGATGCGCGCGGCCGAGGTCGAAGTGCTTTCCGCCGCCGAGGTTCTGCCGATGATGGTGGCCGGGGACCAGGAGTTCCCCGAGGAGATGCGCCTGACCTACCGCTTCCTCGACCTGCGGCGGGAGAAGGTGCATGCCAATATGGTGCTGCGCTCCAAGGTGATCTCCTTCCTGCGCCAGTCGATGATCGACCAGGGCTTTTTGGAGTAC
This sequence comes from Rhodospirillum sp., assembly GCA_021741145.1. GTDB lineage: Bacteria > Pseudomonadota > Alphaproteobacteria > Rhodospirillales > Rhodospirillaceae > Rhodospirillum. Next base: position 11,372 of record JAIOYK010000024.1, on the reverse strand, counting down.
CAGACGCCGATTCTGACCGCCTCCAGCCCCGAAGGCGCCCGCGACTTCCTGGTGCCCTCGCGCTTGCATCCGGGCCAGTTTTATGCCTTGCCCCAGGCGCCGCAGCAGTTCAAGCAACTGCTGATGGTCAGCGGCTTCGACAAGTATTTCCAGATCGCCCCTTGCTTCCGGGACGAGGACGGCCGCGCCGACCGCAGCCCCGGCGAGTTCTACCAACTCGATTTCGAGATGAGTTTCGTCACCCAGGACGACGTGTTCAACGCCATCGAGCCGGTTCTGCGCAATTGCTTCAAGACCTTCGGCAACGGCAAGGCCGTGACCGAGGGACCCTTCCCGCGTATCCCCTATGACGAGTCCATGCTGAAATACGGCTCGGACAAGCCTGACCTGCGCAACCCGCTGGTCATCGCCGATGTCTCCGAACAGTTCGCTGGGGGCGGCTTCGGCCTCTTCGCCAAGCAGGTGGAGAAGGGCAACGCGGTCCGCGCCATCCCCGCCCCGGGCGCCGCGAGCCGCCCGCGTGGTTGGTACGACAAGCTCAACGAATGGGCGCGCGAGAACGGGGCCGGGGGCCTGGGCTATATCATCTTCGACGAAGCCGGTCCCAAGGGGCCCATCGCCAAGAACCTGGAAGCCGACCGGGTGGACGCCATCCGCGTCGCCCTGGACCTGAAGGCCGGGGATAGCGTCTTCTTCGCCTGCGACAAGGCGCTCAAGGCCGCCAAATTCGCCGGTTTGGTCCGCGAGCGGGTTTGCGACGACCTGGGCCTGCGCGAGGATGGGGTCTTCAAGTTCTGCTGGACCGTCGACTTCCCCATGTACGAGATGAACGAGGACACCGGGCAGATCGACTTCAGCCACAACCCGTTCTCCATGCCCCAGGGCGAGATGGGAGCCCTGGAGACCATGGACCCGCTGGAGATCAAGGCCTTCCAGTACGATATCGTCTGCAATGGCGTGGAGTTGTCCTCGGGCGCCATCCGGAACCACCGTCCGGAGATCATGTACAAGGCCTTCGAGATCGCCGGTTACAGCAAGGAGGTCGTGGAGGACAAGTTCGGCGGCATGCTCCGCGCCTTCAAGTACGGCGCTCCGCCGCATGGGGGATCCGCCCCGGGTGTCGACCGCATCGTCATGCTGCTGGCCGACGAGCCCAACATCCGCGAGGTCATCCTGTTCCCCATGAATGGACAGGCCCAGGACCTGCTGATGCACGCCCCCAACACCGTCTCCGACAAGCAACTTAAGGAGCTGCACATCAAGCTCGACCTGCCCAAGAAGGCCCTGAAGGTCGATACCGGAGAGAAGGCGGAGGGCTGACGCCCTTTTGGGGCCTTGCCCCAAACCCCATCGGGGAGGCTCGGCCTCCCCAAACCCCATCGGGGAGGCTCGGCCTCCCCAAACCCCATCGGGGAGGCCGGGCCTTCCCGAATCCCTGTTGACTGGGTGGAGGGCCGCCCAGGCCGGGAGTGTTCCGGAGATAGCTGATCCCCTCCTGGCGCCTGGACCTCCGAGACCTGGCCGTAACAGCCCGGATCACGGTAAAGGATCGCGCCCTCCCTCGCCGCCACCCGCATCGCCGGGCCGACCGTGGGGAGCACTTGTTCGTCCCGAAAGACTCCGATCATCACATGGCAGGTCTGCGTGCCTTGAGGGTCGTCGTAGGCCTCGGTGATGTCGAAATGGATGGGCAGGCCGATGATCGCCCGCCCCTGGGTATCCCGCCGTTGGGTCCAACTGTCCCGGGCAAAACCCCGTTCCGTCCCAGAGAAGCAATTCAGCACGGCTTGCGTCCCACCGTGCTCCACGTTGTAGAAATAACGGCCTTTGGCGTCCGTCGCGCCCCGGCGGGAGTCCAGCAGTCCCTGGATGTCGTGCTTCGGCTCGAACCAGCCGAACGCCAGGATAGGGAAGCCGTCCGCCGCGAAGCCGATGGGCCGGGCCAGATCTTCCACCGCCGTCTTGCCCGGTTCCTCGATCAGGCGCTTGGGGCCAAAGGGCGTGGACGTCCGTCACCAGTTGGGGATGGAGAGAGGGTTCGGAAAGCTGGGAGGCCCGCTCTCGCGTCACGGGACGGAGGCTATGGGAGAGAGCATGACCAAGGTTTCGCCCAAGGCGATCACTCTCCGTTCCACGGCGGCGAGTCCGTCCGCTCCACCGTAGGGGAGGCGGTGCCTTAGGGCATCCAAAGCGGAAAAGAGAAGCTCGATCGAAGCCAGGGCCGGCCCCATGTGGCGTGGGTCCTGCCGGGCCCAATCGAGGAAACCCTCTTCATTGGTGATGGCCATGGCGAGCAGGGGAATGAGATCGTCCGCCACGTCCAGGCCGAGCTTCGAGAAATTGGCGCGGATCGTATGACGGTATTCCGCGTCCCGATCCGGATGGCTGTTGATCAGGCTGTCCGGTCGGGTCAGCCGCTGGGCGAGGGGCGCCTTCAGGTAAGCGCCAGGGGCCTTCCACAGACAATCCACCATGAACAGATAGTCGTCCCCCACTCGGTAATCGGTGTTCATGGGGGTGGACCGGGCGAGATCCGTCCGGACGGTCAGGGTGGACATCAGGAAAGGGCAGGTGACCAGGCTTTCAAAGAAAATCTCCTCCGGCGCTTTCGGGTCCAGGTGGCCGTAGGTTTCTTTCTCTCCCGACACCACCGTGAATTCGCCCCCGAAGAGGCCGATTTCCGGGTGGTCGTCGATAAAGGCGCGAATGTTCTTAAACCGCCCGGGTAGGCACAGGTCATCACTGTCCAGGAAGCTGATCCAGTCTCCCCGAGCCAGATCAATCCCCCATTGCCGGGCGGTGGCCACGCCCTGGTTCCGGTTCAGGCGCGCCGTGACGAGTTTGGGCTTCACCCGCTCCGAAGTCTGGACCGACAGGGGCGGCTCGCTCCCGTCGTCGATGACAATAACCTCGGCGATATCCTCGATCTCGCTGTCCAGGGAGCCCAGACAGTCGGTCAGGAGCGCCTGGGTCCGATAGGCGGGAATGATAACCGATATCTCCAGGGCCATGGATCAGCCCATGCCCTCGATCTCCTTGGCGTAGCGCTGGCGGAGCATGAAGCGCCGGGCCTTCATGGTCGGGGTCATCTCGTTGTTTTCGATGCTTGGTGGTTCGGAGAGGATGGTGAAGCGACGGACTTTCTCCGTCAGGGTCAACTTGGCGTTGGCCCGGTCGAGCGCCGCGCCGATGGCCACCCGCAACTCGGGGTCATCATGGATCCGCCCCAATTCGCTGGGCTTCTTGTGGTCGCGTGCCCAGGTGGTCAGGAACTCCTGGGAGGGCACGATCAGGGCCACCAGATGGGGCATGTTGTCGCCAAAGACGATGACCATGCCGATTTCCGGCTCCAGGGCGATGATTCCTTCCACCCGCTGGGGCGAGATATTCTGGCCGCCGGAGTTGACGATCAGGTCCTTCTTGCGGTCCGTGATCTGAATGAAGCCATCCTCGTCGATCTTGCCCACGTCGCCCGTGTGTAGCCAACCCTCTGCGTCGATGGTCTGGCGGGTGGCCTCCGGGTCGTTCCAATAGCCGTCCATCAGCAGTGGACCGCGGATCAAAATCTCGCCGTCCTCCTCGGCGATCTTGACCTCCACCCCTTTTAAGGCGGGGCCGACAGTATGCATCTTGACCTGGTAGGGCGGATTGCAGGACACCACCGGCGCGGTCTCCGTCAGGCCGTAGCCCTGCAGGATGGGCACCCCAAGGGCGCGGAAGAAGGAACCCACTTCCGGGTTCAGCGGGCCGCCGCCGGACACCATGGCTTTCAGCCTGCCGCCGAACCGCTCCTGGACCTTGGCGCGGACCAGCTTGTCCAGCACAAGGTCATAGAGGCGATCCTTGATGCCCAGGGACTTTGGATCGGTCATGCGCCGGGTGCCCAGGTCCACGGCCTTGAGGAAGAAGTCCTTCTTCTTGCCCCCTTCCTTCTCGATTCCCCGCAGGATCCGCATGCGCATCATTTCGTACAGGCGCGGCACGGCGGTCATGACGGTCGGTTGGGCTTCGGTCATATTGGAGGCCAGGGTTTCCACCCCTTCGGCGAAATAGACCTGGGCGCCCAGGGATATGGGGAAGAACAGCCCGGTCGTATGTTCATAGGAATGGCAGAGCGGCAGGAAGGAGAGGAAGGTTTCCCGTTCCAGCCCAAGACTTTCCAGCAGGTGGTAGGCGCCCATGCAGTTGTGCAGGATGGCCCGGTGGCTGAGCATCACCCCCTTGGGCGCCCCTCCCGTGCCGGAGGTGTGGATGATGGTGGCCAGGTCGTCGCGTTTGATGCGCGCGGCGCAGGCGGGGATGTCCTTGCCTTCCTCCTGGGCCATCAAGGCGTTCCAGGACACCAGACGGATCCCTTCGGGCGCGGTGACCTCGGGTCCGTGGTCCATCATGATGACCAGGGGGCGGCGCTTGGCGCGTAGGCCCGCGGCCATGATCCGCGCGCCGACGGTCGGGGTGGAGACGATGACAACGGCCGCCTCCACATTGTCGAGAACGTGGAGGTAGTCGTATTCCGTGCTGGATGGATAGGCCGGGGCGGGAATGGCGCCCGCGGCGAGGATCGCCAAGTCGGCGATGGTCCATTCCGGTCGGTTTTCCGAGGCCAGCACCACCCGCTCGCCGGGCTGGAGCCCCTCGGCGACCAGGGCATTGGCGAGCGCGGTGACCTCGTCGCGCACGGATGCCCAGGAATGGGACCGGTAGGCGCCATCCACCTTGCCCCAAAGCAGGGGGTCCTCGCCAAAGCGGTCGGCCTGGGCCAGGAACATGGACAGCAGGTCCCCGGTCTTGCCGTAGTCCACGGCGGGAGTGTGGTCGTCGCTCACGGCTGTTCCTTCCCTAACAGAACTCTGATTTGATACCCGGAGTATGCCTCGTTTCCCATTGGAAACCGACTCTTTCCCCTCGGCCCGTTCCGCCCCATATTACGGGTCATTGTGAAAGTTCAAGGGAGATCCCGTACCATGACCCATATGGCCGCCAAGCCGAGCGCGACCCCCGACCTGCCCGAATGGGATCTGGCCGACCTCTATCCCGCGCCCGAGTCTCCGGAACTGAAGGCTGGTCTGGCCGAGGCCAGCAAGGGGGCCGAGGCTTTCCGGGCGGCCTATCTGGGCAAGGTGGCCTCCCTCGATGGCGCCGCCCTGGGCGCGGCCATCGCGGAATTCGAGCGGATTTCCGAAATCCTCTATCGTGTGCTCAGCTATGCCCAGTTAATGCACGCCGGGGATGTAACCGATGTGGCCATCGGTCAGTTCCATCAGGCCATGAGCGAAAAGGGCACGGAGATTTCCAGCCAGACGCTGTTCTTCACCCTGGAACTGAACCTGATGGAGGAGGCCCATCTGGCCGACTGCCTGACGGATCCGACCGCTGGCCGCTACGCGCCCTGGATCAATGACCTGCGCCTCTACCGCGACCACCAGCTTTCCGATGAGATGGAGCGGTTGCTCCACGAGAAGGATGTGGCGGGCAAGGCCGCCTGGATGCGCCTGTTCGACGAGACCATCGCCCATCTGACCTTTCCCGTCGAGGGGGAGACCCTGTCCTCCACCGAGGCCCTGGATCGCCTGTCCGATCCGGATCCCGCCCGGCGGGAGGCCGCCGCCCATGCCATCGGGGGTGTTTTTGGCGACAACCTGCGCCTGTTCTCCCGCATCACCAATACGCTGGCCAAGGACAAACAGATCGAGGACGGCTGGCGCCATTACGCCCACCCCATGGCCGCGCGGAACCTGTCCAATCAGGTGGAGGACGGGGTGGTCGACGCCCTGGTCTCCGCCGTGCGGGAGAGCTATCCGGACCTGTCCCACCGCTATTACGCCCTGAAGGCCAAATGGTTCGGCAAGGACAAGCTCCAGTTCTGGGACCGCAACGCGCCCCTGCCCGACAGCGACGACACCAAATTCACCTGGAATCAGGCGCGGGAGACCGTGCTGGGGGCCTATGGGGCCTTCTCCCCGGAGATGGCCACGGTCGGCAAGCGCTTCTTCGATAACGCCTGGATCGACGTGCCCGCCCGTCCGGGCAAGTCGCCCGGCGCCTTCGCCCATCCCACCGTGCCCTCGGCCCATCCTTACCTGCTGCTCAATTACATGGGTCGCACCCGGGATGTGATGACCCTGGCCCACGAGCTGGGCCATGGCGTGCACCAAGTGCTGGCGGCCAAGCAGGGCACCTTCATGTCCGACACGCCCCTGACCCTGGCGGAGACGGCCTCGGTGTTCGGCGAGATGCTGACCTTCCGGGCCATGCTCGACGCCGCCAAGGACGACCCGAAGCGCCGCCGGGCCATGCTGGCGGGCAAGGTGGAGGACATGATCAACACCGTGGTCCGCCAGATTGCTTTCCACACCTTCGAGGCCAAGGTCCACGCCGAGCGGCGGGAAGGGGAATTGTCCCCGGACCGGATCTGCGAGATCTGGATGGATGTGCAGGTGGAAAGCCTGGGTCCCGCCTTCGAATTCCACGAGGACTACCGGAGCTACTGGACCTATATCCCCCACTTCATCCATTCTCCCTTCTACGTTTATGCCTATGCCTTCGGGGACTGCTTGGTGAACTCCCTCTACGCGGTCTACCAGGACGGCGTTGTCGGCGACTTCCAGGGCAAATACATGGAGATGCTCGCCGCTGGGGGAACCTTGCGCCATAAGGAGCTTCTGGCACCCTTTGGCCTTGATGCCTCCGACCCCGACTTCTGGAAGCGGGGCCTGGGTGTGCTCAAGGGCTTTATCGATGAACTGGAAACCCTGGCCTGATCGGGCCGGGGACCCTGGCGGCGAAGGGCTGATCGGCATGGCTGAAGGAAATACCATCGGTGGTCGGCTGCGCCGCTACGCCAAGGTCTCGACGGCCATGGGCGGCATCGCGGCCCGGGCCGCGGGGGAGAAATACCTGGGGATGAAGGGCGATCCGGCCCGCATGGCCGTCGACCTGCGCGACGCCCTGGGGGGGCTTAAGGGACCACTGATGAAGGTGGCCCAGATCCTGTCGACCATCCCCGACGTCCTGCCCGAGGAGTATACCGCCGAACTGACCCAGTTGCAGGCCGATGCTCCGCGCATGGGCTGGCCCTTCGTCAAGCGGCGGATGACCAGCGAGTTGGGGGCGGGCTGGCCATCCAAGTTCCAGTCCTTCGAGAAGGAGGCCGCGGCCGCGGCCTCCTTGGGGCAGGTCCACCGGGCGGTCCACCACGATGGGCGGAAACTGGCCTGCAAACTCCAGTACCCGGACATGGAGAGCACGGTCGAAGCGGACCTGAAGCAGCTCAAGGTGATCATTGGGGTCTATCGGCGGTACGACAAGGCCATTGATCCGTCGGAAGTCCAGGCCGAGCTGGCCGAACGCCTGCGGGAAGAGCTGGATTACGAGCGTGAGGCCAAGAACATGGCCCTTTACGCCCATATGCTGCGGAACGAAGCCGGGGTGCATATCCCTGAATGCGTTTCGGAGCTGTCCTCCAAACGCTTGCTGACCATGACCTGGATGGAGGGCGAGCGGGTTCTGAGCTTCGTGGACCGGGATCCGGACCAACGCCAGAGGCTGGCCATGAACATGTTCCGGGCCTGGTATGTGCCCTTCTACGAATACGGGGTGATCCACGGAGACCCGCATCTGGGGAATTATACCGTCCGTCCCGATGATCTCAGCGTGAACCTGTTGGATTTCGGAACCATCCGGGTCTTCAAGCCCTCCTTCGTCAAGGGGGTAATCGATCTCTATTTCGCCCTGGCCAACGACGATCCGGAGCGGGCGGTGCACGCCTATGAGACCTGGGGTTTCCAGAACCTGTCCAAGGAGCTGATCGCCGTTCTGAACCAATGGGCGCTCTTCGTCTACGGCCCCCTGCTGGAGGATCGCCCCCGGCGCATCCAGGAGGACCTGCCCAACGGGGGGAATCAGGGACGGATGGTGGCCGAGAAGGTGCACGCCGACCTGCGGTCCATGGGGGGGGTCACGCCACCCCGGGAATTCGTGTTGATGGATCGGGCGGCGATCGGCTTGGGCAGCGTCTTCTGGCGCCTGAGGGCGGAGATCAATTGGTACCAGCTGTTCCACGAATTGATCGGTGATTTCGACGTGGACAAACTCGCGGCCCGTCAGGCCAAGGCGTTGCGGGTGGCGGGATTCGGGGACGAGGGGTAACGGGCTGGTTGGGGAGGCGGTTTCCGAATACCATGCGTGGTGAAGGAAGGCTCTCTCTGATCAGGGGAACGGCGACGACATGGATATTCGGGAAGCGGTAACGCCCGCCGAGAAGGTCGAGATCTATCGTTTGCGCTATCACGTCCTCGTCGAGGAACTGGGGTGGACCATCGCCGAGGCCGATCATCGGGCCAAGCAATTTTCCGACCCCCTGGACAAGACCGGGATTCTGGTCGGTGCCTATGAAGGCGACGCGCTCTGGGGGGCCCTGCGGATCAATCTCGCGCGGGACGGCGGGCTTGGGGACTACGAGGACCTTTACGCCATCGACCGGGAGGGGATCCTCTATCCAGACCGGATCGGCATTCTCACCAAGCTTTTCGTCGCGACGGCCCATCGCCGCTCCATGGCCGTGCCCCGCATGCTGCTCTGGGCCTTCGCTAGGGGGCTGCGGGATGGGATCTCCCAGGCCTATCTGGATTGTTCCCTCGATCTCATCCCCTTCTATGAAAAGATCGGGTTCGTCCCCTATACGGACGACGTGGAGACCGAGACCCATGGCGTCGTCGCCCCCATGCGGATCGACTTGACGGATATCGATTACCTGGAGCGCATCCGCAGTCCTGTCCGCCGGGTGCTGACCCAGTACGATCAGGGCCATATCGACGCCTATCTGGCCAGTCGCGGCGCCGAGGATGGAGAGGTGTTCCCCATCTGGTCCCAGGGCGCCGGGGATCGGACCGCTGTCCGGGTCTTCGATGGCCTGACATCCGAGCAACTGGCCCTGGCTTTCCGGGCGGCCTCCCTCAAGACCTACGCCGATGGGGAAGCCATCTTCGTTGAAGGCGCCCCCAGTTGGGAGTTCGGCGTGATCGTCAAGGGCCGGGCCGCGGTGACCCAGCATCTCGATGGCAAGGATCAGGTGGTCGCCCTCTATTCCCGGGGGCAGGTTATCGGCGAAATGGGGTTCCTCCGTGACGAACCCCGGAGCGCCACGGTGACCGCCCTGGGAGAATGCGAAGTCGCGATGCTCCCCACCGCGGTGATGGAACACCTGCTGCGCAAGGAACCCGATATCGCCGTCCGGCTCTACCGGAACATGGCCGTTATCCTGGCCGAGCGGTTGGCCCACGCCCACGATGGCCTGGGCCAACGTCCGGGAACGGCGGGGGAGTGAGGGTGTGATGGATTTCCTGGCCTGGGCGCTCCGGACGGTTGTCCGTTGGAAGGGGCTGCTGGCTCTGTTGGGTCTTTTCACCGTTCTTCAGGTCACCTATCTCATCGGCGCGCCGCTGGTGTGGAAGGTCATTTTCGACGCGGGCATCATGGGCGCGAATCCGGCCGCGCTTCTTACGGCCATTGGCGCTTTGGCGGGCTTGCTCGTCGTTTTCGCCCTCGCGAATATCGGCCACGAATGGGTGGGCGGACGGTTGGCCGTGAACGGCATGAACCGTCTCCGCCGCCATCTGTTCGCGCATCTGTTGTCCCTGCCCACGCGGGTCCATGGGGAGAGCCGGGCCGGAGATTTGACCGACCGGTTCTCCACCGACCTGGGGGCCATGGAAACGGCCCTGGTGCGCGGGGTGCCACAGTTGCTGACCCATGGCCTGTCGGCGGGTCTGAGCGTGGTGGTTCTGTTCCTGATCGAATGGCGGCTGGCCCTGGTGACCCTGGCCTGCATGCCGCTGATTTTCTTCGCGTCGCGTCCCTTCGGCACCCGGGCTTCCGTCGCCAACGACGTCCTGCGGCGGGACTCCGCGCGGATGGTCCAACTGGTCCAGGAAACCGCGGCCGCCCATCTGGTGATCCGCCTGTTCCATATGAAGGCCGACCGTCTGGCTGTCCTGGACAGGATCCTCGCCTCCCTTTCCCCCCTCGCGGTTCGGGCCCATGTCCTCGCCGGGGTGGTGGGGCGGTCGGCCCATGTGGCGACGGGCTTCATGGAATTGGTGATCATCGGCTTCGGTGGATATCTCGTGCTGGCGGGCGCCATGACGCCGGGCCTTCTGGTGGCCTTCATCGGGTTGATGTTCAACATCGGTGGCGCCATCGCCCAATTGAACGGCGCCATTCCCCTGATGATCCAGGGCCGGGCCGGATTGCGGCGGGTGGAGGACCTGCTGGCCATCGCTTCAGACCGTCTGGAGACCCCGGATGCCAGGCCCATGGCCGCTCTAAAAACCGCGATCACCGTGGACGGGGTGTCGTTCGGCTATGGGGAGGGCGCACCCATCCTCAAGGGCATTGACCTGACAATCCCCAGGGGGGGGAAGGTGGCATTCGTCGGTCCCTCGGGCTGCGGCAAGTCGACCCTTCTGGCCCTGTTGATGCGTCTCTATCGCCCCGACGCGGGACGGATCCGGGTGGACGGCCTGGACCTGGGAGCGTTGACCGAGGAAAGCCTGCGCCAGCGCATGGGGGTGGTGCTCCAAACCCCACTCCTTTTCGACGCGACCCTGCGGGAAAACCTGTTGCTGGCCAAGCCCGACGCCACGGAGGAGGAGATGGTGGCGGCCACCCGCGCCGCGTCCGTCCATGACGACATCCTGGTCCTGGCGGAGGGTTATGACACCCGGGTCGGCGCCGGAGGAGGGGGGCTGTCCGGGGGGCAGAGGCAACGGGTGGCCATCGCCCGGGCGCTTCTGCGGGATCCGGATATCCTGATGCTGGATGAGGCCACCTCGGCCCTGGACCCGACGTCCGAGGAGCGGGTGAACCGCGCCATCCTCGCCTGGGCGGCGGGCAAGACCCTGGTCTCCGTCAGCCACCGTCTCCACGCCATTCGGGGCTATGACCGGATTTTTGTCTTCGAGGCCGGACGGTTGGTGGAAAGCGGATCCCATGGAGAGCTGATCGACGCGGGCGGTGTTTACGCGGCCCTCTGGGACTCCCAAAGGCGCGAGTCCGAGGGGAATGGATCGGGTTTTGATCGATAAAGTCTATTAAATCTCTTGAAACGTCCAATTTCACTTTGGAACGTCTGGGCGTCATCCTCATTGGTGTGGCGAGCAGTGCTTGCGAACGAGACATCCGAGAGGAAGGAGACATCCCGTGACGATCCCCCGCATGACGACGACAGGCGGCGAGAGGTGGTCCCCATTGTTTGGACAGCTTGGCGGCTTTGTTAAGCTGTTCCCGGTTTGATGATCATGCCGCCAGCGCTGCACCCATCACCCTGTCCGGGGCATGCCCCGGACAGGGTGATGGCGCGATTTGATAATAGG
>JAIOYK010000023.1 GCA_021741145.1 Rhodospirillum sp. | reverse complement strand
AAACGCCCGTTCTTGATCTCGTCGACCTTGCGCCCCGGCTGACGCACTGGCTGGAGACCACGCCGCAATCCATGGGCAACTGGGTCAACCGGGATGCAACGCTTGCGAAGCTGTCGGATGCTGGCATCGCCGCCGCGCCCGTTATCGGGGAAAACCCGCTGGACGAGATTGCCCGCCTGCTGAAGGAAAACGGCGAACTGTTCGTGGTCGGGTTCGACACGCTGCAGGTGCCCCGCTTCCGAGTTGTCTTCGAGGCGATATAGCGGTCAGGCCTGCGCCGCGAAGTATGGCCAGCACCCGTAGCTCAGCTGGATAGAGCGCTGCCCTCCGAAGGCAGAGGTCATACCGCCCACCCATGAAGGGGACTCGCGGGGATTCCCCTGAAGGTCCGAGCATGATTCACTTTGGTTCACCGGAAATGGAGGAGCCGATGTGGAACACGCTCAAGATCAGGGACGATCTGTCCTCCGCCGACCTGCGGGGTTTGGCGCGCAAGGAGCCCAATCGCCGGACGGCGATGCGGCTGTTGGCCATCGCCAACGCGCTGGATGGGATGTCTCGGGCCGAAGCGGCGCGGGTGGTGGGCATGGACCGCCAGGCGTTGCGGGACGCCGTGGTCCGCTACAACGCCGAAGGCGTTGCGGGGCTGTCCGACAGGCCCAAGCCGGGGCGGGCCTGCTTTCTCTGACCGAAGGCCAGCAAGCGACGCTGAAGGCGCTGGTCCTGCGCGGTCCCGACCCCGAGAAGGACGGCATTTCCCGCTACACCGTCGCCGACATTTGCCGCTTGGCCGAGGCTCGCTTCGGTGTGCGCTACGCCGAGCCCCCGATGGGGCGGCCACTGAAGCGTCTGGGGTTGTCGCGTCAAAAGGCCCGGCCGGTTCATCCCAAGACCGATCGGATTGCCCAGGAGCGCTTCAAAAAGGGGGCCTGAAGCGGGCTCTGGGGGAGCAACGCTGGCCCACCCAGGCAAGCGGCAGCAAGTGTGGTTCCAGAACGAGGCCCGCTTCGGTAACGAGGGCCGCGTCACCCACCGCTGGTATGAACGCGGCCAGCGCCCGCCCGGCCTGTGACCGCCGCTTCACCTGGGCCTATGTCTACTCCGCCATTCACCCAGCCACCGGCGACGACTTCACCCTGGTGATGCCCACCGTCTCCACCGAGGCCATGTGCATCTTTCTGGAGGGCTTCGGAGCAAGCCTCCCGCCGGATGTCCACGCGGTGCTTGTCCTCGAACAGGCCGGGTGGCACGGAGCCAAGGCGCTCCGCATCCCCACCAACATCACCCTCGTGCCGCTGCCGCCCTGTTCGCCCGAGTTGAACCCCATCGAGCGGGTCTGGCTCCATCTACGCGACCGTTACCTCTCCCATCGCCTCCTCGATGACTACAACGCAATCGCGGACGCCTGTTGCGCTGCCTGGAACGCCCTCACGGCCGATCGAGAAACACTACGCTCGCTGTCCGCCTTCCCATGGCTCCAGAAAGTTAATTCATGGGGTGGACGGTATCACAGGTTCGAATCCTGATGGATGCGCCAAATGCGCGGGATGTTCCGACCATGGAAGGGGGCAAACGCGCCACGTGTTTAACAGACCGACACCCCGTAAAGGATTTGCCCCTGCGGGTTCCTCCTTGACGAGGCTTTTCGTCGGCCTGTTGCGTGGGCGGCGTTTTAACCCCCTTTTACCATGGCCACACGATCCCACATCGCCTTCTATGAGCGACCGGAGCAACCGCTCGAACAGCCCTCCATCCTGCTCCACCGGCATTCCGACGGGTACCCGAGCTCTGTTCTGCCGGACATCCTTCCCTTCCTGCAGTGGTTCCACGCCGAACGTGGGCTGGACGACGGCGAATATGCCGCCGCCCGGCTCCTTCAGCACCTCTGCAACCGATATGACGAGGCGATCGCCGCCATTTCCTTCGAAAACGGCAGAATCCCAGAAGAGACACCCTTCACCGGAACCCTTGGCTACGGCATCTGTCCAACGAACACCCTCCACGGAGATATCGAGTTCCTCTACGCGGTGACATCGAATCCTCAAGTCTCGATCCACCACAACGCCGCGTCCTTCGGAGAACAAGCGCGGTTCTCCCGACTGGGCTTCGTCGATCTCGCCGGAGACACCGTCTTCACGCCCCGCGCGGCAAGTTTCTTGGGGGAGTGCTTCGAGCACAAGTTGGCGGACGAGGCGTGACAGCTCAACGCTCCACCGATCCGGAAAAGCCCCCTATCCGGGGGCCTTTCCCGTACAGAAGCGCGCCCAGTCCTCGATCAACACCCGCCGCTTCTCGATCATGTCCGAGCGCCAATAGGCCTGCTCCGCCTTGTTCCCCTGGGTGTGGGCGAGACAAGCTTCGGCGACTTCGCGGGCCACGTCGGTACAATCCGCCGCCCAGTCGCGGAAGGTCGAGCGGAATCCATGGACAGTGATATCGCCTTCGCCCAGGTCGCGGAGCACCTTCGTCAGGGACGTATCCGACAGCGGCGTGTCCACCTTTTTCAACCCTGGAAAAATCAGCTTGTCCTTGCGCAGCTTGGCGGCTTCTTTCAGTACCGCGACCGCTTGGGGCGACAGGGGCACGCGATGTTCCTTGCCTCCCTTCATGCGCTCTTCCGGGACCGTCCACAGGGCCGCGTCCAGATCGATCTCGTCCCAGGTCGCTCCCCGGGTTTCCCCAGGGCGGGCCACCGTCAGGATATCGAAGCGCAGGGCCAGCGCCGCCACACCACCAACACGGTCGAGCTTTTTCCAAAAGTCCGGCATGTCCGTATGCGGGAGCGCCGGGCGGTGCTTCACCTTCTTAAGGGCGCCCGGAGCGGGCAGGACAAGGGACAGGTTCCCTTTCCACAGGGCCGGGTTCTCCCCTTCCCGGTAGCCGCGCACCCTGGCCCAATCCAGGATCTTCTCAATCCGCCCGCGTAGGCGCGTCGCCGTCTCGGTCTTGTCGTTCCAAATGGGCTCCAAGACCTGGAGCACCAGCGTGCGGTCCACATCGGCCACCGACACGGGACCGAAGACCGGATAGACATAGGTGGAGAGGGTCGAAGGCCATTGCAGGGCGTGTTTGGGGTTTTTCCACCCCGCCCGATGGGCCTCTATATAGGCCTCGGCGCATTCGGCGAAGGAGATCGACCGCGCCGCCTCCAGCCGGGCCGTGGCCCGCCGCCGCTTTTTCGCCTCGATGGGGTCGATGCCTTCCAGCCGCATCTTGCGGCAGAGCAGCGCCTTCTCGCGGGCTTCGGCGAGGCTCAGCGTCTCCGCCGAGCCCAATCCGTGGTGCCGCAGCCGCCCGTTTTCCCGGAAGCGGAAGACCCAGGATTTCGTCCCCGTCTCCGTCACCTTCAGGTACAGCCCGCCGCCGTCGCCCAGAAGGCCCCGTTTTGTCGCGCGCGAGACTTGAAGTGCCGTGAGTTTGCCCATGGGAGAATACCGAAGCAGGTCCGAAACCAGTCCATATTTCAGTCCATACTTTACGCGCGACTAAGGGCGAACACAAGCGAACCCCGGTGATCGCCACCAGGGCATCAATCGCTTGCTATGCGCCGATGCTATTGCTATGCGCCGATGCTATGCGCCGACTTTTTGCTGATTTCCGGTCAGTCCCGGACAAAAAATTGGCGGATGGGGTGGGATTCGAACCCACGATACGCTTTTGGCGTATACACACTTTCCAGGCGTGCGCCTTCGACCACTCGGCCACCCATCCGCCGGGATCTCCGCCAAATCGCGGAAATCGGGAACTCTTTGCCTGAGCCCCTGACAGGACGCGCAAATTACCGACTCATCGCCGAATGCGCAATAGTCTTTTTTTCATCGTTTTTAAACGGTTCCCAACATAAAATTCATTGCAACCCAAATGGGTTAAGAGCAATCTCTTCACACAATCGTCCAAAAAACCGAATAGTCGATTGGAAAAGCAATGATATTTGGACGCCTCATCGGTTGGGTCCTCCTGGCCGTGGCCATCCTCATCGCCTCCGGCGAAGCGGTTCTCGCACTCGGAACCGGTTCCTACGAGGGTTTGGCGACACGCGAAGTCTGGACACTCCTCGCCGGAAGTCCGACGATCTCCCATAGCACCGGCGGCATGGCCTCGCGCATGGTCTCGGACCTTCTGGAGTGGCCAGCCTGGACCGTTATCGGCGCCGTCGGTCTCGGTCTCGCTGTTCTCTGCCGCCCGCCCAGACGGCGCCGGATCGGTTTTCGCGAACGGTCCTTCGGCTGATACACCGTACAGCCCGCCTGACGCTTGAACGCGACACGGATCCCTTGCGCACGGACGCTTTCACAAGAGACATCGGTCAGTGAACCCCGTGACCGCCGTTTTTTTGATGCATCGAACGAGGGATCCCGTGACACACCCCGTGGATGAGCGGCACCCCGGTCCGCTTCCCGTTCAGGAACGTCCCCCTTTCAAAATGGGGCCTTCAGACCGCGCTCTTCACGAGCGGTCCAGGGGGGGCTCCTTGGCCCCGCCGCCGCGCATGCTTGTCCTCGTACATGGCCCGATCCGCTGCTTCCATCAGGCCCTCGGGCGTGATTCCATCCTCGGGTAGGGTCGCCACACCGATACTCACCCCAACCGCGAGCCTGTGATCCCCGAAATCCACATGGCCATTGGTCAGGATCGCGCGCATCTTCTCGGCCAATCGCCGCGCATCGCCTTGGGTCGTCTCTCCAGACAAGATCACGAATTCATCGCCGCCGAAACGCGCGGCCACATCGCTTTCCCGCAGGTTTCGTTCCAGGATTTTCCCCAAATGCACCAGAAGATGATCCCCCGCGGCATGGCCGTAGGTGTCATTGATCGGCTTGAAGTGATCAAGGTCGAGCATCAGGAGCGAAAGGGGCCGCTTGTAACGCACCGCCCGGGCCACATCCCGGCGCAACAGGCTGTCAAAGTGGCGCCGGTTGTATAACCCCGTCAGGGCATCCCGGGTGGACTGATCGACCAAACGCAGGCGACTGCGCTCCAAGTCATCCATCAAGGCGTTGAAATCCCGGGCGAGCAGCCGAACTTCCCTGGGCCAGATCCGCTTGGGCGCGATACGGCGGTCCATGCCGTCCGATTCCATGACCCCTTGCATGTGCTCGGCCAGATCGACGATGGGAGAGACGATAAATAGCCTCAACTTCAGAAAGACAGCGATGAACAGCACCAAGATCGCCACCCCAAACGAGTAAATGGCCGACCGGATTGTGTATTCCAGGGGAAGACGGAGCTGATCGGTCGGCATGATGATCTCGATCACGCCGTTCACCACCCCTGGCTTTTCCGCGTCATGGCAGCTCAGGCATTCGGTCTTGGCCTTAACCGGGTGGACAAAGCGAATGGCACTTCCCCGCTCCACCAGCACATCCTCGCCCGTGTCCATGGCCTGAGCGATGAGGGCGTCTTGTGTCCTTCGTAGGGAGTCGCCGCGCATGTCGCCGAACTGGCGCGCCACGGCCTCGGATCGGACGATCGACACGGTCACCTGGGGGTCGGCCATGTTCAGGCGGTCAATGATCTCGTTGATTTCCGTGCGGCTCCACCCCTTGCGCATGACGGAATAGAGATGTTCGAAGATCAGATCCGCGGTCCGGCGGGATTCCGCTTCCGCCATTTCCGTAACCGATGACCGTTGTTGGTAGGACACAACCACGAAGACGACGGCTCCTGAGACCGCGGCGACCAGCAGAAAGATCGCGGCGAGAGTCATGGAAATCGGCAGGCCACCCGCCTGTACCCTGATCCGTTGAAAGCGTGATCGCCGGGCCAGCTTTTCCCGCGTCTCTGCGTCTCCGGTCGCCCCCGTCACCGCGATTCCCCCAATATCTCGAAAATACTGGCGGAACAATAGGGCCCCTAGATCAAGGACGCAACTCGGGCTTCGGTATTCCCATGCCGCCCCCTATCCCCCCCACCCCGGGTGAGGATTGGGTGTGGATTGGAATGGGGGACGGTCAGGATACACAATGGGGGACCATCCCCGCGCGGACCAGCACATACATCCGATCAATCAGGTATCGCAGAGCCTCTGGCTCCAGGAGTTCGAAGGCTTGGTATGGGGGCGTGACGGACAGCAGGTCCCGGAAAGCCCCTTCATCCGGTTCGATTATCCGCAGACCATTGCCCCCGAACAGGGGTTCTTTTGGCAACCAAGCGCCCAGATAGACCGACTGGGCATGCCCCAATTCCCGTTCCTCGACGAAGATCTCATCACGGACCCGCTCCATGATCGCGCAGGGACCCTCGAGGATTCGGATCACCCGACGCCCCCGACGCAGGAGGAACCCGTCCGTACCAAGGCGTGCCGCGCGGTCCCGCTCGGAAGACCGGGCGAAGGTCCACATTTCCTCGAGCCGGTACCCCAGCAATCGGGTGTCGAACAGAATTTGCGCCGTGCCGCCGTCGGTTCCGTCCCCGGACAGAAGCCGAGCGATGCCACGGTGTTCCGCCAGTCCGTTCCATCCCTGTCGACCGTATCCCAGATCCATCATCGCCGTTGCCCCTCCGCATTCCGCCGGGTAGAAACGATTCGCCTCCACTATAAATAAGGACCCTGGACCGCGCTGGGGGTACTAGGGGATTTCCGCGGGTCGCCCGCCAATCGATTTAAATGCCTTTATTCAAAAGGTTCTTTTTCCGCCATGCTCTCCACTCCTTCCATTTCCCTTGTTCTTTGGAGCCTTGCGCCCGGACCGGACCCGGACGGGGAGCAGCTTCGCCTGCTTCCCCTTCTCGACCCGGGGGAGCGGGCCCGCTGGGACCGGTTTCGGGACGGACGGGACCGGTGGTCCTACGCCGCGGCCCACGCTCTCTGCCGTCTGTCCCTCAGTGCCAGTCCGGCCGCCGTGGGTCCGCGGGCCGCGCCGGAAGATTGGCGCTTCCTGGAGGGTCCCCATGGCAAGCCAGAGGTCGACACGGCCCGGTCCAAGGCCCAGGCGCGCCCCTTCAGCATCAGCCACACCCGCGGACTGTCGGCCTGCGCCCGTCTGGATGCCCCCCCGGCGCCGGGCCTCGCCGTAGGGGTGGACGTGGAAGGCCGGAACCGCCCCCTGGAGGCCCAGGGGTTGGCGGATCGGTTCTTCCACCCCTTGGAAGCCCGTTGGTTAAGCTCCCTTCCAGAGGAGGCCGTCCTGGGGGCCTTCATGGGCCTCTGGACCCTCAAGGAGGCCGTGGTGAAGGCCCTGGGCACGGGCATTCAGCAGGGTTTGGAGACATTCCATGTGGCCACCACCCCTCCCCGTCTGGTGGAGGCGGACGCCCCCTTCGGAGAACGGGGTCACTGGCGGCTTGAGCAGTGGAACCAAGGGGAGAACCATGCCCTGGCCCTGGCCCTACGCGCGCCGGATCCGGGAATCGTCCGGGTGGTGCACCGGACCTTCGTCGGCGTCGACAGCTTGCTGGCGGAGGGAGAGCCCCTCTAATCTAGAGCGGAATGAGGAAAAGTGTCCGCGGTTTTCCGTCTTATTCCGCTCTAAATATATGATTTATATCACGTTTATGAAGTCAGGTCGATTCGACCTGACTTCATCGCGATCTAGAGTCAATATGTTGAGTATCGACATGTTGAGCATCGGCCAGAAAATCGGCTCCCACTGTCCCGCCGGATGCTTTAAATCGCGGGACCTGGCAGGATTTCCCGCAAGGATGGCCTAACGGGGGCCTCGCCCAGCCAGCGGCGCCATTCCCTTGGATAGCCCAGGGAAACCTCCTCGAACCGGGTGCCATCCCGCCAATCGGTGCGGGGCACGTGTTGGTGCCCGGTCACCACGACGACGGCCCGGAACCGTCGGTGCCAGTCCTCCGTCAAGGGCGTGCCACACCAGGGGGAAAACCGGGGGACCCGACGGATAAACAACAGATCCCGGCGCAGGGGCCAATGGTTGATCAGCACCGTGCGGACCTCCCGCGGCAGGGCGGATAAGCGGTCCTCCGTCAATTTCAGGCGCGTGTGACACCAAGCCACCCGACTGGGGTGGGGATGGGGGTCGAGCAGACGTTCGTCGGCGCAGAGGATGTTTTCCTCCATGGCCCAGTCGAGCACACCATCCAAGGAAACCTCCGCGGGGCGGAAACCATAGTCATAGAGGAGGAACAGGGGCGCGAGATGGATGGGTGCTTCGGCCCCAAGGCCCGGTGGCAAGGGTCCTGGCCAGAGGAGATAGGGATCCTCTGGCGTTGTCACGCCCCGGACACGGCAAGCCTCCACCAACTGGTGATACTTGTCTTCCCCCCGAGGATCACCCGGGCGGCTCCAAAGATCGTGGTTCCCCGGGATCCAGAGAAGCTTGGCGAAGCGAGGCCCCAAGGTATCCAGAACAAAGACCAGATGGTCGAGGGATTCGCCCAGATCCCCCCCCAGGATCAACCAATCCGGCCCATGGTCGGGAATAGCCTGGATCAAGGTCCGGTTATCGGGGTGGCCCACGTGAAGATCGCTGATCGCCCAAAGGCGCATACCATCGGTCCCATGGCTTAAAGGGGGCGGGAAGGGACTCCACCAGCTTGAGCCAACCGGCGAAAAGGGTCACTCTCTTATTGGATGCTTTTCGGATCCAGGAGGCAATGCCATGGCCAAGTCCAAGGTCCCGCCCAAGGCCGGAACGGACCCAAGTCAGCCGCCCAAACGTCTGCGCCGGTCGCGGACCCGGGGCTGGCGCATGCCCGCGGACGCCCTATACGTGGGACGCCCCACCCGGTTTGGAAACCCCTTCCCCACATTTGGCGACTGGACCGCGCGCGCCGCGGCGATCCTTGGTTATCCCCTGGATCCCCTGGGCGTGCGTCAAGCCTCCCTGGCCCTGTTCCGTGGCTGGCTGTTGGGCGAGAGCGTACGTCCCGGTCCAAAGGGCACGGCCCTGAACGAAGGCGCGCCTTCGGCCCAGGCGGTCGTGGTCGCCGTCGCGGCCAGCGGACACCCACCGGAGCCGCCCAAGGTGCCGGAGGCTCCCCCGCCCCTCCCCGTGATCCGGGAAACCCTGGCGGGGGCCGATCTGGTCTGTTGGTGTCGTCTGGACGAGCCCTGCCACGCCGATCTGTTGATCCTACTGGCCAACTCTCCGCCGCCCACCTGACGGACAGACTCAGGCCTTGCCCAACAGGCGCAGGGCGTTTTCCTTGAGGATCAGGGGCCGGACATCGTCCTTGAAGGGCACCTTGTCGAAGGCGTCCAACCATTTCTCCGGCGCGATCATCGGCCAGTCGGAACCGAAAAGCATTTTTTTGCGCAGCATCGTGTTGGCGTAGCGCACCAGGATCTCTGGAAAGTACTTGGGTGACCAGCCCGACAGGTCGATGGAGACGTTGGGTTTATGGGTCGCCACGGACAGGGCTTCCTCCTGCCAGGGGAAGGAAGGATGGGCCAGAATGATCGGCATATCCGGGAAATCCACGGCCACATCGTCGATATACATGGGGTTGGAGTACTTCAACCGCATCCCGTTTCCCCCCGGCATGCCCGACCCCACGCCCGTCTGTCCCGTGTGGAATAGGGCGGGCTTGCCGGTTTCGGCGATGGCCTCGTAAAGGGGATAGGCCAACCGGTCATTGGGATAGAAACCCTGCATGGTCGGATGGAATTTAAAGCCCTGGACCCCGTATGTCTCCACCAGGGTCCGGGCCTCGCGGGCGCCCAGCTTGCCCTTGTGGGGATCGATGGAGGCAAAAGGGATCAGGATGTCGGAATGCTCCGCGCAGAGGTCGGCCATCTCCTCGTTCTTGTACCGCCGGTAACCGGTCTCCCGCTCGGCGTCCACGGGGAAGATCACCGCGGCGATGTTCATTTTCCGATAGTGGGCCGCGGTCTCCGGAATGGTCGGCGGGTGAGTCCAGGGCGCGCCAAAATAGGACGCCATGGTGGTCTGCAGGTCATCATACCCATCGTCGGCATGGCACCCGCAGGGCTCCTCCGCGTGTGTGTGGAAGTCGATGGCGCGCACCGCCGAGAAATCGACCATCCCTCAATTCCTCCCCAATATAATAGTTATACTCCATACCTATCATTCCACAGTATCGCCGTCCATGGCTTTTCACGGGATCGCCGATTCGCTTGGCCCAGCCGCGGGTCTTGTCTCAAATCAGGCGCGCGGCGCCGGACACCCGGATGGAGGCGCCAGATTGGGGGGGAATTTCGGCCCGCAACCGGGAGCGCATCCCCATGTCCTCCCCTTGGACGACATCAATCACGCCGCCATGGGGCCACCCCAGATCCCGCAGGTATCCGCCCAAGGCCGCGGTCGCCGCGCCAGTGGCCGGATCCTCATACACCCCGCCCGAGGCAAAGGGACCGCGCGTATGGAACATTTGGTCGGCTTCCGCCTGGACTAAAAGAATAGTGATCAATCCGTCCCGGGTCATGAGCCGGCGCCCCTTGTCCAGATCATAGCGCATGGCGGCCAGACGCGCCCGCGAGGACAGCGCGAGAATAAGATGGTCGGCGCCCCCATGGATCCGGGCCGGGGGCAGCCGCGAATCCAGGTCCGCCTCCCCATATCCAAAGAGAGAGAGATAGTCCGACAAAACGCCCGGTGCCAGGGATTGGCTCCAAGTGGGAGGAGACATCAGGGCCGCTGACAGGTCGCTGTCCTGGTGGTGACCCTCGACGGTGATGACCGCGTTGTTCAAATTGAGGGTAAACACCCCATCCCCCAACCGCATGGCCAAGGTCGCCCCAAGGGCGATGGTGGCATGCCCGCAAAAGGGGACCTCGGATTCCGGAGAGAAATAGCGAGTCCGCCACGCGTCCCCGTCCCGTGCGGCGAAGACCGTTTCCGAATAGCCCACCTCCCTGGCGACACGGGCCATGGTCTCGACGGACGGCAGGGTATTACCGAGACACACCCCCGCCGGATTGCCGCCCTCTCCCCCGTCGGAGAAGGCGGCGAGACGCAAAACCTCGGGCTCCATCAAGCCGCGACAGCGGTGCCGCCGACGGTCAAGCCGTCGACCTTGAGGGTGGGCTGACCGACGCCGACGGGAACACCCTGGCCGTCCTTGCCGCAGGTGCCCACGCCCGGGTCCAGTTCCAGGTCGTTGCCCACCATGGAGACCCGGGTCAGCACGTCCGGCCCGTTGCCGATCAGGGTGGCGCCCTTGACCGGCGCGCCGATCTTGCCGTCCTCGATCAGATAGGCCTCCGTGGTGCTGAAGACGAATTTTCCGGAGGTCGTGTCGACCTGCCCGCCACCGAAGTTCACGGCGTAGATCCCCCGCTTGACCGAGGCGATGATTTCCGCGGGGTCGTGCTCTCCGGCCAACATGAAGGTATTGGTCATGCGCGGAATCGGGTGATGGGCATGGGATTGCCGCCGCCCGTTGCCCGTGGGGGCCACGCCCATCAGCCGAGCATTCAGGCGATCCTGCAGGTAACCCGTTAGAATGCCGTCCTCGATAATCACATTGCGCTGGGTGGGGGTTCCCTCGTCGTCGATGGAAAGCGAGCCCCGCCGGTCCTGGAGGGTCCCGTCATCCACGATGGTCACGCCCTTGGCGGCCACCCGCTTGCCCACGCCATTGGAGAAAGCCGAGGTTCCCTTGCGGTTGCCGTCTCCCTCCAGACCATGGCCGATGGCCTCGTGCAGCAGGATGCCGGGCCAGCCGGGACCCAGGACGACGGGCATTTCGCCGGCCGGGGAATCGGCGGACTCCAGGGCCACCAGGGCCTGACGCAGGGCTTCGTCGACCGCGCCCTTCCAGGTCCCCTCCTCCAGCAGGCCGTCGTAGCCGACGCGTCCGCCCATGCCATGGCCACCGGTTTCCCGGCGCCCATTGGCGTCCTGGACCACGACCGAAACATTCAGCCGCACCAGCGGGCGAATGTCTCCGGCTTCCATGCCACCGGCCCGCAAGATCCGCACCGCCTGCCAGGAGCCGGAGAGCGAGGCCATGACCTGCACCACCTTGGACTCCCGGGACCGGGCGAAAGCATCGATCTTGGCCAGAAGGTCGACCTTGGCGTTAAAGGGCACCAGATCGAGGGGATTGTCCGGTGTGTAGAGGGACCGGTTGGTGGCCCGGGGGGCCTCGGCCACCGTGCCGGAGGCACCGGAGCGCACCGCCCGCACCGTTTCCGCGGCCCGCTTCAGGGCGCCCTGGTCCAGGGTGGTGGAATGGGCGAAACCGATGGCCTCGCCACTCACGGACCGGAGGCCGAACCCCTGGCTGGCGTCGAAGCTGGCCGAGCGGATCCGCCCATCATCCAGGGAGAAGCTTTCCCCCTGCCGGTATTCCAGGAACAGTTCGCCGTCGTCCGCGCCCTCCAGGGCATGGTCGACCATGCGCTTGGTCTCTTCCTTATCCAGTCCACCGCGTTCAAAAAACAATTCGTCGGTGGTGATGCCGTCGGCCATGGTGTGATCTCCCGGGAATAAAAGGGGAAAGGCGCCCGGACTGGACCCCGTCTCCTCCCTATTAGATTTGTTCGATTATGCTCCGGTCAAGCACTGGTGGCACCAGAAGCGTCCCCCATCACCCGCGACCAGGGCAGGGTCAGGGTCACGACGGTCCCCCGCGCCGGCGCGCTGTGCAGAGTCAAGGAGCCACCATGAATGTCCATCAGGGACTTGGCCAGCGGCAGACCCAGGCCCGTCCCCTCGTGCCGGCGGGCCAGACCGCTGTCGATCTGGCCAAAGGGAGACAGGGCCACGCGGATCTCCTCCTCCGCCATGCCGACGCCCGTATCGGATACGGTGATATTCAAATCCCGACCCGGCCCCGGGTTCCTCAGGGACACCCGGACCTCGCCGTCCCTGGGCGTGAATTTCACGGCGTTGGACAGGACATTGATCAACACCTGCTTCATGCGCCGACCATCGACCCGGACCCAGGGCGAGGGGTCGACCAGATCCCGGACCAGTCGGACCCCCCCTTCCCGCGCCCGTGTCGAAATCAACCGAAGGGTCGCGTCGATCAAGGGGGCGAGCGCCACCTCTTCCTCGGACATGACCACATGTCCCGCCTCGATCTTGGCAACGTCCAGGATGTCGTTGATAATTGCCAGAAGGTGGTTGCCGCTATCGTGGATTCCCCGGGCGTATTCCCGGTAGCGTTCGCTTCCCAAGGGACCGAAAAGCCCGTCTTTCATGACCTCGGAAAAGCCGATAATGGCGTTCAGGGGCGTGCGCAATTCGTGGCTCATATTGGCCAGGAACTCACTCTTGGCCCGGTTCGCCAATTTCGCCTGCTCCATGGCCGAGCGAATGGCCAACTCGGAATCCCGGCGGTACAGGTCGCTTCCCACCCATTGGGCCATCAATTCCAGAAGGTGCGTGTCCCCCTTGCTGAAGGAGTTGGCGCGGGGGTGGTCGTCAAAGAAAGACAGGACCCCGGATATGGTCGAGCGGTGGGTCAGCCGCATACCAAGAAAGGCACGCATGCCAAGCCGCTCGGCTCGGGGCAAACCCTTGACCTCGGGATCGGCTTCCACGTTCGGCAGAACCAAGGGTCCCATGGTCCTTACGCACAATCCTGACAGGCTCTCGTCCAGGGTTGGCGGTCGTCGATCGATGTCCACGATGGGCCCGATGCCATGGACCAGGCGAAAGGTGTTATCCTGGATCTTCAGAACCACGCCATTGGTCAGGCCAAACCGCTTGACTCCAAATTCCAGCAACCGCCTGAACCGATCCTCGAAGGACAGGGAGGTATCCGAGGTGATCCCCAGGAAGGCACGCAGACCCGCTTCGCTTTCGGCCAGTTCCAACTCCATCGCCTTGCGCTGGGTGATGTCCGAATAGATCGACAAAATCTGGCCGTCGGCGACGCGCCGCTCGGTGATCAGCACCCACCGGCCAGAGGCTTCCCTTAATTCCACCGCGCCGTTGGCTTCCCGATGCCGCCGCATGCGGTTCTGAATGGCCAGGGCGCCCCCCTCCACCCGCCAACCCGGCCCCGCTATTTCCGAAACCGTCACATCGGCTTCGGCCAGATTGAGGCGCACCGCCTCCTCGAAGGGAAATCCCTCGCGCAGAACATGGCGCAACTTGGGGAAAAACGACGCGAAGGAGCGGTTCCACAGAACCAGATGGTCCTCCTTGTCCCAAAGAGCGAAGCCATCGGGAATGCCATCAATGGCTTCCGACAAACGCCGTTCGGCGCGACGCGCCCGGTCCTCGGCCTCCTTCTGCTCGGTGATATCCGCGGCCGATCCCCGGTACCCGAGGAACTGTCCCGCCTCGCCGAAGCGAGGTTTGCCACTGACTCGGATCAGCCGGATCGCGACTGCCTCCCGGCCGCCTTTATTCTTTTGGGGTTGGCGTCCCCAATAGGCGAAATCCCGAAATGGGCGGTGATTTTCCAGGTCGTCCAAATGGGCGGCGAGAGCCTCCGAATCGGTCCGTTCCAAATCGATCAAATCCCGCCGCCGCAACCCGAAGGCCCTCTTGGGATCGAAATCCTGTCCCCGGTCTTGTTCCCTTAGGGAAAACCATGTGAAGCGATGATCTGGGCCACTTTCCCAAAACCAGTCGGAGGACGCTTCCGCCACATCGGCCATGCGCTCCTGACTGTCTCGCAATTCCCGGGTCCGCTGGATGACTCGCCCCTCGACTTCCTCCCTCTGGGCGGTCAGAACCCGTTCCCCCCGGCGCACGACCTGGAACAGAAACAGGTAAAGGACCAAAAAAATCCCGCCGCCCAGGCACAGGACAACCCTCTGCCGCCGTTTCTGGGCGGAGAACAGCCCATTCACGTCTTGGGTCAGGAGAAACAGAAGTCCCCGCCCATTGGGCAGAGCGACCGTCAGGGGGGCCACCGTCGTCAACAAGGCCCGCCCATCCCGGTTGTCCTGGTGAAACGTGAACCCCAAGGATTTAGCCGCCCCTCCCACGCCCCACGCCCGGATCGCGCGGTCCTGGGCCGGGGGGACTCCCTGACCGATCCGCTCCCGGTCCGTGGAATAGAGCACCCTCCCATCTTCGGTCGCCAGGGCGGCGAACCGGACCGGCAGGTCCCTCATGGCCCGGGTGAACCTCTCGGCCAGGGCATGAATACGGGGGTCGGACAGCAGGGCGGATGGCTCCAGCCCGATACCATTCATACCAATGTCATGGACTTCCGGCTCGATACGATTGACGATCGAGCGAACCAGCATGGCACTGGCTCCCCGGGCGGTTTCGCGCAGGTCCTCGTCCACGGTGGCATGGTACAGCAAGCCAATGAGGATCGCGGTCAGGATCAGGGCGGCGACGCTCGCCTTGGAAAAATATGTGTGGAGCTTAAACATGGCCTGGGCCGCGTGGCCCCACTCCCCCTCCGTTCCATCCCTGGCGTGGTTGGCGCTTATGTCCCGTTTCGCGCGGACCAACCCTCAACCCGTTGCTATCCTATTCTTTTCAACCGGGACCCGCGACACCATTTTGGGTGATAAACCCCGCCCTTCACCCCCCAAACCGACAGCATCCGAGCGCGTTCCCCTTGACAGGGTCCCCCAGGGCCGGAAAGGTACGGTCTGCCTCCGATAAGGGGGATGGCGGGTCGGAAAAGCCGGCTCCCCTTTGTCCACCAACCGCTCCGAGGGGAACAGCATGACTTTTCGCCCGCTTCCGTCGCGCACTCTTGGCCGCCGCTCCTTTCTCGCCGGATCCGCGGCCCTGGCCGCCACCCTGCCATTCATCGGCAAGGCCCGCGCCCAAGACCCGATCCTGATTGGCGAGATCAACAGTTACAGCCGAATCCCCGCGTTCACCCTGCCCTACCGCAACGGGTGGCGTCTGGCCGTGGAGCAGATCAACGGCGCGGGGGGCCTGCTTGGCGGGCGACCACTGGAAGTGATCAGCCGCGACGACGGCGGCGAACCGGGCAACGCGGTGACCGCGGCCCAGGAATTGGTGACATTGCACGGCGTTCACGCCCTGGCTGGCACCTTCCTGTCCAACGTGGGCTTGGCGGTTTCCGATTTCGCCGCCCAGCACAAGGTGCCCTTCCTCGCCGCGGAACCCCTGACCGATGCCATCACCTGGGAAAAGGGCAACCGCTACACCTTCCGCCTGCGGCCCAGCACCTACGTCCAGGCCGCCATCCTGGCGCGGGAAGCGGCCAAGCTGCCGATCACCCGATGGGCGACCATCGCCCCCAACTATGAATACGGCCAATCCTCCGTCACGCGGTTCAAGGAGCTGTTGACGGCCCTCAAGCCCGAGGTGGAATTCGTCGCCGAGCAATGGCCGCCCCTGTTCAAGCTGGACGCGGGCGCCACGGTCCAAGCTCTCGAGGAGGCCAAGCCCGAGGGGATTTTCAATGTCCTGTACGGCGCGGACCTTCCCAAGTTCGTGCGCGAGGGCACCCTGCGCGGCCTGTTCGAGGGCCGGGAGGTGGTGAGCATGCTCACCGGAGAGCCCGAGTACCTCACCCCCCTGAAGGACGAGGCGCCGGAGAACTGGATCGTCACGGGCTACCCCTGGGACGATATCGACACCTTCCCCCACAAGGCCTTTGTCGAAGCCTATCGGAAGATGTGGGGCGAGGATCCGGCCCTTGGATCCCTCGTCGGCTACAACACCCTCACCGCCCTGGCCGTGGCCATCGTCCAGGCTGGCGGCACGGAGGCCGAACAACTGGTGAATACGCTGGAGGGCCTGACCTTTGGCTCGCCCATGGGAGAGATCACCTTTCGCCCCTCGGACCACCAGTCCACCATGGGCACCTGGGTGGGCCGCACCGCCCTGCGCGATGGCAGGGGCGTGATGGTCGATTGGACCTATGTGGACGGCGCCGACGTCCTGCCCCCGCCGGATGTGGTCCGCGCGTGGCGCCCGGCCGATCCGGCTCCCACGCCTGAAGGCGAGAACCCGCCCGAGGCGAAAGGCCTGCCCAAACCCCAGTAACACCAAGTGGGAGACCGCCGTGTCCAAACCCTGGACGTTTCCAAAGCCGACGGTCTGGGCGGGCGCCCTCGCCTTGGCGCTTGCCCAGACGACTCCGATGGTGAGCTTGGCTCAAAGCGCCAAGGATTTGCCCCGGGAAAGCGACGCGGACCTGTTGCGCCGGGTCAAACCCGGGATAAAGGGTCTGGACGACCGGTTGACCGTCGACGCCTCGTCCTGGCCCTGGTCGGCGGTTGGTCGGGTCAACCGGGGGGATGGGTCCTTCTGCACGGGGACCCTGATCGGCCCCCACCAAGTGCTGACCGCGGGGCATTGTCTGTGGAACAAGAAGACCTTGGATTGGTATCCCGCCTCGGGTCTGAAGTTCGCCACGGGCTACCAGCGAGCGCAATGGATCGCTTTTTCGCCGGTGACCTCGGTCACGGTCAGCCCCGGCTACCAGCCCAAGCCCCCCAGCCACCAGGGCGACCCCTCCCAGGATTGGGCGCTTCTCGACCTAAAGGATCCCCTGGGCGATATCGTCGGCTATTTCGGCACCCTGGCCGATCCCCCCCGCGGCGTCATGATCAGCCAAGTGGGCTATAGTTTCGACCGGCGCCACGTCCAGACCGCCAACGTCGGATGCCACATCCTGGGACGTCAGGCCAACGGTATTCTGATGCATGACTGCGATACGGTGAACGGGGATTCCGGTTCGCCCATCGTCCATTGGACCGAGCAGGGTCCGCGGGTCATCGCCATCCACGTCGCCACGGCCAAGACCAAATCGGGAACCTCCCTGGGGATGGCCGTCCCCATTGGCACGGTCCTGCCGGAGGACCGCCGCCCCTTCTCCGGCGGGCGGGAGGTGGACCAGGACCTGGCCGCCCTTCTCGTCGGCAAGCTGGGGTACACCTCGCCGGAGGCGGCGCGCCAGGCAATGGGCAGTCGCGGCACTGGTGCCTATGACCGCAAGGAATTCTCCCGCCTGCTGTCGGGGGAAGTCCCCCCGGCGCCATGATGTTCTTCGGGGCGCGATCTCCCCGATCATTGTTTTATATAAAGGAAATGGATACCCTTTGTGGATTGGGAAGGCGCGGATTCCTAATCCCGAGGCCACTGGTTCGAATCCAGTTGGGGACACCAAACTCTTTGCAAATAGCAAGACTCCATCGTAGCAGGACAGCCGATTACTATCGTAGAGAACGCCTACGCTGGACTGCCAAAGTTCGCGACCTCAATGGCTACCCAATAGACATCAGATCGACCATAGCTCAATTCGGATGCCGAGGAATATTTGTCAGGTGATCAGCATCCGTTTCTTTGGATATCAGCGGAGAAACAATAAAAATTTGGCGATAACCGTACAATCTATAACCGTACAATCTATAAATTTTAGAATAATTGCCGGTCAACAAATGTCATGACTATGTTTGCTGCATATATAGCAAACGAAAATAAAACTATATTTCTGAAAATACTTTCATCTACAACCAAAGTTATGTAAAAGCTTAGTATTAACAAAGAAGATCCAATTAGAGATAAAATTACTAATTCACCAATTTCCTGATAGCCTCCCATGTATCTCAAGAAAAAGAAGGGGTATATGAGAGAGGCAATTATTATTATTGAAATAATAATGAAAAATATTTCAAAGAAAATAAGTGAAATATTGATACTTGGAATTTTAAATATTCTATAAGAAAAGTAAAAAAGCACAAAAAATAAAATTACCATCTTTGAGAAGTAAGGGTAAAGATAATAAACTTTATTAAACACAACTTGATGTATGTGAGTGTAAGCTATAATCAATACAGAAATGGTCACGCTAGCAATGAGAAACCAAAAAGCAGTATAAATATTTTCTAATATATTTGAGAAAGTATTATTTTTATTCAGGAATTCAATTATTCTCTCCCTAGAGTATTTTTTAAATATAACGATAACTGACGATATGATGAAAGTACAGTATATAGTGTTAAATAAAAACAATGTCATGGGAACGATCACATCGTTGCAATCGTACCCCAAGCAATTCAATCCTTTACACGCGTGAGTTGTAAGGCCTACTCTAAATTCAATTAATGATTCAACGGAAAAAATGCAAATAATAATGGAAATAGAAAAAGACGTGTATATTGTCCTAATATATCCACTCCATTCAAGCTTATTTCGGATCCGTTCTCCAGATTTAATTTTTTTTACGCTTGAAGCTATGCATATAGTGAGTATAAAGACTGACAAACTTAAGCCATCGAAAATAGTTTCGGCACTTTTTATGTTGAATCCCAAAAAGTAAAAGAATTCGTGCCAGAGATGGTGCGTTATTTCATTCCACCGATTGATTAATTTAGCCAGTATTCCGGAAGATATAAGTCCACCTGTCCCCGCCAGCACTTGAAAAGAGGACGGCCCAACAACAAGCCAGCCGAGTCCGAACTGAACTTTATTTCCTTTATTATTCATTACTCCAATTCCCTAAAAATTTAAAATCTTTGGCTAATATATAAAGTTCGTCATATCGGATTTATTTTCTGATACACTTCTTTTCCCCTCATTCTGTTCTCTAGACAAATTGAAGTTCGAAAACGGAAGGGCCGTCCAAAAAAGGGTATTGGGTGCTCAACCTTGGCAGCTATAGGGTGATTTTCGCGATCGTCGATGCTCTTTTGCTAAAAGCTGTCCTGCTACGATGGGGTCTTGCTATTTGCAAAGAGTTTGGTGTCCCCAACTGGATTCGAACCAGTGGCCTCGGGATTAGGAATCCATACCATCGATCCCATGGAAATGCATTCGTTTCCCTTCATTTCCAATGACATCGAAGTCCCGATGACACGAAATCCCCTGCATCTGTGACCACTTATGTGTTCCACGACACCAATGCCTGATTAAAAACAACATTTTACTAATCTCCCGCCGATATCTTACAGTGCCTTTCAGATATGGTGCGGCACCAAAGGGTGGTCACAGCCAGCAGGTAACCCGGGAAAGAGTGGGGCAACTCACTCCAGGAAACTACTGCTGGGACCACCTCTCAGTCCGGCTCGCAAAGTGGAGCCGTCAGCTTGTGACTCTTTCTGCACTGACTACCACACTCACGATACGATACACGTCTTCGCCATAAGGAGTTTCAATAGAGAAATACTCTCCTTTCCTTATGTGTTTTTCTCGGATGTTTGTGGACCAACCGGAATCGTCAGAAAAATCGCCGTCTTTATCAATTTGGATCGCCTCGTTAGGACCACCCCCCTCTCGATAGTATCCAACAAGGGGGGCAGACACGAATTTCTCGCACGCATCCAAAAGCCCGTTGATGACAATGCTCGTAGCGCCAAAATCCGAAGCTTCTTTTCCGTCGCGCGGAATCCATTCACATAGAACCCGAACGGCGTAGGGAGAGGGCGCGTTTGTGGAATTGAGCATGGTATTTCCTTTCGAATTAGCTTCGATCTCATCGGTAGAGATTCGCCTTACCGAGGCAATCATTATGCGGTCCGGCCCAGGCTAGCGGCTCGGCAAGGTACCAAGTCGAAGGGAATGGTCAGGGAATCCGCCCCACCACTTTTCAGCTTAAATATACTGCCAATTTCAATCCTCCATGTCAAAATCGACAATAGAAAACCCATCGGGCTTCCCCGCCGGTATTGGATGGATTGAGCAACGCAAAGTTCTGAACAAATAAGAATCCCTAAGACAGTAAATAATTTGAAATATTAAAACTTTGATTTAAATTACCTCTAACATAAGTTTCTAACATAAGTTAATATATAAATTTTAAGAAAATTAAAATGGAATATGGCGCTTATATTGTGACCGAAGTGATTTATTTTGGCATTTCCACATGGAGTGATTTGCCTGCGGGAGCACTCGCTGAGATTATTCATTATTTGACGGATCCACTTTGCGAGCCGGATTGAGAGGTGGTCCCAGCAGTAGTTTGCTGGAGTGAGTTGCCCCACTCTTTCCCGGGTTACCTGCTGGCTGTGACCACCCTTTGGTGCCGCACTATATCTGAAAGGCACTGTAATATATCGGCGGAAGATCCGTGAAATGTTGTTTTCTAATAAGGAAATGGTGTCCCCGGCGGGATTCGAACCCACGGCCCCAGGATTAGGAATCCGCGCCTTCCCAATCCACAGTTGAATCACTCCTTGGTCACTCAGGGAGCCCAGGCCATGAAGCATTAAGTCAGGTTCATCTAACTCAAGGAACGAATGGATCTGGTGGACAGGGTTCTAAAGATGCGCCACCATTCTCGGTACGCATTCTTGCATCTCAACCATCAGAAAGTGGGGCGAACATGACTCCCTTTAATATTAAGGAATTTTGGCTAAATAGACTCAATCTTACACCCATTGATAATTCAAAACTAACAAAAGGTTGGGAATCTGTTAGAGAAGGCCTCTCAAGCTTCGTAGAGGCACCAATGTCTCTCAGCAAAGAAGTTAAAGAAGACAGTCAAGGTCCTTATGAGAAGGAAATCATATTAGTATCTGCTCCCGGGGCTGTCGGAAAAACCACTTTGGCTAGGGAATTGGCATTTCGAACTGGGGGGATTTATATTGACTTAGCAAAGGCGGATCCTGTCGGCGGGAACACGATTACCGGAGGGCTTGCGAAGTCAAATACATATAATGCTTGGGTGGCAGGAACAACAACAGCACTTATTGATGGTCTTGACGAGGCAAGGATAAGGGTAACTCAGGAAGCTTATGTTTCATTTTTATCAGACGTAGCCGAATTATCACGAGGAAGAAAAACCCCAACTGTTCTTTTTGGACGCTCCGGAGCCATTCAGGATGCCTGGATTTTCCTGTCAGAACTCAACGCAAGATCGTGCATACTAGAGATTGACTATTACGACCTTGAGACGTCAATAGATTTTGCATCTGCCCTTCTCAACCAGTCAAGCTTACACTTAAAGACCGAAAAGGACGCTGTCCGAAAAATCATCACACGCCTACGAGAGCAAACTGAAAGTGACGGTGACCGGTTTTCAGGTTATGCACCTGTACTTAAGGCCGTGGCAAAAAGGGTGAGTAATGAAGGGAATGCAGCGTCAATTGTCGCAGACCTAGAAAAGGGTGGAAAACCGATTACTCTTCGCGCTGTTGCTGACGGAATAATGGAAAGAGAGAGAGGCAAACTCAAATCCTTAGCAATCTCCGATCATAAAATACTAGACACGCTATATAACCAAGGAGAACAATTGGACTGGCTCGTTTCCAGAAGATTTGGACTGGAAGAACCACAAGTTCCTAGCATGTCACCAGATGACGAACAAATTTATAGAAATGCCTTGGAAACGTGGGTGAACGACCACCCTTTTATCAAATCCGGGTCAGGGGAGTCTACATCTGCTGTTTTTGACGCTTTAATTAGCGTTAGAGCACTAAGGGGAAAATTTTCTTCTGAAAAGGCTGTTCAAAAGGAACTAGGAATGGGGTCTTCCGCAAATCCCTTCCTATCCGAATTTTATTTGGAAGAGATTGGAGAGGGAGAGTATATTTCACCTGAGCATATTGGATTGGTGTATGCATCTTTTCGAGCGCGTTTATCTTTGGGTGATACTGCTAGCTTGGTTGTCTCATTTCCTGACGACGAGGATGATGAAGAGGCATTGCTCGGGGACGTCGAAATCTCCCTCAACCGTAGTGATTCTACAGTACGAACAATTCACTTTACGACGGATCAACTGTCTCCACTCCAGTTTGGGGCGTGTGTTGAAGATATAGAGGTTACGGCCCCCTTTATGACAGTTGAATTTTTCCAAGATCCTGAAACGATTTTTATCGCTCCCGTTAGCATTCAATGCGGAAAAATTGTTGTAAAGTCAAAAACTATACTAGTTGAACCCCCTATGGTTAATAAAAATTCAATAGGTGAATCCAATTGCGTTAATTACGATAACGGTATTATTTTTCTTGAATCTGAATCTTTTGATGGTAACGTAAGCTCTATTCCAATTGTAAGAATAGGTTCGTCCCTTATTGTGTCTTGGCCGGGAGTTCGAGTCCATCCCTGGATTTCTTTTTCTGCGGAGCCAACTCGGATTAATGACCCTAAAATAGATGAAGCAATGCGTCGCTTTAGAAAATACATCATCGCATTCAGGTCCCACAGCAAAGGAAGATTAGCTAGATATAGAGCAAAATTAGATCACAAAAGAATGTCTAAAGGATGTGGGCGCAGAGTTCTTGATCTACTTTTAGATGAGGGCATAGTTACATTTGATGAAAAAATGTATTATTTAGACGCCAACCTATTAGGCTCTAAGGCGGGTACAAGCTATAAAGAGTGTATGGAGTGCAATTTCAGTTCTAAGGTGATAGAATTTATTTCCCGAGCGTGAACCTGACTTAATGCTTCATGGCCTGGGCTCCCTGAGTGACCAAGGAGTGATTCAACTGTGCCCACTCAATGATCGGATCAGGACGGTGAATACAACAATGGCCCATCGCCGGTGAAACGATAGGGCATTGTTTTATATAAAGGAAATGGTGTCCCCGGCGGGATTCGAACCCACGGCCCCAGGATTAGGAATCCTGTGCTCTATCCTGCTGAGCTACGGAGACACGCACCCCGTTTATACCGATGGGGATCGGCGGGTGCAACGTTCGACCTGACCTCCTCCAAAACACTCCGGAAAGCCCCGGAAAATCCACGCTTTTTCCCTCCCGTCCCGCCAAAGGGGGCTGGTTTTCGCCACAATTTCCCGCGACACTGTGCCCAACTCTCATCCTGTTTTGGGGAGGAGAGGGTGGACGGGCACAAAAAAAATGCAAGCTGTGCTTCCCTCGGTCCAGGCTGGATCGCTGTCGGAGCGCGCGCGGAGCGGGAGGCTTCAATGGTATTTGGCACGCGGCTCATGGCCGGATTCCACGACGCCCGATGGCCGATCGGATCCGATCGAACCCCTATCCTCCGCCTCCTGTCCGGTCGCGCGCTGGTCCTTGCCCTCGGTTTGCTCTGGTGGGCCGCGGCGCTGCTCCTCCATCCCGTTGGCGCCCAGGCCCAAGCCAAGGCCGGAGAGGAGTTGCGCGCCCTGTCCGAGCAGGCCACCGGGTTCCGCGACCAGGTCCTCTACAGCATCGAACCCAATCCCGACACCGTTCAGACGCAAACAGCCGAGTCGCGACATGCGGCGGACCAGGGCGATTGGTGGGGCGCCATTCGGGGCTGGGAGGAAGCCCTGCGCGCCGGACTCAAGACGCCGGACCGCTGGCTGGTTCTTTCCGGACTCTATGATCGGGCCGAGGGGCCGGATCCCCGCGCCATCCTCGCGGCCTATCTCCACGCCATGGAAGCCACCAAGGCCGTCACCCGGGCCGAGGGACTGATGCGCACCGCGGAACTCGAGATGGCCCTGGGCCGGGATGTCCTCGCCCTGGATCTGTTCAAGCGGGCCAAGGCCGCCGTGCCCAGCGATGAAGCCGACAACGGCATCAAGGCCCTCACCGGCGAAAGCCTCGCCGTGCGCCGGACCCGAGTGGAAAGCGACCGGGACGTGCCGCGCATCTGTCTGGAGTTGACCGCCGCCCCCGATCCGGCCCGGGCCTCCGAGATGGCCGATTTCATCACCGTCGAGCCCAAGGTGGAGATCGCCGTCACGGTGCGCGACAAGGACCTCTGTGTCGATGGCCCTCCCCATGGCTCCAATGTCACCCTGACCCTGCGCCCGGGATTGCCCGCCGAGGGCGGAGCGACCCTGGCCCACGCGGTGACCATCCAGGAGCGGGTGCGCAATCGCCAGCCCCGCGTCGCCTTCACCGGCAATGCCTATATCCTGCCCGCCAAGGGTAAGCGGGAAATCGCCATCCAGAGCGTCAATGTCGACCAGGTCACCATGACCCTGCTGCGGGTCAATGATCGGGCCATGGCCACCCAATTGCGGGAGGGGGGATTGTCCTCCTCCATCGGCTCCTACGATGCCCGGAATATCGCCGAGGACTCCGGCGAGTTGGTATGGCAGGGGACCCTGGACCTCGAGTCCCCCCTGAACCAGGAAGCCACGACGGCCATTCCCCTCGACAGTATTCTGTCCGATCCCCAACCGGGTCTCTATCTGGTGACGGTCGAGGACGAATTGGGTGGCGCCACCCAAGGGTGGGAATATCCGGCCCAATGGCTGGTCATCACCGATCTGGGCTTACAGACGGCCCAGGGCGCCGATGGCCTGTCCGTTTTCGCCCGGGGCCTCGCCGATGGCCGTCCCCTGTCGGGCGTCAGCCTAACCTTGCTGGCCCGCAATAACGAGGAACTGGGCACCGCGGTCACGGATCGCAATGGCATGGCCCGCTTTCAGCCGGGTCTGCTGGCCGGGGAGCGGGGGCGGACCCCCACCTGGGTCATGGCCTATGGAGCGGGCGGGGATTTCGCCTTCCTCGACATCACCGGCCCCGCCTTCGACCTGAGCGACCGGGGCGTCGGAGGCCGCGCCACGCCGGGCCCGCTGGATGCCTACCTCTATACCGAGCGGGGCATCTACCGCCCGGGGGAGACCGTCCACCTCGCCGCCCTGTTGCGGGATACGGGCGCCCGAGCCCTCTCCGGTTTGCCCCTGACCCTCAAGGTGCTCCGCCCCGACGGGGTGGAGGTGGTGAACCGCGTCCTCTCCCACAACCAGTCCGGGGGGTACGAGGCGGATTTCCCCCTGCTGCGGGACGCGCGAACCGGAACCTGGACCATCACCGCCCATGTGGACCCCATCGCCCCCCCCGTGGGTCGGGTTTCCTTCGCCGTGGAGGACTTCGTTCCCCAGACCATGGCGCTGTCCCTGACCGCGGACGCGCCGGTGATCGACGCCACCACCGGGGACGCCGCGCCGGTCACCGTCTCGGGCGCGGCCTCTTATCTTTATGGCGCGCCCGTGGCCGGGCAATTGGTCGAGACGGAGGTCACGCTTCTGCCCGACCCCGCTCCCTTCCCCGGGTACAAGGATTACGCCTTCGGTCTGGTTCAGGAATCCTATGAGCCCCGCCGTTTTCCCCTGCCGGAAGGCCGGACCGACGAGACGGGCGGGCTCTCCGTTCCCGTGACCCTGGACGCGTTGCCCGACACCTCCCACCCCCTGCGGGCCATGACCCGGGTGTCGGTCTTCGACGCGGGCGGGCGGGGCGGGGCGCGGACCATCATCCTGCCGGTGCGTCACCTGCCCCTGGCCCTTGGCTTGCGTCCGGATTTTGGTGGGCCGGAGTCCGGGGGCGACGAGGTGGCCGAGGGCGCGACCGTCGCCCATGACATCCTCGCCCTGGACGGCCAGGGTGCGCCGGTGCCGGGCCGGGCCGTCGACTGGGTGCTTTACAAGGAGGTCGCCCAGTACGCCTGGTACCAGAGCGGCGGATCCTGGAATTACACCCGCACGGTGACCGACGAAACCGCGGCCTCGGGCCGGGTCGAGACCGGCGCCGATGGGCTGGCCCATGTGGAGGCCCAGGTGGACTGGGGCAATTACCGCATGGAAGTCTCCGACGCGGGCGGCTCCCTGGCCGCGACCTCCCACCGGTTCCACGCGGGCTGGTGGACCTCGGACCTGGAGAGCAAGGACACCCCCGACACCATGGACGTGACCCTGGAGGGGGAGCGCTATAAAACCGGCGAGCGCGCCCGGTTGCATATCGACGCGCCCTTCGCCGGGCAAGCCCTGGTCTCCGTTGTTACGGACCGGGTGTTGGACGTGCTGAATGTCACCTTGCCCGACGGCGGCCTGACCGTGGAGCTTCCGGTCACCGAGGCCTGGGGCGTGGGCGCCTATGTGGTGACCTCGGCCTTCCGTCCCGGGGAGACCCCCGCCGGGGGGGCGGCCCAGGGATCGGCCCAGGGACCGGGCCGCGCCATGGGGGTCGCCTGGGTGCCCGTGGACACCAGCGACCGCACCCTGACGGTGGCCATCGACGCGCCGGAAGTGATCCAGCCCCGCCAAACGGTGGAGGTTCCGGTAACGGTGACCGGCGACCGGGGTCCGGTCTATGTGACCCTCGCCGCGGTGGATGAGGGGATCCTCTCCCTGACCGACTTCACGTCCCCCGACCCGGTGGATTATTACCATGGCAAGCGGGACCTGGGGCTCGCCTACCGGGATGCCTATGGACGCCTGTTGCGGGGCGCCGACGGTCGCCCGGGACGTCTGCGCCAAGGCGGTGACGCCAGCGGTCGCCAACTCGGTGGACTGCCCGACAGCTCGGTCAAGACGGTCGCGCTGTTCTCCGGGATCCTGCGGGCCGACTCGGATGGGCGGGTCGTCGTGCCCCTGGACATCCCCGACTTCAATGGCCGTCTGCGGGTGATGGCCGTGGCCTACTCCGCCAATTCAGTGGGCGCGGCGGAGGCCGACATGGTCGCCCGGGATCCGGTGGTGGCGCTCGCCAGCCTGCCCCGCTTCCTCGCCCCCGGCGACCGGGGCACCATGACCGTGACCCTTGATAACGTCGATGGACGGGCCGGAGAGTGGACCACCGAGATCACCGCCAGTGGCGCGGTGTCGGTGGAAGCTGG
The DNA here is from genome assembly GCA_021741145.1 of Rhodospirillum sp. Taxonomy (GTDB): domain Bacteria; phylum Pseudomonadota; class Alphaproteobacteria; order Rhodospirillales; family Rhodospirillaceae; genus Rhodospirillum. Next base: position 51,285 of record JAIOYK010000023.1, on the reverse strand, counting down.
GACGGTGACCCAGGCCCTGGTCCCGGGAAACAAAGCCGTTCAGCGCTTCACCCTCGTGGGAAGCCGCGTCGGTTCCAGCCAAGTGACCATGACCTTGCGGGGACCCGACGGCTTGGAACGGGTGAGCACCTGGTCCTTGGGCGTGCGGCCCGGCGGCCCGCGTATGACACTGGCCAGAAGCCTCGACCTGGCACCCGATGGCCGGGCCCGCATGGACCTGGGCATCCTGGATGGCTTCGCCCAGGATACGGTGGACGTGGCCCTGACGCTTTCGACCCTGCCCAACCTCGATCCCCTGCGCCATGCCAGCGCCCTGCGGTACTACCCCTATGGCTGCTTGGAACAGACGGTCAGCCGCTCCTGGGTGGGGCTCTATGGGGCCGACCTTGACGCGGACGCGGTCTGGAAGGGATGGAACGGTCGGGATGTGCTGTCCCTGGATATCTCGCGCATTATCAACATGCAGCGCTACGATGGCGGCTTCGCCCTTTGGGACTCCAACGGGGGGGATCAGCCTTGGCTGTCGGCCTACGCCATGGATTTCCTGCTGCGCGCCCGGGACAAGGGAGTCACCGTTCCCGGCTTCGCCTTGGAACGGGGCCTCGCCTATCTGAACACTCTGGTCGAGGACGGGGATTTCCGGGATGCCGAACTTCCCGCCGCGGCCTATGCCCATTACGTGTTGGCCCGGGCCGGAGCCATCGACCTGGGGCGGGTGCGTTATTTCAACGACGTCTACCTCGCGCGCATCCCCACGGGGCTGGGCCGGATGCAGACCGCCGCGGCCCTGGCGCTGCTGGGTGATCGGGAACGGGCCATGGCGGTTCCCCTGGCGGGACTTGAGAGCCTGGACAGCCCCATCCGCCCCGTCTCCCTGGATATGAGTCGGGCACCGGACTCTTGGGACTATGGCTCCGAACTGCGGGACCGGGCCGCGGTCCTGACCCTGGGCCTGGAATCGGGCCTGCTCGACGGAGACATGCTCGAACTGGCCGACACGGTGGCCAGCCTCCAGGCGAACATGCTCCATCCCTCCACCCAGGAGCGGGGTTGGCTGCTTATGGCCGCCCAGGCCCTGGCCCGGATCCAGGGAATGGTCGAGGCCTCCGTCGACGGGCGGGATGTCGCCAAGGACAAGGCCACGGTTTCCCTGCCGGTGACCTTCGGCCAACTCCAACAGGGTCTGGACCTGTCCAACGATGGGACCCGCCCCTTGCGGGTCGTCGCCGCGGTGGATGGCTTGCCCCTGGCTCCGCCCCCGGCGGAAAGCGCGGGGCTGGCGATCAAGGCAACCCTCCATACCCTGGATGGCACGCCCCTGGCCTCGGGCAAGGTGACCCAGAACGACCTGTTGGTGATGGTTATCCAGGGCGAGGCCCGGGATCCCCAGGCCTTGGACGCCGGACGGGGGAACGCCCTGCTGGTGGTCGACCTGCTGCCCGCGGGGCTGGAAATCGAAAACCCCCATCTGGGTGGCGCCGACGCCGCGGCCCTGGAGTGGCTGCCGGAGTTGTCCCCGACCGACCATGTGGAGGCCCGGGACGACAGATTTGTCGCCGCGGTGACAGTAAATCCCTCCGAGCCACGTTTCACCATTGCGTATGTGGTTCGCGCCGTTAGTCCTGGCCAGTATCTGGCCCCGGGCGTGGCGGTGGAGGATATGTACCGTCCCGACCTGCGGGCCAATGCCGCGGCCGGTTCCCTGGAAGTGGAACCACGCTGAGGCCGCCCCGCCAACCCCGGGCCGGTATGGGCCCGGGGAAGGAGAGGGTGATGGATATCGCGATTTATGGCGCCGGACCGTTTGGCCGGAATTTGCTGACCGCTTGCCAGGCTGATCCCGAGGTCGAGGATATTCTTTTCATCGTGGACGAGGCACCCATCGGCGTGGTTATGGTCCGCGGATGCCCGGTGGTGGCCAGCGCGGCCCTGATGGCGGGAGAGCATGGGGTTCGCCGCATCGTCCTGGCCCTGGAAGACGGGGTTGCCCGCCGCCGCGCCGCCGCGCGCTTCGCGGCGGCCGGATATCGCTTCCACACCGTGGCGGCCCAGACCAAGGTCGTCCGCGGGTTCAGCGAAACCGGCGACGGCACCATTTTCCAGGATCACACCCTGGTCGGCCCCAATGTTCGGATCGGTGCCCATTTCCTTTGCGAGCGGTTTTCCTCCATCGCCCCAGCCAGCTACCTTGGCGACTTTGTCACCTTCGCGTCCAATGTGCGCTGCGGGCCGGGGGTGACCATTGGCGACGACGTCTATGTGGGGTCCAGCGCCGTTCTGCGCGCGGGTGTGACGATCGGAGAGGGCGCCTATATCTGCGCCGGAGCCGACGTGACCGGAGACGTGGCGCCCGGTGCCCTGGTGATCGGCGACCCGACGCGCGTGAAAGCGGCCTAGGCGGTCCCTGAAAGGAACCGCCTCGATCTCGAAATACTCTAAGGTCCAGCCTCGTTTTCGACCAAATTCCGTGGAATGCTGGGGACGATGGTTGACACGACACCCAGTCCCGAACCAGGGGAGAGGCGGACCACCTCCCCCCTCCGCGGACGCCGCGCGGCATGGGCCGCGGGCGTGGTGGCTCTGTCGTGCCTTCTGGGCCTTCTGGGCCTTCTGGCTTTTGCCGCGGATCGACTTTTTCCGCCGGATCTGTCCCGTCTGACCCCCTCAACCCAGGTGGTGGACCGGGAGGGCGTGCTCCTGCGGGCCTTCCTGACGGACTCCGGAGAGGCTTGGCGTCTGCCCGCCACCTCGGAAGACGTGGATCCCCTCTATCTTTCCATTCTGATGGCCTTCGAGGACCGGCGGTTTTTCCATCATCCTGGAGTCGATCCCCTCGCCGTCCTGCGCGCCGCCGGGCAGGCCTTGGGAGCGAGACGGGTTGTCTCCGGGGCCTCGACCCTGAGCATGCAGGCCGCCCGTCTGCTGGAGCCCCGCCCCGACCGCACGGTGGGAGCCAAGTTCCTGGAAATGGCCCGAGCCGTGCAATTGACCGCCCATCTGGGGCGGGACACGGTGCTCGGCGCCTACCTGACCCTCGCGCCCATGGGCGGGAACCTGGAGGGGGTGCGTGCCGGATCCCTGGCCTGGCTGGGCAAGGAACCCAAACACCTGACACCCGGAGAAGCGGCCCTGTTGGTGGCTCTGCCCCAATCACCGGAAACCCTGCGTCCCGACCGCTTCCCCAAGCGTGCCCTCGCCGCCCGGAACAAGGTCCTGGACCGGGCCGTGGCCGCGGGCGTGCTGGATCTCCGTCGGGGCGCGGAGGCAAAGGCCGATCCCCTGCCCCAGGTCCGCCACCCCATGCCCTTCCTGGCGCCCCATGTGACCGGGCGCCTCGCCCGGGCCGCCCCGCCGGGAAGCCGGATCCGAACGACCCTGGACGCCCCCTTGCAAAGGGCCATGGAGGATCTGGCCCGGACCCATGTGGAAACCCTGGAGCCCGGCCAGTCCCTAGCCCTGATCATCGCGGAGTCCAGGACGGGAGCCATCCGGGCGGAGATCGGATCCCCCGACGTCCAGGACCAGGAGCGGGACGGCGCCATGGACATGACCCGGGCGATCCGCTCCCCCGGATCGGCCCTGAAACCCCTGATTTACGGCATGGCCCTGGAACGCCACCTGATCCATCCGGAAACCCTGGTCATGGACCGGCCCGCCCGCTTCGGCGCCTATACCCCCGCCAATTTCGGCGATACCCATTGGGGGGAGGTCACCGTCCGGCAGGCCCTGGTCCAGTCCTTGAACGTCCCCGCGGTGGCCCTGCTGGACCGGGTGGGGCCGCTGCCCTTCGCCGCCCGCCTGGAAACAGCGGGGATTCCCCTGCGCCTGCCCCGGGGCGTGACTCGCCCGGGCCTTCCCCTGGCCCTGGGCGGGCTGGGGGTGACCCTGGAGGAACTGACCGGCATCTATGCCGCCATCGACGCCGGGGGGGCCGCGCCACCCCTGTCTCCCCTACCAAATGAAGGACAAGCCTCCCGCCGGATCCTGGAAGCGGCGGCGGCTTGGTATCTGGCGGACATGCTCGCCGACAGCCCGCCCCCGCCCGGCCGTCCACCCCGGGCGGCGGAGGCACCGGGTCAACGGACAATCGCCTATAAAACGGGAACCTCCTACGGGTTCCGGGATGCCTGGTCGGTGGGGTTCGACGGGGACACGACCATTGGCGTCTGGGTGGGACGGCCCGATGGCACGCCGACGCCCGGCGCCATTGGGCGGGACACCGCGGCACCGCTCCTCTTCGACGCCTTCGAGCGTCTACCGAAGAGCCTTCCGCCCACCCGACCTCGCCCCCCCGGCGTTTTTGTTGGCGCCAACGCCGATCTTCCCCCGGCCCTGCGGCGCCTGGATGGAGTGGGAGACCGCAAGGGGTTGTCTCCCCTGTCGGACCGCGATGGCTTGGCCATTACCTTCCCGCCGGACGGAACCACCCTGGACCTCGGCGGTACGGATGGCGTCCTGTCCCTGGCCGCGCGGGGGGGACAACGCCCCCTGACCTGGTTGGTGGACGGGCGTCCCGTGCCCTCCCTGGCCCATGCCCGCTCCACCCATTGGGCGACCCGGGGACCGGGCAAGGTGGCGGTGACCGTCGTGGACGCCGAAGGCCACTCCGCCCGCGTCGGGGTCTGGTTGGTCGCGCCGGAGGGAGTCGGACCGCCAATCGTTGAAAAATAGCCGCCATCGTAAGGGAGCGTTAAACCGGACGGAGTACCCCTGAGGGAGTGTCGCCTCCCTTCAGCCGGTGCTCCATGGTCCGCTTGTTGTCCCTCTTTTTGGCGCCTATCGCTCTGGTCCTGGTCCTCTCCCTGGTCCTGGGCGCGATCCCGGCCGCCGATCCCGGTTGGGCGCGGGGGGACGACGCGTCCTCCCTGTCCAAGGACCGGGACGAGGACGATGACCCCTCCCTGGAGGCCGCCGCGACCAAGGCGGTGGACCGGGGCTACCGGGCCATGCGCGCGGGCGCCTTGGCGGAAGCCCTGGTCGACTACCGGGACGCCTTGGGCCTGGACCCGACCCGGGTGGAGGCCCATCTGGGCGCCGGAGCGGCCCTCGAAGGCATGGGACGCATCCGCGAGGCCGCGGCCGCCTATGATCGGGCCGTCCGCCTGCGCCCCGGAGACCAAGACATCCGTGCCCGGCTGGTCGATGCCCTGGGCCGCTTGACACCGGAGGCCGCCTTGGATCGCCTGGGAGAACTCGCGGCGAACCACCCCGACGACCCCGCCATCACCGAACGCATCGGCCTCCTGCTCCTGCTTCAGAACCGCCCCATGGCGGCCCTGGGCGCCCTGGAGCATACCGCCACCCTGGATCCCTCCGTCCCGGCCCATTGGCACAACCTCGCCATCGCCGCGGACCGGGCCGGACAGGTGGAAAAAGCCATCGCCGCCTATCGCCGCGCCATCGCCCTGGTCCGTGCCGGTGGCACCCCCCAGCCGGGCATGGATCTGGCGGCCCTGTCCCGCCGCGCCCGCTGGCTGGAAGTCCGAATGGAGGAGGACACCCCATGACCTTCACCCGCCAAACCTTTACCGCCCCATCGTTCACCAGCCCCCCCTTCACCACGGAGATCCGCACCGCCCCGGTCGCCGCCGTCCTCGACGAAATCAACGATCCCGGCCGAATCCGCCCACGGGATCCCCTGCTGGCCCATTGGTCCCTGCGGCACCATCCCTTCCCCGTGGATCCCGGACTGGATCTGGCCTTTTCCACGGGCACCGACCGCGACCCGGCCCGGCGGCTGATCGCGCGGATCCACGGCGATCCTCGTCCGACCCTTGTCCTGGGCGAGGCGGGATTGGGCAAGACCTATCTCGCCCGCTGGGTGGCCGCGGTGCTGCGGCGGCGGGATACCGTCATCCGGCTTTCCGCCCGAACCCTGGACGCCGATGGACTGCTCGCCACCGTCTGCCGAGCCCTGGACCTGGATCCGCACCGACGCGGTGGCATGGGCACGCGGGTGATCAGAGCGCGCCTGCTGGCCATGGGGCTGGGGGGACGGCGGGTCATTCTGATGGTGGACGACGCCGAGGCTCTGACCGAGCGGGGGACCCTGGATCTGTTCCACCTCGATTCCCTGGAAACCAAACGGGGGCGCCTCCTGCGCATGGTTCTGTTGGGGCGGCCAGAGATCCGGATCCCCGTGACCCAATGCCCGCCCCTGCGCGCGCGGTTGGGCTCGGCGATAACGCTCAAGCCCCTGACCAGGGAGGAGGGGGCCACCTATTTCAACCAACGGCTGGAGCAGGCCTTACCCCAGGCCACGGGCGACCAAGGGCCGCCCTCGCCCTTCACCCCCGCGGCCAAGCGCCTGCTGCTGCGGGAAAGCCTGGGGGTGCCCGGAATCCTGGATACCCTGGCGGCCCGGTGCCTGGATTTGGCCCTGGCCGACGGTTCGCCCCAGGTGGAAACCGGCCATGCGCGCATGGCCCTGCGGGTCTTGGGTCTCGCACGCTCGCCCGCCCTGGCCCTGCTGTTTCCCTGGCGGGGCTCCGCCCTTCGGGACCCTTTGGCCGGGTCCCTGGCGCCCTGTCCGGCGCCCCTGTCGTCTTGAGTGGTCTCCTGCCATGGCTCTGTGGGGGAGTCGCTGGCGCGATTGCCCCGTCCCTGGCCGCATCCCTGCGCGCGGGAGCGCCTCGAGGCGCGTTTCGGGACGGGAGCCGCGCCGTCACGACGCTGATGGGGGGACTATGGGGATGGGCTTGCGCCCTCGTCTTTCCCACCACCCTGTATGGCGCCGCTCCAATGGCTCTGGCCATCCTCGCCGCCTTGCCCATGTTGGCCATCGCCCTGGTCGATATCCGAGACCGGGTCATCCATGACATGGCCAGCCTGGGATTGGGCCTCTGCCTGCTGTCCTGGCGCTGGACCCTGGAGGGTGCGCCCTGGGCGGCTCTGGCCGGTGGAACGCTCGCCTTCCTCGGCGCGGACATGCTGCGCCACCTGTACCGGCGCCTGAGGGCGCGCGAGGGTTTGGGGACGGGGGATGTCGGGGTGATCGCGGCGGCGGGGATGGCCCTCTCCCTCGGCACCCTCGCCCCCTTTCTGATCGTCGCGGGCGGATTTGGCGTGCTTTGGGGGCTGATCTCCCGCTGTTTGTCCCGGCGGAAATCAGAGGAGGAACAGGGATTTCCCTTCGCGCCATCTCTGATGGCGGGCCTCGCCTTGGCCATCCTGCTGGCCGGCTCGGCCGCGGGTTTTAGCGATGTTCTTCGTTTGTCCAAACTCTAAGTTTTGTGATGTCGTTTTACGTGTTTTTTCCGCTCGGCTAGGTTAAGAAAGAGGTCTCAATCTAACCTATATTGGCTATCCGCCATCCTGGTCGAGGGATTTCAGTGATCGTGACGGCGCGCGTCTTGGCACAGGCGGTTCGAGGGGGACTGGCATTGGGTATCCTCGCCCTGGGCGCCTGCGCCCCCTTCGACGAGGCAGGGAACCTCGAGAAGGCCGACTACCGAGCCCTTGTCTCCCGACGCGCCGCTCCCGTGGTCCATCCGGTTGAGCCCGCCATACCCCAACCCCTCGCCCCTGTCCCGCCTCCGGTTACCGTACCGGAGACCATCCGTCGGGTCACCGTGATCGCCGACCAACCCACGCCGGTGGCCGAGCTTTTGATTGCCCTCTGCCGGTCCGCCGAGGTCGACCTGGAGCTGGAACCGGGGGTAACGGGGGCGGTGGTCTTCTCCGCCCGGGATCGCCCTTTTGATCAGGTTGTCCGCCGTCTGGGCGCCGTGGCCGGTCTGCGCGTGACGGTGGAGGATGGCGTCGTGCGGGTGGGTCCCGATCTGCCCCGCCCGGCGGTCTATCGCCTGGACGCCCTGAACATGGCGCGGGGGGCGGAGGGCAGCGTGTCCACCAGTACCGATGTCTTCACCAGCGTGGGCAAGGGAACATCGGGACAGATGGAGCGGACCAATGCCTCGTCCACTTCCGTCAGTTCCAAATCCACCGCCGACCTGTGGACCGAAGTGGGCGCCGGCTTATCCCAGATCCTGGGAACCGGAGAAGATGGACGCGCCCGGGTGGTTTCCCCGGCGCCGGTCTCCCCGGTTGGCCTCCAGGAAGAAGGCCCGTCGGCCGACTCGGACGCAGTGGGACTCGCCGCGATGCCGCCTTCGACCCCGCCGGAAGCGCGAACCGCGAGTTTTCACATCAACCGGCAGGCCGGTCTGATCACCGTCGTTGGAACCCAATCCCAACAGGCCCAGGTGAGCGCCTATCTGGACCAGGTGCGGGAGGCCACGGGCACCCAGGTGCTGATCGAGGCGAAAATCATCGAAGTCACCCTGAACGACCAATACCGGGGTGGCATCGACTGGATGGCCCTATCCGATGGCGGCGAGTTTCTGCTGAACATTCCCGGGGCCGCGGATGTGACCGCGGCGCCCTTGACCGATACGGTCGCCACCTTCGCCCTGGGGGGCACGGCCACCTTTGGCGCCATGGAATTGGGCGCCCTGGTGGAGTTCATCAACACCTTCGGCGCGGTGCGCACCCTCTCCAGTCCGCGCCTGACGGTGATGAACAATCAGACCGCCGTGCTAAAGGTGGCGGAGAACGAGGTCTATTTCGTGGTGGACGTGGATACGGTGACCAGTGATGGAGTCACCCAGACCACCTATTCCAGCGAGATCAATACCGTTCCCATCGGTCTGGTGATGACCGTTCAGCCCAGTGTGGAGCCCGGCGGCGGACGGGTGACCCTGGGGCTGCGGCCGACCATTTCACGAGTGGCGAGTCGGGTGGCAGATCCGGCGGTCGCCCTGCAAAGCGACGCCGTCGACTCCCTGATTCCCGTGGTCGAGGTCCGGGAGCTGGACTCCGTGGTCACCATCGACAATGGCGCCGTCGTCGTCATGGGCGGACTGATGCAGGAGCGGGTGGCCAATGACGAGGAAGGTCTGCCGGGCCTGCTCGACATCCCCGCCCTCGGTCGGGCTTTCCGCACGGACATCAAGACCACGGAGGTGATCGAACTGGTGGTCCTGCTGCGGGCAACCGTCATCGGTGGCGCGCATACCCATGCGGAGGACCGGGCGCTCTACCGGACCTATGCCCCAGACCCCCGGGAATTCCCCCTGTCTCGTCCGCCCTTGGCTCATCCCGCCTCGGGGGGTCCTTCCTCGGGGGGCTCCCCGGCCTCGGGTGGATCCCCGGCGGCCAATCCTCCCATGGGGCAGGTCCGGTGAGGGCCGTCGCCGCCCATACCCTGGCCTGTCTGCGCCGGGATCCCGCGCCGCCGATGGTGGCGGGGTTGGTGCTCGCCACGGCCCTGATCGGCGCCTTCCTGGGGAAAACGACCCTGGTAGAGGGACACGACAGCGCCTTGATCCTGGCCGGGTCCGGGGCGCGCCTCGCCCTGGTCGGCGGACTGGCGACCCTGGTCACGACCCATCTCGACCGCCTGCGCCAGGGGCGGGAACTGGAGCGTTTGGCGACCCTTCCCCTCTCGCCGCTGGCCCTCATGGCAGGGCTCTGGCTGGGCTGGCTTCCCCTGGCCCTCGCCCTGGCGGTCCTGGTCGGCGGCCTCCTCCTTTGGCTGGGTGCATCCGGTCCCGGCCTCGCGGCCTGGACGACCTGTCTGGCCGTGGAGGGCGCGGTGATCGTCGCGCTGGCCCTCTTCTCCGGCATCACCCTGCGCCGGGGCGTGGCTCTGGCCGCCACCCTGTGCCTCTACGCCTTCGCCCGGCTGTCGGGCCTGTTCCTGGCCATCGCCCACCACCGCGCCGAGGGGGCGGGGTTGGCCTGGTCGGAGCCTCTGTTGACGGGATTGGCCCTGGTCGTGCCCCGCCTGGACCTGTTTGGCCAGTCGGCTTGGTTGACCGCCACGGAATCCACCAGCGCGCTTCCCGGTCCCTGGGCGGCCCTTGGGCTCCTTGCCCAGGGGGGTGGGGCCATTGTCCTGGCCCTGGTGCTTGGCTCTTGGGACCTGCGACGGAGCGTCCGGGCGTGAGAAACGGGACACCTTCGATCACTTGGACGAAGTGTTGGACGATGGCTTGGGGTTTGGCCGGATGTCTCCTGCTCGCCCTGGGACGGAGCCTGGGAGGCGATGTCGGTACCGCGCCGGTGCTCGGACCCGCGCCGGATCCGCTCACCGCGCGGGTTGTCTCCCTGGACGATCCCGCCGCGGCGGGGACGCTGCTTGCCCTGGCCTTGCAGAACGCCGGGGAATCCCGGGGGGAAGCTCCCTCCCCGCGCGCCTTCGACCTAGAGCGGGTGGTGGACTGGCTGCGGTTGATCGATCATCTCCGGCCCGAATCGGAACTGGCTCCCGCCCTGTTGGCCCTTGAATTCGCCCCCGCGGCCTTCCCGACGGAGGCCCGCCAACTGGCGCGGGTCCTGGCCGGAATGAGTGACCGGGATCCGCTCCGCCGCTGGCCCTGGCGGGTCCACGCGGTCTATCTGGCCGGGAATCGGGGGGGTGATCCGGAGCTTGCCCGGGATCTGGTACGGCCCCTCGCCACTCTCCCCCCGGACCGAATCCCCCAATGGGTTCCGGGGTTGTCTTCCTCGATCAATCCGAATGGAAAGGGATTGCCATGAGTGCGACGCTCCCCCGTTCCGTCCACGCGGCGCCTTCCCCGCCCGGCGGTGCCCGCCCGGGATTCACCCTCATTGAAATGTCCATGGTGTTGGTGCTGATCGGCCTGATCATCGGCGGCGTGCTAAAGGCTCAACAGTTGATCGACAGCACCCGGTTGAAAATGACCATCGGCGAATGGGAATCCACCCGCGCGGCCTTCAGTATTTTTCGCGATCGCTACAACGCCCTGCCCGGCGATTTCGACGCGGCCTCCACTTTCCTGTCCAACCCGGCCATCCGCGATGGAGACGGCGATGGAATCGTCGGCAGCTCGGGCTTGACCATGGCATCGACCTACTCCGCCGAATCCTCCCTGGCCTGGGAACATCTGACCTATGGCAACTTCCTGACCGGAGTGAAGCTGGACGACGGATCGAGTCAAGACCAGAGCGTGATGCCCGCCAAGTTGCCGGGCTTGAATCTGGTGATCATCCACGGGACGTTCGGAGACACCGCGGGAACGGGCCACTGGCTGCGTCTTCAAGATGCGGTCAACGGCGCCCCCACCCGCAATGCCCTGTCCGGATCCCAAGCCCGGGAAATCGACACCCGGTACGATGACGGCAACGCCGACACGGGCCATATTGTCATGAGTGATTTCTCCGGAACCGCCACGGGGAGTCCCGATGGGTGCAAGACCGCGGGAGGCGCCTACGCCAGCGGGGCCGCGGGGGTCTGCAACCCGGTTTTCTTTCTGGAATAGGGCCTGTCTTCATCGCGGGAATAAGAGGTGTTGGGGAAACGGGGGCTGACGCCGGGCCAGGAAGGTGGAATCATGGGGGTCGCATTAGAGCGGGCCCGGGCGCGCTCCTGTTACGGAGGTCTTCCCCATGGACCTGAAACTCGGCCCGACCGGATTGCACCGGCGTGTGGGCGCGACCAGGAAGGATGAAAGCGGCATGGCCGATATCCGCGGTGACGGCGAAGGACGCACTCCCGGGCGAAGGGGGCACGGCCGGCCCGAAGAGAACGGCAAGGCCGGCTTGGCGGAAGGCCGGGAAGAAGGCCAGGAGGAGGGCTTAAACGAGGGAGGGTTCTTGGAAATCCGTGATGGGGACCTCGCCGATGGGGAAGAGTATTGGGATCCCTACCAGACTCCCCCGACCCCGGATGTCCCCGACGGGAGGGCCACGGAGCGAATGCCTCCCAGGGAGGATCCCGCCCGTCGCGGAACACTGGCCGCGGTTCTGAGGAAGGAAGTCCCCCTCACCCTTCAAGACAACTGGTGGGAAAACGAGGGCTTTCCCGATCCCCGGGACACTCCCAAACCGCGGACCTCCGCCATGGCCCAACGGCGGGTCCCGGGGCCGACCCTGGGGCAAGCCCTGGCCGACCACCACCGGACCGCCCAAACGCGGGATGGGAACCGCACGCACGCCACCGCGCCCGTTCCCAAGGTCGCCCCCGAGACGGCGCAAACCCATCCACCGGAGCCCAATCCGAAGCCCGCGCCCGCTCTCACCCCCGTTCCTCCACCCCCTCCCTCCACCGCTCCCCCCACCGCTCCCCCCACCGCTCCCAGGGACCGCCTGGGAGAGCAGTTGGTGGACGCGGGACTGATTTCCCGGGACCAGCTTCGGGTGGCGATCACCGAGCAGAAGGGCACGGGCGCCATGATGGGCACGGTCCTCGTGGAGCTTGGGTTCATCACCGATGGCGCCCTGGCCGAGGTCATGGCCCATAACAGTGGACGAGACCGCTTCGACCCGGCCGCGACCGTCCCCGACCCCGCGGCCCTGTCTCCCCTGCCCGAGGCGGAGGCCCGCCGCCTGCGGGTCTTCCCCGTGGGCCTGCGGGGAACTCTGCTGCGTCTGGCCATGGCCGATCCCATGGACGTGGTGGCCATCGACGCCGTCCGGCGCCATTATCGCAAGGACATCCGGGTCGAACCCCTGGCCTCGGGCGAGGGAGAGATCCAGACTGCCATCGATGGCGCCTATGGACATGAGCTGTCCCTGGATGGGGTCCTGCGGGAACTGGAAGCCCTGGGAGAGCGCGGCGGGGATACGGACGTGATCAGCGACACCGCGGCGCACCCGGTGGTCCGTCTGGTCAATGCCCTTCTGCTCAACGCGGTGAAGCGCCGGGCCTCGGATATCCACTTCGAACCCGACGGCGCCTTCCTGCGGGTGCGCGAACGGGTGGATGGTGTCCTGCGTCAGTCCCTGACTTTCCACAAGCAATATTGGGCCGCGGTCTGTCAGCGGGTGAAGATCCTCGCGGGAATGGACATCGCCGATCGGCTCAATCCCCAGGACGGGCGCTTCTCCATGGCCGTATCCCACCGCAAGGTGGACTTTCGGGCCTCCATCGTGCCCACGGTGCATGGGGAAAATCTGGTGCTGCGGATCCTCGACCGCTCGGCCACGCCGCTGAAGTTGGAACATCTGGGCCTCGACCAGAGGGTCATGGATACCCTGCGCCTGATGATCCGGCGGCCGGAGGGTATGCTGCTGGTGGTCGGGCCGACGGGGTCGGGCAAGACCACCACCCTCTACGCCCTGATGGACCATATCAGCGGGCCGGACCTGAATATCGTGACCCTCGAGGATCCGGTGGAATATGACTTGCCCCTGCTGCGTCAGACCCAGGTGCGGGACGGCGGGCGCATGGGGTTCGCCGATGGCATCCGCGCCATGCTCCGCCAGGATCCGGACGTTATCCTGGTTGGCGAGGTCCGGGATCCGGACACGGCCGCCATGGCCCTGCGGGCCGCCATGACCGGCCACCAGGTCTATTCAACCCTCCACGCCAATGACGCCATTTCCGCCCTGTCACGCCTCGCCGACCTGGGACTGCGACAAGGCCTTCTGAGCGGCGCGCTCATGGGTATCCTGGCCCAACGGTTGGCGCGCAAGCTCTGTGTCAAATGCCGTCAGGCTTATCAGGCGTCTCCCGTGGAATGCCGCATCCTGGGAGTCGACCCCCAAACGGGTCCCACCATCCACCGGAGCCAGGGCTGCGAAGCCTGTGGGCAAACGGGCTATCGAGGCCGGGTGCCCCTGACGGAGCTGTTGACCGTGACGCCGGACGTGGATGCCCTTCTGGCCGATGGAGCCCCGATTTCCGAGATCCGCGCCCTGGCCGGGCGCCAGGGCTATCGCCCCATGGTATCCAACGGCGCGCGGCTGGTGTTGGACGGCGTGATCGATGTCGCCGCCCTGATGCGCGCCGTCGATATCACCGGCCGGTTGGCGTGACGCCCATGCCCCTCTTCGCCTATCGCGCGGCCAACAACCAGGGACGCATCATCCGTGGGCAAGCGGAGGCGTCGGGGGAGCGCGACTTGCACCGGCGGCTCAAGGCCGCTGGCCTGCACCTGCTGCGGGCGTCTCCCGCGCGGGTCGGCGCGAGACGCCTTTTGTCCGGCTCGGTCGCGGGGCGTCCCAAGCTCCGGGAACAGCGTCATCTGTTCCTGCACCTGGAACGGGCCCTCGGCGCGGGTGTCCCCTTGCTCGCGGTTCTCGAGGATCTGCGCGCGGTAACCCAGGATCCCGCCCTGCGCGACCTTACACGGACCGCCCACGGGGCGGTCGCCGGGGGGCGCCCCCTGTCGGAAGCCCTTGGCGAGGGGACCGGCGGTCGGGGACGACCGCTTCTGGGACCCCTGGTCGGTCCCGTCCTGCGGGCCGGGGAAACCGGGGGAGACCTCGCGGGCGCCTGCGGACACCTGTCGCGGCATCTCGCCTGGAGGGAAGACCTGAGCCTGCGTCTGCGCAAGGCGACGCGCTACCCGGTCCTGGTCCTGGTGGTGATCGTCGGTCTGTTTTTCTTTCTGATGGGGGTGGTGGTGCCGGAATTGACCACCTTCCTAACCTCCCTCGGGGAGCGGCCTCCCCTTCAGACCCGGGCCCTGATCGCCCTGTCCGAAGGGATTTCGGCGTTTGGCTGGACTATCCCCTTGGTTCTCGCCGCGGGGGCGGGCCTCCTTCCCCTGGCCCGGAGGGTATCCCCCCCAATCGCCCGATCCCTCGATGCCCTGCTTCTGGCCCTGCCCATCCTGGGACCCATCCAGAGGCGCCTGGCCCTGACCCGATTCACCCATTTCTTCGCCCTGTTGTTCCGGGCCGGGGTGCCCCTGACCCAATGTCTGGAAGTGGGCCGGGATGTCCTGGGCAATCGGGTGTTGGCCGAGGCCCTGGGGATATCCGCCCGAGCCGTGGCCGCGGGCCACCCCCTGTCCGAGGCCTTGGCCATGAGCGGCCAGTTCCCGCCCCTGGTCACCCGCATGGCCCGGGTGGGGGAGGACGGCGGCGACCTCGCCGGAGCCCTGGAGCAGGTCGGCGCCTTCCATGACCAGGACCTGACCGAGGCGGCGGACCGTCTGTCGACCCTGTTGGAACCCGCCCTGCTGATGGTGGCGGGCGGCTTGATGGGCTGGATCGTCTGGGCCGTGCTGGTGCCGGTCTACGATGGCGTCGTCCTTTTGGCGGAGTGAGGGAGACCGACCGACCATGACCCCCTTCCACCGGGCGCCCCGCCGCCTTCTTCTCCTGTCCGAGGACGCGCCCCCCCTGTTGCTGGGACCGGGAACGGTGATCGAGGCGGGCACGCCCGAGGACCCCGGTGTTCCCCGGTCGGGAGGCCCCGTCGCCTTGATGGTGGAGGGCTCCGCCCTGCATCTGGAGACCGAGGAGGTTCCTCGCCTAGCCCCCTGGGACCGGGGACGCCTCACGCGCGGGTATCTGTCCGCCACCTTTCCGGACTCACCCCTGGTCCGGGGCCGGATTACCCAGGTTCGGAGCGCCTCTGGAGAGGGTCCGAGCGCGGTCCTGATCATGGCCGGGATCAATGGGTCCGGAGACCTGGGGGTGGAGGCCTGGCGGGCAGGCTTGGCCCACAAGGGCATCCGCGCCGTTGGACCCTTCTGTCCCGCCCTGGCGGCGTCGGGATTGGCCCGCTGGTTGATGGCCTCCGCCGGTGATGGAAAGAGGCGGTCCGATGGCGAGCCGGAGTGGTCGCTGGTGGTTGTTCCCGGTCGGTCCGGCACCCGGCTGGTGGCCGCCCGGGATGGCCTGCCCCGTCTGGCGCGTCTGGTGCCCCCGAATCTGGACGGAACGGCCCTGGTGGAGGAAGTTCGGGGAACCCTGGCCTATTTGCGGCGCCGGGGATACAACGCCGGAACAGCTTGCGCCCTGGTGATCCTGGCTGACCCACTCCCTGGCCCACTCCCAGACCAAGCCTGCTGGGACCCGAACCCCTGGCGGGAGGCCCTGTCCCAGGCGATTTCCGACGGACCCCTGTTCCTGCCCGACGCCTTGGCCCAGGAGCGGCTGTTCTCGCCCCCGGCCCCGAACCTGTCCGGCGACGCCCTCCTGGCCTGGGTCGCTCTCTCCGATCCCTTGGCCTTGTCCATGCCCTTGGGACCCTTGACCGCCCCACCCCGGGTAAGCGGTCGGTGGGGCCTTCGGCCCCTGCCCCTGGCCATGGGTGCCCTGGCCTTGGGTGGCATGGCCGTGGGGTTGGTTAATCTGCGGGCCTTGGATGTCCTCGAGGCCCGGCGCCCGATCCTGGAAAGCGACCTGGAGGAGGCTCGGGCCGGGCTCGCGCGGGAGCGGGCGGCGCTGGCCGCCCTGCCCGCCACGCCCGAGGCCCTCCGCGCCTTCGCCGGAATCCGGGCACCCGAACCCAGTCACCCAAGGCGGGATTTGGAATGGATCGCGGCGAACCTGGGGCCAGGGGAAAGCCTGCGCCAAGTGGACATGACCCGAACGCCCCTCGGCGCGGAATGGACCCTGACCCTGGACATCGCGGAAGGGGGAGTAGGCGCCGGAACGCCCGAGGCGATCCGTGATCGCCTCGCCGAGGCCTTCCCCGGTTACCGGGTGACCCTGCGTCCCGATGAGGGAATGGGGGACGCCTCGGTGGTCATCGTCCTGGAGCCGGAGGATCGGCTATGAGCCGTTTTCGAGGCGGCCCCCTCCTCGCCAAGGGTCCCTCCCTGGGGCGGATCCTGGCTGGGCTGGCGTTCTGCGCGCCCCTGATCTGGGGGGGCTGGGTCCATTGGCGCGGGGAGCGGTCCAGGGAGACGGTCGCCGCCATGGAGCGGTCCCTGGAGGAGACCCGGTCGGAGGCAAAGGCCCTGCGCCGGACCCTCGCGGTCATGGGACCGCCAACAGAGGCTTGGCGAAAGGCCTGGGAGGCGGGTCGTTTCTCGCCCCTGGATCGGCGCGACCTGATCCAACGCCCCCCTGCCTTGGCGGAAAACTGGCGTGTCACCTTGGAAACCCACGAGGCGCCCTCTCCGACGCGGACGGCGGTGGCCAAGGGGCTGGAACATGTGTCCCAGACCGTCCACCTGTCCGGGTCGGCCTTCCTCGATGGGGATGCACTCTCCTTCCTCGATGGGCTCGCCTGGGGTGGACGGCTGGAGCGGATGACCCTCATCAGGCGCGAAGGCGGGATATCGGCCGCGGACCTGACCGCCATCCGCGCCGGAGAGGCCTTGGCACCGGTCACCTTCGAGGCCACCCTGTCCTGGGACAGGTGGCTATGGCGGGCCGACCTGGGACCCCGGGCCGAGGCCCCTTCGGCCCCTCTCCCGGTTCCCCCAATGGAAGGAATCATCATGGCCCCACCCGAGGAGGTGGAGGCCATCACCGCCGCCCTGCGGGCTGGCCCCTGGGGCCGGGCACCGGGCTGGCGGGATCTGAAGGATTTGACCCTAACGGGGCTGGTTTACGCCGGGCCAAAGGCCTGGATGATCTGGATCAATGGCGAAGCCGTGGAAGACCAGCTTCCCGCGCCCCATATCACCATCGAAAGGGTCGACGCCGAGGGGGTGTCCCTAACCGTGAGCCTGGGGCCGGAGGACACCGCGGAGATCATGCTCAAACCGTCCTGGACCTATCGGGTCTTCGAAAACCGTTTGGAGCGGACCCCTTGACCGCCCCAACATCCCCTTCGCTCCAGCTTACGCACCTGGGGCATGACCTGGGCGGGCGGGCTGTACTTCGGGACCTGTCGGTGTCCCTCTGGCCAGGCCAAATCGTCGGTCTCGCCGGTTTGAATGGGGAGGGAAAAACCACGCTTCTGCGCCTTTGCGCCGGATTGGACCGGCCCGGGCGGGGACAGGTCATGGTTTTTGGCCAGAATCCCCGGGCGGCCCAGGCTCGGCGAGCCCTGGCCTATTTGCCTGAATCTCACCGGACGCCCCCCACCATGACCGGACGAGCCTGGATAGACACCCAGTGCCGGGCCTGGAAGACGCCGGTGGACCGGGCGCGGGTCGAAACGTTCTGCCGCTCCCTCGACCTGGATCCGACCCTGTTGGACCGACCCTTGAGTCGATGCTCGAAGGGGACGGAACGGAAAGTGGCCCTCGCGGGCGTGTTGCTCGTCGGCGCTCCCCTAACCCTGTTGGATGAACCCGCGGACGGCCTGGACCCCCGGGCGAGGACAGCCCTGAAGGCCCGTCTGCGGGACGCCAAGGACGCGGGGCGGACCCTGTTGCTGTCCAGCCATGTTCTGGCGGAGGTCGAGGATCTGTGTGACCGCCTCCTGGTCCTGGGTGGGGGCCGTTTGGCCTTTGACGGATCCCCAGCCCGCCTGAGAAAGGAGGAAGCCGCCTCTTCCCTGGAAGCCGCGGTTCTCGCGCGGGTGGGTTGAACGGGTGGGGCGAAACGGATTGCGTGGATTTCCAATCCCGGAGAATAATGTCCCCACCCGGGTCGGTTTGTCCCTTCCACGTCCCATGGGGCCTGGATTTCGGTTTGCCCCAATGGAAAAATCAGCATCCTTGACCGTCATCGGGCTCCATCCTCGACCCGGTGCCCCCCTGGAAGGAAGGCCCCCATGCGACTCTCGCGGTTTTCGGATTATGCCCTGCGGGCCTGCCTTTATCTGGCCGCCCATCCGAACCGCTTGGTTCCCATCGCGGAAATCGCCCGGTCCCATGATCTGTCCCAAAGCAATTTGATGAAGGTCGTAAATCTTCTGGTCGATGGGGGCGTGCTGGCCAGTACTCGAGGGCGCCACGGCGGCGTGGCCCTTGCCAGAGCCCCCCGGGACATCCGCCTGGGGCAGGTGGTGCGGTTGATGGAAGGGGATGGCGATCTGGTGAATTGCGCCAATTGCCTGCTGGATGGGTCCTGTGGTCTCGTGAGGGTTCTGCACCAGGCGACTGAAGCCTTTTATGGGGCCTTGGACCACCACGATCTGGCGTCGGTGCTCGCCGTCCATCCACGAACCTTGGATTTGCTCCTCTCCGCGTCGACCTCTCCGTCCACGGCCACCCCCTGTCCCGGCTCGACCGAACGCACGCCTTCAGCCTAAAGGCTCTCTTCAGGATCAGGGTGAAATCACCAAATCCTCCTCGAACAGAACGTCCCTCCAGCGGTCTTCCGTCACCATGCCTTGCGGTTCCCCCGCGGCCATGATAGGGGCCAGATCCCTTGTCCGGCCCTCGCGGATGGCGGACCGGACCGCGGGCGTGACCCTCAGGACCGAGGCCGCCAGGATCCTCCCCCCTCCCCTTCGGGGGAGAAGGCGTTGGTGGATGATGGCCGTCAAGGCACTGGCCAGGGCGTCCCCGGCCCTGTCCCGGTGGTCCAGGGAGAACAGGTCGATGACCCGATCCACGGCCCCGGGGACGCTGGCGGCATGGAGAGTGGTCAGAACCAAGTGACCGGTTTCCGCGGCGCTCAGGGCCAGGGTCATGGTCGCGGCATCCCGGGCCTCGCCCACCAGGAGGACATCGGGATCGGCGCGCAGGGCGGCATCCAGCGCCGACGCGAAGCCGGGCGTGTCGGCGCCGATCTCGCGCTGGGTGACGGGACCACCCAGGGGGGAATGGAGGTATTCGACGGGATCCTCGATGGTCAGGACATGCCGTCCCCCTAGGCGGTTCACCCCATCCACCAGAGCCGCGGCCGTCGTTGTCTTGCCGGAACCAGACGCCCCGGTGACGAGGATCAACCCCTCGGTCTGGGCGATCAGGTCTTCAAGGAAAGCCCTTAGGGGAGACGGAAGGGCCAGATCCCCAAGGGTTGGCGGTTGGTCGGGAAGCAGCCGCAGGAACAGACTCGTTCCCGACCGCGCCCTGCTGGCCCGCAAACGGACCCGTCCCCCTCCGAGAGTAAACGCGGCATCCGCTTCCCCCTCCCGCTCCAAGCGGGAGCGGGAGGGGGCGTCCAGGACCATTTCCAGAATCCCCTTCGGCGAGGGCGCCTGTTCCAAGGGAACCAAGACACCATTCAGGCGGGCATGGGCCAGGCATGCCTGGGGGCCGGATCCCTGGGACAGGTGGATATCGCTTGCCCCTCGAGCACGGGCGGCGGCGAGGAAATCGGAAAGATCCATGGGGACCCGGCTGAAGGGAAGGGTGCGGGACTGGGTTCACCGTCAAGATAGCGAACCCGTCCATAGCCGTCGCGCGATTTCACAACCGGTTCCGTCGCGTGAAATGCATGATCAGGGAGACGACCAGCATCACCAAGAACAGGAAGAAGAGAATTTGCGCGATTCCTGTCGCGGCCCCGGCGATTCCACCAAATCCAAACAAGGCGGCGACAATTGCGATGATAAAGAAGGTTATTGCCCAAGTAAGCATGGCTCATTCTCCTGATTTTGCGAATCCATATGACGCTTCTATCTAAACGACGGAAGATCCATAAGGGTTCCGCGATAGATTCAGGCGAGGAAAGATATTTGAAATGTGATTGTTACCCTTTATGAAATGTCGTCGACCGGAAATAGGAAGCTGATTTCTTCCCAAGCTTCCAGCAGGGAGGCTCACCGATGGGCGGGGCGGCCCCCCCCGTGATCGCGTGAGGGGGCTTCTTGGGGAGCGCAAGGCCGCGGAAGACGGCGCGGGATCACGGTGTTAGAATAGGATGACACGGTGGTGGAGAGTATCCAGCGCAGGTCTCGGTCAGGGGATGGGAGACATGGACGACGGTGATATCTTCGGCCCCCTCGCGCGGTCGATCCTACCCTTGGACGGAAGCGCGCAACTGGCCCAGGCCATTCCTTCCACCGAGGCGTCTCCGACTCTCCAACCCATTGGCCAGGTGGAAACCCTGTCCGGCGCGGTGACCGTCCTCCATCCCGATGGCACGCGGGATCTCCTGGAGGCGGGAGATCCCATCCACCAGGATGATCGCATCGAAACAGGTGGCGACGGATCCGTGGGCGTGACCTTCGTGGATGCGTCGACCCTGTCCCTGGGCGCCAATGGGACCATGGTCCTCGATCAATTCGTCTTTGACCCGGCCTCGAGGGAGGGACAATCCTCGGTTTCCTTGCTCCAAGGTGTGTTCTCCTTCGCCAGCGGGGCCATCGCCAAGTCGGATCCCGATGCCAGTATCATCACCACCCCAGTGGGGACGATCGGCGTGCGGGGCACCACTGGCGCCGGGCAAGCGGGACCCGAAGGAACGGAAAACACCTTGATTCTGGTGCTCGATGCCGATGGAACCCTTGGTGAAATCCTGTGGAGCACCCCCGGTGGAGTCTCCATCCTCAACCAAGTGAACCAGTTCCTGACCACGACCAGTGCTTTTCAGGCCCCAAGGGTTGTCGTGCTGACGAGCGATCAGGCCTCGGAGCGGTTCGGCTCGGTCCTGGCCGGCCTGCCCAATCCGGCGGAGACCCGGTTCAATTTCGACGCGACTCTCCCTGTTGGAATCCGGAATGATGGCGGGGAGGATAGCCCCGCTCCGCCCGAAGGGGAGGGACCTGGACAGGGTGCCGATGATCCGGCCGCGGCCGGGGAAGAGGCGGCCCGCCAATCCCTGGACCAGGGCGAGACGCCGGATCAAGCCCTGGACGCCGCGGTGGGCGCGGTTCTTACCGTCGATCCCGAAGGCGGTCAGGAGATGGGCGATGCCATGCGGGCCATCTACCTGGAGGCTCTTACCCGAGGTCTCAGCCCCGAGGAAGCCCTGGCCCTGGCCGTGGCGAGGGCCGGTCTGCCCGAAAATGTGCCGGATCTGGGTGCAAGGACCGGTCTGGGACTGGCGGATCTGCTGTCCCTGAACGACCTGTCCCATGGCCAAGGGTTCGCCAATGCGTTTGGCAAGGCCTTTGGCTATTTGGACGGTGGCACGGATCTTGGGGCCATCGTCTCGACGCTCCAAACCTTCCAAGACCGGATTGCCCGCCTGACACAGATGACCGAAATCGCGACGAAGACCCGACTTGATCGGACCACGGAAACGACGATGACCAATACCATTACGACCGATAGCGATACCGGTCCTGATACGACCGAGCAACTCGACGACACGACGATCGCGTCGGGTCGCTTCACGATGACCAGCGGAGATGACGGGGTCACGGGGGATTCCGACAACACCGTCTTTATCTTCAACCAGTCCAAGAACGGCGGACTCGGGGGAACGGATACCGTCAGCGACATCGGTGGATCCGACACCATCCTGATCCAGAATCCGGAGAAAGTTGTCTTCGCTTTCGGCGCGTTGAACGCTGGTACTCGGATGGTGACCTGGGAGGGGAGCGTTGGGGACGACGTTTCGACGAATGCCTTCACCGCCGGGTCCGCTGTCCAGACTGTTTCGATCTCGAATGAGATCGAAAGCCTGTATGTCACTTACAACGGACAGACTCTGGACTTTTCCAAAGCCCTTTCCCTATCAAGTAGCGACCATGCATGGGTGCTGGTGGGCAATGCCAATGGAACCAAGTTCACCTTGAATGATTCCAGCACGGTTCTATCCGCTTTGTTCGCCGGAGACGGGAACGATATTGTCGATGTGAAGAACGGGTCGGGCCATTCCCTCCATGGGGAAGGGGGCGACGATGTGTTTTGGCTTCACCAGGGCGCCTCGATCGATGTCATTGGCGGTGGATCGGGAACCGACGTGGTTTTCTCCTCCAAGGACGCCGCGGCCCTGTCGGTCGGATCCATTTCAAACGTCGAGGATCTGGTCCGAGTCGGGACCAGCGGGGCCGACACGCTCGCGCCGAGCGGAACGTTGGGCGGCATGGCCTTTACCCACGTTTGGGGCAGGGAAGGCGCCGATACAATCAATACTGAATCTGGCCGATTGGGGGTGATGTATTCCAACGTCGACATTGATGGCAATGCCGACACCATTTCCAACTTCACCGCCGGGGCCGGTGGAGATGGATTGGTTTTCGACAATGACATTTTGACGAGGACAGGGGAGTTCGTCAGTTACTCCAACAGCATCGATTCCAACGCGGGTGTTGTAGTCTACAAGAACGCCATGTCCGGTTTTTCGCCAACCAGTGCGTACGACGTGGCATCGTATCTGGACGGTCAAGGGATGAGCGGCCTGGGCACCGGACAAAAAATTGTCTTCGTGGTGGGAGATACCAGCGGCGATTCCGCTGTCTGGTATTGGAACGACGCGGGGGGCAATCAAGATGGAATCATCGACGATGGTGAGCTGACCCAACTCGCGACCCTGAATGACGTCGATATCACCACGATAACCGAGAATAACATCGTCATTTCCAGCGACGCCGAGCTGTTCCAGTATCAGGAAACCTGAGGTATTTCCCTCGTCGGGCCCTCAGCGCTCGCCCAGGGCCACGTCCAGACCGTCCAGGAAGGGCGACAGCAGGTAGTCCAGGATGGTGCGGCGGTGCGTGTGGATATTGGCCGTCACCCGCATACCGGGGAACAGGCGGTATTCATGGCCATCGCGCAGGAAATGGTCCTGGTCGGTTTCCACCCGAACCTCGTAATAGGGATTCCCGTCCTTGTCCTCCAAGGTATCGGGACTGACGCCGACCACCGTTCCCTCCAGTCCACCGAACCGCATGGCGTCCTGGGAAGCAAGGCGCACCACGGCCAATTGGCCTTCCCGGACATAGGCCACGTCCTGGGTGGCGAGGCGGGCATCAATCACCAGGCGGTCGTCGCTGGGGACGATGTCGGCCACCACTTCGCCCGGACGGATCACGCCGCCCAGGGTCACGAAGTTCAGCGATTTGACGATGCCATCAACGGGGGAGCGCAGGATCGTCCGGCCCAGGGTGTCCTCGTATTTGGCTTGGCGTTGGCGGAGTTCGTTCAAGGTGCCTCGGGCGTCCTCCATCTCCTCCCGCAGGTCGGCGGCCCACTCGGCCTCCATGCCCATTTCCTCGGCCTTGGCCTGATCCAGGGCGGCCTGGGCGCGGATCAGGGCGGCCTTGTCTTCCTCCAGGGATCCGGCGATCTCTTCCTTTTGTCGCAGGAATTCCAGATGGTTGAAGCGGGTGGTCAGATTGTCCTTGAGCAGGTCCGCACTCAGCGCGATCTGTTCGTTCACCAAACGGAGTTTCTTCTCCCCATTGCGGATGCGCGCGGCGATTTCCTCGATGAACTGGGCCTTCTGAGTAACGGTTTCCCGGGCCTTGTTGCGGTCCTGGACCCGGGCGGCTTCCCGGGCGGCGAAAAAGGCCCGGGCTTCGGCGACGACCCTGGGATGGGCCTCGGCCAAATCAGCGGGGATGGCGATGGTCTCGGCGCGGTTTGTTTCGGCTTCCAATCGAGCTACGCGCACCCGCAGGGTCGTTTCGCGAACGGCCAGTTCGGCCACATCGGCGCCACTGGCCGTGCTCTCGAGCTCCAACAGGGGTTCGCCCTCGGTGACGGTCTGTCCCTCCCGGACCAGGATTTTGTTAACGATCCCACCTTCCAGGTGTTGGACCTGTTTGACCTGGGAGGAGGGAACGACCTCCCCCGGTGCTTGGCTGACCACATCCACCCGGGCCAGCGCCATCCAGGCACCGAAGGCCAACAAGGCGGCGATCAGCAGAAAGAACAGGGCATGGGCGGCCCAGCCGCCGCCGACGTCGCCCCCGGTGGCATTGGAGGCATTGGAGGCGAAATGGGGAGAGTTGGGGGCTTTGGATTGGGTCATGACACCCTTGACGTCGGAGTGGCGGACGGTTTGGAGACAGGGGGCAAGGGGCCGCCAGCCACGGTCCGTTGACTCCCGTCATCCCCGGACAGAGCACCGACGCGGGGACGGGGTTTGACATTCAGGTCGATCAGCAGGCCCGCGCCACGCAGCATCGCCGGGTCGTGGGAAAAGACCACGATGGTGGCGCCCGCCTTATGCAGGCGGTTCATTTCCCGGTAGACGGCCGCGGCACCGCCCGCGTCCATGCCTTCCGTGGGCTCGTCGAGGATAACGATCCGTCCTGTCCTGGCCAGGGCGCGGGCCAGGGCCAAGCGCCGTTGGATCCCCAGGGGCAGGGCGGCTCCGTCCCCTTCCAAGGGAGTCAGGGGACCTTGGCGAAGGCCGTTCATGTAGGAAGAGAGATCGGCGCGGGTTACCAAGTCCGACAGGGTCTCGCTGGTCATCCCCGGGACACCGCCGCCGATGGTCTCGGCCAGGGTGCGACCCACGAGGCGAGGATCCTGGGGCATATAACCGATTTGGGCGCGCCACCAAGTGGGGTCGATCTGGCGCAGGTCCACGCCATCCACCAACACCGCCCCCCGGGCCGGCTCGATCAGCCCCATCAGAACCCGTGCAAGGGTGGTCTTCCCCGCCCCATTGGCGCCCACCACGCCAACCACGCTTCCCGGGGGGATCTCCAGGGATAGTCTCTCGAACAAGGGGGTTGTCGCTCCAGGATGCAGGAAGGCCAGATCACGAAGCTCAAGAGCGCCGCTCATGCCCTTGAGCTGGGCCCCTTCCATCGCCTCGCGCGGCAGCCGCGCGAAGCTGTCCAGGGCGGCCCGGGATTGGCGGGCCCGGAGCAGCCCATCGGTGAGTTGGACCAGCCGGGCCAACGGGGCCATGGCCCGGGCGGACAGGATATTGCAGCCGATCAGGGCGCCGACCGACAGGGTGCCGTCAACCACCTGGACCGCCCCCGTGGCGGTCACGGTCACGGCCATCAGGGCGGTCAGCAGACGCACCACGGCCTCGGCCCGACCCTGCCAGAGCATCCCCGTCCGCCGCCCCGCGTGGGCGGCCCCGGCATGGGTGTTCCAGGCCTGGGATAAGGGGACGGTCATGTTGAAGGCACGCACGGAATCCGCGTTCCTCAAGGCACTTTGGAGGATCCCATCCCGCCGCCCCGAGGCCACCCGCCCCGCTTCTCCGGGGCCGCGCATCAGGGCCTGCGAGGCCAGTCCCGCGGCAAGGGCCAAGCCCAGGAACAGGGTCGCCGCGGCGCCCACCCGGGGATTCAGCAAAAAGAGGGCGCCCACGGACAGCAAGGAAAAAGGCACGTCCAACAGGGCGGTCAGCACGTTGGCGGACAGGCCCTGCCTTTGGGTTTCAGGCCCCCGGGCCAAGTCGCGCAGCAGATGGGCCGGGGCGCGGTTCAGACCCTCCACCCGGGTCCGGGTGATCAGATCGAAGACCATCGCGTCGGCCCGGGTGTCTGGACCATCGGTCAAGGTCAGGGCCAGGTGTTGACGGACCATCCGGAAGGCGAATTCGAACAGAACGGCCAGCACGACGCCCGCGGTCAAGGCCGTGAGCGTGGCGTCCACTCCATGGGAGACATAGCGGTTGAGCACCTGAATGGAGTAGACCGCCGTGCCCAAGGCCAGCAGATTCACCGCAAGGGAGGCCACCAGAACCTCGATCAGGACGAGGGGTTTGGAAAGCAAGCGGGCGCGCAAACCGGACAAGAACAAGCACTCCATTCCAACGAGCTGGACGGGAAGCCGGAACTATATCAGCGAAAATCCGAAGACCTGTGAAAGTTTAAACGGAAGGCGCCCCTTTCCCAGGAGAATTCGCGGGCGGCGCCGGGTCGGCCAAGTCCCGTCCAATGACCTTCCAATCGGCCAGAAGGACATAGAAGGCGGGCACCAGGATCAAAGCCAGGAAGGTGGAAACGGTCAGCCCAAAGGCCAGGCTGGTCGCCAGGGGAATGAGCACCTGGGCCTGGAGGCTGGTCTCGGTGAGCAGTGGCCCCAGTCCCAGGACCGTGGTCAGGGAGGTGAGGAGGATCGGGCGGAAACGCTCGCGGGCGGCGGCGACCGCTGCGTCGGCCGGCGGCATGCCCTGGCCGCGCTTTTCCTTCAGGAACTGGACCAACAAGATGGAGTCGTTGACCACAACGCCCGCCAGCGAGGTCAAGCCCACCAGCGAGGGCATGGAGATGTCCAATCCCAGGACCAGATGGCCGAGGATCGACCCGACAAAGCCCATGGGAATGGCGGCCATGACCATGATGGGCTCCACGTAGCTTCGGAACTGGAAGGACAGCAGCAGGAATACGCCAATCAGGCCAATCAGGAAGTTCCCGAGGATCGACTTACCGGTCTTACCGCCCTCCGCGGCCTGTCCCTCGAGCGAGGAGCGCACCCCCGGATGGCGGGACAGCAACTCGGGCAGGAAGGTGGTCGTCAGGTGGCGGGTGATTTCGTTGGCATTGGCCATCCGGCTGTCCACGTCACCGGACACGGTCACCGTGCGCTGTCCATCCACCCGCAGGATTCGCGCCCACCCCTTGGTTTGCTTGATATGGGCCACGGCCCCCAGGGGCACGGTATCGCCCTGGGGGGTCACGATCACGAAATCATCCAGGTCCGCCAGATCGTTCCGATCCGTTTCCGTTAGCCGCAGGTCCACCTCGAAGGTCTCCGGACCAACACGGAATTCGTCCACGATCAATCCCTGGAATCCGGCCCGGGTCTGGTCGGCCAGATCCTTGGCGGTCACCCCCAGGGCCAGGGCCGTGTCCCGGGAAATCAGGGTGATCTCCGGTTTCCCCGGGCGCAGGTCGTCATAGGTGTCATGGACCCCATCGTAACCGCGCAACCAGACCTGCAGACCAAGGGAGGCGGATTTCAGCGCGTCCAGGTCGTCTCCGGTCAGGCGGATTTCCAGGGCCTTGCCCGCTGGCCCCCGTTCCCTTTGCGCGTAGTGGATGGTGACCACATCCGGCTGGTCGCCCACCAGCTCCCGCAGGCGGTTGATCAATTCGGTCGTGGACCCGCGGCGAACCTCGGAGGACAGCAGGTCCAGGCCCACGGTGACCACATGGGGACCGACCTCGCCCACGTCGCTGTTAACGGAAAACTGGGTGGTGACGCCGTGGATGATATCCGCGCCCTCGGGTTGCCGCTCCCGGTATTCCCCGTTGATGGTGCGCGAGGCGGCCAGGATGCGGTCGGCGATTTCCTCGGTCCGGGCCAGAGGGGTGCCCTGGGGCAGCAGCACGCGGGCCTCGATGACATCGCCTTCCAGGTCCGGGAAAGCCTCCATCTTGACCGCGCCGGAGGCCACCAGTCCGAAGGAGAAAATCAAGACCATGAACAACAGGCCCAGGGTGAGCCCCGGATGACCCACGGCCCGGCGGACAATGCCGTCCACGTATCCATCTCGAAACTGGCCGAACCGCCTTTCGAACCCAAGCCGAAAGCGGCTTGGTGGCTTTCGGGCGGCGTGTTCCAGGCTATGGGCCAAGTGGTGGGGTAGGATGAGGAACGCCTCGATCAGGCTGACGGTCAGCACCATGATCAGGACCACCGGAAGAACACCCAGGATGGCGCCCATATTGCCCTCCAGGAAGATCAGGGCGCCAAAGACCATGATGGTGGTCAGGAAGGAACTGACCACCCCGGGCAGCACCTGAAGGGTGCCCTGGATCGCCGCGTCCATGGGGCTGTCCCCCTTGGACAGGCGCGCGGCGATGTTCTCGGAAATGACGATGGCGTCATCCATCATCAGACCGATGGCGATCAGCAGGGCCACCATGGTGATCATGTTCAGGGTGTAACCGAAGACGGTCATCAGGAAGATGGCGCCCAGGAAGGCCACCGGCAGCCCAGCGGAAACCCAGAAGCTGAAGCGGAACCCAAAGAACAGCCACATGGAGAGGAAGACCAGGACCAGCCCCTGGACGCCGTTGTCCACCAGCAGGGACAGGCGATCCTCGATGATGGAGGAGACATCCGTCGTGATTTCCAGCGTGACCTGGCTGGGCAATCTCGCCCGCTCCCGATCCAGGAAGGCCTGGACGCGCGCCAGAACCTTCAGGCTGTCGTCCGCCGGTGTCTTGCTGACTTGAAGCAGGGCGGCGCGGACGCCGTCGCGCAGAATTTTCTTTTCGGCGTCCTGGAAGGTGTCGGTGATCGTGGCGATGTCGCCCAGGTGGATCACCCCCCCTTCGACGCCACCCAGGACCACCAGGTCAAGGAAGTTCGTGGGCCGTCTCCGGTCCTCTCCCACCCGAAGCAGGACATCGCTTTCCCGGGTCTGGAGAACCCCCGCGGGCAGATCCTGGTTTTGATTCTCGATGGCCCGGGCGATATCGGCCATGGACAGACCCAGGGCGCGCAGGGTGGTCCGGGGAACCTCGATCCGGATCTGGCGGTCGGAGAAACCCTGGACGGCAACCATCGGAATCCCACCAAAGCGCAGCATCCGATCCTTCAGATCCAGGGCGAGGTCGCGCAGATCCTGGGCCGTCATGGGGCCGGTCAGGGAAAGAGAGGCGACGAAATCCGTCCGGTCCTTGAGGACGGTGGTGGGACGTTCGCTGTCGTCGGGCAAGGTGTCCAGGGCGTCCACCTCGGCCCGGACATCATCGAGGAAGGTCGAGGCATTGGTGCCTTCGCGCATCGAGGCCACGAGCGTGGCCTTGCCCTCCGACGCGGTGCAGACGGTTTCCTCCAGGTTGGAGATCCCTTCCACGGCGTCCTCCAGCGGGCGGCAGAGAGAATCCTCCACCTGTCCGGCGGAGGCACCGGGCCAGACGACCCCAACGTCCACGTCCAGTTGGGGCAGGCGGGGAAAGGTCTCCCGGTTCAGGTCCCAGACCTTGGCGATGCCCAGCACCATGATGGCGATCATCAGGATATTGGCCGCCGTGGGGTGGCGGGCGAAGTAGGAGATCATTTGCTCTCTCCACCGGTCAGATCACCGGCGGAGACGTCCTTGGTCATCAGGGACAGGGTTTCGGCGTCCTCCACGGGGGTGATGGTCATGCCCGCGATGGCCGGGGAGAGATGGCCGACGACCAGGGTCTCGCCACCGCTCAGCCCCGCCTCGATCACCGCGTACCCGTCCTGGGCGAAAAGAACTTCCACGGGGTGGAACGCGAGGATGCCGTCCGCGTCCACCAGGGCCACGGTTCCATCGGCGCGCAGGGCGTGGCGGGGGATCACCACCTTATCGGGCAGCGTCTCGCCGCCCAGCAGGACGGTGACGAACATGTTTTTCACGAGCGGAGGGCGGACCCCGGGGATGGCCTGACGGTAGGGCTCGTCGACCACGACGATGACCCCCAGGGTGCGGGTCGTGGGGTTGATGGTGTCGCTGACCCGCTCTACGCGGGCGGGCCAAGTCACCGTCCTGTCCCCCGCGTCCAGCACCACCTGGGCGGTGAGGTGGCGACTGGCCGAGACGTTCCGGCTGGCCGCGCCGAGCCCGCTTCCCATGCCGTCCCGGCCCTCGGCCAGGGCGCGCTCCCCTCCGGCCCGAGTCAGGGCAAGCATGCGGTTCAGGGGCACCTGGGCCTCGATTTCCGCCTTGGCGATGGAATCGCCCTCGGCCAGGATTTGACCCAGCTGGGCGAAGTGCCCTTCCACGGCGTCGGCCGACGCGATCCGCAGGTCGAAGGGCGCGATCAGGTCCGTCCGCGCCACATCCAGCTTGGCTTGGCTGTACTGGGCACGACTCTGATCCATCTCCGCGGGCAACAGGTTCAGCTCGTTGCGCAGGTTTTGCAGGGTCTGCTCCGCGGACAGCAGGGAGCGGGCCGCGGTGTCCACATCCGCCTGGGCGACGGTGCCCCGGGCGCGCAGGGTTTCCTTGCGGTCCAGTTCCGTCCGGGCCAGGGCCAGGCTCCGTTCCTCGATGGCGATCGAGGCCTCGAGGTTGTCCCGTCTGCTTTCCAGGTCCTTGATCCGGGATTGGCGCTGGGCCTCGATCAGGATGTAGTCGGCGGCGTCGATGCGCGCCAGCGGCGTGCCCTTCTCCACGATTACGCCCTGTCGCAGAACCAGGGAGACCTCCACGATCCTGCCCGGGACTTCGGCCACGCCCTGCCAAACCCGGTCCGGGCGAACGAGGCCATGGGCGGTGATCAGCGGGGTAACATCCAGTCGGGGCACGGTGATGACCCGCGCCGGTGTGGCCGGAACGGCTCCCTCGGTGCGCGCCGGGGGCACGCGGCCCGCGACGGCGAAGACCACCACCGCGACCCCGAAGGCGATGGGCAGAAGACCGAGGAGGGAGCGGAGACGAGGGGACCGATGGGCGGACATGGGACGGACTCCGGGGCGCGGTGGAAAAGGGACAACTGGGGATATCCCGTTCCAGAGGGGCGACGCATTGACGATTTTCCGTCTTCAGCGCCAATGCTCCCGATTTATCGAACCGAATGAAGCAAAGGGAGACAGGAAGTGTATCCAAGAGAGCTGGCCTTGGATAAGGAAAATCGAATTTACTCGCCGATGTTCAGCAACAGCCCCTTGTCCCGGGCGACCCGGAAGATGCGCAGGAACAGGCCCATGGAGAGGGCCAAATACAGGCCGTTCAAACCCACCGCGGCGAGGAAATGGCCTTGGTTGAAGGTGCCGTGGATCATCACCTCCCGCATGCCCTCGAACACATGGGCGGGGGGGAAGGCATAGGCGACCCATTGCAGGGCTTCGGGCAAAACGCCGATGGGGTAATAGACGCCCGAGAGGGGCATGAAGGCGAAGATCATCACCCAGGCCATGCTCTCCGCCCCCAGGCCGACCCGCAGGACCAGGGAACTGACACAAAGGCCAATGATCCAGCCCATGGCCATCAGGTTGGCGAAAAAGGCCAATAGGGGCAGGCCCAGACCGTAAATGTTGAATTTCCACAGGAACAGGGCCACCAGACTCGCCGGAAAAACACCCAGGATGGTCCGGATCAGGCTCATGGTCATGAGCGCGATGCCCAGTTCATAGGGGCGCAGGGGGCTGACGAACAAATGTCCGAGGTTCCGGGACCACAACTCCTCGTAGAAAGACAGGGTAAACCCCAAATTGGACCGGAAGAGAACGTCCCAAAGCAGCACGGCGCCGATGAACATCCCCCCCGCCTGGGCCACCAGGGTGGACTCCTGGGCCAGGAAGCGGGTGACGAACCCCCAGGTGATCACCTGGATCATCGGCCAATAGGCGATTTCCAGAAGGCGCGGCACCGATCCCCGCATCAGGTACCAATGGCGCAGGATCAGGGCGCGGATCCGACGGATGGACAGAACCTGGTCCGAGGCGGGCAAGGCCTCGGCGATCGGACTGGAGGACGCGGTGGCGAAACGCTCATTCTCCCGTTGGCCTTGGCGGCTCTCGAGGGTCATGGTGGTGTCTCCAGATCCGGATCCCGACCTTCCCGGGCGATCTTCAGGAAAACCTCCTCCAGGTTGGCGCGGCCATGGCGGTTCAGCAGGTTCTGGGGGGTGCCCTGGTCCCGGACCCGGCCTTCAGCCATGATGTAGACCGTGTCGCAAAGGCGTTCCACCTCGGCCATGTTGTGACTGGCCAGGAACAGGGTGGCGCCCCGGGCGCGCCGCCAGTTTTCCAGGTAGGTGCGCACCCAGTCCCCGGTGTCCGGATCCAGGGAGGCCGTGGGCTCGTCCAGCAGCAGGACGCGGGGGTCGTTCAACAGGGCCTTGGCCAGCGCCACCCGGGTCTTCTGCCCGGCCGACAACTTCCCCGCGGGACGGTTCATCAGGTGGTCGATCCGCAGTTCCGCCGTCAGGGCGGCGATGCGCGCCGCCGGATCCGCCAGCCCGTACAGCAGGGCGTAGACGGTCAGGTTCTCTCGCACCGTCAGGCGGTGGGGAAGGTCCACGTAAGGGCTGGAGAAGTTGAGAAAGGGAAGCGCCTTGTGCCGGGCGGAGACCATGTCCACGCCCAACACCTCGATCCGGCCGGCGGTCGGGGTCAACAGGCCCAACAGCATGGAAATGGTCGTGGTCTTGCCCGCGCCGTTGCCCCCCAACAGGCCCACGGTGCTGTCCCGCGCCGCCCAGAGGGTCACCCGATCCACCGCGGCGACCGCCCCCCGCCGCCGGTCGGGGAAGACTTTCGTCAGGTTCTCGACCCACAGCGCGGGCCATGGCGGCGGATGAAGGGGCGGAAGAGACGGTTCGTTCATGTCGCGAGGCCCTGGGAATACTCCGTCGGGGCATGGGGGCGTCGGTCGCGCAACAGATCGTCGAGGTAGAACCCCTGGAAAAACACGCAGCCCAACGCCCGGCCCGCTTCCACGGCGGTGGCGTCGTCGCAGCGGCTCATGATGATACTCTCGGGTCCGAAGGCATGGATGCGCCGACGCAGGATGTCCCCTTCCGGGGTCGAGAGAAGATGCCCCATCTCCGGCGACCAAACGGCCTTGAGGAAGTCGGCGCCCAGGCGCTGACGGTCCACCCAGAGCATGGCCTGAGCGCCGAGGTTGTCGATGAGCACCTTGAAGCCCAATTGTTGGACATATTCCCGGGCGAACAGATAGGCGGGCAGGTCCGCCATGATGTCGTCCAGACGCAGTTCGAGGACGATGATCTTGTCCGTGTACCGTTTGGCGGCGTCGCGCACCGTGGCGAAGCCCGGTCCCAGGATGGTGGCCACGTTCAAGTTCAGGCTGACCATCGGGGTGTCCACCGCGGCGACATAGCCACCGATATAGGTGGTCATGCGCTGATCCAGGGTCGCGGTGAAACGGCGGAAGAGCCAGGGATTGGAGAACAGATCGACCTGGGGCGCGATGGTCTGGCGCAATTCGCCGATGTTGATGAACAACTCCGTGGCCACGGGCAGGAGCATGCCGTCGGTCTGGATGGTCACGATGCGCTGGCGCCGCACCTGGGTGGACAGGTCGGCCATGGCCAAGCCGTTCTCCAGCTTGGCCAAGCCCTCGGGCGTCAGGGGACGGCCCCGGTGCCCGGGCATGCCAGGACGGGCCACGCCAGGCGCGCCCAGGCGGGCACCGCCCCCGGGCAGGGCATCTTCTCCGCCCGTGGGAGGGAAAAGACCTTGATTTCAGGATCCCGGGCCAACTCGGCCATCAAGGCACGGGCCGGTTTTAGGGCCTCGGGCGTGGGGCGGCGCAGATTGGACAGACGCAGCCGGGCCGCCCGGTATCCGAGCAAACGGCCCAGATTGTCTTGAAGCCAGGCGATCAGATTGGCGAGCGACCGAAGCTCATGGCTCGTCTCGCCATGGGTGGTATCGGTCAGCGCGGTGGAAACCATTATCCCCATTGCGTTGGTCTCGCCCCCTTACACGGATTTCGCGGTGATACGATTGGTGCCGTCCAAGCGGTCCGGGTCCCGGCATTGGTCCCGCAGGATGCCCGTTAACTGGCGCCGCGAGGCGATGCACCGGCCCAGGCCACAGGGATCCGAACAGGCCCCGTGGATCATCGCCCCCAACATGGAATCCACGAAAAAACCCTGGAAGCGGCGGATCCCCGCGCGCAACCCCCAGGCCATGGCTTGTTCCGAATCCACCCGCCCCAGGATCACCTTCTCCGCTCCGATGGCGCCGATCAGGGCGCGGGCGGCCGCCGCGTCGTCTCCATCAACGGAATGGACCAGACCAGGGTTCCAGCCCAATTTGTAAAAGTCCGCCCCCAGGGGACCTAAATCGACCGTTTCCATGGTGCGGGGTGTCAGGCCATCAATCAAAAGTTTGTGGCCTTTCTCATGCAACCAGTCCCGAGCCCGCAGGAAGATGGCGATATCGGCGAAGACATCCACGCCCTGAGCCTCGATCAGCAGGCTTTGACCCGGACGCAGGGCCGCGGCGAAGCCCGCGAAGGCGTCGGAATACAGGGTTTCAAGGTTCAGGTTGATGCTCAGCGCATTGGGCTTTTGGAACACATCCATGTTCTTCAACACCCGCAACAGATGGCGGTCCAGGGATCGGGTAAAATCCTGGAACAGCCAGCGGTCGCTTTGCAGATTGACCTCCTCGGCCACCTTCTTGCGCAAGGCGGCGAGGGAAATCAGGAATTCCTCGTGCGCCAGGGTGGCCCGTCGGTCGTCGCTCACCTCCACCACCGCCTGACGGTGGAGCAGAGGCCCGACGTCCAACCCTTCCATGTCCGCGGTCAGCAGGGCGAGGCGCTTTGGCGTCAGGGGTTGGTCATTGATGTTCCAGGCACCCGTGGCCTGGGCCGCCTCGCTCGAGCGCTTGTCAATGTCGTCGGCGAGCGTGACGAAGGCCTTCATGTGGTCTGGGCGACTCAGGTCGAACCACCGGGCGAACCGGTCCCGTCCCGGCGTCCGCTCCCGGGCCAGGGGGTCGGCGCCGAACAGCGCGCGAATGGCACCCGCGGCGTCGCGGACCGCGTCCCGGGGCAGGTCCCGGCCCAGGACCACGATGTCCAGACTGGCGGGCAGGAAAACCCGGGGACCGTCCTTCTCACGCAGCATGGGCGCGAATACCTCCGCCGCCCGCTGGACGAGGTTTTGCCGGTGAAATTCAGGCTGAAGCTGGGAGAGGGCGATAACCGCCACCTGGTGGCCCGCTGGATTTTGTTTCAGTCCGCCAAGAGCCTCCATCAAGGCCCGCGCGGTTCCGAAAGAAATCGATGAAGACGGCATGAATCCTTCCCGACGCCTGAATTCTTCTTTATCCCGTAACCAGCCAGGGCTTGAGGGGGACCCCAAGCCGTCCTTCTGGTCGGTCCAGGGACGTCACCTGGGGTGCTGTCTTGAGAGAAGGACGCCGCCTTGAGAGAAGGACGCCGCCTCGCCGATGTGCGACCAGGTTAGCGCTTGACCCGGCGGAGAGCACTTTCCCATATCCAAGGCGTTCCCGCCAGTGGCGATTCCGGAGGAAAAATCGACGATGCCCACCCAGTCTCCCCCTCTTTCGATGGATCACTCCCCCCTGACCAAGGGTGGGCCCGACGGTCTGCGCCATTATGTTATCGGCGATATCCATGGCTTGCTCTGTGTCCTCGACACCCTCTTGGACGAGATTCGGATCGATTTGGCACGCCATCCAGCAGCGGCGGCCCGGATCATCAGCCTGGGCGATTTGGTTGATCGCGGCCCCCAGTCCCGAGAGGTCATTGACCGCCTTATGACTCCCCCCGAGGACTTACCCCCCGTTTCCGTCCTGCTGGGCAACCACGAGGAACAGTTTCTGGCCTTTCTGGATGACGGGCCGGTGCATTCGAAGTGGATGGGACTGTCAGGGGGCGGATCGGAAACCCTGCGGTCCTACGGCGTGACGCCGCCACTTGGGCACGACACGGACAGCGCCACCCCGGAGGAATGGGCCCGCGCCCGGAAAGATGCTCTGGCGCTCTTTCCCAAGGACCATGATCGCTTTCTGAGGTCCCTGCCCAGCTCCATCCGGTCGGGGGATTTGTTGTTCGTCCACGCGGGGGTGGATCCCAGTCGGTCCCTGGAGGCGCAGAAGGAACGGGATTTCCTGTGGATCCGCGAACCCTTCCTGTCCTCCACCGCCCCCTGGGACCTGTTCGTGGTGCACGGTCACACACCTCGCCCCACCGTGGAGGTCAGCGAGGCACGCCTGGGCCTGGACACCGGCGCCTATCTGGGGGGAACCCTGACCGCCGCGGTGATCGAGGGCCAGGGGGTCCGTTTCCTGTCCGTTCCGGGGCAACGCGTGCCCACGAGGAACACCTGGGGCTGAGATCCGAAAAGGCGGGAAAACCCCCGAATCCCTTTTCCCTGTTCCGCTCCGGTGCTAGCTTGCCCCCGTACCCTCGCCGCCCTTCCCCTCCCCCCAACCTCGCCGTGGAGTGTCCCCCGGTCATGCCCCTCGCAGCCGCCCTCGCCGACATCGTTCTCAAGCTGTCCTCCGCCCGTGTCATTTGCGTCGGTGACGTCATGCTGGACCGCTTCGTCCATGGCAAGGTCGAGCGAATCTCCCCCGAAGCACCCATCCCCATCATCCATATCAAGGAAGAGCGGGCCATGCTGGGCGGCGCCGGAAACGTGGTGCGCAACCTCGTGGCCCTGGGGGCCAGCAGTGCCTTCATGTCCGTCCTGGGCGAGGACCGGGCCGGTAGCGAAGTCATGACCCTGTTGGGCGGGGAATCCTCGGTCGAGAACTTCATCGGTGTCCAGCCGGATCGCCGGACCAGCGTCAAGACCCGCTTCGTCGCGGGAAGCCAGCAGCTTCTCCGGGCGGACGATGAAACCGTCGCGCCCCTGGATCCCTACGACGCCGACCGCCTGGTGGAGGATGTCCGCAGCCAGATCAAGACCGCCGGAGCCCTGGTCCTATCGGACTACGGCAAGGGTGTCCTCGATACCGGCATGGCCGAGATCCTGATCCGCCTGGGGCGAGAGGCGGGCGTTCCCATCGTCGTCGACCCCAAGGGGCGGGACTATACCCGGTACCGGGGCGCCACCATCCTGACGCCAAACCGCAAGGAGCTGTCCGAGGCCAGCGGCATGCCCGCGGAAAGCGACGAGGAGGTGATCGCGGCCTGCCGGAAAATTATCGAGACCTGTGCCGTCGACACCGTTCTCGCCACCCGCAGCCAGGACGGCATGACCCTGGTCACCCGTGAGGGCACCGTGGAGCACATGCCCGCGGAAGCCCGGGAGGTCTTCGACGTGTCCGGCGCCGGAGACACGGTCGTGGCGACCCTCGCCGCCGCCCTGGCCGCGGGAGCGGATCTCTCTTCGGCCTGCCGCCTGTCCAATTTGGCCGCGGGGATTGTCGTGGGCCGGGTGGGGACCGCCGCCGTCCCCCGGAACGATCTGCTCGCCGCGGCCCACCATCTGGAAGTCAGCGCCAGTGAATCAAAGGTGGTTCCGCTGGACGAGGCCCGGGAATTGGTCGGCAAATGGCGCCGTCGAGGCCTCCGGGTAGGATTCACCAACGGCTGTTTCGATCTGCTGCATCCGGGGCATATCTCCCTGTTGCGCCAAGCCCGCCAGGCCTGCGACCGGTTGATTGTCGGCCTGAACAGTGATCGCTCCGTGTCCCGTCTGAAAGGTCCGACCCGGCCCGTCCAATCGGAAATGGCCCGGGCCACGGTTCTGGCCTCCCTCGCGCCCGTGGACTTGGTGGTCCTTTTTGGCGAGGATACACCCCTCACTCTGATCCGTGCCCTCTTGCCCGACGTCCTGGTCAAGGGCGCGGATTATACCGTCGATACGGTGGTCGGCGCCGAAGTGGTCCAGGCCAATGGGGGCCGGGTGGTGCTCGCCAAACTCGAGGACGGTTTTTCCACCACCGCCACCATCGCCCGCCTTTCTGAAAAACCATCGGGAAACTGACCCATGTGGACCCCCAAGACCAACATGCCCCGGATCTTCGTCCTCCTGTCGGCCCTGACCCTGGCTGCCTGCTCCTCGAATGGCGGGGGAGACACACCCGTCACCGGCGGACAGGGGGGCACCTGCATCGCCGACCAGTTGCAGGATCGGGTTGGGGGGCCGCTGCTCTCCAGTTCCGCCAAGCCGCCGGCCCAGGGGCCCTTCCTGAGGGTTTCCGATCTGCCCCATCCCCAGCGTATCCTGCCACCGGGCGCGATGATCACCGAGGATATGCGACCCGACCGCCTGAACGTCTTCATCGACGCGGTTGGGCGGATCACCAAGATCACCTGCGGGTAGGGCGGCAGGGGCATGGAGGAGGCCGCCATCCGTGCTTGGGTTCTCCATGGTCTGGGGTGGCTTTCCTTCGGCTTTGGCCATTCCCTGTTCGCCAGCGGACCGGGGCGGCGTCTGCTTCACAACCTGTTCGGCCGGGGCCATCGCCTCGCCTTTAACGCCATCGCCCTGGTTCATGTGGGGGGGGTGTTCTGGCTGGGGGAGGAGACCCTGGGAAGACGGCCCGGGATCCTGTCTTCGTCCCTCGCCTTTTGGGGGCTGAGCACCCTGACGCTGGCGGGATTGGCCTTCGGGGTTTGGTCGCTGCGCTATTACGATGGGGGCCGATTGATCGGCATTCGTCAACTGCGCGAACCCACGGCCAACGAGGATGAAGACCTCCGCCTGGACGGACCTCACCGCTGGATGCGCCATCCCCTCTACACCGCGGCCTTCCTGATCCTTTGGGGCCGGGCGGTGGACCCCTTGGGACTGTCGACCGCCCTTTGGGGATCCCTCTACCTGCTGGTGGGCACCGGGTTCGAGGAACGCAAGCTGCTCGCCCTCCATGGCGAGTCCTACGCGGCCTATCGCCGGAGGGTGCCCGCCTTCGTTCCCTGGCCCGCCTTCGTTCCCAAGAAAGGATCCGACCCATGACCCCGATCACCCACCAGGACCAGACCCTGCTGTCCGTGGAGACCCGGGGCCGGGGGTTCCGAGACATCACCACCTCCGTTAGGGCCTGGGTCGGGGAGTCTGGCCTCTCCAGCGGTCTCCTGACTCTCTTCGTTCGCCATACCTCGGCCTCCCTGACCATCCAGGAGAACGCCGATCCCGACGTCATGGCCGATCTGGACGACGCCTTGGCCCGTCTGGCACCGGAAGACCAAGGGCTTTACCGCCACGCTCTGGAGGGGCCGGACGATATGCCCGCCCATATCCGCGCGGCCCTGACCGCCAGCAGTCTGTCCATTCCCGTGCGCGACGGGTGTCTCGCACTGGGCACCTGGCAAGGGATTTACCTCTGCGAGCACCGGGCCAAGCCCCACCGGCGGCAGGTTGTCCTGCATCTGATCGGCGGATGAAGCGGGCGCCACGGGGGCCGGTCTCCTCGTCTCGTCCCGGTGGGATCCTGCTGGACCTGGCCCTGGCCGTGGCGATTCTGGGATTGGTCGTGGCGGGTGGCTTGATGGCCGCGCCCTCCCTGCTGGAGGACAGGCGCCGAACGGTGACGGAAGCGCGATTGGAGCGGGCCGAATTGGCCCTGATGGCCCATTTCGTCTTCAACGGCGTCTTGCCCTGCCCCGCCGACGCCGATGGCCCCGATCCCCCCTGGAAGGCGGGAGAATGCCCGGTTCGGACGGGGGTTCCGAGCGCCGCCAGTCCGCTGTTCAGCATGGGAACCCTCCCCTGGTGGACCCTAGGGTTGATGGAGGAGGACGCCCTGGATGGGTGGGGCAATCGCCTGACCTACGCCGTTTCACAAGGCATGGTTGACGCGGGGGGCGACTGTACATCCCAGGCCTCGGGCATCACGCCCTCGACCGGAGCCATCGCGGTTCTGGGCGAACGCAAGGACCAGTCCCCTCCCGATTCCGAACGCGCGGCCTATGTGGTGCTCAGTCATGGTCCCAACGGCCTGGGCGCGGTCACCAGCGCCGGAGTCCGCCGTGGAGAGGGTCCGCCAGCCAATCCCAGTGAAGCGGAAAACGTCCCACCAGCCAGGGCGAGCCTCAACTTGAACGCGGATCTGGGCGCCCGTCTCCACGCCGCCCCCGGGTTGGGGGAGGTGGAGGCGGGGTCCTTTGACGATATGCCGCGGTGGAAAACCCCCTGGACCCTAGCCCACGACCTGGGATGTATCGAGGGGGACTAAGGCCGAAGGATTTGGCGCCAAGGGTCTGGGAGCCAAGGGTCTGGGATCCAAGCGGGGGCCGGATTGGAGCCCCGCGGGATTAATTCGCGTACCAAGCGATGAAATAGCCCGCGACGACGGCGGTGCCGATCACGCCAGCGACGTTCGGCCCCATCGCGTGCATGAGCAGGAAGTTCCCGGGGTCGGCCCGCTGCCCCTCCACCTGACTGACTCGGGCGGCCATGGGCACCGCGGAGACGCCCGCCGAACCGATCAGGGGATTGATCTTGTTGTCCTTGAGGAACAGGTTCATCACCTTGGCCATAAGCACGCCACTGGCCGTGGCGATGCCAAAGGCAATGACCCCCAGGCTCAGGATCTTCAGGGTATCCAGGTTCAGAAACCGTTCGCCGGTCATGGTGATCCCAACCGAGGTCCCCAGGAAGATGGTCACGACATTGATGATCTCGTTCTGGGCGGCCTTGGTCAGGCGCTCGGTCACCTCGGATTCCCGCAGGAAGTTGCCCAGCATCAACATGCCGATCAGGGCCGAGGCCGCGGGCACCAGCAGGATCACGACGACGGTCACCATGGTCGCGAAGATCAGCTTCTCCAGCCGCGACACCTTTCGCAGGGACCGCATGCGGATCTTGCGTTCCGCGTCCGTGGTCAAGACCCGCATGATCGGAGGCTGGATGAGAGGCACCAGCGCCATGTAGCTATAGGCGGCCACGGCGATGGGGGCCAGCAGGTGGGGGGCCAGCTTGTTGGCCAGGAAGATCGAGGTCGGACCGTCCGCCCCTCCGATGATGCCGATGGCCCCGGCCTCCATGGGCGTGAAGCCGATGAGGATCGCTCCCAGGAAGGTGGCGAACACCCCGAACTGGGCCGCGGCGCCCAGCAGCAGGGTGCGCGGATTGGCGATCAAGGGTCCGAAATCCGTCAAGGCCCCCACTCCAAGGAAGATCAGCGGCGGGAAGATCTCCAGCTCCACCCCCTTGGAGATGTAATAGTAGAGTCCGCCCCCGTGCTCGCCGATGGGTGGGTTGATCAGGCCCTCGGTCGGCAGATTGGCGAGCAGGGCGCCGAAGGCGATCGGCACCAGAAGCAGGGGTTCGAACTTGCGGTAGACGGCCAAATAGAACAGGACCGCGATGATGACCCACATCCCCGCCATCTGCCAGGTGACATCGGAAATGGCGGTCAGGTTCCAAAGCTGCTCCAGCTTGGAGGTGGCTTGGGTGGTGTCCGCGGCGGAAGCATCCATGGCGGCGGCGTCCTAACTGGAAAAAGAAGTTCAGGAAAGGGTGACGAGAACCTGCCCCTCGGTCACCGTGGCGCCGGGGGTGACACTCACCGTGGCGACGGTCCCGGCCTGGGGCGCCCCGATCGGGGTATTCATCTTCATGGCCTCGAGCACCAGCAGGGTCTGCCCCTGGGTGACGACCTGACCGACGGCCACGTCGACGCTGACCACGGTCCCCGCCAGCGGGCAGGCCACGGCGCCGGGGCCGACGGGCGCGGTCGAAGCATTGGCGATAAGGGCCGGAGCAACCGCGGGGGTCGGAGCCGGAGCCGGGGGGGGCGCGGCGGCGGTGATGGGCGCGGGGGCCGGAGTGCCCGGTTGATCCATCTCTTCCACCGTCACGTCGTAGGCGGTGCCTTCCACGGTGATCCGCAGGCGTTTCATCATTTCTGTCCTCTCAGGATATCCGGGGTTTCTCCACCCAGGGTCGGGCGGGTGGGACCCCAATTGGTCCGGATCCGGTGGGCGGTGAAGTTCTCGATACGGCCCTCCAGGGGCCAGTCACTGATCTGGTGGGCGGGCGCGGCCACCCGGGTGATCCGGTAAGCATCTCCGAGCACCGAGGCCACGGCCGCGGCGATCGCCACCAGATGGTGCGCGGGAATGCCTCCGCTCGTGGTCGGGGCCGAAGGGGGAGCGGAGGCCGGGACCGGCGCGGCCTTGGCCGCCGCCTCCGCCCGGGACTTCTCGACCTGGGCGAAAATGGTGCCAATCAGAGAGCAGGCGCCCCAGAGGGAGGCGAGCACCGCCATGACCACGGCGAAGCCAGTCCCGATCAGTTCCAGGTTATCAAGCATGGGCCTGGGTCCTTAATTTTGCGACGGGAAGACACGGCGGACATCCTAGAGCGGAATGAGGAAAAGTGTACGCGGCTTTCCGTCTCATTCCGCTCTAAATATATGATTTAGATCACGTTTATGACATCAGGTCGATTCGACCTAATGTCATCGTAATCTAGAGCGGAATATTGCCGTGCTTCTTGGGCGGGCGGGTTTCGCGCTTGGACAGAAGGCCCCGAAGGGTCAAGGCGATGGCCGAGCGGGTTTGCCGGGGCTGGATGATGTCCGAAACGAACAGCTTGCCCGCGGACAGATAGGGCGAAGCGAATTCCTCCCGGTATTCATCGGCCAGTTCCTTGGACTTGGCCTTCCGGTCGTCCGCCTGCTCCAGGTCGCGCTTGTAAAGGATGTTCACCGCCCCTTCCGCGCCCATCACGGCGATTTCCGCGGTCGGCCAAGCGAGCACCCGGTCGGCGCCCAAATCCTGGCTGCACATGGCCAGATAGGCCCCCCCGTAAGCCTTGCGCATGATCACCGTGATCTTGGGCACGGTGGCCGAGGCATAGGCGAACAGCATCTTGGCGCCATGGCGGATGATGCCCCGCCGCTCTTCCTGCACACCAGGAAGGAAGCCCGGCACGTCCACCAGGGTCACCAGCGGGATATTGAAAACGTTGCAGAAGCGCACGAAGCGGGCGGCCTTGTCGCTGGCGTCGATGTCCAGGGTTCCGGCCTTCACCGTGGGTTGGTTGGAGACAAAGCCCACCACGACCCCGCCAATCCGCCCGAAGGCGATGACAATGTTCGCCGCGAAGGAGGGCATGACCTCCAGGTAGTCGCCCCCATCGGCCAGCCGTTCGATGACCTTGCGGCAATCGAAGGGGACCTTGGAATCCTCCGGCACGATGTCATCCAGAACCGGGTCATCGGCCACGGACAGGTCCGGCTCGATCCGGTGGGGCGGGTCCATCATGTTGTTGGACGGCAGGAAGGACAGCAGCCGGTGGACGATGGCCACCGCGTGGGCGTCGTCCTCGGCGATGAAATGGATGTTCCCGGCCACCGAGGCATGGGCCTCGGCGCTGCCGATCTCGGCCATGGTGGTGATCTGGCCGGTGACGGCGCGAATCACCTCCGGCCCGCAGATGAACATTTCCGCGTTGTGCCGGGTCATGATGATGAAGTCGGTCAGGGCCGGGGAATAGGCCGCGCCGCCCGCGCAGGGACCGGCGATCACCGAAATTTGTGGAACCACGCCGGATAGCTGGACATTGCGATAAAACACCTGGCCATAGGCGGAGAGGGCGCCGACGCCCTCCTGGATCCGCGCTCCGCCGGAGTCATTGAAGCCGATGACCGGAACGCCAGCCTTCACGGCATGGTCCAGGGTGTGGCAGATCTTCTTGGCGTGGATCTCGCCCAAGGATCCGCCGACCACGGAAAAATCCTGGCTAAACCCGGCCACGGGGCGCCCATCAATGAACCCGGTCCCACAAACCACCGCGTCGGTGGGAATGGATTTATCCGCCATTCCGAAATGGCGGGTGGCGTGTTGAGCGTGCAGACCATACTCCTGGAAGGTGCCCTGCGTGAACAGAGCCATCAACCGTTCCCGGGCCGTCATCTTGCCCTTGGCGTGCCGGGCCTCGGTCTTGGCCTCACCTCCGCCCGCCAGGGCGACGGAGCGCCGCTTCTCCAGCTCGTCCGCGAGAGTCTTGGAAATCGCCATGAATATCAAACCGCTTTGCT
This sequence comes from Rhodospirillum sp., assembly GCA_021741145.1. Classification (GTDB taxonomy): domain Bacteria; phylum Pseudomonadota; class Alphaproteobacteria; order Rhodospirillales; family Rhodospirillaceae; genus Rhodospirillum. The sequence goes on along the minus strand of JAIOYK010000023.1, from coordinate 7,558 downwards.
TGACCGCATCCGGAATGGCCGCGGTGTTCCCCAGAGCGATTAATGGACAAGTGGGACCGTTGGCCCGGGTTCCACGAATCGCTCGACGTGATTTCTAGGGGCATCCTGGTCGTTTGGTGGATTAGTCCCCAGGGGCCATGTTTCGCCCGCCCAGGGCCAATCCCGCAAGACACAAGAAAGTGACAATCCCCTCAAAGAGTTGAACCACCCTCGGTGCCCAGGCGCCTTTGGCAAAGGCTGCGCGCCAGGGGCTGCGTTGGCAAGGAAAAAAATGACGCGCGGCCGAACTCAGGCGCATGCCAGCCATACAATTATGGCTTCATTCATGGCATGGGGCGCGTCGGAAAACACCAGAATATTCAATCCCACGGAAATCGCGCCGATGGCGTGATCGGTTTCCGAGACGGGCGGGTTGATCTGGATTTGGAAGCTCTGGGTCGAGATGTCGACTTCGACTTCGACTTCGGGCAGGTCGACCGTGGCCAGGCTTTTCCCATGGGCTTCCGTCGTCCGATCTATTCGGCGGCGAGGGACAGGGACTTGGCCGCCTTGCCCATGGAAGCCCCCAGATCCTCGATGAAGGCCGCGACCATCCGTTCAAGGTCGGCGCTATTCTCGTGCAAGTCTCCATTGACCATGGAAACCGCTTCCGCCGCTTCCATGGTGGTGGCGGCGTTGGCCGACACTTCTGAAATGCGGCTTGAGGCCTCCCGAGTGCCCTGAGCCGCGTCCTGGGCGTTGGCGGCGATGGATTGGATCGAGTCCGCCTGTCGGTGGATGGACTCCACTACCGTCGATGATCGGTCGCGCAGGGCCTCGATGGTTTGGGCAATTTGCGCGATGGCCTCGACGGCGGCGCCCGTCCCCTCGCGGACATCGTTGATCTGTTTGCTGATTTCCTCCGTTGCCCGGGCCGTCTGATTGGCCAGGTTCTTGACTTCACCGGCCACCACGGCGAACCCCTTACCGGCTTCTCCCGCCCGGGCCGCCTCGATCGTGGCATTCAGGGCCAGAAGGTTGGTTTGCGCCGCGATGCTTTGGATCAGGTCCAGCACTTCGCCGATGCGTCCCACATCCTTGGCCAGTCCACCCACGGCTTCCCGTGCCCGACCGGCCCGATCAGCCGCCGCGGCCGCCTCCTCTGCGGATCGGTTGACGGATTCGGCGATGGATTGGCTCGAAGCGTGGAGATCCTCCGCCGCCGCGGCGACGGTGCGGACATTGGCGGCTGTTTGATCGGTGACCGCGGCCACGGCGAGGCTCAATTCCCGGGTCCCCGTGGCCTTGCTGGACATGGTCCGAGACTCGCCGTCCAGGGTTTGGATCAACCGCGCCATGCGGGACACCAGGACCCCCACCCGGTCGCCGAGGTCCCGAGCCAAGTCTTCCCGGGCCTGGCGGCGACGTTTTTCCTCGGCGGTCTTCTCGTCGTCCCGCTGGAGACGAAGGGTGTCCATTTCCTTGGACGCCAAGCGAAACTGGTCGAGGGCCCGGGCGATGGCGCCCACCTCGTCTCCCTTGGTCGTATGGGGCACGGGGCGGTCAAGCTGTCCGGCGCCGATGGCGTCAAGGGCCTCGGACAGGGCCGTCAGCGGTCCGGCCACCATGCGGCGCAAGCCGATGGTCGTGGCGAGGGCCACGAGGATCAGGACGATCAGGCCAATGACCGCCTCCACCGACACGATCAGGGCGATATCGCTCTTGAGACTGGAGAGGTCCCAAGCGACAACGAGGGATCCCAAGGGCGGGCTGTCCTTGGACAAAAGGATGGGCGCGCGGACCAGAAGGACGTCCTTGTCCCGGATGGCTGTCACTCCGGTGTCGCGGGCCGGGAGGTTGGAGAGGGTTTGGAAAACGCCACTTTCCGACCGCGCGGGCGCGAGGTATTGAGTCAAGGGTTCCCCCTGGGAATCGATGACCCGCAGCCCCGCCACCACCCTGCGTGGATCGGAGATGATATCGGCATAGGCCTGTTCGATTCCGGGGATTTTTTTCCACCGAACCGCCCCGGCCATGGCCCCCGCCAGCAGATCCGTGATGCGGGAGAAACTGGCCTCGGATTCCTTCAATACCACGCCGCGCACGGTATAGGCCTGGGTGGCGACAATGATCAGAATGCCCACCGCGATACAGGTGACGACCAACAGCGCAATCTTGCGTCCGATGGTCAAACGGGTGGCTGTCCTCGGGGACATCAAGGGGTGTGAGCAATCCTGTGGGAACTGGGACATGGTTTCTTCGTCCTTCATGGCGCCCGTCACCCCAGTGGGTTGGGCCATGGAAAACCGAGCGAGCTTGTCGGATTAAGAGGTGGAAAGGGTTCCCAAACAGGTTCCCGACTGGACCCCGGGCCGTCTTCCCAGGACGTCCTCTCTTTCTCGGGAGGACGGATTCTCGGGAGGACGGATGGGTCCGGGGCGGGGCTGTTCAGGCCTCCCCGGAGCGATCCTATTGAAGGGCCTCGGCGTTCAAGCCAACGGTCACCGCGCCGATGGGTGCGCCACCGTCGTTGATTGGCAGGCTCATCTGGATCAGATAGGTCTGGCTCGATTCGTCGAATTCCACGTCCGATAAATGCATCGCGTCGGGGCCAGCGCCAAAGGACTGTTGAAATTTCGCCTCGTCCCCTTGCCAATAATCACTGGTCACGTCCGATTGCCCCACGTTCAAGCCCTTGTTATCCATGACGAAGATCTCGGCATAGAGGCCATCAGCCCCGTCCTTCACCTTGGACAGGTAAGCCGAGAGATCATTGCCCAGGACCCCATCGATCAGAGGAGAAGGCGGCGCTTCCGTTTCCGCGCGCCATTGGGTGTCCAGACCATCGATATCCGCCTGGGACAGGCCGGCGTGATCGGTGTTCTGGGCCTTGATGGCGGCGACCACGGTCGGAGCCGATGCCCATTGCTGGATGGTGGATGCCAGATCCTTGATCCGGTCCGGGTTCAGGTTCTGAGCATGGGACGCGGGGGCCCAGGACAGGGCGAGGGTGAATAGGGCGGCTAATCGCCAAGGGTTGCGCATGGTCTTCCTCCTGAAGGGTCCCCACACGCGATCCGCGTTTCTGATCCGTGGGGTGCCTTGTTATGCTGCATAGCCTAGATGATGCATTCCCTTAGGTAAAGTACATCTTATAGGATATGCCTAAAATAGGAGGCAATCTGGTCGTGACGGGACATGAAAGAGGCGCCGCTCCTTTCGGGGCGGCGCCTTTCAATGGGATGGATGTGGAGGGTGGATCAGTCCTCGAACTCGATGATCTTCTGGTCAACGGAGAGGCTGTCGCCGGGGGCGGCGTGGATTTTGAGGACGGTCCCGTCCCGTTCGGCCTTCAGAACGTTTTCCATCTTCATGGCCTCGATCACCGCCAGACGTTCTCCGGCCTTGACCTCCTGGCCCTCTTCCACGGCCAGGGACACCAACAGGCCTGGCATGGGGGAGAGCAGGAACTTGGACATGTCCGGCGCTTCCTTCTTGGGCATCAGGGCCGCGTATTTGGCCGCTGTCTCCGTCAGCACCAGGGCATGGTCCTGGGTGCCCGCGTGGAACAGGCGATAGCCCACGCCTTCCCGGTCGATCTGGACGACCACGGGGCGGCCATCGATCACCGCCTTGAACAGCGGATCACCGAAGCGCCAAGCGTGGGCCACCGAGACGGTCTTGCCATCGACGGTGACATCGTGCCCGGTGTCGGTCGGCAGGATCATCACCGGGTGATTGGTGTCGCCCAGGCGGACAACCCAATCGTTCCGGGCTTTCTTCTCGTGCCCGGCGATCTGACCGGAGATCAGGCTTTCCCGTTGCACCTGCTTGCGGTGCACGCAGGCGACCGCGGCGATCAGGATGGTGGGATCCTCGGCCGGAAGGTCGGCGGCGTGGAAGCCGTCGGCGTATTCCTCGGCGATGAAATTGGTGGTCAGTCGGCCCTCGACGAACCGCTCCTTGCTCAACAACGAGGCCAGGAAGGGAATGTTGTGGGACACGCCGCGGATGTAGAAGGCGTCCAGCGCTTCCCGCATGCGGGCGATGGCCTCGTTCCGGTCCTTCCCGTGGGTGATCAGCTTGGCGATCATGGGGTCGTAGTACATGCTGATCTCGCCGCCGTCCTCGACGCCGGTATCAACGCGAACCTGCCCCTCGACCTCCTCGGGTGGGATGAAGCGGGTCAGGCGGCCGATGGAGGGGAGGAAGCCCCGGTAGGGATCCTCGGCGTAGATCCGGCATTCCAGGGACCAGCCGCTGAGTTTGATGTCGTCCTGGGTAAGGGTCAGCTTCCGACCCGCGGCGATCTTGATCATCCATTCGACCAGATCCAGACCAGTGATCATCTCGGTGACCGGATGTTCCACCTGCAGGCGGGTGTTCATTTCCAGGAAGTAGAAGTTCCGGTTGGCGTCGACGATGAATTCCACCGTGCCCGCGGACTTGTAATCCACGGCCTTGGCCAGGGCCACGGCCTGCTCGCCCATGGCCTTGCGAACCTCCGGCGTCAGGAAGGGCGAGGGGGCCTCCTCGATGACCTTCTGGTGGCGGCGCTGGATGGAGCACTCGCGCTCGCCCACGTACAGGCAGGTCTCGCCATCGGCCAGGATCTGGATTTCGATGTGGCGCGGTTCCTCGATGAATTTCTCCACGAAGACCCGGTCGTCGCCGAAGCTGGATTTGGCTTCATTGGTGGCCGAGACGAAGCCGTCGCGGGCTTCCTCCTCGGTGTAGGCCACGCGCATGCCCTTGCCGCCGCCCCCGGCGGAGGCCTTGATCATCACCGGGAAGCCAATGTCCTTGGCGATCTTCACCGCTTCCTCGGCATCCTTGATGACGCCCATATACCCTGGAACCGTGGAAACCTTGGCTTCCGCTGCGAGTTTCTTGGACTCGATCTTGTCGCCCATCGCTTCGATGGCGCGGTTGCCCGGGCCGATGAAGGCGATGCCTTCCTTGTCCAGAGCGGCCTGAAAGGCCTTGTTTTCGGACAGGAAGCCGTAGCCCGGGTGGACGGCCTGGGCACCGGTGTCCTTGCAGGCCTGGATGATGCGGTCCATGACCAGATAGGACTCGGCCGACGCCGAGGCGCCGATGTGGACGCGTTCGTCGGCCAGATCCACATGCAGCGAGTCACGGTCGGCGTCCGAATAGACGGCGACGGTCTTGATGCCCATCTTGCGGGCGGATTTAATAACGCGACAGGCGATTTCGCCACGGTTCGCGATCAGGATTTTGTCGAACATTGGGTGCCCCTGCTCATTTCATCGATGTCGGATCGTGCGGACCACGGATTACAGCGGAATGTTACCGTGCTTACGCCAGGGGTTTTCCAGGGCCTTGTCGCGCAGGATGGCGAAGGCCCGGTTGACCCGCTTGCGCGTACCGTGAGGCAGGATCACTTCGTCGATGAAACCGCGGGAGCCCGCGACGAAGGGATTGGCGAACAGGCGGCGGTACTCTTCCGTCCGTTCGGCGATCTTCTCGGCGTTGTCCAAATCCTGGCGGAAGATGATCTCCACCGCGCCCTTGGGTCCCATCACCGCGATTTCGGCGGTGGGCCAAGCGTAGTTGAAATCACCGCGCAGGTGCTTGGAGGACATCACGTCATAGGCACCGCCGTAGGCTTTGCGGGTGATCAGGGTCACCTTGGGCACGGTGGCTTCCGCATAGGCATAAAGCAACTTGGCGCCGTGCTTGATGATGCCGCCGTATTCCTGGCTGGTGCCGGGCATAAAGCCGGGAACGTCCACCAGGGTCAGCAGGGGAATGTTGAAGGCGTCGCAGAACCGGACGAAGCGGGCGGCCTTGCGGGCGCTGTCGATGTCCAGGCACCCCGCCAGCACCATGGGCTGGTTGGCGACGATGCCAATGGTTCGGCCTTCCATGCGGGCCAGACCGGTGATGATGTTGGCCGCGAACTTGGGCGCCACCTCGAAGAAATCGCCCTCATCGACGATCTTCAAGATCAACTCCTTCATGTCGTAGGGCATGTTGGGGTTGTTCGGGATCAGGTTGTCCAGGGACATATCATAGCTGTCCCAGGCGTGATCCGTCGGGCGGACCGGCGGCTTCTGCTTATTGTTGGCGGGCAGGAAGTCCATGAAACGGCGCAGTTGCAACAGGGCGACCACGTCATTCTCGAAAGACAGGTCGGCCACGCCGGACTTGCTGGTGTGGGTGATCGCCCCGCCCAGCTCCTCGGCGGTCACCTGCTCGTGGGTGACGGTCTTCACCACGTCCGGGCCGGTGACGAACATGTAGGAGCTGTCCTCGACCATGAAGATGAAGTCGGTCATGGCCGGAGAGTAGACCGCGCCACCGGCGCAGGGTCCCATGATCAGGGACACCTGGGGAATAACCCCGGAGGCCAGGACGTTGCGCTGGAAGACCTCGGCGTAGCCCGCCAGACTGTCCACGCCCTCCTGGATCCGCGCGCCGCCGGAATCGTTCAACCCGATCACCGGAGCGCCCACCTTCATGGCCTGGTCCATGATCTTGCAGATCTTGGCGGCGTGGGTTTCCGATAGGGACCCGCCCAGGACGGTGAAGTCCTGGCTGAACAGGAAGACCAGACGTCCATTGATGGTGCCATGGCCGGTGACCACGCCGTCGCTGGGAATTTTGCTGTCGGCCATGCCGAATTCGACGCAGCGATGTTCCACGAACATGTCCCACTCCTCGAAGGAGCCGGGATCAAGCAACAAATCGATACGTTCGCGCGCGGTGAGCTTCCCCTTCGCGTGCTGGGCATCGATCCGACGCTGGCCCCCCCCAAGGCGGGCCGCGGCGCGTTTTTCGTCGAGCTGACGGATGATTTCGTGCATACGGGTCTTCCTGTTTTTTTTACATGCCCGAAGGCGCGACCGGACCCGCGAACCAGAATGGCACGGACGGACGTCGCCTCCCCTCTCTCGTGCTTCATTTGACCGTTACCCCGGTACCAGGGTCCGCGTCATTATATCTGTCTGATAGCTACCGTCCCGGTACCTTCGGCCAAAAGGGGCCACCGGCTGGGACGATGTCACGCGCTGGATCCGGAATGGGACACCTTGAGACAGGGAATTCCCCGTGCTTCGGGTCTTAAATGGACCATTTCCGGACAGACGGAAGCGCGCGGAGTATAGCGACCGCCCCCCAGTGAAACCAGTCCTTCATATGCGCTTTTTCGCGTCTGCTAAGGCAAAGGGATGGCGGTGGCCCCCAATTTGGCCGATCCACTGTCCGGCATCAGCTTCCCTTGCGTCCATGGGGAGGTCTCCCCTATCATCCTTGGTCCGTGTTTTCCTTTCTATCCTTAGGAATATAACGGTTTTTCATTGGCGTCCGGATAGATCCGCCGCCGGTCCCCACGCTGAATGGAGAGTGGGGTGTCTCGCGCTTTACGCGTGCTCAAAAGTGTCGTGCGCCCCACGCGCACCTACAAGGGAGACGACCGCCGTGAGTTCATCGCCTGAAACGCCTTTGCTGGACCGGATCGCGGACCCGTCCGGGACGCGCTCGCTGTCGCTGGCGGAACTGGAGCAACTGGCCGGAGAAGTCCGGTCGGAGATGATCGACGCGGTCTCCCGCACCG
>JAIOYK010000083.1 GCA_021741145.1 Rhodospirillum sp. | reverse complement strand
CACCTTCGCCTTCTGCGCTTCCGTGAGGTGATCGATCTCGCATAGCCAGCGGTGAAAGCTCTTGTGGTCCATGGTGCCTAAACTCCTGCATTTCTCTCACTTTATAGCAATTCAATGCGATCTGCGAATAGAGCCAAAATTTATAAGATCAGAGTGAAACTGGGCCAGCTCGACTCAAGCTGATCCAGTTTCACTCTAGACGCGGCTGGGAAAACCGCTCCACCCGCTCACCCGCGGCTGGAGACCTCCAGCACCGGAATACCCTTTTGCGGGTCGTTCAGGGCGGACCCTCGGCCGGACAGACTGGGGTTGGTCATGAAGTAGGTATGGGCGGAGAAGGCCTTCTCCCCATCTTCCACCTTGGCGCGGAGGAAATCCCCATCCGATGTCAGGTACCAGGACTGGGCCCTATCATTGATGTTGGCCACCATGATCTGGTTGATGATCTGGGCCTTAACCGTCGGATTCTCGATGGGCACCAGGGTTTCCACCCGACGGTTCAGGTTGCGCGGCATCCAGTCCGCGGAGGAAATATAGACCCGGGCCTTCTCGCCCGGCAGAGCCTCCCCATTGCCAAAACAGGCGATGCGAGAATGTTCAAGGAAGCGCCCGACGATGGACTTCACCCGGATGTTCTCCGACAGGCCCTTCACGCCCGGCCGGAGACAGCAGATGCCTCGGATCACCAGATCCACCTGCACTCCCGCCTGGGAGGCACGGTAGAGGCTGTCGATCACATCCGGATCCACCAACGAGTTCATCTTTGCCCAGATAACCCCAACCCGGCCCGCCTTCACATGCTCGATCTCGCCGTCGATATCCTTGAGAAGCTGCTCCTTCAGACCCAGGGGAGCGATACGCAGTTTTTCCATCTCGGCCGGTTGCGCATATCCGGTCATGTAATTGAAGGCCTTGCCCGCGTCCTGGCAAAGGGCCTCGTCGCAGGTGAAATAGGACAAATCCGTATAGATCTTGGCGGTGATCGGGTGGTAGTTACCCGTGCCAAAGTGGACGTAGGAGCGCAGTTCCCCACCGCTTTCCCGCCGCACCACCTGGGAGATCTTGGCGTGGGTTTTCAGGTCCATGAAGCCATAGACCACGTTACAGCCGGAGCGCTCGAGGTCGCGGGCCCAACGGATGTTGGCTTCCTCGTCGAAGCGCGCCTTCAGCTCCACCATGGCGGTCACCGCCTTGCCCGATTCCGACGCCTCGACCAGGGCGGCGACGATGGGCGAGTTGTTCGAGGTCCGATAAAGGGTCTGCTTGATGGACAGCACATTGGGGTCTCGGGCCGCCTGCCGCAGGAACTGGACCACCACGTCGAAGCTTTCATAGGGGTGGTGGACGACAATGTCCTTCTTGCGGATGGCCGCGAAGCAATCCCCGCCGAAGTCCCGGATCCGTTCGGGGAACCGGGCGGTAAAGGGGACGAATTGCAGGTCGGGCCGATCATCGCTGATCAACTGCTTCAGGTCCGCGAGGCCGATGGGGCCGCGTACCTTGAAGATATCTTCCTCCGCCACATCCATTTCATCGCAAATCAGCTTCACCAGATCCTCGGGCATGCTGGCGTTCAGGGTCAGGCGGATGCAATGGCCCCGGCGGCGGCGTTTCAGGGCCGATTCGAAGCTCATCACCAGATCTTCGGCCTCTTCGTCGATTTCCATCTCCGAATCCCGGATCACCCGGAAGTGACCCACCTGGGTAACCTTGAAGCCCGGGAACAGGCGGTCGAGGAACAGACCCACCAGATCCTCGAGGAACAGATAGCGGACCCCCTGGCCCTGAACATCGGGCAGGCGGGTGAACCGACTGATATGGCCCGGCAGGGGCACCAAGGCTCGCAGGGAGGTATCATCGCGCTGGCGGACCAGATGCAAGACCAGGGCATGGCCCAGGTTGGGAATGAAGGGGAAGGGGTGGGCCGGATCAATGGCCAGCGGTGTCAACACCGGGAAGACCTGCCCCATGAAGAAGGTCTCCAGCCAGTCCCGATCCCCCTTGGTCAGACCACCGGGCTTAACCACGGAGATCCCTTCCTTCCCAAGTTCCTCCTGCAGGAGTTCCCAAGCGATTTGCTGCTCCTCCAGCAGCGAACGGGCACTCCCGTTGATGGCGACCAATTGCTGGGCGGGGATCAGACCGTCTTGGCTGAGTTGATTCACCCCGGCTTCGACCTGACCCTTCAGGCCAGCGACGCGAACCATATAGAACTCATCCAAGTTGGAGCCCGAGATGGACAGGAAGCGCAGCCGCTCCATCAGGGGATGGCGGCTGTTGCGCGCCTCCTCCATCACCCGCTTGTTGAAGCCCAACCAGGACAGTTCCCGATTAATGAACCGCTCGGGCATCTCCATGGTCATCGGCACCCCCGGAGCAGCGCCCTCGACCGCGCCCCCTTTCGCCACGCCCCCTTTCCCCGCGCGGGCGGAGCGGGACGGAGAGGAGGACGGCGCGGAAGACGACGGGGTGCTCATGGGGCTTTCCTTTTATTACGCGGAATGGGGCTTACGGCGATTTTTATGCGTCGACGCGTTTTTTCGCCGACCGTCAGCGGATAATATGCCCGGAATTAGACGTACCGCAAAGGGAGCGGTCCAACGCCGGAAAGCTTTCACGAAGATGAAACGATTATTGTTCCTGCGCCACGCGAAGTCCGATTGGGGAGATCCTGGTCTTGACGACTTCGAGCGCCCCCTCTCACCACGCGGGCGTCGGGCTGGCGCGCTCATGGCCAACCATCTGGTTCGCGAGGGAGTGGCCCCGGATGTGGTCCTTTGTTCCGCGGCCCGCCGAACCCGGGAAACCCTGGATCTGCTCGAAGGCGCCCTGGGCGGCGCCCCCGTCCAGTTTGAACGGGAAATTTACGTCTTCGAACATCGCCCCCTGTTGGCCCGGCTGCGTCGCCTTGAAGACACGTTCAACACGGCGTTGGTGGTCGGCCACAACCCCGCCCTGGAAGAATTGACCCTCTCCCTCGCCGGACCCGAGAGTGATCCAACGGCACTCGCGGAGGTCCGAAACAAATACCCCACGGGCGCCTTGGCGGACTTGACCTTCGATGGTCCCTGGTCCGCCCTGGCCCCGGGATTGGCGCGGTTGACGGGCTTCACCCGGCCTCGGGATTTCGTGCCTCCAGAGCCCGCCGCGCCAGGGGTACGGTAATCCTTCGCCGCTCGCTGAGCGCCAGGGCATCGGCCCGCTCAACCAGGTCCCGGACCGCGGCGAAGCTGCGTTCCATACGCGCGACGAGGTAGGATATCACCCCCGGATCAACATCCGCGCTCCTGTCGGCGAAGAGCTTCAGCAAAACCATGGCCATCAGTTCGTCATCGGGTTCGCCCAGACGCTCCGCGGGCAAGGCGGCAAGACGAGAGCGTAGGTCTGGTAGGGCCACTGGCCACCGGGCGGGCGGAGTGGAACCGGTCAGCAAAAGCCCCCCCCGTGCCTGCCGGCACGCATTCAACAGATGAAACAGGGGCGTTTCCGGCAGGGGGGCCTCGTCCAGGTCCTCGAGAACCAGGACTCCGCCGTCCTCGAACAGGCCAAGGGGATCCTTGTCCTCCCAGGCCCCAGGCACGAGGATCTTGGCCCCCGTTCGAGTCGCCAGGACCTGGGCCAGATGGCTTTTTCCCGAGCCCGGGGGGCCATGGAGGCAGACCGCTGGCGCGGGCCAGTCCGGCCAGGCATCGACCAGCGCCACGGCCGCGGCGTTACAGGGGGCGACGAGGAAATCCTCCCGGCCCAGCGCCGGACGCCAAACTAGGTTCAAGGGCAGTTGCCGCGCGGGAGTCATGGCTTCTCTTCGGGTTCGTCGTCCGACACGGAAGGGGGGGCGGTCGCGGACAGGGAGGCTAGCGCCGACGGAAGTGGCGCCGACGGGAGTGGGGCCGATTCGACCGCATTGGGTACGCCGCTGAATAAGGGACTATCCAGATATTCTCGCAGGAAAAAGCGGGTCAGCACCCCGATCACCGCGGCCACGGGAACGGCCAGCAGGACCCCAAGGAAGCCGAACAATCCCGCCCCCGCGAGCAAGGCGAAGATCACCCAGACCGGATGGAGTCCCACCCGATCCCCCACCAGCTTGGGCGTCAGGTAGTTTCCTTCCACCACCTGACCAACGACGAAGATCCCGGCGACGATGCCGATGTCCAAGGGGTCGTTGAACTGGGCCAAGGCCAGCCCCATCGAGGCGATGAAGCCGGTGATGGTGCCCACATAGGGAATGAAGGAGAGCAAACCCGAGAGCATCCCCACCATCAGCCCCAGGTCGAGCCCGGCCAGGGACAGGCCAACCGCGTAGAACGTGCCCAAGGCTAGGCAAACCGAGGCCTGTCCCCGCACGAACCCGGCGATGGTGCGGTCGATCTCCACCATCTGGGCGCGGATCACGGGACGGTAGGGACGGGGCAGCCAACCGTCGATGGTCTCAACCATGCGGTCCCAGTCCCGCAGCATATAGAAGGTGATCACTGGCGTGATGACAATCACGGAAATCACGCTGATCAGCGCCGCCCCCCCGGAGATCACGCCCTTGAGCACCCCAATGGCCCATTTCGCCGCATCCCCGGCGTAGGCTTCCAGGGCCGCGGTGACCTTGGCCATGCGGTCCGGTCCCAGGACATCGGACAGGTGGACAAGCTGCGACCGCCCTTTGGTCACAAGAGCCCTGGCATAGTCCGGAGCATTGATCAGGAAGTCGGCCAATTGCGCCTGAAGCAGGGGCAGCAGCACCAGCAGGGTCAAGGCCAGGGTCAGGACAAATCCCAAGGTGATGAGGATGGTCGACCAGAGCCGAGAGGCCCCCCATTTTTCCAGGCGATCCGCCAGCGGGTCGAGGAAATAGGCGGCGATCATGCCCGCGGCGAAAGGCATCAGGACCGACCGCAACAGGTACAGAAGTCCGATAAAGACCACCAATCCAACCAACCAGGTCCGAAGCTGCTTTTCCCTCGTCATGCCCTGGGTCCCCGCCCCCGTTCCCGCGGCGGCGACTGTCCGTCCCAAGTCCGCCGGTACCACGAATGAAGATAACTCAGCCCGGAGGCGAGCGTGATCGCCGCCACCACCAGGATCATGATGCGGTCCACGCCCGTCAGGTCAACCGGAAAGGCGCCGACACCAATGATCACCGCGCAAAGGAGGATCTGGGCCAGGGTATTGGCCTTGCCCAGAAGGCTCGGCCGGATCTTCAGGGGACGCCCGACCCGATGGCGCAGATGGGCCGCGCCCAGCAGAATCCCCAAGTCCCGGACAACCACCAGGGCCAGCAGCCAATAGGGAATCTCCCCCACCAGGGCCAGACAGGTAAACGTGGTCACCAAGAGGGCCTTGTCGGCCAGGGGATCCAAGGTGGCGCCCAGGGTGGAGCGCGCGTCCAGCAGCCGGGCCAGCCAGCCATCCAGGGCGTCGGTCACCCCGGCGGCCACGAAGACCCAGAAAGCCGCCCGCCAATCCCGGTCGAAAAGCTGAACGGCGGCCAGGGGAACCAGGGCGAATCGAGTCAAGGTCAAGGCATTGGGCAGCCCCCTGAGCCCGGCCCGGACTCGGACCCGGATCGATGGTGGACGCCCCCCCCGGAAAGGCCCGGTCCCGAATACCGCCATGGGCTTTCCCCGCGTCCCGTCAGTTCACGCCCTGGACCCTGCGATGGGCTGGCTCCTCCGGAAAACCTGGCGTCGCCGATTCGGTTTCCAGTCCGCCGGGTCCCCCCCCCATGCCTGGAATCCCACTGTCCGGCGTTCCCGCCATCCGTTCCAGGGTCCAGAAGCTGCCCGCGTTCTCCATGCGCAGCCCCCGGCCGAGCATAATCCGCTGTAGGTCCTCCACGGGTCCCGGATAAGCGAGTTGAAGCTGGGCCTGGGAGCGGGTCACCGCCTGCAGGTTCATACCCTGAAGCCCGGGTATGGCCTGCAGTTTACGCCGCATATCCACCCATTCTGAGAGCGATCCGAAACGGGCCAGCAGCACCACGCCACCGGTCGCGCCATAGCCGGCGCCACTCCCCTGCCCGCCCCCATAGGCGGGGTCCTGCCCCTGGCCGCCGTAAGCGGGCGAGGGCACGCCTATGGGTTGATCCCCGTACCCCCATCCCGGCGCCGTTCCCGTGGGCGCCGCGCCATAGCCAGTCGCGCCGTACCCCGCCGCGCCATACCCTTGCCCCCCCCCCAGGGCTTGGTTTTTCCAAGCCGCGGTCAAGGCGTCGCGAACGCCGTCGATGGCCCGTCCAAAGACGTCGGATCCAGGCGCCACGGTCACCGCCGCGAGACCGGCGAAAACGCCCGCGCCCTTGGGCAGAACGGTCAACCCGGTTTCCTCCGTCCCCACGGCCTGAACGATCAACACGTCCGGAGCTCCGTAGCGGCCGCCCAGACTCGCCGCGGCGCTCAGGTCCCCCGACAGGGCTCTTTGGGCATCCAGGGTAGCGATATCCTCCAGATCACCCAGGGGCAGGACGACGGGCACCATGCCTTCGGATAAGCCATCCCTTGCCTTCCAGGCCTGGGCCCAGGGGTTCGTCTCCTCCCACAGTTGGGGCGTCTCCGAGGCACCAGACTGGTAGAGGGGCAGAACCAGGACCGGCGCTTCCCGGGGCGCGACATGGTTCACCCCCATCGAGCCGAGCAGACGGTCCACCCCATCGGCGTTGAAACTGACGGTCAGGGTGGCGAGGTAGCGCTTGGCCGCGGTGCGTTCATCGGACACGCCGAAATCGGTAACCAGCGCCTGGGCCTCGGCCGTGGAGACCTGGGGCAGACGTCCGTGGTCCGCCGGACTGGTCATGGATTCGAGGAGGGCCCGCAAGGCTTTGACCTGCCCGTCCAGGATCGCCTTGTCCTTGGCCAGGGCGGGACTGTCCGCGGTGGCGTCGACGGCCACGGGCGGGGCGGTGTACACGTCGCGGGCCGAGGCCGGAGGCGCGACCAGCGCTGGAACCAACAGCAGCCCAACCATCATGCCAAGGCGCCGGGCCAGCCGTGACCCGCCTCCCTTCGATAACCATGGCATTGCAAAGCGTGACGTATCGGGTATGGTCCGAAAAACCATGCCTGTTTCCTTTCCGCTGGCCCCATCGGTGGCCCACCCGCTGGCCTCACCGGAGGCCCACCCGCAGGCCTCACCGGAGGCCCACCCGCAGGCCTCACCGGAGGCCCACCAAAGGAACAGGGGGGCGAAGGCGCGGCGAACTCCAGTGACGAACGAGGCTACCATTTCCACTTCCCATAACGATGCCGGAGCCAAGGGCACCGGCCTGACCTACAAGGATGCCGGGGTCGACATCGACAGCGGCAACAACTTGGTAGAAGCCATTAAACCGCTGGCCGCGTCAACCAAACGCCCGGGTGCGAATGCATCCTTGGGCGGATTCGGCGCGGTTTTCGACCTCGCCGCGGCGGGATATAAGGATCCCCTTCTTATCACGGCCACGGACGGTGTCGGCACCAAGTTGAGGATCGCCCTCGATTCTGGCATTCATGGGACAGTGGGCATCGATTTGGTGGCCATGTGCGTCAACGATCTGGTGGTCCAGGGCGCCGAACCCCTGATGTTCCTGGATTACTTCGCCACCTCGCGCCTGGACGTGACCGTCGCGGCCGAGGTGGTCAAGGGAATCGCGGCGGGCTGCATCCAGGCCGGATGCGCGTTGGTGGGCGGCGAAACCGCCGAAATGCCGGGAATGTATGGCGCCAATGACTACGACATGGCTGGATTCGCCGTCGGTGCCGTGGAGCGGGCCGATCTTCTGACCGACGACCGAATCGCCGTCGGCGACGTGCTGCTTGGCCTCGCCAGCTCCGGCGTCCATTCCAACGGCTATTCCCTGGTCCGGCATATTGTCGACCTGACCGGCCTGGGCTGGGACGCCCCCGCTCCCTTCGCCCCGGGGAAGACCCTGGGAGCGGCCCTTTTGGAACCGACACGCATCTATGTGAAGTCCTGCCTGGCCCTGCACCGGGCCGGACTGGTCCATGCGCTGGCCCATATCACCGGGGGCGGGTTCTGGGAGAACATTCCCCGGGTCCTGCCCGAGAACGCCGCGGCCCAGCTCGACGGCGCGGCCTGGACCGCTCCGCCGGTCTTCACATGGCTGATGGACCAGGGCAAGGTCGCCGCCCATGAGATGGCGCGGACCTTCAATTGCGGCGTCGGCATGGTCGTGGCGGTCCCCGCCGACCGGGTCGCGCAAGCCAAGACCCTGCTGGAAGAGCATGGCGAAACGGTCTTCACCCTGGGCGCCATCGTCCCCCGGGGGACCGGCGCGCCGGTGCGGATCGACAATCTCGAGGCTGTCTTCACCAGAGGCGCGGGCCGATGAGCGCGCCCCCCCCCATGAGCGTCCCCCCCAAGGCCCCGCCCCGCCTGAAGGTCGCCGTCTTGATCAGCGGACGGGGCAGCAACATGGAAGCCCTGATCGCCGCCTGCGCCGAACCGGAGTTCCCCGCGGAAATCGTCACCGTGGTGTCGAATCGACCCGATGCCAAGGGCCTGGACAAGGCCAGGGACGCGGGCCTGACCACCAAGGTCATCGACCACAAGGATTTTCAGAGCCGCGAATCCTTCGAGGACGCCCTGCACTCCCACCTTGAGGACTCCGGCGCCAAATTGATTTGCCTGGCTGGGTTCATGCGGCTTCTGACCAGCCGGTTCGTGGAACGGTGGCGGGATCGGATGATCAATATCCATCCTTCGCTGCTGCCCTCCTTCAAAGGGCTGCACACCCACGAGCGCGTGCTGGAGGCGGGAACCCGCTTCCACGGGTGCACGGTGCATTTCGTCCGTCCTGAAATGGATGACGGTCCGATCATCGCCCAGGCTTGTCTGCCAGTTATGCCCAATGACACCCCGGACAGCCTGGGTGCCCGGGTGCTGGTTCAGGAACATCGGATCTACCCCCTGGCCCTAAGGCTGGTGGCCGAAGGCAAGGTGATCGTACGGGGAGGCCGCGCCCTGATCGACAGCCCGCCCCCCGACACCGCCCTGGTGAACCCCCCCTTCTCGGATTGAGGGGACTTTTGGGTCTCTCCCGGTCACCCGTTGGGCAGGACTTCGTCCGCCGAAGCGGGACGCCCGAAGTGCCAGCCCTGGGCCAAGGTCGCCCCGATGGATTCCAGACGGCGGGCCTGATCTTCCGTCTCCACGCCTTCGGCCAGGACCTGACATCCCAGGTCTTGGAGGCGTCGCACGGTATCCCGAATTGTCATCCGATGCGCCTCCTCCAGCGCCGCGTTCCGCACGACGGTGATGCAGAGCTTCACGATATCTGGCCGCAGGATCGCCGCGACGTCGGTATCGGCGAAACCACACCCCGTATCGTCCAAAGCCAGCCGCGCCCCGCCCCGACGCAAGGCCGCGACCTTGGGCAACAGCCCCTCGGCGTCGTCCAAGGGCAGGTGCTCCGTCAATTCCACCACCACTCCGGGCCGGGCCAGGACCTCGACCAAGGTCGGATTCGCCAACAGATCCGTTGACGCGTTGATGCTCAGGAATTGGCCCGCCGGCAGGCGGTCGACCAGGGCCAGGGCGGCCCAGGCGCAGGCCTCCTCCAGCGCCACCCGCTGTCCCGAATTGTCGGCGGTTTCAAAGAGGGCCCCCGCGCTTTCCAGGGCGGTCGCCTTCGGTCCCCGGGCCAGGGCCTCATAGCCCAGCACCACGGGCTCTCGGGTCAAGGTCACGATGGGTTGCAAGACAATGCGTGGCCCGGTCCCCTTCAGCAGGGCGCGCAACGCCTCGGCTCGCGGCTCCGTCGGGACAAGCCCCCGTCGTTCACGGACCAGCCCATCGATGAACGCCGCGAGGTCCGTGCCCGGCGGCGGCGGCGGCGCGACGATGGCCAAGGGCGCCAGCCGGGGCGCGACCGCGGCGCCAAAGACCTCCGCGGCCACGTCCCAGGCCAATCGCCCCCCCGCCGCGGCAATGGCTTCCAACCGTTCCATCGGATCATCCCCCGGCAGATCGGGTCGCCGCGCCGGCCGGAACGCGAACCAAAGACGCGCCGGGTCCCGACCGGGCGGCTGTTCCGCCACGATGTCCGTCCCCGTCAGTCGGAGGGCCAAGCCTTCCAAGCGCGCCCGGAAGTTCATAAGAGCCGTCTCCAGGATCATCGGACCGTGAACCCCCCTCAAGAGCTCAAGGCCCAACAAATCGAAGACCAACCGATGGGGCTCCGCGGCGGACTGGGATTCGAGCGGCATGACGGGTGAAGACATGGGTCTATACAATCATTCCAGAGGGCTGGCATTCCAGAGGACAGGCATTCCAGAGGACAGGCATTCCAGAGGACAGGCATTCCAGAGGACAGGCATTCAAGGGGACGGGGTCGGTATTTTAGGGATCCCCGACCCCGTTTTCTAAAGGCAAATTCCCCGGCCCCGGCCCTTCCCCCGCCAAGCCGACCAGAATCCAAGAAAAACAAGGGACTATCATACCCGCGCCTTTCGCATTGCACCCAGGTGGCAAACGCATGGCGGCCCTTCCCGGGTCGCGTCACCGACTCCTTGGAAATCATGTAAAATAGATCTTAATTGCTCGACTCGCTTTCAAGAAGGCCGAGCGCGTCACAAGGGGAGGCCGTCATGATCACATTGCGCGATTGCCTGGGACTCTGCGATGCCTTGCCGGAGGAAGTGGCGGTCGTCGCCGACCATGAACATCTGCCCGATCTGCTCGCCGCGGAGAAGGCCCATGCGGTCCTCCAGGCCGACTGGGGCGGCCCCGCCATGCGGCAGATGATCCGCGACCAAGCCCATATCGCGGCGCGCCGGGGCGACGCCCGGTCCCTCCGTGCCCTGATGGCCCTGCTTGAGGAAGCCGAGGTCTCCCATCCCGGAGGCGTGGACCGGAGGCACATGGGGCGTTAAAACAGGATACGCCCAGGGTCCAACACGGCCCGGGTCCAACAAGGGAACCCCATGCCCCTCGATATTCCTTATCTGGAAATGGACATTGCCCATCTGTGCAACCTCCAATGCCAGGGGTGCATGCATTACTCCAACTACACCCTGCCGGGGATCATTCCCTTCGAGCGGGGTGGCTCCTGGTTGAGGGAGTGGGCGGAGCGGGTGCGCCCCTCGGAGTTCACCCTGCTCGGTGGCGAGCCCCTCCTCAATCCGGAGGTGGGACGGTACGTGGATCAGGCCGCCCGCCTCTGGCCGGAGGCCAAGCGGTTGCTCGTTTCCAATGGGCTGCGTCTGGCCCAAAACGCAGCCCTGCTTGACATCCTGTCGGCGACGGACACCATTCTGCGGATCACCATTCACCGGGATGACGCGGCCTATCTGGACAAGCTGGAACCCCATGTCCGCCTTGCTCTGGAGGCCCGGGACGCGGGACGGATCCGCCTGGAACTGATCCGGTCGGATTCCTACTGGTACAAGACCTACCGGGGCGAAGGCGAAGCCATGCGCCCCTTCACCGACGGGGATTCCCACGCCAGTTGGTCCAGTTGCTTCAACAAGCTGTGCAAGACCCTGCGCGACGGCGCCCTGTGGAAATGTCCGCCCCTGGCCTTTCTGCCCTTGGCCGCGGAAAAACTGAATCTGACCGCGGTCCGGGATTGGGATCCCTACCTCGCCTATCGGCCCCTTCCCCTGGACGCCGAAGACGACGCCTTGCTGCGGTTTTTCGTGGAAGAGGACGTCCCCGCCTGCGCCATGTGCCCGGCCAAGCTGGAGGGCACCCAGTTCCGGCCGGAGGTCACCGGGGGGGGCATTCTCCCGCGAACGCAAGCAGAGGCCTCCCTGGACCTGCGGCATTGGCTCGCCACCATCGGCGACCGGACCCAGAGAGGCTGACGACCCGCGAGCCCCCTACTCCGTCAGGGCCGGTTCCCGGGCGGTGGCGTCCTCCAGGGCTTGATGGGCGTTCATCCAGGCCTCTTCCGCCTCCTCCAAGGCCTTGGCGGCCTGACCAAGGTCCTTTTGCAGGGCGGCGACCGCCTCAGCGGGGCCTTCATAGAGCTTGGGGTCGGCCAGCTTGGCCTCCACCTTCGCCTTTTCGCCCGTCAGCCGGTCCATATGCTTCTCCGCCCTTTCCACGGCCTTGCGCAGGGGCGCGAGCCGGGTCCGCGCCTCGGCCTGGGCCCGCTTGCGGTCTTGGCGGGCCTGAACCGTGTTGGCGGTGTCTTCCCCATCCCGGCCACTCTCCCCGTTGACCCCCTCCTGGCGGGCCTCGCGCCGGGCTTCCCGGGCCTTGTCGAGGAGAAGCGTCCTGTAGTCGGCCATGTCGCCGTCAAAAGCCGTCACCCGCCCCCCATCCACCAGCCAGAGACGGTCGGCCACCATCTCCACCAGACGCGGGTCGTGGGAAATCAGCAGCACCGCCCCCTGGAACACATTCAGGGCCCGCATGAGGGACTCCCGGGAATCGATATCCAGGTGGTTCGTCGGTTCGTCGAGGATCAGCAGATGGGGCGCTTCCCGACAGGTCAGGGCAATGAGCAGCCGCGCCTTCTCGCCACCGGAGAGTTTGGACACAAGGGTGTTCACCCGGTCCTCGCCAAAGCCGAACCGCCCCAGGTGACCGCGAATCTTCTGGTCCGTCAGGTCGCCCATCAGCCGCCGCCCGTGCTGCAGGGGGCTTTCCCCGGACCGCAGTTCGTCGGTCTGATGCTGGGCGAAATAGCCCACCCGCAGCTTGGGCGAGATCCGCAGTTCCCCGCCCAGGGGGGCGAGGCGCCCCGCGAAAATCTTCGCGAGCGTCGACTTGCCGTTGCCGTTCGCCCCCAGCAGGGCCACCCGGTCATCCATATCCAGGCGGACGGAGACATCGCGCAAAATGACGGTGTCGCCATAACCGGCGACGACCCCGTCGAGCGCCACCACCGGGGGCGGCAGGGGTTCGGGATCGGGAAAATCGAAGGGAATGGCCCGGTCTTCCACCACCGAGGCCAGGGGTTCCATGCGTTCGAGCATCTTCATGCGGCTTTGGGCCTGGCGCGCCTTGGAGGCCTTGGCCTTGAAGCGGTCAACGAAGGCCTGGATGTGCTTGCGTTCCTCCTCCTGGCGGGCCACGGCCTTGGCTTGGTGCTCCATGCGCTCCCGGCGGGTGCGCTCGAACCGGTCGAAGTTCCCGGCATAGGAGACGAGCTTGCCGTTTTCCAGGTGAATGATCCGCTCGACGGCCCGGTTCAACAGGTCCCGGTCGTGGCTGATGATCAGCAGGGTTCCCGGATAATTGGCCAGGAATCCCTCCAGCCAGACGGTGGCCTCCAGGTCCAGGTGGTTGGTCGGTTCGTCGAGCAGCAGCAATTCGGGCTGGGCGAAGAGCGCCGCGGCGAGGGCCACGCGCATGCGCCAGCCACCGGAAAATTCCTTGACCGGCCGGGCTTGCTGGGCGGCGGAGAACCCCAGGCCCGACAGGATCGCCCCGGCCCGGGCGGGGGCGGCATGGGCGCCGATGGCGTTCAGGCGCTCGTGGATTTCCGCCAGATGATGGGGATTGGGTGTCCCCTCCAACTCCGCCAGCAGGGCCGCGCGCTCGTGGTCGGCGGCGAGCACGCAGTCGATCAGGGGGATGTCTCCCTCCGGTGCTTCCTGGGCCACCTGGTCGACGCGGGCGCGGGGGCGGATTTTGATGTCGCCCCCGTCGGAGCCGACTTCGCCCAGGATCAAGCGGAACAGCGTGGTCTTGCCCGTGCCATTGCGGCCGATCAGGCCAACGCGTTGGCCTTCGGGAACATGGGCGGTGGCGCCATCGAGCAGCACGCGGCCACCGATGCGATAGGTGAGGGAATTGATGTGCAGCATGGTGGGCGGATCCTAACCACAACCGACGCCCCGCGCATCTTCGGATTGACCCTCCGGGACATGATTTCGTCAAAAGCATGAAACGGGGATTGCTCCGATCCCGGCTTCGGGGTACATGGGGGCCGTTTCGCGCTCCATGCACCGTGGAGCGCCCACTTTTTAACGGACCATGGGGTCGGGCGATCCCGGCGGCCTCCGGATCCGGCCCAACGGGCCGGGGCGGGAGGAACCGTCGGAGGCGCGCCAAAATTGGGCCGGCCCCCAAGCCCCAGAGCAAGCCAAGGAATATCAGACATGGCGATCGAACGTACCCTGTCCATCATCAAGCCGGATGCCACCCGCCGCAACCTGACCGGCGCCATCAATGCCCGGTTCGAGGAGAATGGCCTGCGCATCGTCGCCCAGAAGCGCCTGCGCCTGACCCGCGAGCAGGCCGAGGGCTTTTACGCCGTCCACGCCGAGCGCAGCTTTTTCGGCAGCCTCTGCGACTTCATGACCTCCGGCCCGGTCGTGGCCCAGGTCCTGGAGGGCGAAGGCGCCGTTCTGAAGAACCGCGAAGTGATGGGCGCGACCAACCCGGCCAACGCCGACGAGGGCACCATCCGCAAGGACTTCGCCGAGTCCATCGAAGCCAACTCCGTGCACGGCTCCGACTCCGCCGAGAACGCCAAGAACGAGATCAGCTACTTCTTCGCCGAAACCGAAATCGTCGGCTAGGAAGGGACCGCCTCACGGAAAAGCCCGCTTCCGGAAGGAGGCGGGCTTTTTTTTGAGTCTCACGGAACAAACCCAACGGGCCGTCAGGTCACCGAACCGCCGTCGCCATGGGCCGCGGATCTGCAGGCTCCATGGATTGAATTGCGCTCGTCGGCGTCGGCTCCATGGGCTGCGGTGTCATGACCCCCACAACGGACGCGTCGGATTTTGACAAGAGAACGTCCGGATTGAGATACTGAAACTCGTCGTTTGTCTCATCGGACGCGGCGTTATAAGCGGCGATCACCAGAACGCCAAGCAGGCCACCGGCCTGTGCGGTATTCAACCGATCGATCATGGTTTTATTATAAGGCGCCCAACCAGCCACGCTCTTGTTGTACCCATCCTTGACGCATTCGATGCTCAATTGAGGGGTCTGGTAGCCGTAAAGGGGGACACGCAAGCCTGCGGGCGTGACTAAGGTTGCCGTATAATGGTCACTCTTGATCAGGCAATTCGCGCCAGCCACCTCCACCTCGCGGGTTGAATGGTCGCCATTCTCTTCCTTCTTGGCCAGTGTGCGCACTTCGAGAATCTCGCTTCCACGAACCTTGCTCTCCGGGATCTGGGCTCCCGGCAGATAGGTCACCTCCTCCATGCTCGTCAGCGGCAACTTCGGGGTCGCGCAGGCACCAAGACTCAACGCGAAAAGACCAACCAAACCAACTCTCGCAATCATGACGAGACTTCCATTTCTCACAAAGTACAGATCTTCTCGTCATAGACAGACCTGTCAACTTTGCAACCTGTGGAAATCCGCAATCCCAGATAGGCGAGAGATCGGGGCGGCGTCCGCCCCCTCGGCTGGATCAAACTGGGAGAAACGGGCGACCTGGACCCAGCAGGACATGGCCGTCCCCGTCAGCGAGACCTCCCGGCGCTCTGCACCCGAGGTTATTTGAGTTGACTGTCCTTACTTCCCCGGCGATTGATCCCTGTGCTCGGCACCGGACGACGGTCAATCTCTTCCTGACAAGCCACGCAGGTGGTCACGCCATGGAGCGCCTTGCGCCGCGCCTCGGGAATCTCCTCCCCGCATTCAACGCAATACATCTCCCCCGGCCCAGAGGGCAACCGCGCCCTCGCGCTCATCACCGCATCGGCGATGCTGTCGTCGATCTGCTCTTGCACCGCCCCATCGCGGGTCCAACCACCAGCCATGATCTTTGCTCGAATTTTCGTTGCATCTGGAAGCAGATATAGGGAGATACCCCGCGTGTTCCAAGAGATGGTGGGTTTTGGCGGGATCGGGTCGGGAGCAGAGTGTCAGCTTTGGAATAGAATAGTTCGCCAGCCTGCCGCTATCCGTCGCCTATTTAGGCTGCAAAGATGGCCGCTCTTTGATATACCTTCGCAAGCGGAGATTGGAAAAGCGGTATTGCTCAGGCTCTCGTGCCAATGTAGCGTCGTTGCGAATCAAAGAGGGTATCCAAAATGACTGACAGCACTCCGAACAGCTACGATCGCACGATCCGCACGACGGCGGTGGACTTTTCGTTTGGCGAACTTCTCAATTTACACAGAGATGCAGAAATTATCATTCGCCCAGAATATCAGAGGCTTTTTCGGTGGTCTAATGAGCAGAGGTCTAGGCTAATCGAATCTATAGTCATGGGGCTTCCGATTCCTCCTATATTTCTCATTGAAAACGACAATGGAGTTCTAGAACTAATTGACGGTCTTCAAAGGACTAGCTCCGTTCTTCAATTCTTGGACCACACGGCTATTAATCAGCCAGAACTTGTTCTACAAGGCTGCGATTTCATTAAAGAGATCAACGGAAAGACATTGAATACCATCGATACCGTTACGAGATTAAAGATAAAACGCACACCTATTCGCGCGACGATAGTAAACAAATCTGGCGATGCCTTCGTTAAATATGAGCTTTTCAAACGTCTAAATACCGGCGGCTCGCTTCTTTCCGCTCAAGAAATCCGAAATTGTTCATCTAGGATGATCGACGGTGGCTCTGATTTTTATGAGCTTCTACAAAAGCTTGCGCAGTATCCGGCGTTCTCTTCAGCGATTTCGCGGCTTCCGGACAGCATGGTGGAGCAGAGGGTGAATGAGGAACTGGTGCTTCGATTTTTTGCTCTGGTGAACTCCCGAGACACGTTCAAGGGTAACATTGAAGAGTGGTTGAACGGCTATATGGAGAAAGTCTTATTCGAGCTTAAGGATTTCGATCGAGATAGAATGGCAGCACTTTTTCAAAATACCTTCGATGCAATTTTCGAAAAGTTGGGCAATCAAGCGTTCACTCGTTTCAATACGCATGGCGAAGCCACTGGCCGCCTAGCGCCAGCGTATTACGAGGCTGTATGTGCCGCGTTCGTAGAACGCCACGACGACCTAGCTGCCGTTCCAGGAAACGACCTTTTGACGCGTCTGATGGCCGCGTTTTCCAGCGAAAGATTCAAGAACGCCACGGGGCCAGGCGCTAACACCATACCGAAGCTGCATGAAAGGATTAAAGTTGTACGGGAGCATCTCTGCAATGAAGTCGCCGCTTGACTTGATCACAGATGATTTAAGTTGGCGCGAAGCAGAGCTCGGTTCTCTAAAATTGTTGCTCGCGCGAAAGGATGTTAGCGATCATCAAAAATTAGTTTTGCTCAGGGTTTCTTGGGCTCTACTATATGCGCATTATGAAGGGTTTTCAAAAACGACACTTACCGTTTTCTATGATTACGCAAAAGAGGCGGTCGCTAGCTGCGGCCTCCTTCCCGTGAAGACACGCATTTTTGCTTTGGGGAATAAAATAAAGAAACTAAGAGGACTTTCCGCCGAACCCCTCCTGATAGAGATGGAAAATTTTAATGCATCGTTCTACGGTCCGGCGCCCGAATTCCCCGAAGTCGATACTAAATCAAATCTATGGCCTAATGTCCTCGAAGATCTCCTTAAAGATGCTGACATAAAATTAACGTCATTAGATATAAATCGTGCGAAAATAAATACATTAGTTCAAAGGAGAAATAATATAGCGCATGGCAAGAAGGATATGGTCGCAGAGATTTCTTATTACCGAGGATTTGAAAGCGCCGTTTACGATATAATGTACGAAATGGCTCTGAAAATCGACGAACGATTGAATGCGGCTCCATACGGCTAGCGGCATTGCAATCTGCGCTAGTTTTGGTGACAGCTTTCAGAAACTATCGCTAGGCTGTTCTACAGCCGGAAGGGGCGCATAGGCGACATTTACGAAGCCAGTTTCTCGGTCTCGTGCCCCCCCCAAAAAACCTTCTCCACAAGGCGGAACAGGCCATGGGGCCACGTTTGAAAACAGGCTTCTTTTCCTAAAATTTCGGCTCGTTTTCACCCGGCGGGCACGCCCGCCCCCCCCCCGCAGGGCGACTCTCCCATCGGGGTTTGGGGAGCCGTGCTCCCCAATCGTGGGGGGATCGGGGGGCGGCGAAGCGCCCCCCGAAACGCGGTTACATCTCCAACCCAAGCGCCTTGGCCACGCCCGCCCCATAGGCCGGATCGGCCTTGGCGAAATGGGCGATCTGGCGGCGCTGGATTTCTTCCGGAACCGCGCCCATATGTTCGGCGATGTTGCTGAACAAACGCTGTTGCTGCTCCGGGGTCATCAGGCGGAACAGGTCCCCGGGCTGGCCATAGTCATCATTGCCCGCGCGGTGGTTATAGCGGTCGGCATCGCCATCGATCCGCAGGGGCGGCTCCTTCACCGAGGGATCCTCCTTGGGGCCGCCGAAGCTGTTGGGCTCGTAGTAGGCATTGGGGTTGGGCATGTTGGGCGTGAACCGCATGGCGCCATCCTTGTGATAGTGATGCACCGGGCATTTCGGCGCATTCACCGGCAGGGCCTCGTAATGGGTGCCCAGGCGGTAGCGGTGCGCATCGGCGTAGGAGAAGATCCGCGCCTGCAGCATCTTGTCCGGCGAATGCCCGATCCCCGGCACCACGTTCGACGGCGAGAAGGCGGCCTGCTCGATTTCCGCGAAGTAGTTTTCGGCGTTGCGGTTCAACTCCATGACGCCGACATCGATCAGCGGATAGTCGCCGTGCGGCCAGACCTTCGTCAGGTCAAAGGGGTTATAGGCGGTCTTTTCCGCATCGGCCTCGGGCATGATCTGCACCTTGACGTCCCACTGGGGGAAGACACCCGCCTCGATGCCGCCGAACAGGGCCTCCTGATAGGTCTCCCGGCTTTCGCCGACGACCTTGGCGGCCTCGGCGTTGGTCAGATGGGCATGGCCCTGGCGGGTCTTGAAGTGGAACTTGACCCAGAAGCGCTCGCCCGCCTCGTTCCAGAAGGAATAGGTGTGGCTGCCGTAGCCGTTCATATGCATCGGGTCCGTGGGCAGGCCCCGGTCACTCATCAGAATGGTGACCTGATGCAGGCTTTCGGGCGAGAGGGACCAGAAGTCCCAGGCCGCCGTATTGGACCGCAGGTTGGTCCTGGGATGGCGCTTCTGGGTGTGGATGAAGTCGGGGAACTTCAGGGGATCGCGGATAAAGAACACCGGGGTGTTATTGCCGACCAGATCCCAGTTGCCCTCCTCCGTACAGAACTTGAGCGCAAATCCGCGCACATCCCGCTCGGCGTCGGCGGCGCCCATCTCCCCGGCGACGGTGGAGAAGCGGGCCAGCATCTCGGTTGTCTTGCCCACCGCGCCGAAGATCTTGGCGCGGGTGTACTTGGAGATGTCATGGGTCACCGTGAAGGTGCCAAAGGCGCCCCAGCCCTTGGCGTGGACCACCCGCTCGGGAATGCGCTCCCGGTTCTGGTGGGCCAGCTTCTCGATGAGTTGGTAGTCCTGCATCAGGACCGGGCCACGGGGACCGGCGGTCTGGGCGTTCTGGTTGTCGGCGATGGGGGCGCAGAGGTGGCCCCGGAAATTCGGACAGGGTGTTAAGCTGTTCCCATTCCTGAAAAGGAGAGGGAAATTGGGCAAGGTTACACGGAAGCGTTATGGAGCCGACTTTAAGGCGAAGGTGGCCCTTGAGGCGATCAAGGGGGA
>JAIOYK010000022.1 GCA_021741145.1 Rhodospirillum sp. | reverse complement strand
GACAGGGGGGCCAAAGACAGGGGGGCCAAAGACAGGGGGGCCAAAGACAGGGGGGCCAAAAAGCAGGGGAATGGACAGAGAAACAAGCACTGTCTGCCGCTCGGAATACACTTGGCACCGGAGCACCCCTCCCCTGGTCTCGGCCCTGGCCGACCGCTATGTGGAGGGAGCTTTCCACCGGCGGGATCACACCCTGGAGCTGCTCACCCGCATGGAAGGTCCCGGAGCGCCCATGCGTCTGTTGGCCCGGGAGGAGATCGCCGATGGCACCTACAAACGCCTGTTCTTCGATTCCGCCAATATCGGCGGCAAGCTCTCGCTGCTGGACCGGGACCGGCGCCTTTATCTGAACTTCTACAAGGCCGCCGGAGAAGCCCCCTTCAGCGACGCGGAGATCACCAATCTGGTGGCCCTGTCCGATGTCCTCGGCAAGGCCATGCACCGCCACCGCGCCCTGTCCGCGCCCCTGTCCCTGGCCCACGCGCCGGGCCGCCCCCTGTTCATCAAAGCCCTGCGCGCCCGCCTCGCCGACCGGGCTCCCCGGCTGACGGCGCGGGAACTGGACGTCTGCGCCCGCGTCGTCGCCGGTTACGGAACGGAGGCCATCGCGCTCGACCTGGAGATCGGCCCGGCCTCGGTCGCCACCTACCGCAAGCGGGCCTACGGCAAGCTCGCCATCTCGAGCCAGAACGAGCTGTTCGCCCTCTGCCTGCCCGTTTAAGCCCCTGTCCCCTTCCAGGGGGACAGACCGCGCGCCTTGGCGCTTCCATTCTTCCCGGAACGAAGATCCAGCCGGGAGGACACCCCATGCACCAGCCCGAGACCCATCCCCGGGACTCCCTGTTCTACGACTACGCCATCCATCCCTACCGACGCCCGCCGGAGATGGATGGCGCCCCCCCCACCGCCCCCGTCGTCATCGCCGGAGCCGGTCCCATCGGCATGGTCTGCGCCCTGGATCTGGCCCGCTTCGGCGTGCCCTGCGTGGTCCTGGAACAAGACCTCCAGGTCTCCCACGGCAGCCGGGCCATCGTCCTGACCCGGCGGTCCATGGAGATCCTCCGTCAAATTGGGCTGGAGCGCCCCTTCCTGGACAAGGGCCTGCAATGGAGCGGGGGCCGGTCCTTCTTCCGGGGCAAGGAGATCTATCGAATGGTCATGCCCCACGACCCCAATGACCGGGTTCTGCCGGGCTTGAACCTGCAACAGCAGTACATCGAGGACTATCTGGTGTCCTTCTGCGAGGCCCATCCCCTGGTCGACCTGCGCTGGGGCCAGAAGCTGGAGGCCGTGGACCAGGACGGAGAGGGGGTCACCCTGACCGTCGATACCCCCGATGGCCCCTATCGGCTGGACGCGGACTGGCTGGTCGCCGCGGATGGCGGCCGCTCGCCCATCCGCAAAATGATGGACCTGCGCATGGAGGGGCGATCCTACCCCGGGCATTTCGTCATCGCCGACATCAAGGCCGAGATCGACCGGCCGACGGAGCGGCTGTGCTTCTTCGATCCCGAGTGGAACCCGGGGAACAATGTCCTCGTCCACCGCCAGCCCGACGGGATCTGGCGCATCGACTTCCGTCTGCCCGACGGGGAAAACCCGGAGGACGCCCTGGACCCCAAACGCCTGGGGGACCGCATCGACCGGGTGCTCGTCATGCTGGGGAGGGAGGGGCTGCCCTGGGCGCTCGACTGGGCCACGGTCTATTCGGCCAATACCCTGACCCTGCCCGACTATGTCCACGGACGGGTGCTGTTCACCGGAGACGCCGCCCATTTGCTGCCCATCTTCGGGGTGCGGGGCGCCAATACCGGCCTTCAGGATTGCAACAATCTGGCCTGGAAGCTGGCCTTCACCGTCCGGGGCTGGTCACCGCCCGCCCTTCTCGACAGCTACAGCCAGGAGCGGGTCCAG
The DNA here is from genome assembly GCA_021741145.1 of Rhodospirillum sp. GTDB lineage: Bacteria > Pseudomonadota > Alphaproteobacteria > Rhodospirillales > Rhodospirillaceae > Rhodospirillum. The sequence goes on along the minus strand of JAIOYK010000022.1, from coordinate 77,190 downwards.
GCTGCCCGGGAAATCTGCGAGGAGGCGGGCAAAAGCACCCGCTTCATGACTCCGCCCACGCCGGGCTCCCGGATGATGCGGGACGCGGTCCTCTCCTTCTCCCTGACGGAGGATTTTCCCAAGGACCTGCTGCATTGGCGCACCTCCAGGCCCCATGACTATCACACGTCTCCCTTGAACACCGCGACCGGGGACGAGAAGACCTTCGACGGCGGGTTCGCGCCCGGAGAGCCCGTCCGGGATGTCCGCCTGGAACCGGACGACCACCTGTTCGACCACTTCGGCGACCGGGCCGGGTTCCACCTGTTGGTCTTCGCCGGACCGGAGAGCGTCCCGCCCGACCTCATGGCCTGGGTCGGAGCCCGTCCCATCCCCCTTTTCGTCCATGTCCTGGGACCGACCGGCATCGCCGACCCCAATGGCATGGCCGCGGCACGCTATGGGGCGGATCCCGGTTCGGTCTATCTGTTGAGGCCAGACATGCATGTCGCCGCCCGGTGGCGAACCCTGGACCTGAACGCCCTCACCGAGGCCCTGGAGAGGGCGACCCAAACGACCCTGGTGGCGTCCCCCGCGAAGGAGCCCGTCCAATGATCGAGAAAACCGTGAGCACCGCCGACTTGGAACAGATCTACGACCACCTCGCCGAGGCCATCGACCGGGCGGGGTTGGATAAGGACCGCCTGTTCCTGGCCAAGCTCTCTCTGGCGCTGTCCACCATGGTGGCCGATCCGGCCCGGGTGGCTCAGGCGATCGAAGCCTCCCTCCGGGACCTGTAGCGGCGATTTTCCCAGTTTAGGGGACCGTCCACCTAAAGGGCGACGGCGAAAAGGGCATCGATGGTGCCCCCATTTTCCAAATGTTTGACCAATTCGGTGATGAACTTCTGTTCTTCCTGCCGGTTGGCCGGACGGGTGCGCACGGAGGGCAGGGGTTTCAGGCCGGAGAAGGCCAACTTCAGGAACTTTTCCAGACCATCCTCGTCGGATGGACTGCAGACGAAGGACGGGCTCCCATTCACATCGACAGCGACACGCATGTTAATCCCCCAAGACGATGATCTCCCCGAAGGCCCCCACGGCCCCCGCGCATCCCCGAGCCACCCCGACCCGGATCCAAAACTTTACCCCGCCTTTTCCGCGGGTGCGAGAGCGGATTTGCCGGAGGCCCATGGAAAATGCGCTCCATTCCATGGAGACAGCCACCCTTTGTTTGGACAGCTTGGCGGCATTGCCGCCGCCGGCTTTCGATGCCCACTTGACGATGCCGTCCACCAGGACCTCGGCCTTCAATGGCCGACCGAGCAACCGGATCACCGTGATATCGCCAATGCGGGCGCGGACGCGCCGCATCAGTTCGTGGTGATCAATGGTGTCGAAGCAGCCCACGACCCTCCCTTCTCAGGCCGTGGAGCCTCCGGCAATCCCAGCGTGGTTCACGGGGCATCGCCCCACGGGACCGCGTCCATGGAGTGGATCCATCACTCGCCACCCATCGACCATATCCATTTTCCACACCAGTAATTCATTATGCTTTCTTAATTCACGCGTAGCAAAGGCTGGTCAGGGACCCAGTGGCCAGACCAGGGGAATGAGAAGATAGGCGGCGCCCAACACCAGGCAGACCAGGGGCAGACCGAGGCGGGGATAGTCAAGGAAGCGGTAGTGCCCAGGCCCCAGGATCAGGGTGTTGTTGTGGTGACCGAAGGGCGTCAGGAAGTCGGCCGAAGCGGCGATGGTCAGCGCCATGAGGAGCGGGTCGCCATTCAGTCCAGCGCCCTCGGCGATCCCTAGGACCACGGGCGCCAGGATCAGGACCGTGGCCACGTTGTTCAGAACCGGCGTCAGGGCCGCGCCCAGGACCAGCGTCAACCCCAGGAGGGCATGTGGCGCCGCGTCCCCGGCGAAGCCCAGGACCCAGGCCGCGATCACCGAGGCGGCACCGGTCCGTTCCAGGGTCTCCCCCACCGGGATCAGGGCGGCCAGGAAGACGACCACCATCCAGTCAATCCGCCGGTAGATGTCGGCGGGTGACAGCAGGCCGACCAGGGCCAGGACCGCGACGGCGGCGACAAAAGACACCTCCGGGGGCGCCCAGCCCATGGCCGCGACGGTGATCGCCGCTCCGAAGATCAGGCCCGCCAACAGCGCACGGCGGGGCCGCAGCGTCATGCCCCGGTCCCGCAGCGGCAGGCAATCCAAGTCGGACGCGGCCTGGTCCAGATCCTCGGCCCGGCCCGCCATCAGGATCACATCCCCGGCGATAAGGGTTTCCTCCGACAGGCGTCCTTCGAACCGCCTCCCGCCCCGGGCGGCGGCGATGGCCCGGATCCCCCAGCGCTCCCAGGGTTCGAGGGTCGAAAGGGTGCTGCCCAGGGCCACCGAACCCGGCGTCACCAGCAGGTCCCGCAGGTCCCAACCGTCGGCCAGGGGCGGCCCCCCGGGCAGTTCAAAAAGATCCTCCGCCAAAAGGTCCTGGAGCCGGTGGTCGTCCACCTCCAGGCGCACCAGATCCCCGGATGCGAGAACCTGTTCGGCGCGGCGCGCGAAGACAAAACGACCATCGCGCATCACCCCATGGATCCGCCCGTCCAGGAGAACCTCCGCCCCGTCCACTGAGACCCCGACGAGCCGGGATCCGACGCGAACGACCAGTTCCGCCTGATATTTTCCCAGGGCATAGGTGCCGTCCCCGTCGCCCAGCCGGTCGGGCAAGAGCCTCCGGGAGGCGAAAATCAGAGAGGCCACCCCGACCAACGCCAGGGGCAAGCCCACGGGCAGGAAATCGAAAATAGCGAAGGGCGCGCCGCCGTGGGCCTCGCGGATCTGGGAGATGATGAGATTGGGGGGCGTGCCAATGAGGGTGACCATGCCCCCCAAGAGGGTGGAAAACGACAGGGGCATGAGGATCCGGGACGCGGAAATACCGCTCTCCCGCGCCACGGCCAGAGCCAGCGGCAGCATCAGGGCCAGGGCGCCAACGTTGTTCATGACGCTCGACAGCAACGCGGCGGATCCACAAAGCACCGCCATGGAGCTTGTGGAGACCCCCTCGGCCGAACGGGTGAACCGGGGCACAAGGCTCAGGACTCCCTGGGCGACGAGGGTCCGCCCAAGCACCAGGACCGCCGCGACGGTCACCACGGCGGGATTCGACAGCCCGGTGAAGGCCCGGTCTCCAGGCACCAATCCCAGACCCACGGCGGCGAGAAGGGCCAGGACCGCCACGAGGTCGGGCCGCCACCGGTCGGAGGCCAGGACCAGCAGTGTTCCGCCGAGAAGCCCAATGGATAGAATCTGGTCGGCCGTCATATCCCCTCCCGGCCTTCGCGCGACAGGTTTCAGGCCGAAGCCGACCTCACGTCCCGGTCCGCCGCCATGGCGTCCGCCAAGGTTTCCCGCTCAAGGATGGCCAGGGTCGCCTCGTAAGCCCTGCCGAAGGTCCCACGCAGGAGGCAAACGTCCTCGCCCACGCAGTCATCGCACCGCTGATAGGCCGTCCGGCTGAGACAGGGCAGGGGCGCCATGGGGCCGTCGATGGCCCGGACGATCCCGCCGAAGGTAATTTCCGCCGGATCCCGCAAGAGAGCATACCCCCCGTTCTTCCCCCGACGGGAGGACAGGTACCCCCGGTGCTTGAGGTCGAGCAGAATCTGCTCCAGAAACTTCTTGGGGATGCGCTGGCTGTCGGCGATATCCGAAATCAGCAGTGGCTCTCCCACCCCGGCCTCGGCGAGGGCAAAGAGGGCGCGGAAGGCGTATTTTGCTTTTTGCGACAACATGTACCGGATATCCGTGAGCTTCCCGAGGCCGTCCCCGGGACCTGCCTCGGGGACGGCCTCGGGGACTTTCATGACGGCTTGATCCATCGATTATACCGACTCTCCGGGTATAAGGCTGCACCGCATTACGCCGAGGCCAAAAAAACCATATTCTCTATTTATACCATGGTTTTTATGGTTTTTCACGGATCGCGTCGAGGTCATGCCTTGGCCCCCTCCCCCGCCCCTTCCGGGCCGAGCCCAGCAGGACCGAACAGGATCCGATCCCGAACACGCCCCTCTGTCCTATGACACCGCCCGAATGTCCGCGCCGTTCATATCGCGCTCCGCCCCATGCAGGGCCTCGTCCAGAAACAGGCGCGCCCTGCGTGGCACGATTCCCACCTTGGCGCCCCCCTCCAAGCCCAGTTCCGCGTGGCGGGCGCGGGTCAGTTCCACTTCCAGATCCTCGCCCCGGGGCCCCCTCAATTCGACCCGGGCGATGGGGCCGAGAATGGTCTGGTGGCCAACGGTGGCGGTCACGGAATTACCCTGGCCGGGGTCGGTGATCTCCAGGTCGTGGGGGCGGACGAAAAGGATCCCGGCGGCGTCCCGGATGCCCTCGAACTCCGGCGCGGGGAAATCGAACCCCTCGCCCACGGCCCGGCCATACCGCACCCGGCAGGACAGGCTGTTGACGTTGCCCAGGAAGCGATAGACGAAGGGCGAGACCGGGTTGTCGTAGATCTCCGCCGGGGTTCCCACCTGCTCGAATGTCCCCTGACTCATGACCACCACCCGGTCGGCCACTTCCAGGGCCTCCTCCTGGTCATGGGTCACGAAGACACCGGTCAGCCCCAGGGAATCATGGAGCCGCCGCAGCCAACGCCGCAGATCCTTGCGGACCTGGGCGTCCAGGGCGCCGAAAGGCTCGTCAAGCAGCAATACCCGGGGTTCAATGGCCAGCGCCCGGGCGAGCGCCACCCGCTGCCTCTGGCCGCCGGACAACTGGGTCGGATAGCGCCCCCCCAGATGGGCGATATGCACCAGGTCCAGCAGTTCCATGACCCGGATTCTGGTTTCCTCCACCGATGGCCGCGTGGACCGGGGCCGGACGCGAAGACCGAAGGCCACGTTGTCGAAGACAGTCATATGGCGGAACAAGGCGTAATGCTGGAAGACAAAGCCCACTTGACGGTCGCGGGCGGACAGGCCCGTCGCGTCCTCGCCACCGAAGCGGATCTGGCCGCCATCGGCGCGCTCCAACCCGGCGATAATGCGGAGAAGCGTCGTCTTTCCCGAGCCCGAGGGGCCGAGCAGAGCCACCAATTCCCCTTCCTTGACGTTCAGGGAAACAGAGTTCAGCGCCACGTAGCCATTGAAGATCTTGGTCACGTTCAGGATGTCGATCATGGGTGTATCCTCAATGGGTGGAGGCGCCGTGGCACCCCATGCGCCACTCCAGGGCACTCTTGGCGGCGAGCGTCACCAGAGCCAGCCCGGCGAGCAGGGAGGCCACGGCGAAGGCGGCGGCGAAGTTGTACTCGTTATAGAGAATTTCCACATGCAGCGGCATGGTGTTGGTCAGCCCCCGGATATGGCCGGAGACCACCGAGACGGCGCCGAATTCCCCCATGGCCCGGGCGTTGCAGAGAAGCACCCCGTAGAGCAGGCCCCAGCGCACGTTGGGCAGGGTGATCCAGAAGAGAATCCGCCAGCCCGAGGCGCCGAGCATCATCGCGGCCTGTTCCTCGTCGGTTCCCTGCTCCTCCATCAGGGGGATCAGTTCCCGGGCGACGAAGGGAAAGGTCACGAAGAGGGTCGCGAGCACGATGCCGGGAACGGCGAAGAGGATCTGGAGCCCCAGGGATTGGGTGACCGGAGCCAACCAGCCCTGGGCGCCGAACATCAGCACGTAGATCAGGCCGGAGATCACCGGCGAGACGGAGAACGGCAACTCGATGAGGCTGATGAGCAACCCCCGCCCCGGGAAGCGGAACTTGGCGATCGCCCAGGCCGCGGCCACGCCGAAGACCAGGTTCAGCGGCACGGCGATGGCCGCGGCCAGCAGGGTCAGGCGCACCGCGGCCAGGGCGTCGGGCTCGACGATGGCGGAGACATAGGCACCCAGACCCTTGGCCAAGGCCTCCCCGAAGACCGCCACCAAGGGCAGGAAAAGGAACAGGCCCAGGAAGGCCAAGGCCATCCCCGTCAGCAGGGTCCGCGCCCAGGGCGGATCGGTGAGCACGGGACGGATGTCGGCGGGGGATTGGGGGAAGATGTTCAGGCTGGTCATCGCGGTCTCCCTCAGGCTTCATGGCGGGAGCGTCGCCAGGCCTGCAGACTGTTGATGAGGATAAGCAGCAGGAAAGCGGCCACCAGCATGACCGAGGCGATGGCCGTGGCGCCCGCGTAGTCGTACTGCTCAAGCTGAATGATAATGAGAAGGGGGGCGATCTCCGAAACCCCGGGCATGTTCCCGGCAATGAAAATCACCGATCCGTATTCCCCCAGAGCCCGGGCGAAGGCCAACGCGTAGCCGGTCAGCATGGCGGGCAAGATCCCGGGCAGGATCACCCGCCAGAAGATCTGTCCCCGCCCGGCCCCAAGGCTGTGGGCGGCTTCCTCCACCTCCGTCTCGAAGTCACGCAGCACGGGTTCCACGGTGCGGACCACGAAGGGCAGACCGACGAAGACCATGGCGACGACCACGCCGAGCGGGGTAAAGGCCACCTTGAGTCCCAGGGGTGCCAGCAGGGAGCCAATCCAGCCGTTCGGAGCATAGATGGCGGTCAACGCGATGCCCGCCACCGCCGTGGGCAGGGCGAAAGGCAGGTCGACGGCGGCCTCGACGACCTTTTTCCCCGGAAAGCGGTAGCGGACCAGCACCCAGGCCACCAGCACCCCGGCCAGGGCGTTGATGGTTGCCGCGATCAGAGCCCCGCCGAAGCTGAGGCGGTAAGCCGCCAGGGCCCGGGGGGAGAAGGCCTTGCCCAGAAAGTCATCCCAGGCCATCCCGGCGGTCTTCATGAAGACTCCCGCCAGGGGAATCAGGACGATCAGGCCCAGGTACAACAGGGTGAAGCCCAGGGCCGGTCCGAAACCGGGAAGGACACCGGGACTTCGGATTTGCAGCTTCCACGCCAGGGGCGGCTTCTCGGACATGGGAGACCTCATAGGTTTTTTTCGGGGGAGGCGGCGATCCGCCGGAACCGGAGCGTCGTCCGCCTACTTGCCGGGCTGGAAGATCTGATCGAAAACCCCGCCGTCGCCGAAAAAGCGCGGCTGAGCCACCTTCCATCCGCCAAAATCGTCGATCGTCACCAACGAGAGGTCCGGGAACCGCTTCAGGTCCGCGGGATCGGCCAATTCCGGCTTGAACGGCCGGTAGTAGTGCCTGGCGGCGATGGTCTGCCCTTCCGTGCCGTACAGATATTCGAGATAGGCCCGCGCCACGTCCTCCGTCCCGTTGGTCTTGGCGTTCCCCTCCACCAGGGCGACCGGCGGCTCGGCCTTGATGGAGACCGAGGGCACGACAATCTCGACCTTGCCCGGCCCCAATTCTTCCAGCGCCAGGAAGGCCTCGTTCTCCCAGGCCAACAACACGTCACCGATGCCCCGCTCGACGAAGGTAATGGTCGAGCCTCGGGCCCCGGTATCGAGAACGGGGACATGCTTGAAGAGCGCGCTGACGTAGTCGGAGACCTTGGTCTCGTCCCCCTTGAAGGTCTTGGCGGCCCAGCCCCAGGCCGCCAGGAAATTCCAGCGGGCCCCGCCCGAGGTCTTGGGGTTGGGAGTGATGACCTCCACCCCATCCTTGATCAGATCGGGCCAATCCTGGATGCCCTTTGGATTCCCATCGCGCACCAAGAAGACAATGGTCGAGGTATAGGGCGCGTTGTTGTTGGCCAGACGGCCCCGCCAATCCGCGGGGATCTTGCCCGTGGCTTCGGCGATGGCGTTGATGTCCGCCTCCAGCGCCAGAGTGACCACGTCCGCGCCCAGGCCGTCGATGACCGAACGCGCCTGCTTGCCCGACCCGCCGTGGGACATGCGGATGGTCAGATCCTCGCCGGATTCGGCCTTCCAATGGGGGATGAAGGCGGCGTTGTATTCCTTGTACAGCTCCCGCGTCGGGTCATAGGACACGTTCAGAAGTGTCCGGTCAGCGGCCAATGCCGGGCCAGCCAGCAGGACCGTCGCCAGGATTCCCGCGGTGGCCCCTTGAATCAGCTTACGTCGTGTCATGGTGAACTCCTTTTCACCCATTATATGGTATTATCTACCGATTTTGTAGTCTTATAATTCGGAAGGCACGAGGCACTTCCGTGCGTCTTACGCTTGGCGGATCAGGGTGCGCGGCATCGGGCGGCGGTTGTTGGCGGGACAGGTATCCCCGTCCGTCCTTTCGGACTTCCTTTAAGAGCGCCTCCGGTTTTCGGGTCGACCACCTTCTTCGCCCGTCATGGCCTCTCCACCTCCAATTGGCGCGAAATGCTCTAAGCGCAAATATCTAGAGCACGACAGCCAAGTTCGGGGCCAAGACGTTGACACGGAGTTCGCCGAGGAAGCCGAATTGGGGCCGGTCCGGCGTGGCGGGCGACGGGCTCCGGGCTCCGGGCTCCGGGCTCGCGACCACCATCACGACAATAAGGCTTAGGCTGAACGAACTAGAATAGGTCAGTCATTGACGGAATGTGAATCCATCTCCCGTCGATAAGGCCGCTTGTCTGGAACGGGACGCGCTTGGAAAGGCTGGTCTATCGCCTATCTCGATGGATGCTCGAAGACGCCGGAGGGACGGGCCGCCGAAGGCGCCCTCCCCCGATCTATCCGGAGCCGTCCGATTTGCCATCGCCCACCTTGGCGACCACGTCACCGACCTGGGAGGACAGAACAAATCCCACTCCGGCTGTCACGAGACCCGCGAACATGGGCACCACGCCCGGCAGGACGAAAAGCAACGCGCCGCCCCCGACCAAGAAGCGTGAGAGGTTGGACATGGGCCGCAACAGGTATCCTTCCATGGCCGCCGCCATCAGGATGATCCCCGCGGCCGCCGTGGCGAAGTTCAGCAGGATCGCCCCCGCGTTCCCTTCCATGAGCAGCGAGGGAGTGAAGACGAACAGGAAGGGAATGACGAATCCCGCCGCGCAGAACCGCACCGCGGAAATGGCGATGTGCAACGGATTGGCCATGGCGATGGGCGCCGCCGCGAAGGCCGCCACGGCCACGGGCGGGGTGAGCGCCGACAGGGCCGCGAAGAAGATCAGGAACAGGTTCCCGCCCAGTTGATCTATGCCGAAATGGACAAGGGTCGGTCCAACCAGGACCGCGGTCAGGATATAGACGTTGGGGGTCGGCATTCCCATGCCCAGCATCAGCACCAGGCCGGCGATGGCGACTAGGGCGACCATCGGCTCCCCGGCGGAAACCAGGGCCAGCAGATGGGTGAACTTAGGGGCCAGTCCGGTGACACTGATGCCCCCAACCACCAGACCCGCCGCCGCGCACGCCGCCGTGATGGTGACCATGAGTATCGTCGCGTCACCCAGGGCGTTTAGAGCCCGCCAGGGACCGAGACGGGTCTCCGTCCGCAGGGCCGCCACCGCGATAACGGAGATGGCGCCCCAGACGGCGACGCCCGTCGGAGAGAACCCCATGAACAGGCAAACGACCAGGACAATCAGGGGGATAAGGAACAGGCCGCCACCCTTCATCGTCTCCAGGAAGGAGGGGATTTGATCCGGTGGGAAACCCTTCATCCCCAGACGGACCGACCGGAAATGCACCTGGGAGAACAGGCCCACGTAGTACAAAATGGCGGGCAACAGGGCGGCGATGGCGATGTCGCGGTAGGCGATGCCGGTGAACTCGGCCATGATAAAGGCCGCCGAACCCATGACCGGTGGTACGATACCGCCGCCCGCGGAGGCCACCACCTCGATGGCTCCAGCCTCGCGTCCCGAGTAACCCAGCCGTTTCATGATGGGGATGGTCACCGTACCCGTGGTAACCACGTCGGCGGTCGGGCTGCCGGAAATCATGCCGTAGGCACCCGAGGACAACACGGCGATCTTGGCTGGTCCCCCGGTGTAACGCCCCGCGATCAGGGACGAGATGTTGAAGAAGAAGTTGGCCCCGCCGGCGCGTTCCAGGACCACGCCGAAAAACACGAACAGAAAGGCGTAGGTCGCCGCGACGCGCACGGCGACACCGAACACGCCCTCCGTGGTGAACATCATGACGTCGAGGAAATGAACATAGGTGATGCCACCATGCCCGATTACACCGCCCAGGTGGTCACCGAACAGATTGTAGGCAATGAACAGCAGAACGATGGCCAGCAAGCCCACCCCCGCGGCCCGGCGCGTGGCCTCGACGGTCAGGATGAAGACCACGGAACCGAAAAACAGGTCCCGGGACGACAGTTCGTCAAGCAACGAGATGCGCGTGGCGATCTGGTCGATGTGAGCGAAGAAGTACACACCCGCGGCCAGCGCCAGGGCCGAGCCAATGAAGTCGACCCAATGGGGCATGGTCGTGTTCGACGATGGTCTGGCGCCGCAGACCATGAACAACAGGGCGAGCATGCCGCAGACAAAGATGACGCTATGGGCAAGCGGATCGATGATCGCGAATAGCGCCGCGTAGATCACCCATCCACCCAGCATGATCGCGAAGGCCATTACAACCCAGCCCAATGGCCCGGAGGGGCGTCGACGAACCCCCACGGCGAACAAGATGTCGACGACGCGTTTCGAGATGGCCATTCGTTGACTCCCCTCCAGGACCGTTCTTGACCGGACGACCGGCCACTATTTGAGAAGACCAGCTTCCCGGTAGGCGCGTTCGGCGCCCGGATGGAAGGGCACGACGGTTCCCTTGGCCATCAGCTCGGGCGTCACGTCCTTCAGGGATTTGCTCTGACTGGCGAGGATATCGGCGTTCTCGATCAAGGCCTTGGTGATGTCATGGACCATCCCTTCGTCGGCCGCGTCACTCACGATCAGGAGGGCGCCGTGGGCAACGGTGTTCACGTCGTGATCCAGCCAGGCATAGGCCCCGGCCTTCACCACGTAGGGCCGTCCAACGGTCGCTTCCGCGATCTTGTCCACTGCTTCCGGGAGCGTATCGAGCCAATCGAGGTCGACGGAATTCGCCGCCTGGAGGATCGAACTGTTGGGAACGAACAAACCGTTTGTCAGCATATCGATGCGCCGGTCGGTCAGGAGGTTCACCTGCTCGTTGGAGGCGGCGTAGACCACCTGGCCGCCCCACTCCTCGATATCCTCGACGCTGATTCCGACGGCATCGAAGAAGGCTTCGTTGATCTGGCTGACCGCCATGCCTCGACGGTTGAAGGCAACTCGCAAGGGAGGCTTCTTTTCCGCGATGTCCTTCAGGTTCTTGATGCCGTATTCCTCGGCGAACCTCTTGGAGACGATGTTGTAGCTGACCTGGGAATCAAACACACGGGCCAAGGCCCGAACCCCGGTGATGGGCTCCTTGAAGGGATCCTCGCCCTTCCCGGCGATTTGCAGTTCCAGGTCCTGGGCGATGCCCATTTCGACCCGCCCCGTGGCCACCAGGGGAATGTTGGCGAAGCCCCCGCCGCTGGTCTGATAGGTAACCGTCGAGCCTGGGAACGCCTTGCTGACCACCTTGTCAAGGCCCAGGCCCACCACGGACCAAGACCCCCCGGCGCTGGCCCCCGCCAGGGTCACTCGATACACCGGATCGGCCTCGGCCCGGGGGGCGTGACCAAAGGTCGCGAACACCACAAGACCGGCCGCGCACAGGCGGACATTTAGCAAACGAATCATGTCACCTCCCAATGGATCGCCTTCCTTTTTGGAGGCTGATCCTTGTCTTTTATTGGACGTGCCGTTCCACGCCCGAAGGGCCGTCAATACCCCGGTGGGGCGGCGGCCTCCGGCCGTCGTTCCTTTCCAGATGCCCGGCATTTCCTTCTTGAACCAATGAAACTCGCGACACCAAGGCAAAATTCTCACATACAATAGGATATGTAACAAAAATAGAATCTAAAACACACACTCCGTAAAATACGAATACAGAACAATGAAAAGTACCTGACCATTTTTTTACGAAATTGCACTCTCCAGTACTTGGTATTACCAGGGATTTTCACATTTTCACTTCTTTTCTGCGTTTCTCCGCGACCCAAAAAAGGAAATCAAGCCGCGGCCATGAGGCTGCGCAGGGGCCGCTTGGCGTCGGCCAGGTCCCGGAGCTCCACCGGGACGCGTTCATCCATCAATTTCTTCACCGCCCGGCGCTCCCGCCCGGCGTTCACCATGCAGGCGCCGACGATCAGCCCGTCCCTGACCGAGAAGGCGCACCAGGACGCCCCCTTGGTGTCGCCGCGGATCACGGTCTGGTCCCCCAGGCCCCGGAATCCGAGGATCTGGAGGTTAAGGTCGAACTGGTCCGTCCAGAACCAGGGGACCCCCCGGGGATCGACGGGCTTGCCGAGGATGGCCTGGGCGGCGGCCACGGCCTGGAGTTCCGCGTTTTCCCAGGACTCAAGTCGCACGCCCTCCAGGTTGCACAGGGAGCGGTGGCGGGCGACGTCACCCACCGCGAAGATCCTGGGATCGGAGGTGCGCGAGGCGGAGTCGACCATCACCCCTCCGGCGCAGGTCAGGCCGGAATTGATCGCCAGGCCGTCGTTAGGCAGGGCTCCCACGCCGACGACGACCACGTCGGCATCCACGGCCGATCCGTTGGACAGGCGCACCCGGCGGACGGATCCCAGCCCCTCGAAGGCCTCGACCCTTGTCCCCAGACGGATATTCACCCCCCGCGCCCGGTGAAGATCGGTGATGACCTCGGCGATGTCGGCATCGACCATGCGACCCATGACCTGGGGTCCGGCTTCCAGCACTGTCACCTTGCAGCCCCGCTTGACCGCGCTGGCGGCCACCTCCAACCCGATGAATCCGCCACCAACCATGACCACGGATGTCCCGGCCACCAGGCGGGGGGCGAGAGCCCGGGCGTCGGCGGCCGTCCGCAGCGTGTAAATGCCCGACAGGTGGTCCCACCCGGGGGTGGGAAGGCGGCGGGGTCGAGTGCCCGTCGCGATCACCAAGTGGTCGTAGTCCAGGCTCTCCCCATCGGCGATCAGAACCTGCCTGCCTCGGGGATCGACGACCGTCACGCTCCGGGAGCGCCACAGTTCGATCCCCTGGGCGACGCATTGATCTTCCGACAGGATCGTCGCCACCACCGGGTCAACCCCGTCGGCCAGCACCTGCTTGGACAGGGGCGGCCGCTCATAGGGCGCCTCCGCCTCCTCGCCGATCAGGACGATTTCCCCTTGCCACCCCTCGTTCCGGGCCGCGAGGGCGGTCCGCGCGCCGGCTTGACCAGCGCCGATGATCACGATGCGTTCTCTCATCACTTTCTCCACTCACGGCCCAAACCGGGGACTCCGGCCAGCCTTGGATCCCCTTCCGTCGGGGCGACGGTCCGCGCCGCGACGCTGAGTGACCCGGATTTCCACAAAACCGCTCCCCCGGCGACCCGTCCCGGTTCGCGCCACGGCCAGGCGGCGCTCTCCCCCGGGGCTTCCGTCAGGGGGCGAGTACTACACATCGATCAGCACCCGGCCGTCCTCGACGCGGACAGGAAAGACCGCCAGGGCGCATTGGGTGGGACCGGACACCACGGCGCCGGTCCTGACGTCAAAAAGGGCCTGGTGCAGGGGACATTCAATCTGTCCGTCCTCCAGATATCCGTCGGACAGTCGTGCATAGGCGTGGGTACAGATGTCATGGGTCGCCAGGATTTCACTGTCGACGCGGTAGAGCGCCACGGGGGTGTTTCCGGCGTTTGTCCCAAGCACTTCCCCCTCGATCACATCCGCCTCGTTCGCCACGGGTTGCCAGGCCATGCCGTCACTCCCTTTCCAGCGGGTGATCCGCCCCGACGGCGGAAAGCGTGGCGAGCCGCCCCCGTCGGTCGCGGCCAGCGTGGGCCGCCGCGCCTGTATCGAACACCATCATGGTCTCTGCCTTTCGTTTTCCTCGGAAAGCCGAGGCCACTCCGCCCGGCCAAACTCACGTTCACGCCAAAAAGCAAACCGCGAAACACCATCTCCTCGTTGTTCACGAGCAGCGCGCGAATTCTCAAACAAATGAAAGATACGGGTGGTCAGTGAGCGACGGCGAGTCCGTGCTTTCGCTCTTGCTTCTGACTTTTCTTCATGAAAAAAGCTTCCTCGTTCAAGTTTTGTCTCCCCACATTCGCCAGGTATTCCGTCAATTTGTGGACATGGGGGGCGAGAGTATCCGTGTTTCGGTGGATGAGCTTGAGGTCGCGGCGAGCCCATTCCTCGTCCAGGGTAACGATGGCGAAGCGCGTCGATTGCTTGAGGCGCATGGCCACGGTCAGGGGGATGATCGAAACTCCCACCCCGGCCTGGACCATCCGGCAGATGGCGTCGAAACCATGCAACTGGATGCGGAAGCGGATGTTCTGTCCGAGCAGGAGGGCGACCTTGTTCAACCAGAGCTGGGCTGATGCCTGTTCGCCCATTCCGACGAAGTCCCAGTCCAGGACCTGGTGGAACTTGACCGAGGTTTTGCTCGACAGAGTGTGGTTCTCGGGCGTGACCACGACCAGGAAATCCGTCCGGAAGTGGTAGGTGGTCAGTCTTCTGGTGCTCACCTGTCCGGCCATGATGCCCAAGTCCGCCTCTCCGGCATCGACGCTGCTGACGCAGTCGGAGCTGGTGCTTTCCTTCATCTCGATGGTGATGTTCGGATTCCGGGAGAGGAAGTCCGCCAACAGATCGGGCAGGAATTCGTTGATCGCGTTGGTATTGGCCAACAGTCTGATCGTCCCCCGGGTCCCGTCGCCGAATTGCTGGAGATCCTCCCGGAGGCGGGAGGCCTCCTTGAGGATCGCCAAGGACCGTTCGAGGAAGACCTCTCCGGCGGGGGTCAGGCAAACGCCCCGGCTTTTCCGCTCCAGAAGGGGCACGCAGAGGGATTCTTCCAGGGCCTTCATGCGCGCGCTCACCGCCGCCAGGGCGATGGGAAAGGTCTCCGCGGCCTTGGTCAGGCTGCCGCAGGAGGCCACGCAAACAAAGAGTCGCAAATCCACCAAATCGAACCGCATCGCCACCACCATTCCGTGGGTCACGCCCCTCGCGGGGCAAGGGTGGGAGGGACGCCGTGTTCCCTCCCGGAGCCTGTTCCGCCTGGAGTCCTAATCGTCCCCGTGCCCCGCGGCGGCGTGATGCCAGGGCATGGCCCGGCGTTCCAGCCACCCGATGAACACCGTGATCCCGACGCCGAGGGCCATGAACACGATCATGGAAACGAACATTCCCGCGGTGTCGTAATCCTCGGACTTGTGCAGCAGCATGCCGCCCAGACCGGTGATCGCCGTGAACAGTTCCGCCACCGCCAGGGCGATGACGGCTCGCCCCACACCCAGCCGCAGGCCGGTGACGATCGAAGGCAGGGCCGAGGGGAACATAATCCGGCGCAGCACGAAGAACTCGGACGCGCAGAAGGCCTTGCCCACCTCGGACAGGGTCTTCGGGACCCCCCGCACGCCCATCCACGTATTGATGATGATCGGCGTGATCGAGAAGGTGACGATGATCGCGACCTTCACGCCGAATCCCAGGCCGAACCAAAGGATATAGAGGGGAATGAAGGTCACCAGCGGCGCGGAATCGAGGCCGACGAAATAGAACCCGAGGGAGCGTTCCGCGAACTGGTAGCGGCCGAAGAAAATCCCCAAGGGAACGCCGATAAGGACCGCCAGAAGATAGCCCACGGCCAAGGCCCCGAGGCTTTCCCTGAGCGCCTCCACCAACTCCCCGGAGGCGATGCTGTCGGCGAAGGCCACGATGATCGCACTGGGGTGGGACGACAGCAGCGGATTGCCACCGCGCCCCAGGATTTCCCAAACCACGATCAGCACCACCACCGACACCACGGGCGCGAAACCATTGCGGATCTTGGGGTTATTCATGGCGCGTCTCCCTCGTCGGCGGTGACACGGGGACGGGTCATGCCCTCCATGCTCTTCATCGACCGCCAGATCTTGTAGCGGGTATCGACGAAGGCCTTCTTGGTCCTTAGTTCCTCCGGTTCCCCGCGGGGCCGGGGGATCGGAACCTCGATGACGTCGGCCAGGGTCCCCACCGGCGATAGCACGAAGACCCGGTCGGCCAGGAGCACGGCCTCGTCGAGGTCATGGGTCACGAAAATGATGGTCTTGCGCATTTCCTCGTGCAGGCGCAGCAGTTCGGCCTGAAGAGCCTCGCGGGTGTGGGCATCGAGGGCGCCGAAGGGCTCGTCCATCAGCAGGATGTCTGGATCCACCGCCAGGGCGCGGGCCAGACCAACCCGCTGACGCATACCCCCTGACATCTGGTCCGGCCGCTTGTGGTGGGCCTGTTCCAGGCCGACCAAGTCAAGCAGCCGTTCCGCCGTGGCGCGGCGTTCGGCCTTGGGTACGCCCTGGGTTTCCAGGCCCAGCTCGACGTTGCCCACGGCGGTCCTCCAGGGCAGCAACTCCGCCGCCTGGAAGACCATGGCCCGGCGGTGGTCGCATCCCTTGACCCGCTCGCCGCGAACAAGGAGGTCCCCCTGGGAGGCTGGCATCAACCCCATGAGGATCCGCAGCAGGGTCGTTTTGCCGCAGCCGCTCTGCCCCGTCAGGACAATGAACTCCCCCTCGGCGACATCGAAGGAAATGTCGTTGAGAACGCGGATGATCGTCCGGTCGGGAAGAAGGTAGTCCTTCTCCAGCCCGACCGCCCGCATGATCGGGTGAAGAGGCGTCGGGTCGATGTCCTCGATCGCCCGCGCTTTCGCCATGCCGACCCTGGTCATCACAGCTTCTCCCGCACCAGCGGCAAGGCGGCTTCCCGCACCCGGGTATCAAGGTATGGCGCCAGATCGAACTTGCTGTCGATCAGGTGGGACTTGAACATCATGTCCCGCATCCAGACGATCTTCTCCATGGGCATTTCCATGTCGAAAGAGATCATGCCGTTGTCCACGATCTCGTCATAGGAATAGGAGTAGCGGCTGTCCGACGGGTCGCCGTTGGTTCGTTCCGCGGCGACCTCGATGGTGTCCTGTCGGTGGCTGGCGGCGTAGCGCAGTCCTTCCATGTATCCGGCGGCGAACTGGGCGGCGTCATCGAACCGGTCTTTGAGGACGTTTCCGGTCATCGTCAGAACGAAGCGCGGGAACATGGGCGCATCGTCCTTGGCCAGCCCCATCAGCTTCACGCCCAGTTCATCCACGTCGGGCACGAACTCCGTGGAAGCGGCGGTGGCATCCAGAGTCCCCGCGGCCAGCGCGCGGATCCGGCCAACACTGCCACCGGCGTTGGCGATCTTGATATTGTCGATGGGGATGCCTTTGGCTTCGAGCATCGCCAGGGCGAAGATATGGGGCGCCGCGCCGGGCGAGGAGGTCCCGAAGGTCTTGTCCGCCAGCTCCTCCCAGGACGCGATGCCCTTGCGGGCGTAGATCGCGTAGGGGAAGCCGATCAGGGTTCCACCCAGGGCATGGATGTCGCCGCCCTTTTCCCAAACGGGGATGATGTCCGCCACGGGCAGGTCGGAGGAATCCGCTTCCCCGGCCAGTAGAACGCGCATCACGTCCTTGCTACCCTTCATTTCGATGATTTCCACGTCGAGGCCATGGGCCTCCCAGAACCCCCGATCCTTCGCGATATAGAAGAAGCCAGCGTCACCCTTGGCGCGGATTACGCAATGTCTCCACTTTTTCAAGGGCTTGTCCTGGGCGAAGGCCATCCCCGGGGACAGAACCAGCTTGGCGGACGCGGCCAGCAAGGAAGCGAACGTGGCGCCCTTCAGAAGTTGCCTACGATTGATCATTGTGACGTATCTCCCATTTGAACCAATGCCGGGTGGATCCCAGCTATCCTTGTTTCATTTCCACCGACCTCAACCGGGCCATCCGGAGGTCGGACGATCCGCCACCCTCCCAGCGGCGGACGGTGCCCGTGTCGAGGCCGAACAGATCGAGCAGCCGCCCGACCGTGTGATCAACCATCTCCGACAGCGTTTCCGGATGGGCGTAAAAGGCTGGGACGGGAGGGGCGATGACCGCCCCCATTTCCGCCAGCAGGCCCATCGTCCGAAGGTGCCCGGCATGAAGGGGGGTTTCCCGCACGGCGAGGACCAGACGGCGGCGCTCCTTCAGGACCACGTCGGCGGCCCGGCTCATCAGGGATCCGGTAACGCCCGTGGCGATCTCTCCCATGGTGCGGACCGAGCAGGGCAGGATCAGCATCCCCATGGTCGGAAACGATCCGGAGGAAATTGACGCCCCGATGTCGACCGAGGCATGGTTGACGGAGGCCAGCGCCCGCGCGTCCCGGCCCTTGAGCCCGGTTTCGAGGGTCAGGGTCAGTTCCGCGGCCTTGCTCATCACGAGGTGCGTCTCGATCCCGGCGTCCCGCAGGATCTCGAGGGCACGGATTCCGTAGACGGCGCCAGACGCCCCGCTGATCCCAACGATGAGCCTCCGCGGCGCCTCAGCCATCGTCCCGGTCCTCCACGGAGCGCACGGAGATATTGGGCTCGATGCCCGCGCGCCGCCGCTGGGCGTATGCCCCGCTCCGCTCCATCCACCGGCCTTCGGCGGCCAGGCGGGCGTTCTCGTCCCACTCCTCGGTCCAGTCGCCCAGGGAATAGCCATGCCAAGGCGTCTCTGGCCGCAGGCCAGGCAGACCAAGGCGCTCCCACAGGATCTTGGCCCGTTCCATGTACTCCCGCTTGGGCAAGGCGAGGGGCGGCATGGGGCTTTTCATGGTGGCGTCGATCAGCATCGCCGAGTCCACCAGGGGAGTGCCTTCGGTGCGCGGACCGTGCCCCGGTTCCCGGTGGGGAACGACGCGGGTGTCCTCGACGGGATTGCACCGATAGGACATGGCCCAGAAGACCGCGTCGGCGTTATCCGGGTCGATGTCCTCGTCGATCGCCACGACGAACTTCCCGATCGCCGCCTGAAGCGCTAGGGCCCCTTCCAAAGCCCGCCAGATCTCGCTGCGCGCCGTGCCTGTCTTGAACTGCAGGAAAACGAAGCGGCGCAGGTTGGTCAGGGGCTCGTGCAGGGCGACCCGTGTCAGGCCGTGGATACCCAGGCGGTCGCGAAGGTGCGAGAGGTACATGGGCTCGTAGGCCAGGCGCTTGACCACGCTGGATTCCGAGGGCGTGACCTGGGAGATGATCGAGGTCATGACCGCATCGCGGCGACGGGTGATCGCCGTGACCTCAATGATCATGTTGTAGTCTTCCAGGGCGACGTAGCCGTGGCTCTCACCGAAAGGGCCCTCCGGCTCCAGGTATTCGGTGTCGACATATCCCTCGACCACGATCTCGGCGCGGGCGGGGACCAGCAGGTCGACGGTCCGTCCTTTCACCACGTCTATGGGGACCCCGGCCAATCCACCGGCCACGGAGAGCTCGTCGAACCCCAACGGCAGCTTCTGCGGCCCCTGGAAGGTCACCAACGGTGGCGCGCCCAGGAGGATAGCGATGGGCATTCGCTCGCCGCGCTCCTTGTACTTACGCCAGTGCTCCAGTCCCCCGGACCGCAGGTTGGCCAGCATCATGCAGCCCAGATGGGTGGGGCCCTTCAGGTGCCCTCGGTAGGTGCCCATGTTCTGGACCCCGGTCACGGGGTCGCGGGTGATGACGCCGGTCATGGTCAGGAAGGGCGCTGCGTCGAAACCCGGCGTGGAGATGGGCACGGGTAAGGATTCCATGCCGTTGCCGGGACCCCGTAGGGCATCGCCGGTGACCACGATGTCTTGGACCGGGCCGGTTTCCACCACCCGGGGTGGGATGGGATTGGCGATGGCCCGCTCCCAGGCGGGGCCGATCTCCTCGCGGGTGGGCACGTTCATGCCGATCCGGTAGATTTCCGGATTGGCGGCGATGCCCCCGACGATCAGGGGAATGTCGTAGCGGCGTCCGCTTCCATCGACCACGTTGGTGAACAGGAACGCCTTGCGATCGGGCTCGGCGATGCCACCCCGGAACTGCCAGCGCACCAGAGGATGCAATTCCGTGTCCTTGTTGACCGGTTCGTCGATGCGGTAGAGAAGTCCCGCGGCGTCCAACGCCGCGATGTGATCGTGCAGGTCGGCGTAACCGACGCCCCGCGTGACTGCCTTGTTCATGGGTCCACCCTTTATCCTTCACGCCACATCCGTTCACCGGGTGGCGACCGAAACACCGTTAGATCGCCCGGTGTTCCCCACCATCCACGCAGAACAGCGATCCCTGGGCGAAGCCCGCCCGGCTCGAGGCCAGGAAGGCCACGGCGCATGCGATCTCGTCGGGATCCCCGAAGCGGTCGATCCCACATTCCGCGAGCAATTCCCTGGCGGCCTCCTCCCGCTCGATCCCCCGCGGACCGGCGATACGGTCCAGGTTGCGGTCGAGGCGTTCGGTCTGAACGCGGCCTGGGTTGACGGCGTTGACGCGCACGCCGTCGCGCCGTCCGTAGTCCACCATCGCCTTGGTGAAGTTATGCAGGGCCGCGTTAACCGCCCCACCGACGGTGAATTCCCCGAGCCCGGCGTATCCGCCGATTCCGACAATGTTGATCAGGCACCCCGAACGGGCCGCGAGGTGGGGCCAGGCGGCGCGCGTCATTCGGACGTAGCCGTGCATCTTCAGGGCAAAGCCGTCGGCCCAGTCCCCGTCGGTCAGTTCGAAAAAATCACCGCGTTTGGTGGCACCCGCGTTGTTGACCAGCAGGTCCAGTCCGCCCAGGGCCTCCACCGCGCCGTCGACCGCTCGTCCGGCGCCGTCCGGGTCCCGCAGGTCGTGGATCAGGGGAACGGCGCGCCGCCCCATCTCCCCGATCTCCCGCGCCACGTCGGCGAGGGCTCCGGTGTCGCGGCCGACCAGGGCGACGTCCATGCCCTCCCTGGCCAGTCGGCGGGCCACCCCGGCGCCGATGCCCCGACTCGCCCCGGTGACCAGGGCGGTCCCTCCGTTCAATTCCAGATCCATGACCGGCTCCCTCACCCTAGCGTGAACACAGAATGCCAGCGAGCAGGGTCGCCCCCTGATCGGAGGCGGCGGCGAAGTCCTGGAGGCGGGCCGCGGCGATGAACTTCTTTACCCCGGCCAGAGCCTCCCGGCGGCGCGACAGCAAGATCCCCACCGTCTCCTCCCCGGCCCGGTTCAGATCGTCCAGGGGCACCACCCGGCTGACAAGCCCGGCGACCCGGGCTTCCTCGGCCCCAATGACGGCGTTGGTGTAGACCATCCAAGTCAGCGCCTTGAGGTGAACCCGGTCCATGACCGTCGCCATGGCCAGGGTGGGCGGCATGTCGGACATCAGCTCGGGGAAGGAGAAGCGGGCGTTGTCGGCGGCGATGGTCAGGTCGGCGGAAGCGCCGAGGGCGGCGCCAAACCCTTGGGCCTCACCCTGAACCAGGGAAAGAATGGGCACCTCGATGGCCCGGAAGGCGCGGTAGACGTCGAGGATGGGCTCCATCATCGCGTCCCGCAGGGCCAGGGGGGTGGGCGTGCCGGACCGGGCGCCGGGTGTCCGCCCCTTGCAGAAGTCCGCGCCCGCCCCGGAGAGCAGCACCGCCTTGACCGTCTTGTCCCGCGAAAGGCCGTCCAAAACGGCGGCGAGGTGGATCACGTTACGCTGTTCCATCCGGTTCCCGTTGTCGGGATCGTCGAGGGTCAGTTTGGCCAGACCCTCCGAGACGTCGACATGAATGTCCATGGTTCCTCTTCCAATCTTTTTATTCGAATAGCGGCTCGGACGAGGCCGAACCCGCCGGTCAGGCCTTGTGGCCCGTGCTTTCGTGGAAATGGGCGACGGCGGCCTCGGCGCAGATCAGGTCCTCGACGGCGGTCCCGGAACTGACCCCGACACCGCCAATGATGACGCCATCGACCGTCACCGGCAGCCCACCACCGATGATGCTGAAGTGGCCGCCATTGGTGACGTGGATGCCCCAGGTCGGCTGACCCGGCTGGCACAACTCGCCGTAGACATGCGTTCCCTTTCGGGCCGCGGCGCCGGTGAAGGCCTTGTCGATGGCGATGGGAATGCTGGTCACCTTGCCGCCATCCATGCGGTCGAAGGCGATCAGATTGCCGGACTCGTCGGTCACGGCGATGCACATGGGCACGCCGATCTCGCGGGCCTTGGCCTCGGCTCCACCGATCAACACTTCGGCTTCCTCGCGGGACAGGCGGTTAAGCGTCAACATGGGCGGGCTCCCCCTGGGTGGTCATCAGATCCGTGGTCGCCAAGTAGGCGCGCAGGGCCTCGGTCTCGTCGGCGTCCAGCCCTCGGAAGGGCGGATACGGGGCTCCGGCCGGAATACCGAGGATCTCGGACGCGGCCTTCATCACTGGCGTCAGGCCCCTGTGCATCCAGCGGGAAGGGAAGAGGGCGAACTGGGCCTGCAGCCTGGCCGCCTCGTGCCAGTCTCCGGCCACGAAGGCCTTGATCACCTTGTTGGCGAGGGCCGCCGCGGGCGACGGAAGGGTCACCCCGGCCCCGCCCAGTTGCACGGTGGCCAACAGCATCTGCATGGTCGTGAAGTATTTGGCGTGCCCGGCACGGTCGACTTCCATGATCAGGCGGGATACACGGGAGAGGTCCCGGGAGCTCTCCTTGACGAACTTGATATGGTCAAGCTGGGAGAGGGTGATGGTGGCGTCGATGGAGACGTCCGCTCCGGGACCGGGATTGAGGTAAAGCAGTGTGGGCAGCTTGGTTTCGCGGCCCACGGCCTCGAAATAGGCGACCAGGTCGGCGGTCGTCGGCGGACCACCGAAGGGGCGGAGTGGGGCCAGCAGCTGAACCGCCCCGGCTCCCAGATCCTCGGCGAGGCCCGCCAGTTCCGCGGCCACCTTGAAGGACGGATGAGAGATGCCGACGGCCACGGGCCGCCGCCCATCCACATACTCGACGGTGGAGCGGATCAGGCGCTTGCGCTGGTCCATGGTCAGGTAATGGTATTCCTGGGCCTCGACCCCGGCGGCGACCACGATGGCGGCGTCGCAGCCCTCGACCACGTAATCGACCTGCGCCTTAAGGGCGGCTTCATCCACCTGGAGATCGGCGGTGAAGGGAGTCAGCGGGGGCACGACCAGCCCCGGGCCGGAAAAGGCAACCATTGCATTTCCTTCCTGTTGATGGTCCCGTTCCGGGACACGTATTTCTTCATGGGTAGGCACGAAGCCGCTCAGACGGGCTCCACCAGGGAATTGGGGATGTGCAGGGAGTCGTAGACGCAGATCCGTTCCCGGAAGAGCAGGCGCTCCCCCTCCCGTGTGATCCGATCCAGGAACCGGCCCACCAGCACGATTTTGGTCATCTGATCGAGGAGGGTCTCGACCAGGAGAACGTTCGCCTGGGCGACGATTTCCGACCCGTCCATGGAAAGGACCCGGGGCTGGGTGACAAAGCGACGCAACTCGCGCGGCCGCGCCATGGTGGTCTCCTTGACCGCCGTCACGCGGTCCTCCAGCATCAACCGGCCTTCGCAATGCAACGCCGCGATGGGAAGGCCGAGATCCTGGTTTTCCTTGGGCACCAGCCGGTAAAGCCCGTCGTCGGTGAAGAACGATGGCCAGGCGTCGTACTCCCCGTCGTCGAGCGCCGCGGCGTAGCGGGCGTTGAGATCCTCCAGCGCCAAGCGTGTTTCCAGGACCGGGCCCAGGATGGATTTTTCCATTACGGTCATAGCCCCATCACCTTCTTGTAGTGGCTGTAAAACCCGCGAATGGCCACCTCCGTGATCATGTGCGGCGCGTCGGCGACCTCCTTGCCGCCCATCTCGACCACCGCTTCGGAATCCGGATAGGGCACGAGGCCGTCCTGGGACATGACCAGCACCTCGCTGTCGTCCACCGAGACCAATCCAGCCGGTCCCATCAGGTTGGCCTGCCGCACCCGACGCTGGGTCATTTCCGGCGTGTCGTCGGCGTAGCCAAAGAAGGTCCAGTTGAGGTCGAAGGCGTGAGGTCCGCGGGGGACCATGTGGCGCATGGCCAGGGTGTTGGACTGCTGTTGGACGATCACGTTCGGCCAGATGGTCTGCATAACCACCGTCGCGTCACCGGGGTATTCGCGCGCGATGTCGAGGAGCCGGGGATCCCGCAAGGAGAAGTCCACGCGCAGGTTGTTGCTCATTTCCCGCGAGGCCTCGGCGTCGGCCTCGGCGCCCCGGCGGCTGATCAGGGCCCCGTGGCGACCGGTCTCGTCCATTTCCACCGCGGACTCCTGGTCCATCCGGAATAGGCCGAAGGTGATCAGGAACACGTGCAGGACACTGGCGTGGTAGGGGTCCTTGATGTTCTCGAACATCAGTTTCCAATTGCAGTCGATACGCTGCTTCAGGTAGCCAAGGACCTTGAGGGGGCGGCCATCGAACACCCGGTCGAAGTAGCCGAGCATCTTGGGGCCCAAGTAGTCCTCGAAGGCCTCCGCGACGTGGTCGAAGGCGGCGAAGATCACGCCGTTGCGGACGGCGACGGCCAGGGGCGTGGCCCCTCGTCCTTCCAGGGAAAAATCCTTTCCCATGCCACCTTTCCCCTTGTATCCGCGCCGAAAGGGGATACCGGTCACCCGGCCCTTCAGGTCGTAGCTCCATTGGTGGTAGGGGCAGGTGAAGAGATCGGTGTTGCCACGATTGTGGCGGCAGAAGGCGACTCCGCGATGGGCGCAACTGTTGGCGAAGACATTGACGCCCCCTTCGGCATCACGGGTGACGACGACCGGCTTGTCGCCGACCCAGGAGCGGACGAAATCCCCCCCGTTGGGGATTTCCGCCTCCAACGCCACGTAGTTCCAGTTGGCGCCGCCGAACACGTGGTCCTGTTCCCTCCGGTAGATCTCTTCATCGCTATAAACCCAGAACGGCACTCGGGTAACACCCCCGTCGGGCCACTTTCCGCGTTCGCTTTTCGCGAACCCCCTCTCCCCCTCCAGACTTGCTTCAGCCATGGGTACGCGACCTCCCTTTCTTGACGAAGACACGCCATTCACGCGCGTCCTTCGGACTTTTTTCTCTCAATTAAAACAAAAAATGTCGTTTACGATACTATTCAACTGTCTTTTGTTATTGCAGCGCAAAACATCAATCCTCCTTCACACGGCTTTTCACATTATTTTCCAGAAACCGTTTCACATCTGTTCCGCAATTTATTTTGCATGGAAGATTTTTGCCCAAGAGCGCACTGATTGGAATACTTCTTTTCCCGAAACAGCGTTCGTGATTGGCGAAGGGCCAATGACTGAAAGGTCGCGTACAGTCCGCGCATCACCCCCTACGGCGAGGCAAGCCGTGGCACCTTTCCAAAGTATTTTGATTGGTTACTTGGCGGGCGCTGGCGCGCGACCCGCCCCCGGATACCAACCCCAATCGACCAGACCATCATGGCCGTGATGCCCGTGGAGATCCTCGAGCCCGCGTCCGCCGTTGGTCTCCGGATTGGTCATCCGCCGGCGGACGTCCCCGACCGGAAGGCCTCGCCAGCCCATGGACACCGGCGCGAGTTGCCAAGGGACGTGGCCCGGGATCGGCCTGTCGCTTCCGGCGGGAAATTCTCCGAGCCGTGACAGGTGTCACAGGTCATTCCCGTCGCGCCGAAATCCGCATCCCCGCGAGCGACCGGCGGCACGTGGGGGTGCATTTCATCACCTTGGGTCGGCCCCCCCGTCACCGGATGGCGGTTCAGGCACCGCGGGTGGAGGATCACCTTCGACATCTCGAGAAACAGGTCGATGGCGCGCTCACGGGGATCCGATATGCCCGCGAAGCTCTCAGGAGCCCTCAGGGTCTCGCCGCCCCCTGGCACTCCCTCCTCCGCCATCGGGGGGGAAGAGGACAGGGTGAGTGTGGCGATGACGCCAAGCACGGCGAGAGCGGTGGGGTACGGAAATAGAAGAAGGCGCATATGATGGTTCCTGCTGGCGGTGCCCGTTCGACCACCTTTCCCTTCGCGACGGGTCGGTGGCTCCCCCCAAACCTATGGATCCCGTCGCGCCCGGACAGGTCCGAAAGCACGAACCCAGGGTTCGCGATCCTCGACGGCGCCCCGCGTGCCGATCCTCAGGGCGGGGACGCGGATCCCGACGCGACCCTCGCCAGAACCGCTTCGGGCGTGCTATCACCCAAATACCCTCATACAGACCGAGACATCGGGGCATGGGCACGCCACTTCGATGGCCCAGTCACTCTCTCCCGTTAGCCGCCCCGACGGAGAAGTCACGTCCACTTTTCAGAGTTCGATCACATGACCAAGGAAGAACCGGTAAAGGGAAAGTCCGTCGGAGCGGTGCTCAATGCCTTGAGCATCCTGCGCTACGTGTCTCACCGAGGCACACCCGCGGGAGTCAATCAAATCGCGCGCGGAACCGGGGTCAGCGTCAGTTCGTGTTTCAACATCCTTGGCACCCTGCTGCACGAGCGCCTCGTCACCTTCGATGAATCCACCAAAGCATATTCGCCAGGCCTGGGCCTTCTCGAACTGGCTGTGCCGCTCCTCAGCGCGAACCCCGCCGATTTGACGACACCCGAGATCGAACAACTGTCGAGAAAGCACAACTGCCTTATCTGCCTGTGGAATTTCACGGCCGATGAACGCATCGTGCTGAGCAACCGGGCGTCGGCGTCCCGTACCGTGCGCGTGGACATGAATCTGGGCGCCCGCCTTCCCGCTTACGCCGGCGCGGTCGGGCGGTGCTATGCGGCCCTGAAGGGGACATCGGACGCCAACCTGCGAACCGCCTTCGAGAAACTGCACTGGCAGAAGGCGCCGGACTTCCAGGACTACCTGTCCGACGTGCGCGCCGCCCGCGAGAACGGCTTCGCGTTCGACATTGGCAATCTGTTCACCGGCCTCGAGATCGCCGCCTCGATCGTGCGGGATGGATCGGGACATCCGCGCTACGGTCTGAGCGGCATTTCCATCGCCGGTCAGATGTCGCCGGACCAAATCCGGGACATGGCCGTGGATCTACGGGAGACGGCCAACGACATCGGACGCGCGCTTTTCGGCTTGGAACGCGCTGGATAACCCCTCTCCCGCCGCCCCTCGTCCTGCCGGAACAACTCCCGCCCAGACACCGGCCCCCGCCATCTCGGTCACGAGTTCCCGGATCAGGGGGACGATGACATCGCACGCGTGACTCGATTTCCCGGGTTGGCGCTGAACCAGATAGACATCCCGCCGAAGACGAGGTTCGGCGATCGGCGCCAATCGTAACCGGCCCGCCGCGGCATCCTGGATCACCGCGTGACGGGGCAGGATGGAACAACCATGCCCAGCCATGACCAAGTCTTTAATATTACGGTAAGAATCAATTTCACATTCCGTTCGCAGGTGAATGCCGGTCCGCCCCGCCCAGTCTTCGAGCATGCCGCGCAAGCCATGGGCCGGACCAGGGAGAATCAGGGGAAGGTCCGCCAGGTTGCCCGGAGGACAAGGATCGGTGAGATCCCAGCCAATGGGCGCGAATACAACCAGTTCCTCACTCATCAATAGCTCCGACTGGAATCTCGGATCTGGCTCCCCGGCATAGAGGAGGGCGAGGTCGACCCGGTGCTCGTGCAGCCAGTCGAGGACGAACCCGCTCATCGCTTCCGCGATGGTAAGCCGGACATTTGGAAATCGCTCACTCGCGGCTAGAACGAGGGGTACGGAGAGAATGCCACTGAGCGTGCCCGGCAATCCCAGTCTGACCTCGCCTCTCGGATCCGAACCGAGGTTGCGGATGTCATCCTCGGCCCGGGCGACCTCGTCAAGGATGACGCGCGCGCGTTGGGCAAGGATTTCCCCGGCTTCGGTCAGGGATACCCCTCGCGCCCGACGCATGAAAAGATCCGTGCCCAGATGCCGCTCCATGTTCCGAATGTGCAATGACAGAGCCGGCTGAGCGACATTCAGGCGTCCCGCCGCGGCGGAAATGGACCCCGCGTCGGCGATCGACAGAAAGTAGCGCAGTTGTCTGAGATCCATGGACTCACCCGTCCCGTCCGAGGTTCGCTACCATATAAATTCGTTATGCCTCACCTCATAAAGATATATTTGCGTGATCAAACGAGTGTCTATATTCCCTCATAGGAATGATATTCCTCAAGGAAAATGATAGGCCGTTGGAGCGCCCGACCGTGAATCACAGCACCGAAGACGCATATCAGGATATCCGCGACGCCGTTCGCGCCCTGTGCGAGACCTTTCCAGACGCGTACCATCGCAAGGTGGACGAGGCGCGGGCCTACCCGGAGGAGTTCGTCGCCGCCCTGACCGAGGCAGGCTGGATGGCCGCGCTCATCCCCGAGGAATACGGCGGCTCTGGCCTCGGCCTGACGGAGGCCTCCGTCATCATGGAGGAGATCAACCGCGCGGGCGGCAATTCCGGGGCCTGTCATGGCCAGATGTACAATATGAACACCTTGATCCGGCACGGCTCGGAGGAGCAGCGGCGGACGTATCTCCCGCGCATCGCCAGCGGCGAGTTGCGTCTCCAGTCCATGGGCGTCACCGAACCCAGTACCGGAACCGACACCACCAAGATCAAGACCACCGCCGTCAAGAATGGCGACCGGTATGTCGTCAACGGCCAGAAGGTGTGGATCAGCCGGGTCCAGCATTCCGACCTGATGATCCTGCTCGCGCGCACCACGCCGCTCGCCGAGGTCCGAAGGAAATCCGAGGGCCTGTCGATCTTCCTGGTGGATATCAACAAGGCGACGAAGGCGGGAATGACCGTCCGGCCCATCCCCAACATGGTCAACCACGAGACCAATGAACTCTTCTTCGACAACCTGGAGATCCCCGAGGAAAACCTGATCGGCGAAGAAGGGAAGGGCTTCCAATACATTCTCACCGGGCTCAACGCCGAGCGGACCCTCATCGCCGCCGAATGCATCGGTGATGGCTACTGGTTCACCGACCGGATCACCCGGTACGTCTCCGAGCGGACCGTTTTCGACCGCCCCATCGGCCAGAACCAGGGCGTGCAGTTCCCCATCGCCGAGGCCTATATCGAGGTCGAGGCCGCCAACCTGATGCGCTACAAGGCCTGCGCGCTCTACGACGCGGGCAAGCCCTGCGGGGCCGAGGCCAACATGGCGAAATACCTCGCCGCCAAGGCCTCCTGGGAAGCCGCCAACGCCTGCCTCCAGTTCCACGGCGGTTTCGGCTTCGCCTGTGAATACGACGTGGAGCGCAAATTCCGAGAAACGCGCCTTTATCAGGTGGCGCCGATTTCCACCAATCTCATCCTCGGGTACGTGGCGGAACACGTCCTCGGCCTGCCGAGGTCCTACTGATGGGCGCGCCGGTCAAGGGTCCGCTCCAGGGCCTGAAGGTGGTGGCCATCGAACAAGCGGTGGCGGCGCCTTTCGCGACATCGCGTCTGGCCGACGCGGGCGCCGACGTGATCAAGATCGAACGTCCCGAAGGAGACTTCGCCCGGGGCTATGACGCCGTGGCCAAGGGCCAGTCCAGTTATTTCGTCTGGCTCAATCGAGGCAAGACATCGGTCACCCTTGATCTCGCCGGCGACGAGGGCAAGGAGACCCTCGCCCGACTCTTGGGCGAAGCCGATGTCCTGGTACAGAACCTCAAACGGGGGGCCCTGGCGCGGCTCGGCTTTCCGGTCGACCTGCTGAAGGACCGGTATCCGCGCCTGATCGTCTGTTCGATCTCCGGATACGGCGAAAGCGGCCCGATGGCCGACCGGAAGGCCTACGACCTGCTCATCCAGGCGGAATCCGGCCTGTGTTCCATCACCGGAGGCCCCTCCGAGCCCGCGCGGGTCGGCATCTCCATCGTCGACATCGCCACCGGCGCCACCGCCTATTCGGCGATCCTGGAGGCGATTCTGCTCCGGGGCGTCACCGGCGAAGGCGCGCACGTCTCCGTGTCCATGTTCGATGTCATGGCCGATTGGCTGACCGTGCCCCTGCTCAACCACGAGGGTGGCAAGAGTCCGACGCGGGTCGGGATGGCCCACCCTTCGATCGCGCCTTATGGCGTCTTCACGGCCCGGGACGGAACCTTGATCCTGATCTCGGTTCAGAGCGACCGGGAATGGCGTAAGCTGTGCGAGACGTTTCTCGGTCGACCCGAGTTGGGCGCGGAGCCCCGTTTCGCGACCAACGTGGCGCGGGTCGCCAACCGCGCCGCAACCGACGGGATCGTCGCCGACGCGTTCTCCCGCGTGACCGGAGACGAGGCCATCGCGGCGCTGCTGCGCGCCGACGTGGCGCTCGCGTCGGTCAACGACATGGCCGGATTGTCCACCCATGCCCATTTGCGCCGGGTCACAGTGGACACGCCGAACGGCCCGGTCTCCTACCCCGCCCCGGCCCCGGTCTGGGACGGGGAGTCCCGGACCCTCGGTCCGGTCCCCACCCTTGGCGCGTTGGAGTCCTGACCCATGGACGTCGATCTCGATCCCCTGCGTGGCTGGATCGGCCGCGAGGAAACCCGGTCGGAACATCTGACCGGCGCGCTGGTCCAGCGCTTCAACGCCACCTTCGATCGCGCCTTCGCCGCCGAGGACGGGGCCGAGGCCCCTCTTCTCATCCACCTGTGCCTTTGCCAGACGACCGCTCCCACCGCCGAGCTGGGACCCGACGGACACCCGCGACGGGGCGGCTTCCTCCCGCCCGTGCCCCTGCCCCGCCGGATGTGGGCTGGCGGCGCCGTCACCTTTCACGCCCCCATGCGCATTGGCGAGGTGATCACCCGCCGCTCGGTGATCGAGGACGTGACGGTCAAGGAGGGCCGGTCGGGCACGCTCTGCTTCGTCACCCTCACCCACCACGTCGAGAGCGGCGGCCGGAAAGCCCTGACCGAGCGCCAGGACATCGTCTACCGCGACGGGAGCGGATCCGATCCGGTGAAGCCGCCGCCCCCTCCGGAGCCCGCGCCTCCTGGTGACAACCGCCGCGTCATTGACCTCTCTCCCGTATTGCTGTTTCGCTACTCGGCCCTGACCTTCAACGGTCACCGCATCCACTACGACGCCCCCTACGCCTCCGGCGAGGAAGGCTATCCCGGCCTCGTGGTCCACGGCCCCCTCCAGGCGACATTGCTGGCGCAATACGCCGCCGATTTGCGGGGCGCCACCCCGAGCCGCTTCGGCTTCCGCGGGCGGGTCCCCCTCCTCGACACCGACGATTTCACGCTCAACGCCACGGCCGACGGAGACGGATTACGCCTCTGGACCGCCGCCATGGGCGGTCCAATGGCCATGGAGGCCCGGGCGGAATGGTAGATCTCGGCACCATCCGGGCACCGCTGTTCGTGCCGGCCCATCGTCCGGACCGTTTCGCCAAGGCCGCCCGCGCGGGGGCCGACGCCGTGATCCTGGACCTAGAGGACGCCGTGCCCCGTGAGGCCAAGGACACGGCCCGGGCGGCGCTCTCCCGCGATTTCACGGATCTTCCCGTGATCGTGCGGATCAACCCCCCGGGCACGCCCTGGCACGCGTCGGATCTGGCGGCGGTCCGCGCCCTGTCCGCGGATGCCGTCATGCTCCCGAAATCCGACGATCCGGCCGTGGTGTCCTCGGTCCACGACATCCTGGACCGTCGCGTGCCAATCCTCGCGTTGATCGAAACCGCGTGGGGCCTGGCGCGGGCGCGCGACATCGCCGGTCTGCCCGGTGTCGCCCGCCTGGCCTTCGGCTCCGTTGATTTCTGCGCGGACCTGGGATGCGCGCATCTGCGAGAGGTCCTGCTGCCGGCCCGTCACGCGTTGGTCCTGGCCGCGCGCCTCGCCGGAATCCCGGCGCCCATCGACGGCGTGACGACCGCTCTCGGGGATCCCGCCGTGACCCGAGACGACGCGGCCCATGCCCGCGACCTCGGGATGACCGGCAAGCTCTGTATTCACCCCAAGCAGGTCGACGAGGTGAAACGCGCCTTCGCTCCGTCCAAGGCGGACCTCGATTGGGCAAGGCGCGTCCTGGCGTCCGGGGATGGGGCGGTCGCCGTGGACGGCGCCATGGTCGACGAACCGGTACGCCTCCGCGCCCGCGCTATTCTCGCCGCCGCCCCCGAGGACGGCGAGCCGCTGGCGTAGCCCCGCCCTCGGGATGGCCCGGAACGAATTTCCATAACAGGGAGCACACTCTCATGAAGGTTCTCGTCCCCGTGAAGCGGGTCCTGGACTACAACATCAAGGTCCGCGTCAAGCCGGACGGAAGCGGGGTCGATCTTGCCAACGTCAAAATGTCGATGAACCCCTTCGACGAGATCGCCGTGGAAGAGGCGGTGCGTCTGAAAGAGCGGGGCAAGGTGGAGGAAGTCGTCGTCGTCTCGATCGGCGCCAAACAGGCCCAGGAAACCCTGCGCACCGCCCTGGCGATGGGCGCGGACCGCGCGATTCTGGTGGAAGTGGACACCGCCTCCCAGGACATCGAACCGCTGGCCGTGGCCAAGATCCTCAAGGCCGTGGTCGAGGAAGAACACCCCTCGCTCGTGATCGCGGGGAAGCAGGCGATCGACGGCGACATGAGCGCCACCGGCCAGATGACGGCCGCGCTTCTGGGGTGGGGACAGGCGACCTTTGCCTCGCGGATCGACATCGACGGCGACAGGGCCGTGGTCGCGCGGGAAGTCGATGGCGGTCTGCAGACCATTGGAGTCAAGCTGCCCGCCGTCGTTACCGCCGACTTGCGTCTGAACGAACCCCGCTATCCGTCCCTGCCCAACATCATGAAAGCGAAGAAAAAGCCATTGCGGGAAACAACCGCCGCCGCCTACGGCGTCGACACCCGCCCCCGCCTGGAGGTCATCAAGACCGTCGAGGCGCCTACCCGCCAAGCCGGGGAGCGGGTGCCCGACGTGGAGACGCTGGTGGCCAAACTCAAGGAAAAGGGAATCCTGTGATGGCTGTTCTGCTTCTGGCCGAAATAAACGACGGCACGCTCGCGAGAGACACGACCGCCAAGGCCGTCTCCGCGGCCCGGACCCTGGGCGACGTCACCTTGCTCTGCGCGGGACACGATATCGCCAACGCCGCTGGCGTGGCGGCCCGGATCGACGGCGTGGCGAAGGTCCTGGTGGCCGATGATCCGCGATACAAGCACCACCTGGCCGAACCCATCTCGGACCTTGTCCTCTCCCTCGCGGACGCCTACAGCCACATCGTGGCGCCAGCGACATCCAACGCCAAGACCATCCTGCCACGCCTGGCCGCCCTGCTCGACGTGATGATCCTGACTGATATCCACCGCGTCGTGGACGCAAACACCTTCGAACGCCCCGTCTACGCGGGGAACGCGATCCAGACGGTAAGGTCGCGGGACACCACGAAGGTCGTGACGGTCCGGGTTTCGAGCTTCAACGCCGCCGGAGAAGGGGAACCGGCCCCGGTCGAGACCGTCTCCCCGGTCGAAAATCCGCATCTGTCGGAATGGATCGAGGACATCGTGGCCAAAAGCGACCGTCCCGAATTGACCTCGGCGGGAATCGTCGTCTCGGGCGGACGCGGTATGGGATCGGGAGACAATTTTGCCCTGATCGAGGCGCTGGCGGACAAGCTTGGCGCCGCCGTGGGTGCCTCACGTGCCGCGGTCGACAGCGGGTACGCGCCGAATGACTGGCAGGTGGGGCAGACCGGCAAGGTGGTGGCGCCCGATCTCTATATCGCCGTCGGAATCTCCGGAGCGATCCAACATCTGGCGGGCATGAAGGATTCCAAAATCATCGTCGCCATCAACAAGGACGAGGACGCTCCCATCTTCCAGGTCGCCGACTACGGCCTCGTTGCCGACCTCTTCGAGAGCGTCCCGGAGCTGATTGAAAAGCTCTGACCGCGGAGGACGACCGAAGGGTCGCGCCCCGCGCCACCGATCGGCCTCCCTTCCGGGACGCTGGCCCTAAAATCAAGGGACGGACGACATGCCCACCGAAAATACCGACTTCATTTGGCGGCGCAGAATAGGGTTCGGAGACTGTGACCCCGCGCGCATCGCCTACACCGGTCGCATACCGGACTTCGCCCTCGAGGCGATCGACGCGTTCTGGGAAGCCAACCTTAATGGCCTCAACTGGTATCGGATGGTCATGGACGAGCACTACGGCATGCCCATCGTCCACATGGAGATGGACATGTCCGCGCCCATCACGCCCCGCCATCTCCTTGACTGCCGAGTGATGCCCCTGCGGCTGGGACGGACTTCCATCGAATTCTCCGTCAGGGGCGATCAGAATGGCCAAGTCCGCTTCGAAGCCCGGTTTGTCTGCGTTTGCGTCGACAACGCCAGCTTCCGCAAGATCCCCGTGCCCAAGGCCGTGCGTACCTGCCTCGAGGACCGCTATCCGGCATTGAAGGTTTGATCCAGCCGGAAAGGGAGCCCGATGGAGGCTCCCTTTCCGCCGCGGATTTCCCTCCTTTCGCGGGAAGACTCCCATCACCTGGCCGAGGATACTCTTGCGAAAGAACATCACACGGGCCACGAAGACGGATCCGTAAATGATGGGGATCCAATTCTCGAACCCCACATGGGTCCATGCCACCCGCGGGTTCACATCCCGCACGGCTTGGAAGCCGCCGAAGTTCTTGCGGATCGATCGGGATTCGAGACCATGGTCACAAGACCATTCCGTCAGGACGTGAGCTCTCCCATAATGCCCGGTTCCCGCGCGGGGAATCGCCCCGTCACGGTCCGGAGCATTTTTTCTCGATTGTCGGGACGCGTTAGACGGTCGCCCACGTCCCCAGGATCGCGGTGGACTGGCTGGACAGTGTTCCGCCGTTGCCGTGCACCAAAGCCACTTCCGCGCCCGCGACCTGCCGCTCGCCGCAGGTTCCCCGCAACTGCCGGACAGCCTCCACGGTTATGAAGGCGCCGTACATGCCCGGGTGAATACAGGACAGGCCGCCCCCGTTCGTATTGACCGGCAGGCTCCCTCCCGGGGCGATGGCGCCGTCGGCGACGAACCGCCCGCCCTCGCCCTTGGGGCAGAAGCCGAGGTCCTCCAGAAAGAGGATGGTATTGATCGAAAAGGCGTCATACAGCTCGGCCACGTCGATCTCGGAGGGTGACAGTCCCGCCATGGCGAACGCCGCGCGCCCGGACTCCACCGCGGCGGTTTCCGTCAGGCTGGGCAGGGATGACCCTTGCCGGCCGTGGACGCGCGTGGCGGTGCCGAGCACATGGACGGGCGCGTGGGGAAGGTCCCGCGCCCGATCCGCGCGGACCATCACATAGGCCGCGGCGCCGTCATTGACCATGCAGCAGTCAAACGTACTCAGCGGATCCGAAATCATCGGCGCGGCCAGGACTTCGGCGCGCGTCAGGGGAGTCCGGCGCAGGGCGTCCGGGTTCAGCGTCGCCCAGGACCGCGCCGCCACGACCACGTCCGCGAGGTTCTCGCGGGTCGTGCCGTATTCGTGCATATGCCGCGCCGCGGCCATGGCGTAGGTGCTCAGCGGATTAAGCGGCTCGTAGGGGTACTCATAGGGCTGCGGATCGAAGTCCCGCCGCACGCTGGCGATAACACTCCGGCTGATAGGGGACGTCCGCTGCGTGCTCCCATAACAGACCAGAACGGCGGAGCACTGCCCCGACACCAGCGCCTGTATGGCCGGCATCATGTGGGCGACGAAACTCGATCCGCCCAGCATGGTGCTGTCAATGAATGTCGGATCGAGGCCAAGGTATTCGATCACCGGCATGGCCCACATGGGCGCGAGCACGCTCGCCGTGGTCAGCCCGTCGATATCCCCCATCCGCAGCCCCGCGTCATCCACGGCCACTCGCGCCGCCTGGGCGAGGATTTCCATCTCGGTGAACCCGTCCGCCTTGCCCAGGCCCGCCTGTCCCACGCCGACGATGGCCACCTTTCCCCTCAAATCGCGATTCATCTCACGCCTCCGGCCGATAGAGGACGGTCCTGGTATCGGGACCGACGCCGGCGAACCGGACCGGCATGCCGATCCTCACATCCTCCGACGGGATGTCGACGATTCGGGTCATCAGGCGCGCGCCCTCGGTCAGATCGACAAGCGCGATGGAGTAGTCGCCCCCCTGTTCGGGCTTGCGCCGAACCGTCGTCGCCGAATAGACCACGCCCGTGCCCACCGGCGTGATCCAGGACAGCCCGCCCCCACATTTCGGGCAGTAAAGACGCGGATAGAAGACCGCTTCGCCGCATGCATCACATCGCTGGATACGGTGATTTCCCCGCGCCAGGAAGGAAAAATATTGTGCTTCCGGTCCTTGTTCCATCTCTTGTCCTCAAATACTCGATTTCTTGGAAAAGGCCGGATCGCGCCGTTCACGCAGCGACCGCAGACCTTCGGCGACGTCCTCTCCAGCGAACCCCAGCATCTCCAGCGCCAGGGAGGCGTCGAAACTCGGACCCGCCAGGCGCAGCCAGTTGTTGAGCGCGTGTTTGGTCCATTGCAGGGCGGACGGCGACCCGGCCGCGAGTCTGGCGGCGATCGCCATGGTTTCGTCCTCGAGCGCCCCGTCGTCCACGACCCGCGCGACCAGGCCTATTCGTTCAGCCTCCTCGCCCGTCACCGGCTCGTTCAGCAAAAGGTGATACTTGGCCTTGGCCATGCCGCAGAGCAGCGGCCAGATGATCGCGGCATGGTCCCCGGCGGCGACGCCAAGCCGGACATGACCATCGACCAGTTTGGCGGACCGCGCGGCGACGGGAATATCGGCGAGCAAGGCCGCGGCCAGCCCGGCGCCAACCGCCGAGCCGTTGATCGCCGAAACCACGGGCTTCGGACAGTCCACCAACCCGAAAACCAGATCCCTGGCTTCCCGCCACATCCGCGCCCGCGCGGCGGGATTGGCCACGAGGTCCTCGACGACCGAGAAGTCCCCACCGGCGGAAAACGCCCGGCCCTCGGCCCTCAACAGCACGGCGCGGGTCTCCTCGTCCCGTCCGATCACCCGCCAGATGTCGGCCAATTGCCGATGTCCCGTTTCATCGAGGGCGTTCAGCCGATCCGGTTTATTCAGGGTGACGCGCAGGACGCCATCGGTCGGCCGGTCCAGCGCGAAGGCATCGAAGTCCTGGTAACCTTGCATGATCTTTCTCCTATCCACCGATCGACCGCCGCGAGGTGATACCGCCGTCCACGGTGATGATCGTCCCGGAGGTGTAGCCGGACCGCGGCGAGGCGAGGAACGCGAAGAGGTCGGCGATCTCGCGCACCTCGGCCACCCGGCCAAGGGGGTATCCGGCGACCAACTCTCCGTGGCGGTCCTCGTCGCCGAATTGTTCCTTCGCCCGCATCCTGAGAACCTTGAGAATGCGGTCCGTCGCCACGGGTCCCGGGTTGACGCCGATCACACGGATGTTGTCGTCGAGGCTCACCCCGCCGATGGCGCGGGTGAAGGCCATGAGCGCCGCGTTGCCGGTGCTTCCCGCGATATACCGGGCGTCGAAATTCTCGCCACCAT
Organism: Rhodospirillum sp.; assembly: GCA_021741145.1. Classification (GTDB taxonomy): domain Bacteria; phylum Pseudomonadota; class Alphaproteobacteria; order Rhodospirillales; family Rhodospirillaceae; genus Rhodospirillum. The sequence continues at coordinate 39,963 of JAIOYK010000022.1, read as the reverse complement.
TGCCAATGTTGTTGAGGATGACCCCGTGCCCCTGGGCTTTCATCCGCGCGTAATAGATCCGGGTCATGTCGATATAGCCCATGACCTTGACGTCCCACCCCCGCCGCCAGGCCTCGGCGTCGACCCGCCACAGGTCACCGGCCGGGATGGCCCCCGCGTTGTTGACCAGGATATCGACGTCGCCGACACACTCGACGATGCCCGCGGCGGCATCCGGGTGGGTGAGATCGGCACCCGCCACCACCACATCCACCCCGAACGTCGCGCGCAGGCGCTCGGCCAGGACTTCCATGCGGTCCACCCGCCGGGCCACGAGCCGAAGGTCGGCGCCCTCCTCCGCGAAGACCTCGGCCAACCCCTCGCCGATGCCCTGGGAGGCACCGGTGATGAGGACCTTGCGCCCTTTCAACATCAAATCCATTGCGTCACTCTCCCTGAAAGTCCTGTTTGTCGGTCAGAGCCCGCCTGATGGCGTCAATCGCATCGGGATTCACCAGGGACGACAGATCGCCAGCCGGTTGTCCGGAATAGACCGAACGGATGACCCGCCGCATGACCTTCGAACTGCGGGTCTTGGGAAGATCCTCGACCAGATGGATCGCCTTCGGCGAAAAGGGCTTTCCCAACCGTTCGCGAATGCGTCGACCAACCTCGGCGACGAGGGCCTCTGAGTCGCAACCCTTCGCGGTCAGGAAGACGGCGATGGCCTGCCCCTTCTGGGGATCCTCGACCCCGATGACGGCGACCTCGTTCACGCCTTCGATTTCCACGACGATCTCCTCGACCTCCGCCGGCCCCACCCGCTTGCCCGCGACCTTGATTGTGTCGTCGGACCGACCGACCAGGACAAATGTCCCGTCGGCGTCGCGGATGGCCAAATCACCGTGAACCCAAAGGCCCGGGATCGTCCGCCAATAGGTTTCAAGGTATCGTTCGTCATCCCGCCAGAAACCTTGAGTCATGCCGACGAATGGGTCGCGGATGGCGAGTTCGCCAACCTCTCCCGTCACCGACCGCCCCTCGGCGTTCACGATGTCCGCGGCGATGCCCGGCGAGACCGTATTGAAGGCACCCGACGGGATCGGCCGGACAACCACGCTCGACAGAAGGGCTCCCGACGCCTCGGACCCGCCCGTGTAGTTGATGACGGGGGTGTTTCCCGGACCGATATGCTCCTGGAACCAGGTAAAATGTTCGGGCGCGATGCTCTCACCGGCGGTGATCAGCAATCGAACGGCGGACATATCCGCCAGTGCGCCGTCGGACATGTTGGCCGCGAGCCCCCGGATCAGGGTCGGGGCGGAGCCGAAATGGGTGATCCCATGCTCCTCGATCAGCCGTGGCAACCGGCCCCAATCGGGAAAGTCCGGTGCCCCGTCGTAGCAGACAAGGTGGGCGCCCGGACTCAACGCGGCGGTCAGCACAAGGGCACCGGCGATCCACCCCATGTCCGCGGGCCAGCAGTAAACGGACTCCCGGGAGACATTGAAATGCACCGCCGCGTCGTGGGCGATCTTGATGGGAAACCCACCATGGGTATGGACCGTCCCCTTGGGCTTGCCGGTCGTGCCCGAGGTATAGATCAGCATGAACGGATCGGACGTCTCCATCACCTCGGCATCGGGCAACGGATCCGCCCGCGCGAGATCTCCCCAGTCCACGACGTCGGACCACGGTTCGGGGGGACCGGCGGGAGAAACGCGCGCGACAACTCGAACGGCGGGGCCGAGCCTGGCGCGGACACTCTCGATCGTCTCCCGTGTGGAGACGAATTTGCCGCGCCGCTCGAACCCCGTGGTGACGATCAGCACCGTGGCATCGCAGGACGACAGGCGGGCCAGGATGGCGTCGGCGCCGAACCCGCTGAACAGGGGCACCGCTATGGCCCCGATATAGCTGACGGCGAGGAAGGTCGTGGTCGCGGCGACACCATTTTCCATCAGCAGCCCGACCCGGTCTCCCCGCCCGATCCCCTGGGCCTTGAGGCCACCGGCGAAACGGCGCACCCGGTCCCGCAATGTCCCGTAGGTCAGGGTTTCCACGGCGCCGCTTTCCGTGACGCCGGTCACCGCCGGGCGATCCGGCCCGGTTTCGGCATGGCCGAGCAGCGTATCGGTCCAGTTCAAGCGCCCACCGGGAAACCACTGGGGGAATTCACGCCCCCGTGACAGATCCACGTATTCCTTGGGTCGCACCCGCCAATGGATGCCGCAGAACGTGGTCACCGCCTCCCAGTAGCGCGCTGGATCAGACAGCGACAGGGTCCGAAGATCCTCGAAATTCGCGCATCCCAGAGTCTGGGCGAGGTGGGTTACCCGGGCGGTGTCGATAATGGTTTGGCTGGGGTTCCAGGTCGATCGCGTTTTGGTCACATCAGACTCCAAGATAGGCCTGCTTCACTTGGGGATTTTCCAGCAGGACGTTCGCGCGGTCGGCCATGACCACGCGGCCCGTCTCCAGGACGTAGCCGTAGTCGGCGATGGAAAGGGCGACCTCGGCATTCTGCTCGACCAACAGGATATCGACACCAAGGGCCGATATCTCGCCGATCAGCGCCGCCACCCGGTCGACGACAACCGGGGCCAGCCCGATGGTCGGTTCATCGAGAAGCAGAAGCTTCGGGGCCCCCATGAGGGCACGGGCGATCGCCACCATCTGTTGCTGGCCACCGCTGAACGATCCCGCGGGCGTGGAGAGTCGGCTTCTCAGTTCCGGGAACAGCGTAAGCACGCGCTCGAAATCCTCGGCGATCGCATGCCTGTCGGTCCGGGCGTAGGCGCCCAACTCAAGGTTCTCGCGTAGGGACATCTCGCCGAAGAGCCGACGTCCTTCCGGCACGATCCCCAACCCCGCCCGCACCATCTCGTCGGGCCGCCGTCGCGTGCAGTCGGCGCCATTGAAGTGGATGGTCCCGGCGCTTGGCCGGACGAGGCCCCCGATCACCTTGATCAGCGTGGACTTCCCCGCGCCGTTGACACCAACCAGGGTGACGACGCTGCCCCTTTCGACCGTGATGGCCACGTCCTTGAGAACCGGAACCGCGCCATAGCCCGCGTGTATGCCCGTGATGGAGAGCGTCGGTGTATCATTTGGCATGGGCCTGCCCCAGATAGGCGTGAATGACGTCGTCGTTGCCTCGGATTTCCGTCGGCGTGCCGGTGGCGAGGAAGGTTCCGTGATGCAGGACAAGAATGCGGTCACAAACCGTCATCACCGCTTTCATGTTGTGCTCGACCAGAAGAATGGCTCGGTCACCGGCCCGCCGGTACCCGTCCAGGACCTTCAGGACCGTCCCGACCTCGGTCTCGTTGAGACCAGTCAGCGGCTCGTCGAGACACAGCAGCTTCGGTTGCGCGGCGATGGCGATGGCGATGCTGACAAGGCGTTGGAGGCCATGCGGAAGCGTGCCCGCCGTTTCCCCCAGTTTGTCGGACAGTCCTAGAAGCGCGGCCACCTCCCGTACCCGTCCCGCCCGCTCCGGACGGGGCGTTCCCGACACCGTGCCGAGACGGATGTTGTCGCCCACGCTCATGCTCCGGACGTAGCTGCCGTGCTGGAAGGTGCGGACGAGGCCCGCCCTGCTGGCCGCCGCCGCCTTGCCACCGGGCAGAACCTCTCCCCGGAACCGGACGGAACCACCGCTCGGAGGAAGAAAACCGCTGATGACGTTGAAGGTGGTGCTCTTCCCGGCCCCGTTCGGGCCGATCAGGCCGAAGATCTCACCGGCGTGGACATCGAAGTCGAGCGTATCCACCGCCATGAGCCCACCGAAATTCCGGCAAAGCCCCTCGACCTTGAGCAAGGGGGATGTCTCAGACCGCATGACGAGCCGCCCTCACCTTGGTCTCCACGCTCCGCGGTCCGACCTTTCCGAAGGCACCAAGAATACCGCTGGGCATCAGCAGGACAGCGACGATGATCGCTCCGCCATAGAGGAAATGCTCGCTGCCTCCCAGTCCGATCGCGTAGTGCGACAGGGCGACCAGAACGACAGCGCCGACAATGGGGCCAAGGAAATAGTTCTCGCCCCCGACCTTCACATAGGCCAGCGCGAAGGCCGCCAGCAGGTAACTGAAATCCCCGGGACTGATGACGGTGTTGACGAAGGCGTGCAGGCCGCCCGCCACGCCAGCCACGAAACAGGCGCAGGACATCGCGATCACCTTGCACAGATAGGTGTTCACCCCAACGCTCCGGGCGACGTTTTCGTTTTCGCGGATGGCCAGCAGTATTCGCCCGAAGTCGGACCGCTCGGCGGCAAACAGACCCAACAGGAGAATGACGCTCGTCGCCACGACGATACCCGCCATCCAGTCGTCCAGGGAGAGGGGCGGATAAATCCCGATCATCCCCGAAGTGCCGCCAAGCGCCGGAATCTTGGAGTAAACGACCCGAACCGCCTCGGTGAAAGTGAAGCCGATCAGCAGAAAATAGGGTCCCTTCGCGCGCAGCGTGATCGCGCCGAAAAGGGCGCTCGCCACCGCCGTGAAAAGGCCGGCGAGCGGCAGGGCGAGGACGAACGGCACGGACAGTGCCGTGTTCATGTAGCCCGCGGCATAGGCGCCCAGACCGGCGAAGGCCGCAAGGGCGAAGTTGAGCTCTCCCATCAGCATGACGAACCGCAGGCTGGCCGCCAGCAAGGCGCTTATGGCCATGAGGGTCAGGACGCTGCGCAGGTAGGGGTCGGTCAGGACCAGCGACAGGAGAATCGCCGCCCCGCCACCGAGCCCCCAATGGAGTACCGTTTTCCGTTTGTTATCCACGGCCGAGCACTCCCTTGGGCCAGAAGAGCAGCACCACGATCACCAGCGTGAAGATGGCGATACTGGCGTAGGAGGAGTCCAGATAGTACCCCCCAACGGTTTCGATACAGGCCACGAAGAAGCTTCCCAGGATGGCGCCGGGGACACTGCCCAGGCCACCGATGATCACCGCGATGAAGCCCTTGATCAGGTAGTCGGTACCAATCACCGGGGAGACGATGGTGACGGGGGCCAGCAAGGCACCGGCAAGCGCCGCCAGGAAGGACGCGATCAGGAAGCCGAGAAAGGCGATCCGGCCATAGGGCACCCCGACCATCATCGCCGCCTCGTGGTCGTAAGCCACCGCGCGCAGAGCCTTGCCAAGCTTGGTATGGGCAAGCGCCCAATAGAGGATCGCCGCCATGAGGAAAGCGACGGCGCAAAGAAACAACCGCTGCATCGTGATCTGGGCACCCGCGACGGATAACGTCCCGGGAAAGATCTCCGGTACACCGCGGACGGAACCACCGAAGAGCGACAACAATACCCCATCGAGCATCAGAACGAAACCGATCGACAGGATGAACGACCCCACAAGATCGCGTTGGAAGTGGCGGAAGCCGAAGAAGTAAATCAACGCCCCCAGACCAAGCGCGGCTCCAATCCCCGCCAACGAGGCGAGGACATAGGCGGTCGGGGCGGCAAAGCCGCCCTCGACCAGTCTCGGCAATAGGGAGGCGACCACCAAAGCCGCTATCGCGAAGATATGCCCATGTACGAAGTTGACGATCCGCATCACGCCGAAAATCAACGTGAGGCCAAGCGAGAAGAGAATGTAAACCGCGCCGATCTGCAACGCGGTCGCGCCGAGTTGTATGACGTGTTGCATGACAATTATCTTTTTTTGAAGTTCCCGAATACCTACGGAATCAGCCGCGCCACTTCTTCCAGCTGACCGTCGCGGACCTGGGTCACGATGATCGGCAACCGCATCTGCTGGTCTCGACCATAGATATTCGTCCCGTAGAAGCCGATCTCTCCGCCATAGAAAGTTCGGAACGTCACCCGCGGCAAAGAGTCGGCCACGGCCTCGGGTTCGATGCTGTCGGCCTTCTCCATCGCCGCCTTCAAGGCATAGAGGGAGTCATAGAAGCCGATCTGAACCGCGTTCAAGGATTCTCCGATCCGCTCCTTGGCACGGGTATTGACCGCTTTCTGGTGGTCGGTGACGGTATCGCCGTCAAAGGTCACACCGGCGCCCATGTAGACGCCATCCGCGGCCGCTCCACCCGTGGCCTTCAGTCCATCGGCTCCCGTGCCAACCTCGACGATCTTCACTCCATCCCATCCAAGGACATCCAGTTCCTTGAAAATGGCGCCGGCATCGGCCGGCGGCGTGGCGCCCAGATCAATCATGGCCGGATTCATCGAGGCGAGACGCGCGGCGATCGGCTGGAACTCGGTGGTGCCGCGCTCATAGAAATCGCTTGTGAGAACATCGACATTGTTCTTGGTCCAGACCTTGCTGGCCAGCGCCTCGGTCTCCTGTCCAGTGGCATCGTTGGGATTGAGCATCGCCACCGACTTGGCGTCCGGATGCCGCTCGGCCACATAGCGAAGCAGCACCGGAAGAATTTCTCCCGGGGTATTCATCTGGGTGAAGGTCATCGGATGGTCCGTGCCCTTCAGGCTGGCCCCCCAGGCCACGGTGAAGACCAGCACGCCCTGGCGTTCGGCCAGGGATTGCAGCGCCTTGACGGGCGCGGTCCCCAGGCTCCCGCCGATGTAACGCACACCTTCGCGGTTGAGCAGCGCCTGCGCGACCTTCGTGCCCTCGGCGGCGTTGTACTTATTGTCATAGGGCAGACAAGCGAAGTTATAGGTCTCTCCCCCCACGGAGATACCGCCATCCTCGCGGATTTCATCGGCGGCGGTCTCGCACATGAATTCGGCGCCCTTGCCCCAGACCGCCGCCGCGCCCGAAAGCGGCACGGACAGACCGAGCTTGATCGTCTCTTCCGCCATGGCCGCCGGCGCCACGAGGGACGACAGCGCCACGATAGCGGCGGTGGATTTCAGTTGAATCTTCATTGGCTGTACTTCCTCCTTGTCTGTTCCAATTTTCTTAATTCATGGACCCGGCGCTTGGGCTTCAGGTCATACTCAATTCCTCGAGTATTTCTCGATTGTGCTCTCCGAGCGCCGGGGCTGGCCTGACCGGCACGGTTCCGGCGATGTCGGCCAGAGAGGCCACCAGCGGCGCGTTTGCCGGATCGGAACCGCTGAAATAGCCGCCGCCCCGGATTTCCGGGGACATTAAGGCCTCCGCCGGACCGAGGATGGGCACGCAGGGAATGCGCGCGGCGGATAGGATCCCCATCACCTCGCCCGAGGTCTTTTCGCGGCACCAGGCGGCCACCACATCACTCAGCGCCGCGCCATTTTCTCCGCGTTTGATATCGGAGGCATATTCGGGCGCGTTCGCGAGGGTGGGCTTGCCGATGACATCGGCGAGCCGCGCGAACATGGCGTCGCCAATAACCTGGATCATGACCCAGCCGTCCCGTGTCTCGAAGGCATCCGAGGGACCCGAAATGGGGCTGCGATTGCCGGTGGCGACCCGGTGGCGCGCGCCGGTCGCGGCCTCGATCAGAATCGGGTTCATGATCGCCAGCGCCGTTTTGAGCAAGGAAATTTCCACCTGCTGGCCTTCCCCGGTCCGGGCCTTGCGATAGAGCGCGGCGAGCGTGGCATAGGCGGCGGCGATACCCGTGGAATAGTCGACATAGGAAACGGCGGCCCGGGTCGGGATTTCGCCGGAGCCGGTGATATGCATCGCTCCACTCAGCGCCTGCCCGGTCCCATCGAATCCCGTCACGTCGCGGCTGGCCCCTTTGGTTGAATAGGCGGTGACGGAGGTCAGGATGATGTCCGGCCTCAGTCCCCGGAGCGTGTCGAAATCCAGACCCGCCTTCGCGAGCTGTCTCGGCGGCATGTTCACCACCACCACGTCCGCGGTCGCCACCAGCGCTCTTAGCATCGGCTGGTCGGGAAGGCGCGCGAAGTCGATCGCCAAGGAACGCTTGTTCCGGTTCATCTGCAGATAGAGCGCGCCGCCGACGGCCTCGCCAACCGGCATGACCTCCCGATCCGAAGCGCCCTGGGACGGTTCGACGCGGATGACATCGGCACCCAGATCGGCCAGCAGCGCCGCGCAGAGCGGAGCGGCGATATAGCGGCCGAAATCCAACACCTTCACCCCATCCAGGAGCCCTTTTGGAGCGTCCTCCGACACGTTCACTCTCGCCTCCCTTGCCGGCGAACCGGCCACTTTTATCTTTTCAGCCGCCAACCGTCGTGGTAGTCATTCTGTATGGTGAATATCATTCACATAATTTCACCGACGGCACAAGTGAAAAATTCGGAGCGCCCGAAGGGGCTCCCCGGGGGGAAGGCGGCGATTGATGACGGATATCCGAACCGAGACGGGACTCTGGGATTACGCGGCGTTTCACGATGGCCAACTGCTTGGCCAAATGACGTTCCGCATTGACGAAACACGCATGACCCTATGGACCGGTATTTTCGAGAAGCGCTGTGACCCGCGCGCATTGCCCCGCAGCCTGCTGGTGAGCGCGATGATGGAAGCCTACCTGCGCGTGGCCCAACCCCGGCCTCCCGGCAATATCCACGCCGGGCAGACGCTGAGTCTTCACGGACGCGAGCCACGCCTCGACGAAGTGTTGATCATCCAGACCAGCGTTGAGCGCAAATTCGAACGGAAAGGCCGCAAGTGGATCGCTTTCCGTAGCGATATCCGCGCGGACGGCACCCGCCTGCTGTCGGGGGAAATCTTGACGATTTGGGCGAGTTGAAACGATGTCAATGGAACAAGATCCGACGGAGAACGCGGGCAACGCGAAACCGCGGAGCCTGATTGGAACACGGCTTGAAACCAGCGCGGCCGGAACGGCGCGATACGCCGCGCTGACAGCGGACTTCAATCCAATTCACCTGGACCCCGAATTCAGCCGGAATACGCCGTTCGGGGTTCCCATCAACCATGGAACTCTCGGGCTGTCGCTTCTGACCCAGTCCATCGAGGCGACCTTCGGAGGCCGATCCTTTTCCCTGGACATCCGATTCACCCGTCCGGCGCCCGTCGGCGTCGTTCTTATCGCGGGCGGGGACGCCCTGCCCGACGAGGACACCTACGATGTCCACGTCGCGATCGAAGATGGACCGCGCGTGATCGAGGGAACCTTGCGTCTTTCCAACGCTTTCAAACCATACCAGGACTCAGACCACAAATGACACATATCGATGAAGACACATTCGGTCAGCTCGAGGACACCGTGCGCCGCTTCGTGGCGGAACGGCTCGTGCCGAACGAGATGCGCGTGGAGGAAACCGACGAGATCCCAGACACCCTCGTCGAGGAAATGAAGGACCTCGGTCTGTTCGGCCTGACCATTCCCCCGGAATATGGCGGGATCGGATTGACCTGCCGGCAGGAATCGGAAATCGCCATGCTCCTGGGCCAGACGGCCCCGGCGTTCCGCTCCCTGTTCGGCACCAACATCGGCATTGGCGCGCGGGGCCTGATCCTCGCGGGGACCGAAGAGCAGAAGCAGGCCTACCTGCCGAAGCTCGCCACGGGCGAAGTGATCGCCTCCTTCGCGCTCACGGAGCCGGATTCCGGCTCCGACCCCGCCAGCCTGACCACGAAAGCCGTCCGCGACGGGAACGACTACCTGATCTCCGGCACCAAGCGCTACATCACCAACGCCACGCGCGCGGGGCTCTTTACCGTGATGGCGCGCACCGATTTCGAGATCTCGGGAGCGAACGCCATCTCCGCGTTTCTGGTCCCCGCCGACGCGCCGGGCCTCACGCTCGGGAAGAAGGACAAGAAGATGGGGCAGCGCGGCACGACAACCTGCGACGTGATCTTCGACAACGTGCGCGTGCCGTCCGAAGCCATCATCGGACTGACACCGGGCCAAGGGTTCAAACTCGCCATGCGCGTTCTCGACCGGGGACGCATCCACATCGGCGCGCTTGCCACCGGCATGTGTGACCGGCTGATCCGGGAGATGGTGTCCTTCGCCCGGGACCGCCACCAGTTCGGCCATCCGATCGCCGAGTTCCAGCTCATCCAGGCCATGATCGCGGACAGCTACACCGAATACACCGCGGCCAGGTCCCTGGTCAGGGCCACGGCCGCGGAATACGACGCCACCGGATCGGCGCGGCTCAATGCCTCGGCCACCAAGTATTTCGCGACCGAGGCGGTCGGCCGGATCGCGGACCGCGCCGTCCAAGTCCATGGGGGCGCTGGCTACATGACGGAGTACGCCGTCGAACGCTTCTACCGCGATGTCAGGCTGTTCCGGATCTATGAGGGAACCAGCCAGATTCAACAGTTGGTGATCGCCCGCCAACTCATCAAATCCGACCAATGAGCACCCGAGGAGAGCACCCGTGAACACATCCTACGTACTCGAGGGAAAGGTCATCGCCGTCACTGGCGCCGGAGGCGGCATTGGGCGCGCGATCGCGCTGGCGGCGGCGGCCGAGGGAGCAAGGGTCGTCGTCAATGACATCGGCGCGGCCCTCGACGGCACCGGCCTCGACACCGGTCCCGCCCACCAGGTGGTCGAAACCATCCAGGGGATGGGCGGAACCGCCGTGGCCAACACCGCCAGCGTGAGCGAGCCGGAAGGCGCGGCCTCCATCATCGCGACGGCGGTCGAGACCTTCGGCCGGATCGACGGAGTGGTGAACAATGCCGGCATCCTCCGTGACAGTTTCTTCCACAAGATGTCGCCCGAGCATTGGGACCAGGTTCAGAAAGTCCACCTTTACGGCGGCTTCCACGTCAGCCGCGCCGCCGCTCCCCATTTCAAGGAGCAGGGAGGAGGTTCGTTTGTCCACATGACCTCCACCTCCGGCCTGATCGGAAATCTCGCCCAGGCCAACTACTCCGCGGCCAAGATGGGGTTGACCGGACTTTCGAAATCCATCGCGCTCGACATGAGCAAATTCGGGGTTCGCTCGAACTGCGTCGCCCCCTTCGCCTGGAGCCGGATGATCAGCTCCATCAAGGCGGAAACCGAGGACCAGAAGGCCCGGGTCGCCAAGCTTCAACGGATGACTCCGGAAAAGATCGCGCCGTTGGCGCTCTACCTGCTCTCCGACGCCGCCAGCGAGGTGACCGGACAGGTTTTCTGCGTCCGCAACAATGAGATCTTTCTCTTCAGCCAACCGCGCCCCATCCGCTCGGTACACCGGGATGGCGGATGGACGGCCGCGACGATCGCCGAACACGCGGCCCCCGCGTTGCGCGCCGGGTTCCAGGCGCTCGACGTTTCCTCCGACGTCTTCTCCTGGGATCCGGTCTAGATCAAGCCGGATTTCAAAAAGCCCCCGGGAAAGGTCTCCCCATCTTTCCCCGGGCGGTCCTCGATCGTGCCGCCCCGCCTCAAGGGGGGGCACGATCGAACCCGACTCCCCATGAAACCATCCGAGGGGTCGTTATCATGGGGCGCGTGGCATCAGTCGGTTTCAATGGTCACCGCGATTTCCCAGTAAGGGTTTGCCGCACCTCTCCAGGTAGCGCCACGGGCCAAACGCTTTGACACCACGCCATGGGGCACGATCCAAAAGCGGTTACACGAAGTATGCCGCGCGACGTGCGCACGACAATCGAACACTCACCCCTGTACCCGGGTCCGCATAATGTCCTGATCGCGAAGCCGGCTTAAACCGCCCCGAAATCCGCCGGAGCCGACCGGGTAGGGACTACGAGGAAGTTTTTGAACCACATCGAAGCATTTTTCGAGGATCGTCACGCGGTCCGCCCAAGAATAAGGACCGCGCGAAAGTCATTCACATTGGTCAATGTGGGTCCGGTGACCACTTGGCCTCCGACAGCGGCGAAGAACGTATGCGCGTTGTTGTCGTCGAGTTCGGCCCGTGGGTCGAGCCCGACAGCCCGCGCGCGGCCAAGCGTGTCCGGGCCAATCACCGCCCCGGCGACCTCGGCGGCGCCGTCGACGCCATCGGTATCACAGGACAGCGCCTCGATCCCAACGGCTCCGTCAAGGGCGATGGCGAGCGCAAGGCAGAATTCCGCATTCGGGCCGCCAGTGCCTCCGCCGCGCCGGGTCACGGTCAACTCTCCTCCCGAAAGCAGCAACACCGGGCGATCCCCGGGCTTCATGTCACGCTGGATTTCGAGCGCCAGCGCGGCTTGGTGTCGCGCGACATCCCGCGCCTCGCCTTCAATGTCGTCGCCGAGCAGACGCGCCTCGCACCCCATGGCGCGCGCGAGATCCGCGGCGGCGGCCAATGACCGTGCCGGCGCCGCGACGATGACGTTTTCCACGCGGGACAGGCGCACGTCATCGGCGGGTACGGGCCCGGGCGCGTTCAAAAGAGCCTCCCGTACCCGAGCCGGGAGCTCAAGCGGGAAGGACTCGAGTAGGCCGGTGATGTCCAGACCGGGCGCGTTGTCGCCAACCGTCGGCCCGGACCCGATGATCGAAGGGTCATCACCGGGCACGTCCGACACAATCAGGGCACGCATGCGGGCCGGGTACGCGGCGGCGGCCATGTGGCCGCCCTTTACCCGGCTCAGGCGTTTGCGTAGGGCGTTCATCACGCTGATCGGAGCACCCGAGGCAAGCAAGGCGGCGTTGAAGGCGCGCTTGTCGGCGAGGCCAACGCCCTGTACCGGCGCCACCAGCAGGGATGACGCGCCACCCGAAATCAATGCCAGAACAAAATCGTTCTCACCCAGACCGTCCAACAGCGCGACCAACCTGGCGGTCGCTTCCACACCCGCCTCATCCGGGACGGGATGCGCGGCCTCGACGATCTCGATCCCCGCGCAGGGACGCGCGTAGCCGTATCGGGTGATGACCAGCCCCTCGCAGGGGCCCCAACGCGCTTCGACGGCCTCGGCCATGCGCGCGCTGGCCTTGCCCGCGCCCACGACGATCACGCGCCCCTCGGACCGCGGCGGCAAGTGAGCCTCCAGCACACGCATCGGGTCCGCGACTTCCACGGCCTTGGCGAAAAGTCCGCGCAGAAAGTTCGAATTGTGCCCTGAGTCTTCAAGCATCAGCCGACCCAGTGCTCGCGTTTGCCCAGCGCGATATGGATCGATTTGAGCTCGGTGTATTCCTCGACGCCATAAACGCCGGTCTCGCGTCCGGACCCCGATTGCTTGAAGCCGCCGATGGGCAGCTCCGGCCCGCCCGCGATGGTGGTGTTGACCCAGGTTCGTCCGGCCTCGACGCGTCGCATGGTCTTCATCGCCTTGTCCAAATCCTTCGTCCAGATGCTCGCCGCGAGGCCAAGGATGTTGTCGTTCGCGATCTCGACGGCCTCGTCCAGGGTATCGAACTCGATCATGGTCAGAATTGGCCCAAAGATCTCGTCACGGGCCACCGTCATGTCGTTTCGCACACCGGTCAGAAGCGTCGGCTGGACGAACTGGACGCAAGGCGCGCCATAACTTTGACCACCGTGGGCCAGCGTCGCGCCTTCCTCGATTCCCTTCTGGACGTAACCCAGCACTTTTTTCATGTGCTCGGGCGTGACCATTGCCCCGACCTGCGTCTTCGGATCGAGCGGATCGCCAAGGCGCACACGATCGAACTTGTCGCGCAACAACTCTTCCAGACGGCCCGCCACCGAACGTTCGACGATCAGCCGGCTGCCGCTGACACAGCATTGGCCCGCGTTGAACAGCAAGCCGAAGACGATGCCATCCGCCGCGTCCTCGAGATCGGCATCCGCGAAGACGATCTGCGGGTTCTTGCCGCCGAGCTCCAGGCTCAGCTTCTTCAAGTTGGACGCCGACGCCAAGAGAACCTTGCGACCGACCCCGATGGAGCCGGTGAAGGACAGCACATCGATGTCCTCGTGCTCGGTCATCGCCTGCCCGATATCGGCGCCATACCCGGTGACAACGTTGAACACGCCCTTGGGCAGGCCCGCCTCGGTCAGGATCTCTGCCATGATCAGCGTCGAGGCCGAGGTGAATTCCGAAGGCTTCGCCACGATCACGCAGCCGGCGGCCAGCATGTAGGGAATGCGTTCGGCCAGGATGATGAAGGGAAAGTTCCATGGCGTGATCAGGCCTATGACGCCAATGGGCTGCCGCGTGACGAACCCCATCATGTCGGGACCAAGGTTATTGAAGGCATCGCCCTTAAGCGTGCGAGCCACTCCGGCGGCATACTCGTAGTGATCCGCCGCGCCGCCGATTTCCGACCGGCTTTGCGAAATCGGCTTGCCGGTTTCCAGCGTTTCCCAATAGGCGATCTCGTCCAGCCGCGCCCGGATTCCGGACGCGGCTTTCAAAAGGACGCCCGCGCGCGCGGCCCCCGCGACTTCGGACCAGACCCCGGAGCGAAAAGCCCTGCGCGCGGCACGCACACCACTTTCCAGGTCCGCGAGCGTGCAATGCACCACGCGGGTCACCCGGACACCATGGGCCGGGCTGGTCCGTTCGATCCAGTCACGCGACCCCTTCGGCACCCATGCGCCGTCGAGGTGGAAGCCGAACGCGCGCGGGGCGTCGGGGAGTTTCGAATAGTCTTGCATGTCTTGCCTTTCCTTCGGGTTTGCCGGGGCCGCGTTTTAGGCGCGGGCTCAGAGCCCGCCAGCCTCGCGAACCATGTCGGCCCCCCTTTCACCGATCATGATGGTGGGGGCGTTGGTATTTCCGCTCGTCAGCACTGGCATGATCGAGGAATCGATAACGCGCAGCCCGTCGATGCCGTGCACGCGCAGCCTTGCGTCGACAACGGAGCGTTCGTCCCGTCCCATCTTGCAGGTGCCGACGGGGTGATAGTCACAGCAGGCGTATTGGCGGACGTAACGCATCAGCGCTTCGTCGCTCCGCTCGTCTTTTCCGGGCAGCCGTTCATGGGCGATCAGATCGCGCATGGCGGGCTGTGCCAGGATACGGCGGATCATCCGGAGGGATTCCAGCGCCTTGGCCTTGTCGGTGTCGTGGCCGAGGTAGTTGGGGTCGATCACCGGCTCGTCCAGCGGATCGGGGCCACGCAGCGTGACTTCGCCGCGTGATCGCGGGCGCAGGAAGGTGCTGTTCACCGTGAAACCGAAGCCGTCGATGGTGGTTTGCCCGCCCCGCACGACCGTCGCGGGCGCGACGTGGATCTGCAGATCGGGGCGGTCCGCGCCTTCGCCGATGTGAAAACTCGCCCCTTCGACGATCACCGCCGCCGCTGGACCCTTGCGGGTCAACAGCCAGCGCGCGCCATGGATGGCCGCCCAGGGCATCCGGTCATGGCCGTCATAGCTGATCCGCTCCCGCGTCTGGACGTGCACGTTCACGTTCAGGTGGTCGTGCAAGTTCCGCCCGACGCCGGGCAAATCGTGGACCGGCGTGACGCCAACCGCGCGCAGCCTGGCGGCATCGCCGATCCCCGACAGCATCAGCAGACGCGGCGAGTTGATGGCGCCACTCGCGAGGATGACCTCCTTCGAGGCGCGGCAGGTTTCCCGGTCCCGTCCCGCCGCGACCTCGACGCCCGTCGCCCGGCTCCTTTCGACAAGGACACGGGTCACGCGTCGGCCTGTCAGGACAGTCAGGTTCTCGCGGTTTCGCGCTGGCCGCAGGAAGGAAACGGACGTGGACCGGCGCAAACCATCGCGACAATTGACCTGGTAGAACCCGGTCCCATGCATCGTCTCGCCATTGAAATCATCATTCGCGGGCAGGCCGAGTTCGCGGTTGGCCGCGACGAAGGCCCGACTGATCCGGTGCGGCGCGACCTGATCGGAAATCCACAGTGGCCCGCCCTTGCCATGAAACGGCTCGCCAAGGCGCGGGTTGTCCTCGGACTTCCTGAAATACGGCAGGACCTCGTCGTAGGACCAGCCATCATTCCCAAGCGCGGCCCAGTTATCGTAATCCTCTTTCTGGCAGCGGATGTAAATCATCGCGTTAATCGAACTCGATCCGCCCAGGGTCTTGCCCTGCGGATACCAGACCTCGCGGTTATCGAGATGCTTCTGCGGCTTGGTATGAAACCGCCAATTCACGCTTGGGCCGAAGAGCTTGCCCAGCCCGCCGGGAATGTGAATGAACGGGTTCCAGTCGCGGCTGCCCGCCTCCAGCAGAAGCACCCGAACATCGGAATTCTCGCTTAGCCTGTTGGCGAGAACGCATCCCGCGGATCCACCGCCAACGATAATATAGTCCCAGGTCGCCGACATCACCGCCCTCCTCATTTTCCCTTGAAAACGGGTGCGCGCTTTTCCGCGAAGGCGCGCAGCCCTTCCATGCGATCCTCGGTGTCGAACGCCTCCACCGTCAGTTGGTGTTCAAGGTCCAACCCTTCCTTCAAAGGCAGTTCGAACGCGCCCTGAACGGCCCGCTTCGCGTAGGGTGTGATGGCCGTGGACAGTCCCGCGATGGCCGACGCGATATCGATGGAGCGTGGCAAGAGATCCTCGGGAGCGAGCACTTCGCTCACCAGGCCCTTGCGCTCGGCCAGCGTGCCATCGACCATCGCGCCGGTCAGGATCATCTGCATGGCGAAGGACTTCCCGACGGATCGCGGCAGACGCTGCGTCCCGCCGTCACCGGGAAAAGAGCCCAGCTTGATTTCCGGCGCGGCGAATTTCGCCGTCTCCGACGCCAGAACGATGTCGCACATCAGGGCCAGCTCAAGCCCGCCTCCCAGGGCATAGCCGTTCACCGCCGCGATCACGGGCTTTGGAAAATCCTGAATGGCCGCCCAGCGGGCAAGCCGCTCCGGGTCGGCATAGGAGGCCACGCCGCGCTCCAGCATGTCGGCGGTATCCGCGCCCGCGCTGAAGGCGCGACCCGACCCCGTGAGAATGACGCATCCCACCGACGGATCCGTCGCCGCCCCGGATAGGGCCGCGACGAGGTCCTCGAGCAGGTCCTTCGACAAGGCGTTCAGCTTGTCGGGGCGGTTCAAGGTGAGAAGGAGAACCCCCTCCGCCGGCGTTTCAGTCAGCAGAAGTCCCATTCTTTCGGTGCCTTCGCCCATGTGTCTCCCTCCCTGTCCCGTGCGCGCGAATCACGCCGCGTTGCGGTATACCGTTTCGTTGTTCAGCCCGGCCGCCTCGAGCATGCGACCGATCTTGGCGATTTCTTCCGCCGTCGGTTTGACGAGGGGCGGACGCACGTGGGCGGCCTTCATCTTACCGAGAATGACCAAGGCCTCTTTCATGCGGTTATGCATGTCGAGGAGCGGCGCGTCGTAAAAGGCGCGCACGGTCGGATAGATGCGGTCGTTGACCGCCCGCGCGGTTTCAAGGTCATTGTCTTGCACGGCCCGGAACAGGGCCACCTGCAAATCGGCGATCACGCTGCCCGCGCCGGACAGGATGCCCGCGCTTCCAAGCGCCAGCGACCCAAGCAGCCAGGCGCTATGCGTCGTCAGCGTCTTGACCGGGTTGTCGAGCGCCTTCAACTCGCGGATCTGCTGTTCATGTCGGTTGCCGTCCCCGATTTGATCCTTGACCGCGCGGATCGTCGGATAGGTCTCGCACAGCGACAGGAGGGTCGACAGCGGGTAGGACAGATTCGATTGCCACGGGAACTGGAACAGGATGATCGGCAGGCCGGACGCCTGCGTGATGTGTCCCAGGTGGGCATGGATCATTTCGGGGCGCATATCGCCACCCAGCGTCATGACATTCGGCGGAAAGACGAGAAGCGCATCGGCGCCTTCGACCTCCGCGCGCGCGGCCATCCGCCCGGCCTCGAGGCTGGAATCTGTGTGAATGCCCACCACCATTCCGACCTCGTCCCGCAATTCTTCCTTGGTGACGGACAGGACGCGATGCTGTTCGTCGATGGTCAGCGCGTGAACCTCCGCGGCATGGCCATTGATCGCGATGGCGGTGATGCCCTCGACTGAAAGGATGTCCCGCAGGTGAGCCCGGTAGGCCTGCTCATCGATATTGAAATCGGCATCGAAGGGAAGAAGGCACGCCGGGATGACACCCTGCGGGGTATAGGGATTGCTGGACCTCATGTCGGTCTCCTTGCGTGAGAGTGTCCTGGAAGGGCGGGGGCGGAGGCGATGCCGATCGCCATGGACCGGCATCGCGAGGGTCCTACTCAGAAGCCGGTGCCGAGCATCTCATCGATGTTTGACGCATCGACCTGCTTTCCGGGCAGGATCACTTCGGTGTCGACGGCTTCTCCGGTCGCCACCTTGTAGGCGATCCGGATGCCTTCGGGCGCGACGTAGGGATAGGTGAAGGTGGCCGCGAGCTTCCCGGCCTTGATCGCCTCGAAAGCGGTCTCCTGACCGTCGATGCCGACGACCTTCACTTCGTCGAGGCGACCGGCCGCCTCCAGGGCCTGGATCGCGCCAAGAGCCATCTCGTCGTTATGCGCGTAGACGGCCTGAATTTCGCCCGGCCCGAAGCGCTGCAATTGGTCTTCCATGAACTTCAGGGCGTTCTCGCGCAAATAGTCGGCGTGCTGGCTCGCGATGATGGTCAGACCGGACCCCGCCAAGGCCTCTTCGAAGCCTTCATGACGATCCACGGTCGCCGACGCGCCGGCGGTGCCCTGGATTTCGATCACGTTGCCCGAACCGCCCAGCGTGTCGACGATGAACCTGCCGGCTTGAACACCGATCGGCTTGTTCAGCGCGCCGACGTGCACCGTCACCGGCACGTTGACCTTGCGGTCGAGCGTCACGACCTTGACACCGGCATCCATGGCGTCCATGACGGCCGGCGTAAGCGCGTCGGAGGTCAACGGGCTGATCATGAGAACGTCGACACCGAGGGCCAACAGGGTTTCCACGTCCGACACCTGCTTGGCGGAGTCATTCTGGCCATCTGTCACGATCAGTTCGACATCGGGCAGGTTCGCCTCGGCGTAGCTCCGGTTGCCTTCGACCATGGCAACGCGCCAAGGGTGGTTCATCGTGCCTTGGCTGAAGCCTATGACGATCTTGTCTTGCGCCATGACGGCGGTGCCGAGACCGGCGGTCAGGACCGCGGTGCCGAGCAGGAGTTTTCCGAAAGTACGACGTGTTCGCATGCTCTCCTCCCTTTTGAGAAAGCGTTTTCTTGATGGTTCGCGGAAGGTCCGCGCTTTCATGTGACCAAACCGGTCACGATGACCCTTTTCGTCTCCTGAGCATTTCGTAGAGAACGGCCCCAACGATAATGGCGCCCTTGACGATCTGTTGGGTGAAGGGCGACACGCCGACCAGGTTCATGATGTTGGCGAGGACGGCGAGAATCGCGGCACCGATGATCGTGCCGAAAATGCCGCCTTCTCCGCCAAAGAGGCTGGTACCGCCGATCACGGTAATCGCAATCGCTTCAAGTTCGATGCCCGTGCCAGCCGTCGGTTCTCCAACGGTCAGCCGCGACACATAGATCAGCGCGGTCAGACTGGCGAGGACACCGCTGATAACGTAGACGCTGAACGTGACGAGCTTGACATTGATGCCGGAAAGATGGGCGGCTTCTTCATTCGATCCCACCGCATGGATCCGGCGGCCATGGGCCGTGTAGCGCAGGACGAAGATGGCGACCAGCGAGACGATCAGGAAGATCCAGACGGGCACCGGGATGTTCAGGACATAGCCGCGCCCAAGCCACATGAAGTCCATGGTCCGGTCACCGAGGCCAATTGGCTGACCCTCCGCGAGGGTCAGCGCGAGCCCCCGTCCCATGACCATCATGCCCAGTGTCATAATAAAGGGCGGGACACCGCCAAGCGTGATGCCCAATCCGTTCACGGCGCCGAGTACCGCCCCCAACAAAAGGACGACCAGGATCGTCAACGCGACCGACATGCCGCCGGTCAACAGCAGAGCGGTGACCACGGCGCAGACCCCAAGGATGGAACCGACCGACAGGTCGATACCCTTGGTCAGGATCACGAAGGTCATGCCGACACTGACGATCCCGAAAAGGGCCACCTGCCGCAGCACGTTGGTGACATTCGCGGCATTCAGGAACGCCGGGGAAAGCAGGGCGGCGACCACGCAGAGCGCCACGAGCACCCACAAAAGCCCGGCCCCCTTGGGAATGGAACTCAGGAGGGACCGGCCTTTTCCGTCCGCGGTCCGTTCAGTGATGGCCGTCTGTTCAGTGATGTTGGTCATTTCTTTTCCTCCCTCGGTCTGGTCAGGTCGCTGGAGGGACCGCGAGCAGCCGTTCTATGGCAAGGGCCACGCCGGCTCTCGCATTGGTTTCCGTGATCCAGTCGGCCGCCACTTTCACGGCCTCGGTGGCGTTGCCCATGGCGACGCCCGTGCCGGCCCATTTGATGAGTTCCAGGTCGTTCTCCGAGTCTCCGATCGCGGCGATATGGTCCGCGGACAGTCCGATGTCCTCCGCGAGCCGGGCGATCGCGGCACGTTTTGAAATGCCGGGATTGACGACTTCCACCAGATACCGGTCGGACCGAACGAAATCGGCCTTTCCCGCGAAATCATCGCGGAAGCCACGGATGAAACCGCCCCGGGACGGGTCCTCGAGGCAGAGAACCTTGTAGATCGGCCCCTGCGCGACATCGATATGATCGCAAAGCAGGGGCGTCGTACCGGTGGCTCGCATCTCCCGTTCGACGAGCGGTCCGTCGCTTCCGGCGTACCACTGTTCCGGCCCGAACCAGCAAGGGTTCAGGCCCGCTTGATCGGCGGCGGCGATCAGTGCGCCGGCCAGGTCCGTCGCCAGCGGAAAACCATGCTGGACAACGGACGTTTCCTCGCCAACCACCCCGGTCCAGGCGCCGTTGAAGCATATGGCGGTCCCCGACAGGTTCAGACAGGCCATGATCGGCCGCAATGCCTCCGGCGATCTCGCCGTGGCCGGAATGATGTCTATCCCGGCGGCCCGGGCGGCCCGGACGGCGGTGACCACCTCCGGCAACAGCCGATGGTCATCCGTCAGCGTCGTCCGGTCGATATCGATGACGATCATCGTGCATTTCGGCATGATCCGGACCTCAGTGATGGGTTGCGTATCGCATGATGAGTTCCTCGCTCGCCTCGTCCCGGCCGAGTTCGGCGGTGATCTCGCCGTCACGCATCACGAGGATCCGGTCACAAAGGCCAAGGATCTCGGGAAGCTCGGAAGAAACCATCAGGATGCCCATGCCACGGGTTTCGGTGAATGCGACGAGAAGCTCGTAGATTTCCCGCTTGGCTCCCACGTCGACGCCCCGGGTCGGTTCATCGATCAGAAGGACATCGCATTCCGCGTTGAGTTGTTTGGCGATGACACATTTTTGTTGATTGCCCCCCGAAAGCGTCCCGATCCGGGTCGTGACCTTGGGTGTCTTGACCCGCAGGCGCGAGACATAGCTCTCGATCTCGGATTTCTCCTTCCCGAGCCGCAGAACATTGGCGCGAGCAAACTTTTCGAGCTTGGAGATCGTAATGTTGAAACCGACCGATTGCCCAAGGAAGAGCCCTTCCGTCTTACGGTCTTCCGGCGCGAAACCAATACCCAGGGAAATGGCCCGCCGGGGCGAAGAAATCGTTTTCTCGGATCCGTGAACCTCAATGCGTCCCGCGTCCAGTGCATCCGCCCCGACGATGGCGCGCAGCAGTTCCGACCGGCCGGCGCCAGCCAGACCGCAAACGCCGAGGATCTCGCCCGCTCGCAGCGAGAACGAAAGGTCCTTGAGGATCTTGCCCCGCCGCAGGCCCGATACCTTCAGGATTTCGTCCCCGAACTTCGGGTTGCGCGGCGGAAAGAATTCCGTCAGCGGACGACCGACCATCGCCTGAATCAGCGACGCCGTTGTCCAACTCTCGATCATATCGGACTTCATCACCTGGCCATCGCGCAGGACGGTGACGCTCTGGCAAATGTCGAAAACCTCTTTCAACCGGTGCGAGATGTAGACAAAGGAAACGCCTTCGGCTTGAAGCGACCGGATGGTGGCGAAGAGTCTTTCCAATTCGGTATCCCCGAGAACCGCCGAAGGTTCGTCGAGAACGATCAGTTTGGCGTGCTGGGAAATGGCCCGGGCGATTTCCACCATTTGCCTCTGGGCAACGCTGAGCCGAGCGACCGGGGTTGTCGGTTCGATCTCGAAGCCCAACCGTCGCATGCAGCCGAGGGCGTCGGTGTTCAGGCCCTTCCAATCGACCGTGCCGAACCGTGTTCGCGGCAGACGATTCATGAAAATATTTTCGGCGACCGTCAGATGGGACGCTTGCGAGAATTCCTGATAGATTACCGCGATGCCACGGTCGATCATTTCCGCGGGGGATGAATGCCGCGTCAGTTCGCCGTCGAACCAGATGGACCCGTTGTCCGCGCGGTAAGCCCCGGACAGGATCTTCATCAGGGTCGACTTGCCAGCGCCGTTTTCCCCGACCAACGCATGAACCTCGCCGCGCCGAACCGAGAACGTGACGTTTCGCAGGGCTTTCACCCCGGGAAAGGACTTTTCGATGTCCGCCATGCGAAGGATGGCGTCATCCCGCGGACTGGATATGTCTTGCTGTTCTCGCGGCGCTTGAAGCGTCTGTAACATTTGGATACCTCCCTTGTCGCGGATGCCGAGCCTCAAAGTCTCGGAATCTGCATTCCTCCGCCGATGTTATAGATGTCGCCCGTGCTGAACGGCATGTCGCCGCTTGCCAGCGTCGCGACACCTCGCGCGATGTCCTCGGGCTCCCCCCAGCGCCGCATGGGACAGACCCGGCCACTGGAGATTGCCTCGCCATAGGAGTCGCGC
Organism: Rhodospirillum sp.; assembly: GCA_021741145.1. Taxonomy (GTDB): domain Bacteria; phylum Pseudomonadota; class Alphaproteobacteria; order Rhodospirillales; family Rhodospirillaceae; genus Rhodospirillum. The sequence continues at coordinate 17,472 of JAIOYK010000022.1, read as the reverse complement.
ACGTCCTTGGTCATGTCGGTCGCGATCAGACCGGGACGGATTTCATGCACCCGAACCCCTTCCGGCGCCAATCGCACCGCGAGTTGCTGGCTCGCCATGGACAGCCCGGCCTTCGAAATGCCGTAGGGCCCCTTCTCCGGCGAAACGAGCGCGGCATTCGCCGATGTGATCGTGATGATTGACCGTTCCCGGGCCGGAGCGGCGGCGGCCAACATGCGGCGGGCCGCGGCGATCGAGAGGAAGAATGTTCCCTTGAGGTTGACGGCGATCAGGCGGTCGAACGACTCTTCGGTAACCCGCAAAAGGTCGCCGCGGACCGAGACTTGGATACCCGCGTTGTTGACAAGGCACCCCAATGGACCCTGGGCGCTTTCGATCCGCTCGAGCAGGTCGTCATGCGTCGAAATCCGGGAGATGTCGCTCCTGTAAAAGGCGGCGTTTCGACCATGCTTCCGGATGCCCGCGATGGTTTTCTCCGCCTCATCATCCTCGACGATGTCGACGACGGCGACATCGAAGCCACGCGACGCCAAGGCGATGCTGATCGCGCGACCGATGCCTCTGCGCCCCCCGGTCACGATGGCCGCCCCACGAATCTCCTTGGGTTCCGAACCCGACAGGGCCGTTCTTTCCGATATCTCGCGCGGCATCAGATCGCTTCCTCGTGATCAACGCGGGTCGCGACCGGACAGGCCACGGCCCTGCCGTCGATGAGCCGCTGAATATCGTCCTGGGTATATCCAAGCTCGCCAAGAATCGGACGCGTGTGCTCTCCGATTTCCAAGGCGATCGTGTGGACGTCCGGCACTTGGCCATCGTACCGATTGGGATGGTTCAGAAGGCGAACGGATTTCCCGTGCACGTCGACGTCGCGGAAAACGTCGCAATGCGTGAGTTGGGGATCATTCGGCAGGTCGTCATAGTAGTTGACGGGCGACCACCAGATGCCTTGCGCATCCAGCCGCCCGGCGATCTCGGCCAGGGTAAAACGTTCGGTGGCCGCGCGAAGAGCGCGGGCATAGGCGTCGCGCCGCGCATATCGGTCACACCCGATCATGCCGCGCAGCTCTTCTCTGTCGACGGCCTCAGCGAGGGTGGCATCGTCGCAAAGCGAGATGATCACATGACCATCCTTGACCGGATAGACACCGTATGGCGCCGCGTGGAACCACGTGGCGAGGTTCTTCTCGCGGTCGAGGACGTCGCGGGTTTTGTTCCCGGCGAAGTAGTTCACCAACGCTTCGCCCTGCAGGTCCAGGCCGGAATTGATCAAGCTGGCTTCCACGCGCGTCCCGACGCCGTCCCGCATCCGGCGGATGATCGCGCCAAGGATCCCCATGGCCATCAACGCTCCGCCGTGCTGGTCAACAATCGCGGCGCCGACCGGCGTTGGGCCCGTTTCCGGATTGCCCGTCGCGCCGATCAAGCCGGAGCGCGCCTGTATCAGGATGTCCTGCCCAGGCATTTGGGACATCGGACCGCTGGAGCCAAATCCACTCGCCGAGGCATAAATGAGGTTCGGGTTGATTTTCTTTAGGGTCTCGTCGTCAAAGCCAAGGCGCGCGAATACGCCGGGCCGGAAGTTCTCCATCACGACATCGGCCCCGGCGATCAAACGACGCGCGACGTCCTTGCCGGCCTCCGATTTCATGTCGATCGCGATCGAACGCTTATTGCGGTTCGCGCAGAGGAAGAAGCCACTGACGCCTTCGATATAGACATCGGCGCCCGACCAGTGCCGCTCATGGGCCCCGCCGATTGGCTCCACCTTGATCACGTCCGCGCCCATATCCGCGAGGTACTGGGCCGCAGCCGGTCCCTGCAGGAAGTGGCAGAAGCTTACGACCTTCAGGTCTTTTAGCAGCATTTTTTCCTCCCTATTGAGAAAACGTTTTCTCAAAATTTTTTGTTCGTGTCAACAAGATTGATCTTGATGAGGAAAACTGTTAGTTTTCTGGACAATAGTCAAGCAAACGTTTTCTCATTTGCCCTTATTGAGAAGGTCTCAACCGTGTCCGAAGCCGCGAATCAAACCGCTCCAAAGCTCGTTGACGTCGCACGCTTGGCGGAGTGCTCCATCTCGACGGTCTCGCGCGTCCTGAACGACAACCCCACGGTTGGAAAAAGTGAACGCGAGCGTGTCCTGAAGGCGATCGCGCAGCTTGGGTATGTCCCCAATGGATCCGCCAGGGCCTTGCGCTCCTCCAGAACACGCCTTGTCGGCGCGATTATCCCGACGCTCGACCATGCCATCTACGCGGTCATGGTGAACGGGCTTGAATCGCGCCTGTCGGAAGAAGGTGTGTCGCTCATCATCAACACCTCCGATTACGATGCGGACAAGGAACTCAAACAGGCTCGGCTGCTCATTGAGCGAGGCGTCGAGGCCATCGTCCTTGTCGGGGCGTGCCATAACCCGAAGCTGATGCCGCTCCTTGACCGTGCTGGCGTCGGCCACGTTTTCACGTACACAACGCGCGCGCACGAAGGCGGCGCCGCGATCGGTTTCGACAACGTCAAGGGTGGCGTCGCCGGCGCGAGATTTCTCCACGACCTTGGGCACGTCGCCTTCGCGATGATCGCGGGGGTCACCAAGGACAATGATCGCGCGCGGGAAAGAATTGATGGGTTCCTGGGCGAGTTGGACCGGCTCGGGCACGATACCGCCACCGTCGCGGTCGCCGAAGCGCGATACGACCTTGAAAGTGGTCGTCACGCCATGAGCCAGTTGATGCGACGTCCGCGCAGGCCCACCGCGGTCTTCTGCGGCAGCGATATTCTCGCGGCCGGCGCCCTCAAGTATTGTCGCGCCGAAGGCATCGACGTTCCTGGAGACGTCTCCGTCATGGGCTTCGACAACCTGGAAATCGCCGAGTTGACGACGCCAGAGTTGACGACGCTCGAGGTGCCAGCGCGCTCGATGGGCACCTATGCGGCTGAATACGCCTTGGCGGACTCCAGACGGCGGACCCAGGACGTTCATCGTGAACTCGCCCTACGGCTTATCGTAAGGGGCAGTACCGGTCCGTGTCATGATGGACCCGGTGAGTGACCCTGCTCCAAATTGGTGGACACCTCAGTTTTTAGTTTTTTCGGGGCAAGGCCATCAACTCAGTGTCGCAATAGCCGTGGATCGGTACAACGGCAAATCTCACCCGTAACCGAACATGTCCGAGACGATGGCCGCGTACCAAGCCGCGGCTTCCTCGGCGTTGGCGCGGCGGACCTCCGGGCTTTCGCCGGGCTGACTGAGGACATGGTGGGTGGCCGTGATCCGCCCCTCCTCCGGGGCGTAACGCCCCCCCTCCTTCACCGCGTCGTTTTCCTCGATCAGGCTCCAACAGGTGTTGGCGTAGCTGGCTGGAGGCAACGCCATGCCCGTCAAGTCGGCGAGCACCGACAGTGCCGCCACCTGGGCTTGACTGTTGGCGGCGAAGGCGCCCTTTGGCATGTCCCCGGCAATGGCGGAATCCCCCAGGACGTATAGGTCCGGATCCACCGGGGAGCGCATGGTATGGGCCTCCACCGGGCAGAATCCCGTCTCGTCGGCCAACCCCGCGTCCCGGGCGATGGCTCCCGCCCGCTGGGCCGGGATCAGGGTCAGCAAATCCCCTTGGAAGGTATCAAAATCTGTTTCCACCGCGCCCGCGGCGACGTCCACCCCGGTCACGCCGCCATGGACCCCGGGTCCATACCACTCGACCATGCCGGGGTAGAGGGTGCTCCACCCCTCATCGAACAGACGTTGCTTGGGGAAGGAGGGTTTGGGGTCGAGGATGATGATCCGCGTGTTGGAAAACCCCTTGGCCTTGAACAGATGGGCCATCATCGAGGCCCGCTCATAGGGGGCCGGAGGACAGCGGTAGGGGGTGGGGGGGGGGACCATAATCACTGTCTGGCCGTCCTCCACCGCATCCAGCTTCGCCTTGAGCAAGTGGAGTTGCTCGCCCCCCCTCCAGGCGTGGGGGGCGACTTGGGCCGCCTCCTCCGAATAGCCAGGGAGGGAGTCATAGATCATGTCGATCCCCGGGGAGAGGATCAACCGGTCATAGGGCACCCGCTCGCCCCCCTCCAAGAGCACCACCCGGGCGTCCCGGTCGATGGCCGAGGCGGAAGCCGTGATCTTCTTGATGCCGAAGCGGGATTGGAGCCGGTCGTAATCATGCTCCAAAGTCTCCAGGGATTGGAGCCCCCCCAGATAGTGGTTCGAGAAGAAGCAGGAGGTATAGCGCGCGGACCGGTCAATCAGGGTCACGTCCACCGCCCCCTGGGACACCTCGGCGACATGGCGGGCGGCGGAGGCTCCGCCCGCGCCACCGCCCAATACAACCACTCGGGGCTTGCCCGCCGCCCGGGCGAGTCGGGAACGAACCGCCCCCGCGGCCAGGGCCGCCAAGGTCCAGCGGCCCAGGGTCCGCCGCGTGATCTCAGTCATGATTTGCCCCCATGTTTCTCCCCTAAAGCGATTATTCGATGGCGTCCCCCTCCCCATCGGGGGTCACGTCCAGGATGCGCGCCCGCATGGTCACCTTGACCGGGTCGGGCTTGCAATCGGTCATACAAGGCGCCGCGTCCGCCTTCCAATGGGGCTCCTCGTACCGATCATCGTCGATGAAGTTGGCCTCGTTGGGCAAGTGAATGTCCGTGAAGTTGGCCTTGGACAGCTCGAAATCCTCGTCCGTCACGATATCATTCAAATAGAGCAGATAGGCCGTGATGGCATAGACATTGTCATTGGTCAGGGACTTGGCGTTGCCAAAAGGCATGGCCCGGCGTACATAGTCGTAAACCGTCGACAAAAAGGGCCAGTACGAGCCGATGGTCTTCTCGGGCCGCTCGTTGGTCAGCGTGTCCTGTCCACCGGCCAGGACCGGCCACCGGCCCACGCCCTCGCCAAAGTCACCGTGGCACATGGCGCAGTTATCGGTGAAAAGCACCTCGCCCTCCGCCACCGTGCCTCGACCCTCGGGCAAGCCCGTACCGTCGGGGCGGATATCGATGTCCCAGGCGTCGATCTCCTCGGGCAGAGCTTCGCGGCCCAGGCCATAGCCCCCCTCCGGTCGCTCGATGCCGCTCTTTCCGGCCCCCTCCGCGGCCAAGACAGGTGTGGACAGGGTGAACAGGACGGCGAAGGCGGTCGCCGCTCCCATGGGAAAGGCCTTAGGAAACTTCAACATTTTCGGTCACTCCATCCGCCTGCACCCGCCAGGTCTGGATGCCATTGTTGTGGTAGATCGAATTCTCTCCGCGGCTGGTCCGCAAGGCATTCTTGGTGGGCTGCACATACCCCATCTCATCCATGGCCCGGGACTGGAGCAGCAGCTCCGACCCATCCCAGTCGAATTCGTAATAGAAGCGGTGCAGGGATTTATCGAGACTGGGACCGTCAATCCGGGCGGCATGCCAATTGCGGCCCCCGTCCAGGGTCACATCCACCCGTTTGATGGTGCCCGCCCCGGACCAAGCCAGACCGGTGACGACGGTTCGGCCCTTGCCGTGGGACAGGGGGGCTTGGGGACTGGGGTTGGTGATCACCGACTTCACGTCCATCATCCAGGTGAAGCGCCGCGCCTTGCCGGTGGGAAGCAGGTCCGTGTACTTGGAGGTCTCCTCCCGCTGCTGCCAGGGCTTGTCGCCGACCTCGAGCCGACGCAGCCATTTGACCCACATATTGCCTTCCCAACCGGGAACGACCAGCCGAACCGGATAACCCTGTTCGGCGCGCAGGGCTTCGCCGTTCATCTTGAAGGCCACCAGACAATCGTCGAGCGCCTTCTCCAGGGGGATGGAGCGGGTCATGCCCGACGCATCGGCCCCCTCGGCCAGGATCCATTTGCCCGAAGGCTTGACCCCCGCTTCCTCCAACAGCAAGCGCAGGGGAACGCCGGTGTACATGACATTGTGGATCATGCCATGGGTAAACTGGCAGCCGTTGAGCTGCGATCCCCGCCATTCCATCCCCGAATTGGCCGCGCATTCCAGGAAGAACACCCTGTTGACCCGGGGGAAGCGCATCAAGTCGGCCATGGTGAAGACCAGGGGCTTGTCCACCAACCCATGGATCATCAGACGATGTTGGGCCGGATCAATCTCCGCGGCGCCCCCGTGGTGGCGCTCGAAACAGACCCCATTGGGGGTGATGATACCGTCCAGGGCATGGAGCGGCGTGAAGTTGATCGAAGAGGTCGTGTCCGCCGTCAACCAGGCCACATTACGCCGAACCACGTCGGCCTCGAATTCCGAAGGCAGACCGTAGGGCGCGGTATCCACGCCACCGCCCAGGTAGCGGTTCCAGTCCTGGACCTCGGTAATCAACGGATCGGGGGTCACGGACGTGACCGGAGCCGCCGCCCTTGCCCGACCCGCCATCAGTCCCGCCGCGACCGCGCCGCCCGCGGCCAGGGTGCCACGCAGAAGGCTTCGGCGGGAGGGGTCCGGAGCGCCCGCCGCACGCGCGGGTCGCGATGTGTCTTGCTTCGCCATGTCGTCCTCTTTTTTCATGACTAGCCCTGGCCCTTGATGGCCACCGTGGTGTCGCCCATGGGGCCAACCACTGGGTTGTTCTTCAGGTGGTTTTCGACCACGTCCCAGATGGGTGGCCCCTCGGTGCCCTCGTTGACCGAGGCCCACCCCGCCACAACGTATTCCCGGCCCGGGTCGATGGTCTCACCATTGGCCAGGGTCATATCCGAGACACGGTTGCCCATGGTCTCCCAGGGGTTGATCGCGTATTTGAAGCCGCCCACCCGCACCATGTCGCCGCCCTGTTGGTAGTAGGGATCGGGGTTGAACAGGTTGTCCGCCACGTCCTCCAAAACCGCCTTCAGGGTCTCGCCGGTCATCTTGTTCCGATAGGCCGCGGGATAGGTCATGGCCGTGGCGTTATGGATATCCTCCACGGTGATCGGCTGGCCTGGCAGGATCGACGTGCCCCAGCGGAACCCTGGCGAGAGAGCGATCTCCGCGTCCCGCTCCGCCAGAAGGGCATCACAGATCAGGTCATCGAAGGTGCCGTTGAAATTGCCCCGTCGGTACAGCAGCGTATCGGCCCGGGCCAACTCCCGGGACAGCTCCGCGGCATGGGGCGCGCGGATCCTGGTCACCAGGGCGGCCATATCCGCGTCGGGAGCGATAATGTCCGAGAAAACAGGGATCAGGGTGAATTTGAAGTCCTTGACCTTGCCGCCAGCCACGTCCAGGTCGACGCGGGAGACAAATTTCCCATTCGAGCCCGAGGCCACCAACAGGGTGTTCCCCACCTTCACCACGTCGGGCAAGGCGTCGTGGGTATGGCCGGTGAGCAGCACGTCGATGCCCGTCACCCGGCTGGCCATTTTGCGGTCCACGTCGAAGCCATTGTGGGAGAGCACCACCACCACATCCGCGCCCTCGGCCCGGGCGGCGTCCACGTTGGCCTGCATCTGCTCCTCGCGGATGCCGAAGGTCCAATTGGCCATCATCCAGCGGGGGTTGGCGATCGGGGTATAGGGGAAGGCCTGACCGATCACCGCGATCTTGACCCCGCCCCGTTCGAACTGCGCCGTGGATTCGAAGGCCGGTTCGTCCCATTCGGCGTCGAAGACATTGCCACAGAGGAAGGGGAAATTCAGCTTATCCACCAGTTCCTTCACCCGGTCCGTGCCGTAGGTGAATTCCCAATGGGCGGTCATCGCGTCGATACCCAGGGCGTTGGTGATCTCCACCATGTCGTCGGCCTGGGTGGCCTGGGCCGTGTAGCTGCCCTGCCAGGTGTCGCCGCCATCCAGGAACAGGGTCGCGTCCGGACGCTCGGCCCGCACCCGCTTGACGATGGCGGCGATGCGGTCGACCCCGCCCATGCGCCCATAGGTCTTGCCTAGGCTGGAGAAGTCCTCGGAACTGAGCGCATAGGCGTTCCGCGATCCTCCCGGGATTCCATATCTGTCGAGGAAGGCCTTGCCGGTGACATGGGGCGGCAGACCCGCGACCTCACCCACCCCCAGGTTCACCGACGGCTCCCGGAAATAGACCGGCATAAGCTGGGCGTGGAGGTCAGTCATATGCAGCAGGGTTACGTTGCCCAGGGGCTTGACGCCGAGCAGATCGTCCTCGGTCAGCGCCTGTTGGGCCGCGGCCCGGTTCCACCGCCCGGAGAAGCCGGTGCCGACGATCCCCGCCAGCGCCGCCGAGGCCACCAGAAACTCCCGTCTTGAAACCATGCCAAAGCACTCCCTTGACGTTAAGGATGGGGCGCGGGCACGGGCGCCCCCTCACGCCGATCCAGACCAGGACGGCGCCTTGATTAGCGAAAGAATGGAATGGAAAACTCCGGTCGGGCTTTCCCCTTAAGGGTGGGGGGAAGGGGGAAGGCCGACCGGAACGGACACCCCCTAGTGACGAACCGCGGGGGTTTCCATGGACAGACCCGTGCCACGCCAGGTCACATAGACCTCGATGGCCATCAGGTCGTCCGAGAACGCCTTGGGCATCTCCGCCCGGGTGTCCCGGATACAGCCCCGCAAGCGGTTATGCAGGGACACCAGCCCCTGTTGCTTCAGGCGGTAGGTGGGGAAGCCGTTGACCTGCCCCTGGCTGAGGTGGTCGGCCCGGATCATCTTGCCCATGGAGGCTTCGTGGCAGGAACCGCAGGCGAGATTGAGCTGCCCGGTGCGGGTGTAATACAGCTCCTTACCCTTATCCCACCATGCCCGCATGTCCCCTTGGGACAAGTCGATGGACATCGGATCGCCCAAGGATTGGTACTTGATAAAGGATGTCAGGGCCTTCTGTTCCCGCGCGTCGAACTTGTAGGCCTCGGCCCCCATGTTCTTTTCCCGACACTGATTGATCTTCAGCTCCATATTGACCGGCCGTTTGGTCTCCGGATCCCACTTCGGATAGTGGGCACCGATGCCCGCCATGCTTTCCGCGGCGTCCCCATGGCAGGAAGCGCAGGATTTCCCAGCGGTTCCCTCCACCGTTTCCCAGATCTCCGCCCCCTCGTCGACACCCAACATGGCCGGATTCTGGAAGGAATCCGCCTCCAGGGCGCGGGTCTCCTCGGTCCGGAACAGCCAGCCGGAGAGGACTTCCTTGAAGGGATGGCCCTCGGGTGCCGCGGTCCGGGTGATCATCTCCTTGCCATCGATGACCAGAGTGTCATCCACCGGATCGGCCTGGGCCGGGGCGATGGACAGGCCCACGGACAGCAGGCCGACGGACAGTAGGCCCACACCGAACAGGCTGACGGACAGCCCCCATTTGATTTCATTCTTGCTCACGATGGTCCTCCCCATGTGTCCCACGCCCCGGACCGGGTTCACCCGGCTCTTCGTCAACGGCGCGGACCCTGTTTCAAGTCGACTTACGACACGGCGACCTTGGATTCCGCGGTATAGGTGGAGCCATCGTCGTCGAGCCAAGTGAAGACGAAGGTTCCGCTTTCCTCCACCTTGGCATCGAACTCAAGGTAGGGGTTGGCCGAGATCGACGGTTCCATGTCGCAGGAAAAGACGTCCTGGCCATTGAACGCGCATGTGAACGTATGCAGGATTTGGCGGGGGATGGGTTTTCCTTCCTTATCCTTCCGCTGCCCGGATTCCATTTCATGGCTGATCAGGGTCTTGAGAGTGATAATTTCACCCTTGCTAGCCGTCTTGGGCACTTTCACGCGAGGTTTGACGTTCGCCATTGCTTTCTTCTCCCTAAACCGTTGATCAGCCGCCGCAGCCGCCGATGGTCACCTTGACTTCACTGGCTGCCATATAAACCGAACCATCGCTCATGCGGGCGACCGCGACCACGTTCTGGGTCTTGGCCAGACGGATGCGGGTGGAGGCTTCCGCCTTGCCCGACAGGGGCGTGAAGTGGAAGGTCGCCACACCCGGCGACGGATTGCCCTCGGCTAGAACCATCACCGCGACCACATGGTCCTCGGCGGTCATGGGGCTGTCGACGGACACGGAAATCGGAACGGTATTGCCATTCTCGGCGATTTCCGGGGCGGTGAGGGTCAATTTGCCCTCGCCCGGGGTGGCGCCACCGGTGAATTCCTTGATCTTCGCGTCCATCTCGGGGGCGGCGGCCAGAACCTTCGACACCGGAATGCCCACGAGGGTAACGGCGGCGGTCGCGGCGCCGAACGCCAGAATCTGGCGACGGGTCACAGTCATCGATTTCTCTCCTAATAAAAAAACGTGCGGAACCTGGAATACCGGACGCCCAGCCCTATTCCTTGAGCGTGACGAGGAAGGCCACGACATCTTCCACCTGATCGGCGGTAAGGATCGTCTTGCCAGCGTGTTCCTTGTCCACATGAAGTCCGACATGGTTCGAATAGAACCCGGGCATCATGGCCTCCGGCCCAAAGACTTTCTTGGCGTCGACGACGATGGCCCGCAGTTGAGCGACGGACCAACGATCCCCCGCGCCATCCAGACTGGGTCCCACATTGCCATGGAACAGCTCCTTTTTCAGAACCGTCACCTCGTGGCAGGCCAAGCAATTGCCCAGGGACCGACTGACGAAAACCTCCGCCCCACGGACCGGATCCCCAGGCGGCGCGGAGACCGGCGCGGTGACCGTGAGATCGGTGAAGGCCACGTCGTCGGGGGCGACGGTCGCCGCCCCTCCAGCCGCGACCGTCACTGGAACGGACGCCAGGACCGCCAAGCATCCGACCACAATGGATTTGGTGACTGTACGTTTCATTGAACCGACTTCCTCCCTGAGGGGGCGGACCCTTGAACCGGCCGCCTTTCTTTGTCCTCCATGCAACGCTACCCGGTCGCGATACATAGATCAAGCTTGATATATAATTTCTTGAATGTTTTGCATCGCACCACGATTGTCGGACTTTCAATCCACCAGTTTTCCAGCGGCGCGCAGCTCGGCGATGACACGGGCATGGTACTTCTGGAAGTGCTCCTCGCCGTCGTAGCCCTTCTCCTGGACCCAGCGGAACATGTTGAGAAATGTCCACTTTCCGAAGGCCCCGGGCATGGTCGCCACGGCGACCGACGATGCGCTTCCCTCTTCCGGCGCCATTTCAGGCATGAACAGCAGGGTCGGGGTGAACACCACGCCCCACTTCCGGGCGGCGGTTTTTTCTGTCAGTACCTCACCATCGATATCAACCACTTCTTCGTCACCGAAGAGGTTGTATTGGACGACTATGAAATTCGCCTTGATGAAATCGCTCACCTCGGGGTCGGTCAGAAGGGTTTCGTGCATCTTGGCGCAGTAGATGCAGCCCCGCTGTTCAAAGACCAGAACGAGGCGCTTGTTGGACTCCTTCGCGGCCTTGATGTCCTCGCCCACGTCCTTGAAGGTCAGGGCGAACCAGTCCTCCTTATGCAGACCATCCTCCCCCATGGTGGAGGCTGACGCGGCCCCCGGTTCCCCCAGGGTCACCAGCGCCAGACCGGCGACGATCACGCACATCCGCCATGGAAATCCCATGACACCCTCCCTTATCCGAGTTCGTTGAAAATGGGGAACGTCTCCAGCAGCCAGAAGGAGATCTCCTTCATCTGGCCGGTCATGAACAGCAGTCCCGTCAGGATCAGGAATCCCCCCATGACCTTCTCCACCGTCCCCAGGTGACGCCGGAAGCGGGCCGCCCAGGACAGGAATCGAGTCGCGAAGGCCGCCGCCAACAGGAACGGTAGGCCGATTCCCATGGAATAGGCCACCAGAAGCCCAGCTCCGGTCCAGGCGGTATCACTGGTTCCGGCGAGGAACAGGATCGCCGCCAGCACCGGCCCCACGCAGGGCGTCCAACCGAAAGCGAAAGCCAGCCCCATGAGGAAGGCCCCCGCCAGACCGGCGGGTTTGCGCTCCACCTGTATGCGGGCATCCCGGTACAGCAGGCCAATCCGCAGGATCCCAACGAAATGCAGCCCCATGACCAGGATTACCCCCCCGGCGACCATGGACAGCACGTCGAAATACTGGGCCACGGTTTGGCCGATGAGGCTGGCCGTCGCGCCCAGCGCGACGAAGACCACCGTGAAGCCGGCGACGAAGGCCGCGGCCGAAAAAATCACGCGGCGCCCCTGCCCCGGCGCGGGGCCCTCCGTGCGCAGGTCATCGAACCCCAACCCCGCCAGATAGGCCAGATAAGGGGGCACGATGGGCAGAACACAGGGGGAAATAAATGACAGAATCCCAGCCGCCAAGGCGGCCCCCAAGCCAACATCCAACATATGAAACCTCCCAGCCGTCGCCCTTTTTGTTCCAAAGGCCCCTTTTTGGGACCAGTGAGCGCGGCACTTGCTTCAGAAGGTTATTGTATGCAAGATTTTATATGTGTTGCAATCCCGCTTTCGACGGCGTCAGGGATATCCGCCATGACACCCCACACGTCCCCCACCGGTTCGCGCCCGTTTTCGGCGCTCCGCTTCTCCGGGATTTTCCTGGCCGCGGCCTTGCTTTGGCTGGCCCTTCCAGCCCCCTTGGCCAATGCCGCGGAGCTGCTGTTCGTGGAACAACCCGGCTGTCCCTGGTGCGCCAAGGTGCGCCGCGACATCTTGCCCGCCTGGGCCGGAACCAAGGAGGGGAAACGTGTGCCCATGCGCCGAGTCGACATCGCCGAGGGGTGGCCGGAAGACCTGTCGGCCATCCCCCGGGAGCACCTGACCCCCACGTTCATCCTTGTGGAGAACGGGCGCGAATTGGCCCGCCTGAGAGGCTATCCGGGTGAGCATTTCATCTGGCCCATGTTGGGACAGTTGATCGAGTCCAATCTCCCCTCCAGTTCCGGTCCCTCCGACTCCGGGCTCCCTCCATCCGGGAGCGAAGGTCGGACCATGTCCCAATAAAACCGGTCCGCGTGCAACCGACGGACCCCCCAAGGGAGGCCCCCATGATGACCCCATTGATTCGCGCCCTCGTCATTCCTCTGACCGGCCTGGGCCTGCTCGTGGCCGCGCCGATCCAAGCTCGAGCCCAAGACCAACCCCGCACCTTCGACGTGAAGGCCATGACCCCGGAAACGGCGCTCGACATCGTCACCGCCGCCATGGAGGCCTGCCGAGAGAAGGGGTTCCAGGTCGCCGTGGCGGTTGTCGACCGCTCTGGCGCGGTCCAGGCCCTGGCGCGGGACCGTCTGGCCGGAGTCCACACCCCGGACACGGCCCAACGCAAGGCCTGGACCGCCGTCAGCTTCAAGGCCAACACCCTCGATCTGGCCGAGACCACCCAACCGGGCTCGGAAGCCTTCGGCGCCCGTCAGATCACCAACGCCCTGATGCTGGGGGGGGGCATCGTCGTCAACGCCCAAGGCAGTCTTCTGGGGGGTATCGGCGTATCCGGCGCGCCATCGGGCGCCGATGACCAGTCCTGCGCGGAGGCGGGGTTGGAACGTGTCGCGGTGGACTTGGAGTTCTAGACAAAGGTCGAAGGAAGTGGGAAGGAGCGCGGCAAGGCGGCTCCTTCCCTTGCTTCCCCATGGCCTTCCACTGGACGCGGCCTTCCCCGCGGTGCTATTCCCCAAGGACCGGAATGGGTAAGGATGGTCGCGGCAAGGAACGGTGGTCAGTTTGAACAGGATCGAGACAGAGCCGCCCGAACCACCCCATGCGTTGTCCGGGGAAGAGGACGATGTCCTGGAGGGGATCGACGAGGCGGCCAGCCTGCTGAAGGCCATGGCCCATCCGGCCAGGCTAAAGATTCTCTGCTGGCTCGCCGTCCGTGAACGCAGCGTTGGGGAATTGGAACACCTTCTGTCGGAACGGCAACCCGCGGTTTCCCAACAACTCAGCCGCCTGCGCGAGGACAATCTGGTCACCACCCGACGGGTCGGAAAGCAGGTCTATTACAACCTCGTGGAGGGGGAAGCGGAAGCCTTCGTCCACCTGCTCCATGATCGCTTTTGCCGGAAGCGGTCCGACCGCTAACCGCCGCGGTTCAGGGTTTGGCCCGCCCGGGAAATCCAGGGAACAGCCGCCCTTCCACCAAAAACCCCAAACCCGCCCGGGCACCCAGGGCCATGGCCAGCATGGCCAACGGCGCGGACAGGGCGAAGGCCGACGCCGCGGTCAACCCCTGACCGACGGAACAGCCCACCGCCAGGATGCCGCCCACGCCCATCAAGACCCCACCGGTCATATGGCGGCCCAATTCGCGCACGTCATCGCAGGCCTCCCACTCGAAGGTTCGCCGGGCGAGGGTTGTTCCCCAGGCGCCGAGAATCACTCCGATCAGGGCGGCCACGCCGAAATCGAATCCCCGGTTGGATTGGGTCATGGCGTAGAGCACCGCCTGCCCCGTCGGCGCGACGAAGGTATGGGACTTGATGGGGATGATCTCGAAGGTTTCCCTAGCGCCCAGGCCCGTCACCAGGAAGCCCGAGCCAATGGCGGCGCCGACGATCAACCCCGAGATCCAATAGCGCGGCGTGTGCCGGAACGCCCTGTCCCGTAACGCCCACCACAGCAATCCGGCGATGGCGCATAGTACCAGGGGAACGGTCAGCGGTAGCCCCAGGGCCTCGGAGAGAAGATGCCCCATGTGCTGGTTCCGCCCCAGGGCCAGGGTCCAAGGCTCGAATATGGCGATTCGCAGAGGACTGAGGATCCCCACCATGGTGGCGTAACCCGCCACGGCGATGACCAACAACACGATGACCGAGCGCAGATCCCCCCCCCCCACCCGGGCCAGAACACCGAAGGGACAGGTCCCGGTCAGGGCCATGCCAAAGCCGAAGACCACGCCACCAACCACCAGACCCAGGGGCGCGAAAGGTGTCGTGAGGACAAAACTGTCCTCCAGGGAAACGAGGCCGGACCACCACGCGAAATGGGTGATGGCCATGCCCATGGCGATGGCCAAGGCCCAGGCCCGCAAGCGCCGGAAATCGTGGCCGTAAAAGCCGTCCTCCAGGGCGCCCAGGGTGCAAAAGCGTCCCCAGCGCGAGGCTATTCCCAGAAAGACTCCGCCCAGGAGTCCGCCTAGGGCGACCATCGTCGCCACGGACATCTCCATTTCGTCCCTCCCTTCCGCCTCCGTCCGCCCCCAAAAGCCCGGCCTGAAACCGGCTGTCTTCCAAGGGTCCCGCAAGCGCGACTCGCCCCATGATGGCCATCCTTTCCGGACAGTCTTCCATAAGGGCTTCGACGCGACCGATGGTCGCATTCATTTTTTTCTATGTAAAGACACTGTTCCGGATCTAGCCTATCCGGGTTTAGCCTATACTGGCACGAACAAAAAAGTCGACTTATTCCAGGGGGGAATCATGGAAGCTTGGTTCATGTCCGACGTCCTGGGGGATTTGGAGAAGGCGGGGGTTGGGGGACTGGTGGTCGGCCTGATCTTCGGCTTTTGCGCCCAGCGGAGCCAATTCTGCCTGCGCGCCGCCACCATCGAGTTCTGGCGGGGATCCATCGGTCCAAAGGTCGCCATCTGGCTGACGGTCTTTGGCGTGACTCTCCTGCTGACCCAAATCGAGGTGACGACCGGGATCCTCTCCCTTCGCGACGTTCGCCAGGTCACTTCGGCGGGAACCCTGTCGGGGGCGCTGGTCGGGGGCCTGTTGTTCGGCATCGGGATGATCTTGTCCCGGGGCTGCGCCAGCCGCCTGCTGGTGCTGTCCGGCACGGGCAACATGCGCGCCCTGGTCACCGGGCTGGTGGTCACGGTGGTCGCCCAGGCGAGCCTGACTGGCGTCCTCTCTCCCCTGCGCGAGGGCCTGTCCCGCCTGTGGATCATCGGTCCGGAGGCGCGGAACTTGTCCGCGCTGTTGCCCCAAGGAACGGGTCTGCTTCTGGGGGCGATGACGGTCGGTCTCGCGCTGGTTGTCCTGTGGCGAAGCCCCTTGGCCCGCCCCCTGGCCCTGGCCGCCGCGGGGGTGGGCGGTGCCATCGCGTTGGCCTGGGCCTATACCCAGGCCTTGTCCTCCACCGCCTTCGAACCGGTTCCCGTGGTGGGTGTTACCTTCACCGGCCCCTCGGCGGACACCCTGATGGCCCTGATCACCCAACCCTCGGTCGCCCCGGAATTCGGAATCGGGCTGGTGCCCGGCGTGTTCCTGGGCTCCCTGCTGTCGGCGGTGACGTCCGGGTCCTTTCGCTTCCAGGCCTTCGACGCGTCGACGGGCATGACCCGTTACATGGTCGGCGCGGCTCTGATGGGTTTCGGCGGCATGCTGGCGGGGGGCTGCGCCGTCGGCGCGGGGGTCACCGGTGGTTCGGTCCTCTCCCTGACCGCCTGGGCCGCGCTCGCGGCCATGTGGGCGGGGGCGGGCGTCACCGATGCCCTGGTCGACAAGCCCCGGACCCTGGGCGCCGCGGTCCCCTCGGTCGGCACTCGGTGATTCCGGCCCTGGTCAAGGGGCGCGTTGATCCCGCGGGCGCGCTTTCCCCCGGAAAAGTCACGGGACCGGTGACTATCCTTAAAAAAAGTTAATGATAATATGGAGTTAGGTTAGAATTCGGGGTAGGTGAAAAATTACAGGGTGTTTTTCGGGCCGGAAAGCCACGACAGCCCGCCCGAACGGATCACCCTGGATATCGATGCCACGGACATCGAAACCCACGGAAACCAGATCGGCGGGTTCTTTCACGGGTACGGAGCCTGCCCCCGCGAAGGCGGGGGAACATCACTGCTTCCTCCCACTCTATGTCACCTGCGGCCCCCCACCCGCTGTTGGCGAAACTCCGCCATGGCACTGTGGATGGCGCCAAAGGGGCCAAGGGAGCAATCAAACGGATCGCTACGCGCATCCGGAAATCCTAGTGCATCGACCCAAACAAAGGCTTCAGCCGGAGTTTGGAAAGTTGATGCATAATCAAAACCCTAGTGCACTGCCCGATGAATCTTTTGAAAGCGTCGGTGCACTAGCCCAAGGTGGACATTCTCGTGCGCGGCGATTCCGGCTTCGTCCGGGGAAATCTGATGCGCTGGTGCGAGGCCAACGGCGTCGACTATATCCTCGGTCCGCCCCGGTATATCCTCGGTCCGCCCCGGAACACCGTCCTCGTGCACAAAGCACGGAAAATCCACTCCCGCGCGGCGCTGGAGGTCCTCGAGACCAACGCCACCACCCAGGTTTTCGGCCATTTCACCCACAAGACCCGATCCAAAAGTTGGAACCGGTCGCGCCATGTGATCGCCAAGGTGCTCCACAAGGAAGGCCAGGAGCGGCGCATGCGCTTCCTCGTCACCTCGCTCGATGGGAACGCCCCGCACGTCACCGAGGCCATGCGCGACGCCCGAAAGTCCTTCGAAGGAACGGACCAGGCCGAGCCCCGTGATCTGATGCCACGTGTCCTATACGAGGCCTTCTATTGCCCGCGCGGCGACATGGTCCCGTGGAAGGAAAATGGCGCATGTCTCTTGGACGAAAGTTTTTCTTTTAGGCTCAATTCGCGTTTCGTAGGCACTCATGCTAGAATGGCGGAAATGCGGGAGTTCTGATCGATGGACCAAAAGACATTTCAAGCGTGGTTGTCAGCGAGCGACGAGCTGACGGATGCTCAGAAGGCGGAGGCCGGT
>JAIOYK010000021.1 GCA_021741145.1 Rhodospirillum sp. | reverse complement strand
CCGCGCTCCCCGAGGGGAGCGCGGTTTCCCCAGTCCCTTCTGAAGAGGCCACTAAGGACAGTGCGCAAGACGCCCCCCCCGTGGAAGGGCCAATCGTGGACGAGGCTTTGGACGGTCAGCTCACGGCCGGAGCCGCGAACGAAACCTTGCCCCACGATCTGTCTCCGTTGGGTATGTTCCTGGCTGCGGATTACGTGGTGAAGGGCGTGTTGTTGGGGCTGATCGTGGCCTCCCTGCTCACCTGGACCGTGGGGGTGACCAAGGCGATCGAGGTCATGGCGGGCGGGCGTCGGTTGCGGCGCATGGCCTTGGCCTTGAACCGGTCGGAAACGCTCGGGGAGGCCTTGCTGCTTTTGCGCGCCTCTCGGGCTCCGGAAGCTGTGTTGGTGCGGGAGGCCATGGCCGAGAGCCGGATGTCTCGGGGGCGGATCCACCGACAGTCCAAGGGATTGGTCGAGCGGGTATCCTCCCGCCTGTCCCGCGTGGAGGCGGCCCTGGTTCGACGCATGAACAGGGGAACGGGGGTTCTGGCCATCATCGGATCCACGGCGCCCTTCATCGGCTTGTTCGGAACGGTTTGGGGAATCATGAACGCCTTCATTGGCATTTCCAAATCCCAGACCACGAATTTGGCGGTGGTGGCTCCGGGCATCGCCGAGGCTCTGCTCGCCACGGCCATCGGTCTGGTGGCGGCGATTCCCGCGGTGGTGCTCTACAACCTGTTTGCCCGCGCCATCGGCGGGTACCGCGCCGGTTTGTCGGACCTGGGGGCGGATGTGGAGCGCAAAGTCGGGCGTGACGCCGAATTCGGGCGTTTGGCCGTTGGTTGCGCCGACGTGGCGGAATAGGAGGGGGGCATGGCCGGACGGTTGGACGACGGAGGCGACGACCTTCATGAATCCCATGAGATCAATGTCACACCTTTCATTGATGTGATGTTGGTCCTGCTGATTATTTTCATGGTGGCCGCGCCCTTGGCCACGGTGGATGTGCCGGTGAACCTTCCGGCCTCCACCGCGGAGCCCAAGCCGCGCCAGGAGGAACCCCTTTATTTGACGGTCCAGGAGGATTTGACCCTGTCCCTGGGCAACGAAGCCGTGGCCCGGGACGCCCTGGGGGAAGCCTTGGTGGCGCGGACGGAGGGGGATAAACAACGGGTGATCTATCTGCGAGCCGATAGCTCCGTTGACTATGGTGCTCTGATGGAGGTGATGAACCTGTTGCGCGCCGCCGGATACCTGAAAGTGGCCCTGATGGGTCTGGAAACCCTGGCGCCACCTCAATGATGACCCCCTTGGAAGAGACGGGCGGCGCCAAGGCTTGGCGCTGGGGTGTCGGCCTCGCCGCCGCTTTGGTGCTGCATGGCGGCATCGTGGCGCCTTTTTATCTGGTTTCAGCCTCGTTTCCCGCCGAACCCGCTGGTGAAGTCATGGTTATCGACATGTCGCTTCTAATGACTTCTCCCCAAGTGGCCAATCAGGAGCCCGCGGTGGAAGAGAGTGCCCCGGTCGAGGACCCTCCGGAGGAGGTCGTGCCGGAGGAGTCTCCGCCGGAAGAGGTCAAGGAGGAAGATCCGCCGCTGGAACCGGAGCCGTCGCCAGAAGCGGAGCCAAATCCCGAACCGCCGCCCGAGGTGGTCCCAGAAGTGCCCCTGCCCGAGCCGAAACCGGAGCTACCTCCGCCACCGCCAAAGGTCAAGTCCAAAGCGACGGTACCAAAGGAAAGACCCTCGGTTCAAAAGGCCGTGGACAAGCCGAAGCCCAAGAGCGCGCCCTCCATCGAGGCACCCGAATCCGAGACCGTGGCGACTCAAGCTCTTGGAAAGCAAGTCCAACCAAACAAACAGCGGATGGTGAGTTGGGAGACTCACCTGGGAGCCCTGATCAAACAGGAGCTGAGGTACCCAAGTTCCGCCCAGAGGCGCGGTCGGGAAGGACGGCCCTTGGTTCTGTTTCGTTTGGATGCCACGGGCAAGGTCATGTGGGCGAAACTGCTGGAGCCAGCCGGCTCCGAGGCTATCAATGAAGAGGCGGTGGATCTTTTCAGGAGGATCTCTCGGTTTCCGCCCCCCCCAACCGGCGAACCCTGGGAAGGGGCGATCCGAGTCGTCTTCGAGATGCGCCGATAGGGGAACCCGATGTTCCGATGGAGAGCCGCCGAGGGGGATATGGAGAGGGGGATCCCCTCTCCATATCGGGGTCAGGATTGGATCTGTTCGGCCAGTTGGTCCAGTGTTTTCCTGTCCAATTGGACTTCCCCGCCGGCGGCCTGGAAGGCCGCGCTCATGCGATCCATGCCCGCTTGCGCTTCCTTCGCGGCTTCGTCCCGGACTTCGTGACTGATCTTCATGGAGCAGAACTTGGGACCGCACATGGAGCAGAAATGGGCCGTCTTATGGGCCTCGTGGGGCAGGGTCTCGTCGTGGTAGGCCCGCGCCCCATCCGGATCCAGGCCCAGATTGAACTGATCCCCCCACCGGAAGTCGAAGCGCGCCCGGCTGACGGCGTCGTCGCGGATTTGGGCCGCGGGATGTCCCTTGGCGATGTCCGCGGCATGGGCGGCCAGTTTGTAGGCGATGACCCCGGCCTTCACATCGTCCCGGTTGGGCAGACCCAGGTGTTCCTTGGGCGTGACGTAACAGAGCATGGCCGTGCCGAACCACCCGATCATCGCCGCGCCAATGGCCGAGGTGATGTGGTCATGCCCCGGCGCGATGTCGGTGGTCAGGGGGCCGAGGGTGTAGAAGGGGGCCTCGCCGCAGGTCTCCAACTGGCGGTCCATATTGGCCTTGATCTTGTGCATGGGCACATGGCCGGGGCCTTCCACCATGACCTGGCAGCCCTTGTCCCAGGCCACTCTTGTCAATTCACCCAGGGTGTCCAGTTCGGCGAATTGGGCGGCGTCGTTGGCGTCCGCGACCGAACCCGGACGCAGACCATCCCCCAAGGAGAAGGAGACGTCGTAGCGTCGCATGATGGCGCAGATGTCCTCGAACCGCTCGTAGAGAAAGCTATCCCGGTGGTGGGCCAGGCACCACTTGGCCATGATCGAACCGCCCCGGCTGACGATGCCGGTGACCCGTTCCGCGGTCAGGGGGATGTGGGACAGGCGGACGCCGGAATGGATGGTGAAATAATCCACGCCCTGCTCGCATTGCTCGATCAAGGTTTCAGAGAAGACGGACCAGTCCAGTTTGGTCGGATCGCCCTTAACTTTCTCCAGGGCTTGGTACAGGGGAACGGTGCCGATGGGTACGGGGCTGTTGCGCAGGATCCATTCCCGGGTGGCATGGATGTTCTTCCCCGTGGACAGGTCCATGACCGTATCGGCGCCCCAGCGGATCGACCAAACCAGTTTGGCCACTTCCTCTTCAATGGAGGAGGAGAGGGCGGAATTGCCGATATTGGCGTTCACCTTCACAAGGAAGTTCCGGCCGATGATGGTCGGCTCCAGCTCCCCATGGTTAATGTTGGCGGGAATAATGGCCCGGCCTTCGGCGACTTCCTGGCGGACGAACTCCGGAGTCACATGGGTGGGCAGGGCGGCGCCATGGGAATCCCCCTTGGCCTGCCGCTCTTCGGCTCCGGCGACCGCGGTGTCACGGCCGAGGTTCTCCCGGTGGGCGACATAGACCATCTCGTCGGTGATGATCCCGGCCCGGGCGCATTCCAATTGTGTGAAGGGACCTTCTCCGTCCCGCCGCAGCGGTCGGTGGGACAGGGGGAAGATCTCGGAGGTTTCATCCCGGGGGATGGGCGCGCCGTCGTAGGGTTCAACGGCCCTTCGAGTGGAAACCCAAGCCTCCCTAAGGCGGGGCAATCCAGCTTTTAGGTCGATCCGGGCCTCGGCGTCCGTATAGGGGCCGCTGGTGTCGGGCACCCGCACGGGGGACTCGCCGGGGTCGGAGAGGGTGACTTCGCGGAAAGGAACTTTCAGGTGAGGCCGTTCCGCTGGCGCGGCGTACTGCTTGCGCGAGCCGGGGAAAGGCGTCCGGCATTCGGCCAGGGTGAGGGGCAGGGATAGGGTGTTCGGTGTGACAACCATCGTCTTCTCCGTTTGGATGGACCGATGGGTCTGTCGACGGAGGCGGGAGGGGCGGCGCCGGGGGAGGGGTGGATCATGGGCGTCTTGGACGGCGGATCCGGGAAGGGGCGCGGCCCTGGTTCCGTCCCTTCGCCGGCATGACCCGGATCAGGTTCAAAGGGTCACCGCGCGTCCGTCCGGATTGCCCCGGATGACCAACGGTATCTCAGCCCCTTGCCGGGACCCCCCTGGAACAGGTCCGGCTAGGATAGGGAAAGCCGGGGTGATCTGTAAACGGGAAATTGTCAGGTGATTTGTCATATCAGGACCCTTGAAATGCCAACAAAATCGCATAATGTTCAATCCACGAGGCGCGCCTGTCCCTGGACGCGCCTTTTTTGTTTGGGAGCGGGTGATGGAAGGGCGGGACGGAAATCGGTTGGGGGGGATCCTTTGGACCCTGCTGGCCACGGCGCTGTTCACGGTCGTCTTTGCCTCTGGCCGGTTCGCCGATGGGGTCGTGCATGGCTTTCAGATTGTTTTTCTGCGCTATGTCTCGGGATTGGCGACCGTGGCTTTGGTGGGGTTGCTGGGCCGGGACGGACCCGGTGCGCTGATCTCGCCACGGCCCTGGCCCCATCTGGCCCGGGCACTCATGGGGGGGCTGGGCGGGTCCTGCTTCATCCAGGGCTCGGCGATGCTTCCCCTGGCCCATGCCTCGGCGGTGGGGCTCCTGGAGGGAGTCGTCACGGTGCTGCTGGGGATTCTGCTTCTGGGCGAGCGGGTGAACTGGGTTCGTTGGATCGGCGTGGCGATTTCTCTGGTGGGCGGTGTCATCGCCGTGTCCTCGGGTGGTGATCTCTCAAACCTCTTCGACGCAAGTCCGGAAAACATCGCGGTCCTTTTGCCCCTGGCCGGGGCCCTGCTTGTCGCGGGTGAGAATATCATGATCCGGATCCTGGCGCGGGGCACGGAGCACCGTTTGGCCATTCTCTTCCATGTGAACCTGTTTGGCGTGGTTATCCTGGCGCCCCTTGCCGCTTGGGTTTGGGTCACGCCAGATTGGACGGTGGTGATCCTGTTCCTCTGTCTGGGTCCGCTCGCCATCTTCGCCCAGTATTGCAACATCCGTGGATTCGCGATGACCGAGGTCTCGATCCTCGGACCGATCGGCTATTCCTGGTTGGTCTTCGCGGCCGCCCTTGGCTGGCTGGCCTTCGCCGAGGTTCCAAAGGCCGGAACTTGGGTCGGCGGGGGCTTGATCGTTCTGGGCGGAACCCTGCTCGCCCTATCCGGACGGCGGAGTGTTTCCCAGAGGATTGGGCCTGTTTCCCCATAGCCGGACCGCCCTCCCTTGGGTAGACTCCGGCGAGGGGAAAACACCGTGGTTTGAAAGGGATGGAATGATGGCCGACTTGGAGAGCCGGTTCGCGCGGTTCGAGCGGATCATGGGGCTGGTCGCGCAATCCGTCTATCCGGAAAAGACGACCTCCGCCACCGTCGAGCATATGGCGAATATGGCGCGAAAACTTGTCGGAATGCTCGGTTCCGAAGGGGGGCGGAGGGTGCTGGATGTGGGGTGCGGTGATGGGACCGTGCTTGGCTATTTCGCGGACATGGGGATGGAGCCGATTGGCGTGACCCTGGGAAGCGATGTGGAGGTCTGCCGCTCAAAGGGCCTCACGGTGGTGGAAAGCGACATCACGTTCCTGGATTTCGAAGAGGATTCCTTCGACCTTGTGTGGTGTCGGCACGCCATTGAACACACCATCGCGCCCTTTGTCGTGCTGATGGAATGCGCCCGGGTGCTCCGCTCTGGCGGTCTGTTCTACATGGAAGTTCCGGCGCCGGACACGGCTTTTTCCCATGAGAACAACCAAAACCACTTCAGTGTTTTCGGAAAAGCCATGTGGGAACAGTTGCTCGCGAGGGCGGGATTGGCCGTCCGCTTCCAGTCGAACATTCAGGTGGGGGCGAGCATGAGAGAGGACACCTATTTCGCCTGGATATGCTATCGCGTCTGATCGTCGGCGTCCTTGTCGCCACTTCGCTTCAGGACGATCAGCTTGAAGACCAGGGGCGCGAAGACGATCACCATGACGATGCGCGCCAGGTGGTGGGCGGAGACGAAGGCCGGGTCGAAGCCCATGGCGATGCTGATCAGACCCATTTCCATGAGACCGCCGGGGGAGAAGGCCAACACGATTTCACCCACGCCGAAACCGGTGAGGGGGGAAAGGACAGCGGCGAAGCCCACGGCGAGGCCGACCATGGCCAGGCCGGATCCGGCGGCCACCAGCATATCCCGGAACATGACCGAGATGGACACACCCAGGAAGCGGCAGCCGATGGTGGCGCCGACAATGACTTGGGCGGCCTGAATGAGCATTGTGGGCGGTTTGGCCGCGGTGAAACCACCAAAATGCAGGGCAGCGGAGAGGATCATCGGGCCGAATATGGCGTAGGCCGGTAGCTTCAGGACCTTGCCCAGCCAATAGCCCAGTAGGGCACAGGCCGCCAGCATCAGGGCATCGGTGGGCGATAGGGCATCCAGGGGCGTATAGCCCGGTCCGCCGCCCGACGTGGTAATTCCATAGACGAAGCGGAAATAGAGGGGGATGGTCATCACCGCCACCAGGATGCGGATGGCGTGCATCAACGAGACCGCCCGGTCGTTGGCGTTGTATTGTTGGGCCAGCAGGATCAGATCGTTGATGCCGCCAGGCGCGGCGGAAAGGAAGGCGGTGCGTCCATCATAATGGAAGAGCTTGTTCAGGATGAGCGAGACGGTTCCCGTGACCACCGCGCCAAAGACGAAGAGCCCAGCCATGGTCCAGCCCCATTCATGCATGCGCGACAGGGTCTGGGGGCTGAAGGCGGCGCCGAGCAGCACTCCCAGAATGGGGATGACGGCCAAACGCATTTGGCGCGGCGCCTCCAAGCGCACACCCGAGAGCGCCGCGATGGTGGTGAACAGCATGGAGCCCATCATCCAGGCGAGCGGTAGGTGGAGCCAGGAAAGCACCATCCCGCCTAGGGATCCGATCAAGAGGGTAAGCAACAGGTGGGGCGTGATCTTGAAGGGCAAGGGAAGATGCTCCGTGGGGCGGCGCTTGCGACGCGAACACGTCAGGACATTTGGGACGATCCAGTCCATGCCGCCCAATCGTATAGGATGATCCGACCGCTTTGTAGGACGATCCGACCACTTTGTCCCCCTGAAAGAATGACGGATCCCACTTTTTGGCTTCGAGGTCTGTCCTCCAGCACATTGTTGTGGCAAAACAACAATTCGGAAAGAGAGAGAAGGGGCAGTCCATGGATTTGGATACCGCGCGGTCGATTGCCTATAGCATCATCATTGTGTTCTTGATCATCGTGGTGAACGTGGGGGCACGCAAAACCGAGAAACGGCGTCGGGCCAGGGGCGGGACGGTTGCCTCCGCCGCTCGGCGGTCCGCACTCTCCTCCACCAAGCGGCCCGCCGCCCGCTCCCGCCGGTAGAAGGAGGCCTCTATCAAAGGGAGCAGGCCGGGCGCTCAAGTTTGTCGCGGCCAAAAGCGGGCTAGAGGCGTACAGTCCGACGCGGCGGGGGAAAAATGAATTTCGGGTTTTGGTCCACCCGCCGCTCCAGTCCTTGGATCTGGATCAATTGATTGGCGTTCAATCGATTTCGGTTGAACGCGGTTTGGGTGAAGGCATAGGTGTTGTCGGAGCTGGATAAAATTGGGTCCATGGTTCCGCGAACCGCTTTAGGAGATGACAAGATGAAGTTCTTTGTCGACACCGCCAATATCGACGACATCAAGGAACTGAATGAATACGGTTTTCTTGACGGAGTTACGACAAATCCGTCGCTGATCGCTAAATCAGGTCGCGATTTCAAGGAAGTGATCGCCGAGATCTGCGCTCTCGTTCCTGGTCCAGTTTCCGCGGAAGTCGCCGCGATGACTTTCGAGGGCATGGTGTCCGAGGGGGAATACTTGGCCAGGATCGCCGATAACGTGGTGATCAAGCTGCCCATGACCCTCGACGGATTGAAGACCTGCCGCCATTTGGTGCGCAAGGGGATCAAGACCAATGTGACTCTCTGCTTTTCGGCGAATCAAGCGCTTCTCGCCGCGAAGGCGGGCGCGACCTATGTCTCCCCCTTCATTGGCCGACTGGATGACACCAATATCGATGGCATGGATCTGATCCGCGACATGCGGGAGATTTACGACAACTATGCTTTCCAGACGGAGATTCTGGCCGCTTCGATCCGCTCGGCGAATCACGTCAAGGAAGCGGCCATCGCTGGCGCCGACGTGGCCACTATTCCACCCGCGGTGATCAAGGGTCTGGCCAATCACGTTCTCACTGATAAGGGGCTGGAGCAGTTCGCCAAGGATTGGGCCGCGACCGGCCAGTCCATACTGTAAGGCTTTTGAAAGCCTAAGATGGCTATAGGGCTTGTCAAAGCTCTAGGGGGGGGAGAGGGTTGGGTGACGTATCCGGACGTCCCATGCCGCGTCACCCATCCAGGCGTTCCAGGTAAAGGACGGCGAACCAGTCCTGTTCGTCGGTCCAGACCGCGCGCACCGACCAACCCGCCCGCCCGGCGAGCGCGGAAAAGCCCGACACCGTATATTTATGGGAATTCTCCGTATGGATCCGTTCCCCCTTCTCAAAGGACAGGCGCAGACCCGCCACGGTGACGCTCTGGGCCTTGGTGGATTCGATATGCATCTCGATACGGGCATGAGCTTCGTTAAACACCGTCCGATGGGCGAAGTGATCCAGGTTGAAGGTGCCTCCCAATTCCCGGTTGATGCGCGCGAGCAGGTTCAGGTTAAACGCCGCCGTCACGCCCTCGCGGTCGTCATAGGCGGCGCGCAGGACGTCGCGGTCCTTGATCAGATCGACGCCGATGACCATGCCCGCGCCCTTGCCCAGCGTCTCGGCCGCGACATGGAGGAAGCTGACCGCCTCTTCAGCGGTGAGATTGCCGATGGTCGAGCCGGGGAAGAAGCCGACCACGTTCGACGACGCCATGCGCGGCACCTCGAAGGGCGTGGCGAAATCGGCGTGGACGGGCAAAATACGAAGCGCGGGATAGTCGGCGTCGAGCTGGGCGCTGGAGGCCAGCAGGTGGTCCCGGGAGATGTCGATGGGCACATAGGCCCGGGGGGTGTCCAGGGCGTCAAGCAGCAGGCGGACCTTGACCCCCGCGCCGCTGCCGAACTCCACCAGGGTGGCGTCCGATCCGGCGATGGTGGCGATATCCGGGGCGTGGCTCCGCAGAATACCCAGTTCCGTCCGCGTCGGGTAGTATTCCTCCAGGTCGCAGATCTTGTCGAACAGGTGGGATCCTTTGGCGTCATAGAAGAATTTGGAGGGAATGGCCTTGGGGTTGCGTCGCAGACCGTCCAGGACCGCTTGGGCGAATTCGTCCTGGCCGGTTTGGGCCTCGGGGGCGTGGAGGGGAGCGGTGGTGTCTTTCATGGTCAAACGTTCCTGGCCAGACGCAGACCCGAAAAGGCCCAACGTTGGTGTGGATAGAAGAAATTGCGATAGGTGGCGCGGATATGACCGTCGGGCGTGACGCAGCATCCGCCGCGCAGAATCATCTGATTGGCCATGAACTTGCCGTTGTACTCGCCCACGGTCCCTTGCGGTGGGCGGAACCCGGGATAGGGGCCGTAAGGGCTGGCGGTCCATTCCCAGACATCGCCGAACATCTGGATGGGCTCTTCGCGATCAGTGGCCGGGGCCGAGCGGGGCTGGAGCGCGCCGGTACCCAAGGTATTGCCCCCCGGCGTCAGGTCGGCGGCCGCGACCTCCCATTCCGCTTCCGTGGGCAGGCGGTTGCCGCTCCATCGGGCGAAGGCCTCGGCCTCGTAGTAGCTGACATGGTCCACCGGTGCGTTGGGGTCCACTGGGTGGAACCCATGCAGGGTCAGGGAATGCCAGCTTCCGTCGACCTTTTCCCAATAAAGGGGCGCCGCCCAGCCTTCGGCCTGGACGGTGGCGAAGCCATCCGAAAGCCAATGCGTGGCTTGCCCATAGCCGCCCTCCTCGATGAAGGCGATCCATTCCCCGTTGGTGACGGGGCGGGATCCCAGTTGGAAGGGGTGGAGCAGGACATCATGCCGGGGACTTTCATTGTCGAAGGCGAAGCCTTCGCCATCGTGGCCAAGGGCGTGGATTCCTCCGGGGTATTCGATCCAGCGGAAGGGCGCGGCGGGTGCCGAAGGAGCCGGACCGCCGGACGCATAAGTGGGCTTGCCGGGATTCAGGGAAAACAGGTTCAGGATGTCCATGAGCAACAGTTCCTGATGCTGCTGCTCGTGGTTGAGTCCCAGTTCGATCAAGGGGGGGATGGCCGACCGCGTGGCGTCGTTGTCGGTGGCCAGAAGCGCCTCCATGCCCCTGTCGACATGGGCGCGATAGGCCATGACATCGGACAGGGGCGGACGGGTCAGCATGCCCCTTTGCGGGCGGGGATGACGGGGACCGGCTCCCACGTAATAGGAATTGAAGAGGAGGGTGTACAGGGGATCGAAAGGTTTGTAGCCGGGCAAATGGGGGGTGAGCAGGAAGGTCTCGAAGAACCAGGACACATGGCCCAGGTGCCATTTCGTGGGACTACAGTCCGTCATGGACTGGACAACCTGATCCTCCGGCGAAAGGGGGGCGGCAAGGCGCTCCGTATTCCTTCTGGTCACGGTCAGGCGGTTCGCCAAGGAACGCGTGTCCCTCCGGGGGACGGACCCGGCTTGGATCGCGGTATTCATTGTGTGGACTCTCCCCCCTGTCGGTCTTTCAATGGTGTTCCATTTGGGGATCAAGTCCCGGAAACGCCATTCGGTTCCGGAATTTTTTGATCAATATTTTGTGAAGACGGGTGTCCGCACCGCGATAGCTGGGGGAATCCCCCTATCTGGGCGGCAGGGGCGGGGCGGCCAGGACCCGCTCCCAAACCTGGGCGACGAGGGCGTCATCCAGGGTCAGGCGGAAGGGACCGGTCAACACCGCGCCCATGTCGTCCCGGGAGGTGATCTCCCGGACCTCCTCCAGGCCATTCACCAGCCGTTTATGGGTCCGGTCCAGCAGGGTCAGGCGTCCCCCGGGCACGGCGATGGCGACCATCAGGTGATGGGGGAACATCCGAGCGGCGGGATGGGTGGACAGGATGTTCACGGCGTCGATGTCCGGCGGTGCCACGGGAATACGGTCGAAGCCATAGAGGGCGAACCAACTTCCATCGGGCTTCTTGCGTTCGATCACCGTCTCGCCCGTTTCGTGATCCGGTCTCTGGCGGAAAAACCCGTCGCCAAGGGCTTGCTCTTCGGGATCGGCGAGGTTCAGGGGGGCTTGGTAGGTGTCCCTACCGAAGGCCGTGTCGATGATCCAGTCCTGCCCGTCCTGGGACACGAGATGGGCATAGTGGGATCGCCACCCCCCTTGCGCCGCGCCCAGGCGAACGCGGGCCAGCACCGGGCGGGACTGGAACCCAAGCAGGGGCAGTGCCCGCGCCAACAGGCCATTGAGCTCCACGCAATACCCACCCCGGCCACCGGTGATCAGCTTGGCCTCCAGATCTTCGTCGGTCAGGCTGGGGAGTCGACCGATCAGGGGATCGATGTTCTCGAAGGGCAGGGTCGTCATTTGCGCCCAGTGCAGACGGGCCAACCCCTCCAAGGTCGGCGGAGGGGTCTCTGTCAAACCGATGCGGTCGAGGTAACGGGTGAGATCGAAGGCCATGGGGAGATCCGAGCAGGGAAAAACGGGAGATGTTTAGCATTCCACGTAGTTCACGGCCAGTCCCCCAAGGCTCGTCTCCTTGTATTTGGACTGCATGTCCGCCCCGGTCTGGCGCATGGTTTCGATCACCCGATCAAGGGAAATCAAGTGGTTTCCATCCCCCCGCAGGGCCAGGCGGGCGGCGTTGACGGCTTTCACCGCGCCCATGGTGTTGCGCTCGATACAGGGGATCTGGACCAGCCCGGCGACGGGGTCGCAGGTCAGACCCAGGTTATGCTCCATGCCGATCTCGGCGGCGTTCTCCACCTGGGCCGGATGGCCGCCCATCACCGCGGCCAGGGCGCCCGCGGCCATGGAGCAGGCCACGCCCACTTCCCCCTGGCACCCCACGTCGGCGGCCGAGATCGAGGCCCGGCGCTTGTACAGACTGCCAATGGCCGCCGCGGTCAGCAGGAAATCACGGATGCCCTGGGGCGAGGCGGAGGGAACGAAGGTCTCGTAGTATTTGAGGACGGCGGGGATCACTCCGGCCGCGCCATTGGTCGGCGCCGTGACCACCCGGCCGCCCGCGGCGTTTTCCTCGTTCACCGCCAAGGCGTAGAGGTTGATCCAGTCCAGCGCGGTCAGGGGATCCTTCAACCCCCCTTCCGGTTTTGACACCAGTTCCCGATACAGGGCGCCCGCGCGGCGGGGCACGTTCAGGCCGCCCGGCAGGTGTCCCTCGGCGGTCAGAGCCCGGGTGATGCAATCCATCATGGCCCCGTGGACGGCGTCCAGGAAGGCGTCGGTCTCCCCCGCTGGCCGCCAGGCGGTCTCGTTCCTGGCCATGATTTGGGCGATGCTCAGACCGGTTTCGGCGCAGAGGGCCAGAAGCTCCCGACCGGAGGAGAAGGGATGGGGCAGGGCGATGTTGTGGCTATTGGTGACGGCGTCCACCTCGTCCTCGCCCTGGACAACGAAGCCGCCGCCCACGGAATAGTAGTCCCGGACCAGCAGGGGGGTGCCCTGCCCATCCAGGGCGGTGAAGCGCATGCCGTTGGGGTGATGGGGCAGCAGGTCATCCCCCAGGAACAGGAGATCCCGCGCCTCGTCGAAGGGGAGGACGCGCTTGCCCGCCAGCGGCAACAAGCCCGTTTGGCGGATGGTCGCCAGGGCTTCCATGGCGCGGGTTGGGTCGATGGTCCGCGGGCGCTCTCCCGACAAGCCGTGGATCACCGCGGTATCGGTGGCATGCCCCTTGCCGGTCAGGGCGAGCGAGCCGTAGAGGGCCACCGTGATCCGCGCGACATGGTCGGTGAGCTGGCGGCTGTCCAGGGCTTCGGTGAAGCGTCGGGCGGCCCGCATGGGCCCCACGGTATGGGAGCTGGAGGGACCCACGCCGATGGTGTAGAGGTCCAGGACACTGATGGGTTGGTCCAAGGGGGCGCGGTGGCGGGAGTCATTTTGGTTGGGAGGGATCACGGGCACCTTCTTTCGCCGGAACGACGTGGAATTGGGTGCCCCCTCTGTCTGTCCGCCTGAGAGTTTTCTTCCTTCGGCGGGCGGCGCCCCGAGCGTGTCAAGGAACCACCTCTTTCCAGAGTCCTGCTCGCCCGCCCGCGCCGTCCTTTTGCCTGAGAGTTTCCGGGGCGGTTGCTCCTTCGGCGCCGGGAAAATCCCTCCCGGTCTCTCCCGCGGGGGAGGCGCGTGTCGGAAGGTCCCTTCCGACACGGTGAAGGTCATATGGGACGACCGTCAGGGTCGACAAGGGGGAGAAAGATTATTCCGCGCCACCCTGCAATTGGGGGTCGGGGAAATCGCTGATCGGTCCCATGGGCTTGGAGTCCCGCTTGAACAGGGGATCGGCTTGCATGTAGAGGGCCAGCAGCTCCGCCAGGGCCTCCAGGGAGCGGATATGGGTCCGTTCATAGCCATGGGAGCCGTCGCAGGCGAAGCAGATCAGCGAGGTGCGGATGTCATTGCCCGCCTCGAGCGCGCTGGCGGCGTCGGACCGGTAATAGCGGAAGACGTCCCGGCTGTGCTCGATGCCATGGGCGCGGCAGAGGTCGATCAGCTTATGGGTCAGATGCCAGTCGAAGGGTCCGCTGGAATCCTGCATGGCGATGGTCACGCCGAATTCACTGGTGTTCTGTCCCGGCGCGATGGTGCCATTGTCGATGGAGACCATTTCCGCCACGTCGCCGTGCAGGATGTGGGAGGCGCCGACCCCGACTTCTTCCGAAATGGTGAACAACAGGTGGCAGTCCACCGGGATGCGCACATTGCCCTCGTTCACCGCCTTCGCCGCGGCCATCATCGCCGCGACGCCAGCCTTGTCATCCAGGTGGCGGGAGACGATGAACCCGCTTTCCGAGAACTCTGGCGTGGGGTCGACGGAGATATGGTCCCCTACGTTGACGCCCAGATTGATTAGGTCGGCCTTGGTATGGACGATCTCGTCGAGACGTACTTCCACGTTGCTCCAGGAGACCTCCTGAGTGTCGATTTCCTGGTTGTAGACATGGCCCGAAGCCTTCAGAGGCAAGACCGAGCCCCGGAACATGCGCGGCCCATCGGAATAAATGGTGACCCGGGCGCCTTCGGCCATGCGGGCCGACCAGAAGCCGATGGGCACGATTTCCAGCCGACCGTTGTCCTTCAGGTTCTTCACCATGCAGCCCAGGGTATCGAGATGGCTGATGATGGCCCGGTCGGGGCTGTAGCGGATACCCGGAATATTGGCCCGGATGGCGCCCCGTCGGGTGATCTCGAAGGAGATGCCCAACTCCTGCAACTCCTCGCAGACCACATGGACCACCGCGTCCGTCAGGCCCGACGGAGAGGGGGTTTCCAGGAGGCGTTTGAGAACATGGAGGATGTAATCCGTATCAACGGGAACGCGGGGCACGGAAGATGTCCTTTCTGGTTCGAAGGGAGGAGATGAAGCCCCACCTTAGACTCTTTTCTCCCCTGACTTAACCCCCCGACTTCACCTCTGCCCCAACTTCGCCCCACAGCTCCCTTAGGTCGGGCCTCACTCCGGTGCCGTTTCGGGTGGGGTTTCCATGGGGCTGGAGGTTCGGATCCGCGGGTGTCGTCCCTCTTCCTCGACCAGAGTGATGAAGGCCCGCAGGGGCGCGGGCATGAAGCGGCTCGAAAAGTAAAGCCGTGGACCGTCGAACGGCGGCCACCAGTCCCTCAGGACCGGCCTCAGGCCGCCATCGGAGAAGCTGGGGGCCAACCAATTGAGAAAGGTCATGATCAAGCCCTGCCCGGCCTTGGCGTGGCCGATCGCCGCCGCGGCCCCGGCCGTGCCGACGGTCAGACGGCCAGGGGGGTCGACGATCACCTGTTCCCCGTCGCGCACGAAGGTCCATTCCGTCAAGGCCCCGCTCGAGAAGCGGGTTCGGATGCAGTCATGGTCCATCAGGTCGCGGGGGTGGGTGGGTTCGCCCCGGCGGGCGAGGTAGGAAGGGGCCGCGGCGAGCGCGGCCCATTGGCGCCGGGGACCGATGGGAATGGCGATCATGTCCTGAGCCAGATATTCGCCATAGCGAATGCCAGCATCGCATCCCGCGGCTGTCACGTCGATCAACCGGTCATCCACCATCACCTCCATCCGTGCATCGGGGTGCCGGTCGAGGAAACGGTCGATCAAGGGGGGAAGGATGTCGACCATCACCGCGCCCGGGACATTGAGCTTGAGGAGGCCGTGCACCCGCCCCGACAGGCTCGCCGCATCGTCCACCGCGGCGGCGGCCTCGGCCAGGAGGGGTGCCAGCCGCGCGGCGAGGACCAGCCCAGCGTTCGTCGGCATGACGCTCCGGGTCGTCCTGGTCAGGAGTGGGGTCCCGATCTCGGCCTCAAGGCGAGACACGGTTTCGCTCACGGTCGAAGGGGACATGCCCAGCCGCTTGGCCGCCAGCCGGAAGCCGCCAGCGGTTGAAACGGCGAGAAAAACCGAAAGGTCGTTCAGGGAAGGACGGTGCTTATTGTTCGGCATGCCGAACAGGGTATTCGGTTTTATCGGGATTATCAAATGCGACCGAACAGCGTTTTCTGAGGGTGAACAAAGGAGCCGATCCCATGACGAATATGCTTCCCGATGCCGCGGCCGCTGGCCGTTTCACCTTTCCCGGCACGGAGATCTCCGTGAACCGCATGGGCTATGGCGCCATGCAACTGGCTGGATCCCATGTCTTCGGCGAGCCCGCGGATCCGATCGAGGCCCTGGCCGTGCTGCGGGAGGCAATTTCGCTTGGTGTCGATCACATCGACACGAGCGATTTCTATGGCCCCCATGTCACCAATCGCCTGATTCGCGAGGCTTTGTTTCCCTACCCCCAGTCCCTGACACTGGTGACCAAGATTGGCGCCTGGCGAAACGACAAGGGGGATTGGCTCCACGACCGAAGCCCGGACTTCCTGCGGAAATCCGTGGAGGACAACCTTGAACGACTGGGCCTCGATCAGATCCCCATCGTGAACCTGCGCATGGGCGGACCCGAGGACGACATCGCCGAGCCGATGCGGGCCATGCGGCGGATGCGGGACGAAGGGCTGCTTGCCCATATCGGCGTCAGCACCGTTTCCGCCGGACAATTGGCCATGGCTCGGGACATTGCACCCATCGTCTGTGTGCAGAATTACTACAACATCATCCACCGCGCCGACGATGCGATGATCGATGGCCTCGCGGAGGAAGGAATCGCCTACGTACCGTATTTTCCTTTGGGTGGATTTACCCCAATCCAATCCCTGGTCCTGGACGAAGTGGCCGGGGAGGAGGGGTGTTCCGTCTGGCAGGTGGCGCTCGCTTGGCTGCTGCGGCGGAGTCCCAATATCCTTTTGATCCCGGGAACCTCTCGGCGGCCCCATCTCCGAGAGAATATCGCGGCGGCGTCCTTGTCATTGGATTCCGCGCGCCAAAACCGCCTCGACGCGCTTTCGAGTTTGATGGGATGAGTCCGGAGCGTTGGTCCCGGACTCCGGGTTTCGCTAATTGGAATCCACCCGATGGTCCGTTGGAGGCGCGAAGCGGGTCTGGGGGAAAAGTAAATCGATGAACCGCTCCGCAGTCGGTTGCGGCTCATGGTTGGCCAGACCCGGACGTTCGTTGGCTTCGATGATTACATGGTCCGGTCCGGTGACCGCGGGCACCAGGAAGTCGAGGCCGACCACGGGGATATCCAGGATCTGGGCGGCACGCACCGCGGCGTCCACCAAGGCGCGGTGCAGACGGTCGGTGACGTCGTGAATGGTCCCGCCTGTGTGGAGGTTGGCCGTCTTGCGCACGGCAAGGGTCTCGCCCGCGGGCGGAATGCCGTCCATCTCGGAACCGGCGAGGCGGACCACCCGTTCGGTTTCCGCGTCCATGGGAATGGTGCTTTCCCCCCCCGTGGCCGCGGCCCGGCGGCGGCTGAGCTTTTCCACCAGTTCCCGTACGGTGTGCTTGCCATCGCCGGTCACATGGGGAGGTCTGCGCACGGCCGCGGCGACCACCTTGAAGTCGATGACGATGATGCGCAGATCGGCGCCCTTGACGAATTGCTCCAGGATCACATGGTCGCAATAGGTCCGCGCGGCGTCAATGGCCCGGGACAGGTCCTCCGGCCCGGTGATGTCCACGCTGATCCCCTTGCCCTGTTCGCCCCGGGCGGGCTTGACCACCACACTGCCGTGGGTGGCGAGGAAGGCTTGGGCTTGGGCGTCGTCTGTTACCGATATCTGGTCGGGCACGGACAGGCCGGCCTTCTCTAAAAGGCGGCGGGTGACGGCCTTGTCGTCACAGCGGCTCATGGCGATCGCGCTGGTCAGTTCGGACAGGCTTTCCCGGCAGGTGATGGCGCGTCCTCCGAAGCTAAGGGTGAAGTAGCCCCCTTCCTGGTCGACCACCTCCACTTGGATGCCCCGGCGTCGGGCCTCGTTGACGATGATTTTGGCGTAGGGATTGAGCGCATCGTCATAGACCGGTCCGACGAAGAGCTTTTCGTTGATTCCGTTCTTGTTTTTCAGGGCGAAGACGGGGATCTGCTTGAAGCCCAGCTTTTCATAGAGGGCGATGGCCTGTTCGTTGTCGTGCATGACCGACAGGTCCATGAAGTCCCTGCCCCGGGCCTTGAACAACTCCGCCAGGGCCCGCACCAGGGCTTCCCCCACGCCGGGCAAGTGGCATTGGGGATCCACCGCCAGGGCCCAAAGACTGGAACCGTTGTCCGGGTCGTTGATGGCATGTTTGTGGTCCACTCCGGTGACCACGCCGACAACGGCGCCGGTGCGGCTGTCCTCCGCCACCAGATAGGTCAGGACGGAACTGTCCCTGTGGCGCCAGATGAATCCCTCGTAGGGGGGGACCATATGGCGCGACCGGTAGATGCGGTCGGCGCATTGGGTGTCGGACAGGCTCACGATCCCGCGGATCAGGGGGCCAGGGACGTTTTCCTGTCTTGGGACATAGTCCTTGAACCAAAGCCGGAAGGTGTGGCTGGGGTCCAGGAACAGCTCCTGTGGCGCGAGGGACAGGACCACATGGGGGTCGCGCAGGTAAATGGCGATGTCCCGGCGTCCAGGCAATTCCTCGCGGAGGACATCGGCCAATTGACGGCTGTCCGAAAAGGTCTGACCGAAGACCAAACGTCCCCATCCACAGTCCAGGATGGTATCTTCCGTCAGGGCATCCCTGGTTTGTTCAGGCGCTCTTCCCCAATTTTTTAATGAAGCCATGCGCATATAGGCGTCCGTGAAGGTTGTGTCGTCCGACTCCTCGGCGCTCTTGCTTGGCCCGTCCTTGATCGGGCTCTGCTCGCCTTTCTTGTTCATGGGCTCACACTCCGTGGGTTTGGAGCCAGAGTTCCAGCATGGCCACCTGCCACAACATGGAGCCCCGTAAAGGGGTGATGTGCGCCTTCGGAGCGTCCATCAACATCTCCACGTAGCTCCGTTTGAAGACGCCCCGGTTCCGCGCTTGGGGAGAGTCCATGGTATCACGCACCATCTCCAGATAGGGGCCTTCGATGTACTTGAGGGCTGGTACGGGGAAATACCCCTTGGGGCGGTCGATCACCGCGTTGGGGATGATCTTGCGGGCACCGCTTTTCAGCACGCCCTTGCCACCGTCGGCCAGCTTCAGTTCGGCCGGAACGTGACCCGCCAGTTCCACCAGATCATGGTCCAGAAAGGGTACCCTGGCCTCTAGTCCCCAGGCCATGGTCATGCTGTCCACCCGCTTGACGGGGTCATCCACCAGCATGACCGTGGTGTCCAGCCGCAGCGCCTTGTCCACGGCTCGATCCGCGCCCGGTTGGCCGAAGTGCTTGGCGACGAAAGCCCGACTGACGTCTTGGCCGAGCATTCCCGGCTCTAGCACCTCGGCCATCTCCGCCTGGGAGCGGTCGAAGAAGACCTTGGCGTAGTCCGTGACCGGATCGCTGCTATCGAGCAGGGGCGGATACCAATGGTAGCCGGCGAAGACCTCGTCGGCGCCCTGGCCGCTTTGGACCACCTTCACATGCTTGGCCACCTCCTGGGAAAGCAGGAAAAAGCCCACGTTATCGTAAGACACCATGGGTTCGTTCATGGCCTGGAAGGTGTGGGGCAAGGTTTCCAAGAGTTTTGCGGAGGGGACGAAGATTTGGTGGTGATCCGTGCCGTAATGCTTGGCCACGATGTCCGAATATTGGAACTCATCTCCCTTCTCGCCGCCCGCGGCCTCGAAGCCGACCGAGAAGGTTTTAAGGCCCGTCTGTCCGGACTCGGCCAGCAGTCCGGTGATCAGGCTGGAATCCAGCCCGCCCGAGAGCAATACGCCCACGGGAACGTCGGCCACCAGACGCCGCTTCACGGCGGTGCGCAGGGCATCCATCACCCGCTCTTCCCACTCCTCGGCGGAAACGGCCTTATCTTCGGCGGTGGGGTTGACCGACAGGGTCCAATAGGTCTCGCTCTTCCGGTTCCCGTCGGCTTCGATGACCATCACGGTGGCGGGGGGGATCTTGCGGACCCCGCGCAGGATGGTCAGGGGCGCCGGGACCACGGCATGGAAACTCATGTAGTGGTGCAGCGCCTCGGGGTCGATGCTGGTGTCCACGTCCCCCGCCGCGAGCAGGGCGGGTAGGGAGGAGGCAAAGCGCAAGCGGCCCGGGGCCTCCGAGATGTAGAGCGGTTTGATGCCCAGGCGATCCCGGGCCAGCACGGTGCGGCCCGTGTCTCGCTCCCGGATGGCGAAGGCGAACATGCCGTGAAACTGGCGCACGCAATCAGGACCCCAGCGGTGATAGGCCTTCAGGATCACTTCCGTGTCGCCCTGGGAAAAGAAGCGGTAACCCTTGCCCTCCAACTCGGCGCGCAGCGCCTTGTAGTTGTAGATGCAGCCGTTAAAGGCGATTGTCAGCCCCAGGGCTGAATCCACCATCGGCTGTTGGGCCGTTTCGGACAGGTCGATGATCTTCAGACGACGATGCCCGAACGCCGCGGACCCTTGGGACCAGAGGCCGCCACTGTCGGGACCCCGGGGGATCATCGCGTCAACCATGGCCGCGACCGCGCGGGTGTCCGCCAGGGCTCCGTCAAATCGAATCTCGCCGCTAAGTCCACACATGTCGTCCGTTCAAACCTCTTGTTCTATTCGGGTGGGGGAGTCGGAAGGGAAAAGGGCGCGACCGAGCGGTAGCCGAAGGACTGAGCCGTTCGGACCGGAATGCCCGTTGGTAATCCCAGACTGGTATCGTACCAAAGGAAGCCTCCAACCACGAAGTTGTGTCATCCCATACCTTGGTATCACTCCCGTATTCACGCCAGGGCGCCTAATCCACAAGCCTAGGAAATATCGTGAAGCACCGCAACATGTTTCCTGTGCGTCAAGCGTGATTGAGGTTTTCGTGACGGAACAAAGGAAAAATGTGGAGTGTATTGTGAGATATAATAATATCTTGATCGCTTCTATAGGTTCGATGAATTGATTTTAATAGAGTTGTTCTTGATCCGTTTCGGAGGCGTTTTATTGCTTGTCGGTCCGCTGGATATGTGGACCCGCGGTGGAAAGCGCTCTAGGGTGAGGATCCTTTCGCGTCGGTTTCGAAATTATCGGGAGGGCGCGGGGGAGGGGAGTCGGTTTTTTTGACTGGGGGGTTTAGGCGGGAAATGCTGTTCGAAAGGCCCATAGACGTTCTGGTGGTGGAGGATAATCCTGGCGACAGCCGGTTGATCGAAATCAACCTGTCGGAAGAAGTGGAAGTGCATTTCCGGGTGGTGGTCCAATCCGACTTGGCCGGTGCCATGGGGGTCTTCGCCCAGCGGCCTTTCGACGTGGTTTTGCTCGACCTGTTTCTGCCCGACAGCCAGGGGTTGTCGACACTGGAACGATTCCTTGCCGTGGCCGAGGAGACTCCCGTGGTGGTGCTGTCCGGCCTGGATGACTTCTCGATGGCCGTTCAAGCGGTTCAACGCGGTGCTCAAGATTATTTGGTCAAGGGCAAGGGGGATGGGGAACTGATCCGCCGCTCCATTCTCCACGCCATTGAGCGGCAGAAGACCCGCCGCCAATTGTTGTTGTCCGAAGCCGCTTTTAACAACACGGACACGGGGATGTTGGTCATGGATACCCGGGGTGTGGTTTCCCGGGTCAATCCGGCCTATGTGGAAATCACCGGCTACGCCGCGGATGAGGTGGAGGGTAAGGCTGCCCACTTCCTGGTTTCCGATGTCCACGACCAAGAATTCCGCGATACCCTGTGGGGCCGTCTAAAGGAGCAGGGAAGCTGGGAAGGGGAAGTCTGGAACCGGCGTCGGGATGGGGAAATTCGCCCGGAATGGATGCGGATCAACATGGTACGGGATGGCGTGGGCAAGTCCGTGGGCTATGTGGTCATCTTTTCCGACATCACGTTCCGGCGCCGGGCGGAGGACGACTTGATTCGTCAGGCCACCACCGATTCCCTGACCGGTCTACCCAACCGGGCTTTGTTCCAGAAGCTCCTGGATTCGGGGATCGCACGGAGCCGCCGCTATGATCGGGGGTTGAGCCTGTTGTTCGTCGACCTGGATGGCTTCAAGGAGGTTAACGACCGCCTGGGGCACGATGTGGGTGACTTGGTGCTGAAGGAAGTGGCGTTGCGCTTGCGGCGGGTCGTTCGGGTTTCCGATGAGGTGGCGCGCCTGGGGGGGGATGAATTCACCGTGATTTTGAGTGAAGTCAACCAGCCCAACGACGCGGAGACCGTGGCGGGCAAAGTGGTGGAAGTTCTGTCCCAGCCCTATGCAATGGCGACGGAAGCCCTGACAGTGTCCGCCAGTGTCGGTATCGCGACGTTCCCCGGGGATGGAGCGGATTCAGAGCATTTGTTGCATTCCGCGGATGAGGCCATGTACAGGGCGAAACGAGCGGGGAAAAATCGGTACGCATTCGCCGAACACTCTGAAATGTCCACAAAATAGGACGAAGCGGGATCAGATTTGACTCAATCTGACGTGGGTTCATCCTCGATCAAGCGGCAGGCAATCGATTCCGATTTGGCACCGATTGATTAAAGCCCTATAAATCTTGATGGATCGCGCCCATCTTCGTTAGGCGAGTCCCCTTTTGGCTTGAAAGTCGAATTGGTGGTATGCTCATCGCCTGTTCGATGCACTGGAATCAGAAAAGGAATCAAAGGGTTATGGATATATTGTTGGTCGAGGACAATCCGGGTGATGCCCGTCTCGCGTCCGAAGCCTTCAAGGAGGGGGGGCTGCCGACCAATCTGCATGTCGCGCAGGATGGGATCGAGGCGATGGCTTTCTTAAAGAGAGAGCCACTCTATGCGTCGGCCCCGCGCCCGGACCTGATTCTTCTGGACCTTAATCTGCCCCGCAAGGACGGACGGGAGGTTCTGGCCGAATTGAAGGAAGACGCCAACCTCAAACGCATTCCCGTGATCGTTCTGACCACATCCCAGGCGGAGGCGGACATCATGAAAAGCTATGACCTGCACGCCAATTGCTACATCGTCAAGCCGGTTGACTTCGATCAGTTTATCGAAGTGGTCCGTGGGATTGAGCAATTCTGGTGCACGTTGGTGAAACTGCCGCCGCACTGAGAATATCCGGCCCATGGGCCGAGTCCGCCATACTGGTCCGCACCAGAATTGGTCCGCATCGGAAGACAGGGAAAAGACAATAGCCACATGGACCGCGGCGGCACGGATTGCACGACGGTTTTGTCGAGGCGCTATTTTTTCTTCCGTTTGGCCGCCTGGAGGGCTTTTGATATTTTCATGTCCTCGCGCAGGATGTGTCGCATCATCCAATCAGATAGGAAATCAAACATTTCCAGAAGTGGGAAGTTTTCTGGATCCGCGGCATGGCGGTCCTTGAAGACCGCGACACGTCGTTTTAAGCCGTCATGCAAGGCCTTGTGGTCTTCCAGCTCGGCATAGGCGCACATGCGCATCAGCCGCTCTTCCATTTCAAAATGATATTCCGTGTAGTGGGCCAACTCCTCGAATAAACCAGAGAGGGCTTCGCGCTCAACCCGGCCCCGCATCACCCCATGAAACTGATTGAGAATATTGAGTAACGTTTGATGGTCTCTATCGAGCGCGGCATTGCCAACACTCATCTTTTCGGACCATTTTATCAGTGACATGTTCTACCTATTGCCCCGGAATGGGCCTGTGTTTCCCCCTGTTCGTCCATTCGCCCCTGTCGGATGATATCCTCGCCTGGGAGTCCTGGTTCGAGTCTTTCGTCTGTAACTGCCTGTCTTTCGCCGTCGCCCCTCGTCGGTCGATACCGCGAGGCTCATTGGCATCCTGCCAGCGAATGCCAGCTTTGTGCACAAAAAATGTTGAGCTTGTCCGGAATATTTGAATCGTTCAGGCGAAAGTTGGTTCATGCTACCGCTGGAGGTCGGTATAGACCCCGGATATTTTGAGTGACCCATGAATTTTGTGGTTCCTCGATCTTTCTCCATGGAACCTTGCGGTTAGTGGGCGTTTCGGCGGGTGATGCCACGGCGCTTATGGTGCGCCGCGAAAAAAACCTCTTTACACGACTGCTCAAGTCAGCGATATTTTGCATCGCAGCATGACGGTCCATGCACTCCGTGCAGTTATGCTGTCTTTCTTGGACGTTTCCTCCCTAAACTTGGGCCGTGGGCAACCACGGCCCCTTTTTTTGTCTTTTCAATTGGTTATTGGGAATCAGGGCAACGCTCATTCAAGGTTTGTCATTCCCGCGCGGGGCGGCAATCCATGGAGATACAGTGAAGGAAGAGTGCTTCAGGGCATTCTCCGGCTTGGGGTCCGCCCAAGGGCGTGACAGAAAAATGAGAACCGCCGCCAGGAGAAGCTCCGACCCCGGAATTCCCGGATGACCCCATATTCTGCCCGCTTGCCGATTTCAGTCGGCCGATTTCGGGACGTCCCTCGCCCCGAGGATTGTCGGGCGATTTTCTTATTGCGCGGCGATGGGCATGGACATACCCGATGAAATGAGAGTGGTAATATCCTCGATCATGCGGTCCACGGACCTTTGATCCGCGGCGGCCTTGCCCCAACGGGGGAGAGTATTTAGGGCGTTGATGATAAACCGCGCCGAAAGGTCTGGGTCGATCCGCGGGCCAATCTGCCCTTGGGTCTGTCCCTGGTCGATGAAATCGGACAGGCCTCGCAACAGGGCCGCGCGCCGCGCCGTGATATCGGCGTGACGATCCCGTTCCAGGTCATCCAGGTCCGTAATCAATAGGCAGGCCCCCATGTCGTCCAAGGCCCGGCCCGCGTAGGCTCGGATGAAGGCGGTCACGCGTTCCAGGCCCATGGGGCTCGTTGATTGGGCCTTTTCCAACGCCGCGGCCCCGATATCCTCCGCGATGATCAGGCATTCGTACAGAATGTCCCGCTTGCTCGGAATGTAGTAGTAGAGCGCGGCCTTGGTAACACCCAGGACGCGGGCCACTTCGTCCAGGGACGTGCCGTGGTATCCTTTCACACTGAATGTCTTGGCGGCCTCGCGGATCACCGTCTCCCGCTTTTTTTGGAAGAGGGTATCGGAACTCAGGTCGCTTTGTTTCCAACGGGGCATGGCCAATATCCAAACAGTGTGGATGAGGGGGAACTTCTCCTTGAAATTCAGGGATTCAAGGAGTCCCACCGCCTTATGGGGCGGGGGCGATTTCCCTTGATGAGGGAAACTCAATTTAACAGGATTTTCGCGGTAGTGTTCAAGTAGGTGTATACCCCTAGTAGTTAAATAACAAAAAAAAATAGTAAAAAAAATTATCAACACATAAATGAAGTGTTATAAAAACGTTGACATCAGCGCTGATGATGTAAATATCTAAGCCATTGGAGCGGACGCGCGCCCGTCGCCGCGTGCTCCCCAGGAGGACCGAGCGTGGACAGTTTCCCCATCTTTCTGCCCTTGACGGGATCCCGGGTGGTGGTCGTTGGCGCGACACCCGCGGCATTGGCCAAGGCACGTCTTGCCCTGAAGGCCGGAGCCCAAGTCACCATTCTGGCACCGGAGGGAGAAGACGTCACTTGGGAGGCGGATCGCGCTCCCAATCAGCCGATTCTGCCGGGGCATGCCTACCGCCCGGTGGATTTGGAAGGTGCCCGGCTCGCCTATGCGGCCACCGGGTCCGCCGAGATGGATGCGATGGTCGCGTCCGAGGCCCGTCGGAGGGGCGTCTTGATCAACGTGGTCGACCGTCCGGAGCTGTGCGATTTCCTGACCCCGGCCATCGTCGACCGGGGCGCCGTCGTTGTCGCCATCGGTACGGGGGGAGCCTCGCCGGTTCTGGCGCGGCGGGTGCGCGCGGCCATTGACCGGCTGCTGCCCAGTCGCCTGGGGGGGCTCGCCACCCTGGCCGAAGGGTTTCGAGAGGCCGTGGCCCGAGCCTTGCCCGACGGAGATACCCGTCGCCGCTTCTGGGAACGGTTCATGGATGGGGAGCCCGCTCGGGCGGTTCTGGCTGGGGACACGCCCCGGGCGCGCTCGCTGGCGCTCCGGCTGCTGAACGGAACGCGAGAAATGGACGAGGACGCCGAGGATCCGGGTGTGGTGCACCTGGTGGGTGCCGGTCCCGGTGACCCCGAGCTATTGACCATCAAGGCCCAACGGCTGTTGCAGGACGCCGATGTGATCATCCACGACGATCTGGTGGGCGAGGGTGTCCTGGACCTGGCCCGGCGCGACGCGCGACGCATTTCCGTCGGCAAGCGTGCGGGACGCCACT
Source organism: Rhodospirillum sp. (assembly GCA_021741145.1). Lineage (GTDB taxonomy): Bacteria > Pseudomonadota > Alphaproteobacteria > Rhodospirillales > Rhodospirillaceae > Rhodospirillum. Next base: position 55,334 of record JAIOYK010000021.1, on the reverse strand, counting down.
CCATGGACCAGGGGGCTATCGGTACCCTGTTGGTTCGGGAGGCCAAGGGGGGCCGGGTGGTCGTGCGGTTGAAGGGGGGGGACCCCGCCGTCTTTGGCCGCCTGTCCGAGGAGATCGCGACCTTGGACGCCGCCAGAACACCCTGGACCATCGTGCCGGGTATCACCGCGGCCTCCGCCGCCGCGGCCACGATGGGAATTCCGCTGACCGATCGGGACCACGCCCAATCCGTGACCTTCGCCACGGCCCACCCGCGCGGGGATCGCGCCGTGAACACCGGTCGGGACGATTGGGCCGCGCTGGCCCGGGCTGGCGGCACGCTTGCCCTCTACATGGGCTTGGGTCGGGCGCGGGAGGCCGCTCAGGGCCTGATCTCCGGCGGTCTCTCTCCGGAAACCCCCGTGGCGGTGGCCATGGATGTGGGGGGCGCGAACCAGCGAATCGCAAAGGGAGCCCTGATGGACTTGCCATCCCTGGTCGCGGACCTCCGCGACCGGGACCCCAAAGCCCCTGGCCTGCTTCTGGTGGGCGAGGTGGCGCGCGCCGCCGGGCGGATACCGGCCCACCGCCCGGCGCGCGCGGCCCAACCTTCCTGGACCGACCTGTCCTTTCCCGCGCCTTTCGGGGCCACCGATTTTTCCGCGGGGCGGCCCCAAGGGGGCGCCGATCCCTTTTATGCGCGCCAAGGGTAACCAAACCATGAGCAAGAAGACCGTCCTCGCCCTTCATGTCATTTCCGCCAATCGTCTCGCTGATGGTGTCGTGGTCTACCGATGCGGTGAATGCACCTGGAGCGAGACCTTTTCCGACGCCCTGGTCCTGTCCGGCGAGGCCCTGGAGGCCGAGCTGGTCCGAGCCAGAGCCGACGAGGTATCGGGCGTCGTGGGCGTTTATGCCCATGTGGTGCGTGACGGCGCTCCCGCCCATCTCCGTGACCGCATCCGCGCCGAAGGGCCGACCGTGGCCTACAAGACGTCTCCTTCCGCGAAAGCTCAGTGAATCATGTATCGATATGACGAATTCGACGCGGCCATCGTCGCCGACCGCACCCGGGAGTTCGCCGATCAGGTGGCTCGCCGCCTGTCCGGTGAATTGGACGAGGATTCCTTCAAACCCCTACGGCTGATGAATGGGGTCTATTTGCAGCTCCACGCCTATATGCTGAGGGTCGCCGTGCCCTATGGCGAGTTGTCAGCCAATCAACTCCGCCGCATGGCCCGCGTCGCGAAGGACTACGACAAAGGCTATGGCCATTTCACCACCCGCCAGAATATTCAGTACAACTGGATCGCGCTCTCCGACATGCCCAAGGTTTTGGAGGAGTTGGCCGAGGTGGGATTGCACGCCATCCAGACCAGCGGCAATTGCATCCGCAACACCACCTGTGATCCGCTCGCGGGTGTGGCCGCGGATGAATACGAGGACCCGCGCCCTTGGGCGGAGTTGATCCGCCAGTGGTCCACCTTCCATCCAGAGTTCACTTACCTGCCGCGCAAGTTCAAGATCGCCATCACCGGCGCCACCAAGGATCGGGCGGCGGTCCAATTCCACGACATTGGCCTGGAATTGGCGCCCTTGCCCGATGAATCCGGCGAGATCGGCTTTAAGGTCTATGTGGGGGGCGGCATGGGCCGCACCCCACGCATCGGCCGCCTGATCCGCGACGATCTGCGCAAGGAGCACCTGCTTTCCTACCTGGAGGCCATCCTGCGGACCTATAACCTACAGGGCCGCAGGGACAACAAATATAAGGCCCGCATTAAAATCCTCATGGATGCGCTCGGCGTCGAGGGCTTCCGCGCCAAGGTCGACGCCGAATGGGAGGCCATGGAGCGGACCACCGTGGATGTCCCCGCCGAGGAAATCGCTCGCATCGCCGACTACTTCGCCCCCCTGGTCGCCGCGCCGGTTCCCGCCGGGACCGCCCGGGAGGTCGCCGACCTTCGCGCCAAGGACCCGGCCTTCGACCTCTGGCTCAACGCCAATGTCCATGCCCACAAGGTGGAGGGCTATGCGGGGGTGACCATTTCGCTGAAGCCCGTCGGCGGCATTCCCGGCGACGCCACCACCGACGAGATGGAGGCCGTGGCCGAGCTGGTGGACCGCTACTCCCAGGGTATCCTGCGGGTAACCCATGAACAGAACCTGCTGCTGCCCCATGTGCGCCAGGACCAGTTGCATGCGCTGTGGATGGCCCTCCAGGTCGTCGGTCTGGAGACGCCGAACGTGGGTCATATGGGCGATATCATCGCCTGCCCGGGGCTGGATTACTGCGCGCTCGCCACGGCCCGCTCCATCCCCATCGCGCAGGAGATCAGCACCCGATTCGAGGACATGACCCGGGTGCGGGACATTGGCCCGATCACCCTCAACATCAGCGGCTGCATCAACGCCTGCGGCCATCACCATGCTGGCAATATCGGCATTCTGGGCCTGGAGAAGGCCGGGGACGAGGCCTATCAATTGGTCTTGGGCGGCGCCGCGGACGAACTGGCCGCGGTGGCCCAACAGACCGGGCGGGGCTTTTCCGCCGAGGGGATCGTCGACGCGGTGGAAACCGTGGTCGAGGCCTACATGGGACTCCGCGAGGGACCCGAAACCTTCATCGAGACGTTCCGCCGTGTTGGCATCACCCCGTTCAAGGAGGCGCTTCATGGCTCCGTTTCGGCTTGATTTCCCGGTCCGCGTGGCCGAGTCCCTTCCCGTTCTCGGCGTCGAGGATGCTCTTCCCAACCCCTATCCCGACAACGCCGCGACCGTGCTTTTGCCGCTGGTCCGCTGGCGGGAGGAGCGCTTGGACCTGATCGACGCGGGCCTATCCGTGGGAGTCTGGCTGGCCAGCACCGAAGGTCCGGAGGACTGGGGCCTCACTCTGGCCGAGGATATGGCGCGCCTGCCGGTGATTGGCCTGGCCTTTCCCGCCTTCACCGATGGCCGGGCCTATACCACCGCCCGTCTGCTGCGGGAACGGCATGGTTTTGGGGGGGAATTGCGGGCCCTGGGCGACGTTAAGATCGACCAAGTGCCGCTGATGGCCCGTTGCGGGTTCGATGCCATTGATCCGAAGGGCGATCCGAAGGGCGCGTTGACGGAAGAGGCGGTGACCAAGGCCCTGTCCCGTTTTCGTCACGTCTACCAACATGCCGGGGATGGCCGTCCCGCCCTTTGGGCCGAGCGCCGGTCCACCGGCGCTCTGAAGGACACCAAGCGCCGGTCCACCGACGCTCTGAAGGAGACCGTGGCATGACAGCGGAAGTCGATGTTTCCCAGGCGATTGATTATCTGGTCGACCGCCATGCCTCCAGCACGGCGGAAGCGATTCTGGAAGACGTGCTGACCCGGGCCTACAAGGGCCGCACGGCCCTGGTCTCCTCCTTCGGCACCGAAGCCGCGGTATTGTTGCACATGGTGGCCAATATCGACGCCAACACGCCGGTCCTGTTCATGGATACGGGTCGTCTGTTTGGCGAGACTTTGCGCCATCGGGACAAAATGGTGGAGCGTCTGGGTCTGACCGACGTCCGCACCCTGGGACCGGAGAAGGAGATCGCCCGGGAGGACCCGGATATGATGCTGTTCTCCCGGGACCCGGACCGTTGCTGCTACCTGCGCAAGGTGCTTCCCCTGCGCAAGGCGCTGGAGGCGTTTGACTGTTGGATTAACGGTCGCAAGGGGCATCACGGAGAGGGTCGTGACGCCCTGCCCATCGCCGAGGCCGACGGCTATATGGTCAAGGTGACTCCCCTCGCCCGTTGGGGCGCCGAGGAGGTCGAGACCTACCATGCGGTCCACGACCTACCCCGCCATCCCCTGTGGGAGGACGGGTTCCTGTCCGTCGGCTGCATGCCCTGCACGGAGCGGGTCGCGGAATCCTCGGACTTCCGCTCTGGTCGGTGGGCCGGGAAGGGGAAGACCGAATGCGGTATTCATTTGCCGAACGTGTCGGCCATGCCCATTAAGCGCGCCCAGGGATGCTGAAAGGGCTCGCGGTCAAACGAGGTCACGAAAGGGTCTCGTTTGACCGTGAGGTGCTCTACTTTGACTCGACGGGTGCGGGGGCGGGGGCGTCCTTGCGAACGGCCAGGGGAACACCAACTTCTCCGGCGTAAACGGCAAGGAGTTTTATTGGCTTATCCGTTTTGTTCTCGCCGTAATGCCACCCTGCGGTCTCCATGAAGGCATCGCCTTTCTTGAAGATGCGGGGCGGGCCCCCTTCCGGATGAATCGTCAGTTCTCCCTCTAGAATATACGCGTACAAGGGAACCAGATGACGATGGACAGAGGTCTTGGAATGGGGCGGGAAGGTCGTGATCCGTGATGTGATCAAGGGCGTTCCCGCGGGGTAGACCAGAGGGACACCGTCCCCATGCGTCGACGTTTCGAGCAGCATGACACTGCTCGGGCTCGCGGGTTCCGTTCCAGGCGTTGGCGCCTCGGTGGCGGCGCAAGCGGACAGCACCATGGTGGCCGCCGTCAGGGCGAGTCCTGGAAGACCTTTCACGATGAATGAACTCATAACCTCCGTCCTTCCTTCTTTGATGGGCGCGGGTGGCTGGGTGATCACCCAGAATAGGGGGTCAGGCGTTTCTGATCCGTCCGGTAAAGGCGTTGACCTCGCTTCGGAGAATGGAGGTTTGCCGGGAGAGGGTCGCGGCACTGCCCAGCAAGCTATGCGCGGCACTCCCTGATTCCGTCACCTGATGCATCACATCGGTGATGGTGCGGGCTACGTCCGAGGTTCCGACGGCCGCTTGCTGCAAACTTTGGCCAATTTCCCGAGTTGCTTCGAATTGTTCTTCCATGGCGGCCGAAATTTCCCCGGCGATGTCGTTCATGCGGGTGATGGTTTCGGCGATATGACGGACCGCGCCGACCGCGTTTTTGGTCGCGGATTGGATGGCTTCCACTTGAACGCCGATGTCTTCGGTGGCCGATGATGTTTGATTGGCCAGGGCTTTCACTTCGTTGGCGACGACGGCAAATCCCTTTCCAGCGTCACCGGCACGGGCGGCCTCGATGGTGGCGTTCAAGGCGAGAAGGTTGGTTTGGGAGGCGATTTGCTGAATGAGGTGGACGACATCGCCAATGCGATTGGCGGCTTCGGTCAGGCTGATAACCAAGTGATCGGTCTGTTGTGCTTCCTTGACCGCGGACCCGGCGATCGTTGTCGACTCCGTAACCTGGGAGCTTATGCTCGCGACCGATCCCGTCAATTGTTCGACGGCCGCGGCCACCAAGTTGACATTGACGCTGGCCTCCTCGGTCGCCGCGGCCCCTTGGGTGGCGTGTTCGCGGGTTTTCAGGGAGATGTTGTCCACGGACTGGGCGTTGCCTTGGACCGCTTCGGCTTCCCGAACCACGCTTTGGACCACATCCATGACGGTATTTTCGAAGTTTTGGGCCAAATCGTTCATGATCTGGCGCTTCTCCGCTTCGGCCCGCTCCCGCGCCTGCTCGTGGGCGGTCCGCAGCCGCTCCACTTCGATGGCATTGTCCTTGAAGACCTGAACCGCCCGGGCCATGTCGCCGATTTCGTCCCGGCGGTCCGTCGCGGGAACATTCTGTCCGGTATCTCCCTCGGCCAAGGCGACCATCGCCTGGGTGAGGGCGCGCACGGGGCGGGCGATCGAGGCGCCGATCAGAATGGCGAAGACAATGCCCAAGGCGATTGCCAGACTCGGCATGAACACGGCTTGTGTCCGACCGTCGTCGACCACGGATCGAGCCTCGGATTGGGCGTCGTTCTGGGCGTTGCCGAAGGTCTGAACGATCGCCTCCATGGCGACCATAAGGGTGTCGAGGGCCTGTCGGCTGGCGGCTTGGGAGTCCTGGAGCGCGAGGTTCCCCTGGGTCACTTCCCCCAGTCCCTTGGAGAAACTTTCCATGCCGGGCGCCATGGAATCGATGAACTTTTTCACGCGACGATTTGCGACTTCCGGGGCGAGCTTGGCGATCGCTTCCTTGGTCCGGTCCAGTTCGTTGCTCGCGGTCTTGGCGTCATTGGGATCGGATGTATAGAGGTATCGGGACGTCGCCATGCGACTTGCTTGCAAGGCTTGGAGTAATCGTAAAGCGTCGTCCTGGACCGAGGATGCTTCCTTGGATAAAGCCAAGCCAATCACGGCCATCACCGTGGTGTTGAGTTGTGTTCCGGAAAGGTCTGTCAATTTTTGACCATCAAGCCGAGTATTAACCGCCACAACGATTTTATCAAAAGCAGACCGGTAGTCATTGGCGGCCGTCTCGATTATGGAAAGCTGTTTCTGGAAGTCATTTCCCGTACCGTTCTCGGCGGAGAGTTGGGCGACCTTGGACAGGGATGTCTCGAAGGCGCTCATCTCATTCTGGGCATCCTCCAGGGCCGCCTCGGTTTGGTTGACGACATAGGTCAAGACGATACGGTCAAGGCGTTCGCTGCGCTGGGCGAGCCGCGCGGTCTCCTTCGCACCCTGTCCCGTGGTCATGACTTGATTGAGATGATTGTCAATGGTGCCAACGGATCGGACGAATTGAACACCTAGGACGGCGATGAGAAGAAGAACGATCAAGAAGCCAAGTGATATTCTTTGGATAACCTTGAGGTGTGAAATACCTCCTCGAAAAAGTGCGGTATCTGTCATGGCTTGTACTTTCCACCCGACGACTTTTAATATCACTTGAGGGAGAGGAAGCGAGGCACGCCGGTCGCGAGCCTCGCTACACTTCGGTTAAAGAAGGCGTCAAAAGAAGGCGTTACTTCACGTTTCGGATTGCTTCGATCTTTTCCATGGTGAACTGCTGGGCATAGGTGTCATAGAAAGGCTTAAGGGCTTCCTCGAATGCCGCCCGGTCGAATCCTTCCGGAGGAATGATCTCGATCCCCGAAGCTTTCAGAACGTCCAGCCCTTCGATATCCTGTTTGCGCACGAAGTCCCTGGACGCTTTTCCGCCAATCTTGGCCGAGGCGACGAAGGCTTCCTGGACCTCGGCTGGAAATTCATCGAACAGATCCTTGTTGATGAGAATGACCGCCGGGGCATAGGTGTGGTTGGACAGGGTGATGTATTTTTGAACCTCTTGGAGGTTCGACCCAACGATGGTGGTGACGGGATTCTCCTGGCCATCGGCCTTGCCGCTCTGCAGGGCGGGGTACAATTGCGAAAACGGCAGGGAAAACGTTTCGGCGCCGAGGGTCGTGAAGGCGGCCTTATAGATCTCGCTGGCGGTCAGGCGGATTTTAAGCCCCTTGAGGTCGGCGGGTTCCTTGATCGGGTGCACGGAATTCGTCAACTGACGGAATCCGTTTTCCCCCCAGGCGAGGCCGACGGTCTCTTGATCCTTGAAGGTCTCCAACAAGTCTTCACCGATGGGACCGTCAAGAACGGCGTCGGCGTGGGCCGGACCCCGGAACAGCATCATGAGGTCTAGGATGCCAACCTTGGGGTTGAAGGTCGACAGGGCTCCTCCGGCGGAGGACATGACCATATCGACGGTTCCCAGACGCACCGCGTCAAGGACCGCGGCCCCGGAACCCAGGGCGCTCGCGGGGTATTCCTCAAGCTGGTAGGCACCATTGGTCCGTTTGGCCAATTCCTCGTTCATGACTTTGATGGCTTCGCCGAATTGCGAGCCCTTTGGTAGAACGTGGCCAATTTTAAGTGTTTCAGTGGCTTTCGCTTGAGTTGTGGCAAATGCCATGGCAACGGCTGCGAGCATATAAAAAAAGCGCTTCAATTTCGCCTCCAACGTCTGAACGAAGTGGTTGTACACCAAAAATTTTTACGCCCCCAAAATGGGTGTGGCAATTGCAGATTTCCGCCGGTTGACGGCGCCGCCTGTCGACGCGCGGTAGCATGGGATGGGGGCACCTTTGGCGGGTCGACGACGAGGTTTTTGAATTCTCCCGGGAAATCTGGGAGTCGGATGTCGGTCCGATGCATCGTGATGCGAAGCATGACGATGCCGTGGGATGGCTGTGTGAACGTTGTCTGTTTGCAATTTGGTAACGAAACCCGAACGGAATGTCGGGGTGGAGCCCGCGACTCTCCCTTGTTCCGGATTTGCGGAAAATGGAACGATATCAAAATATTATCTCGAGCGAGTGGACACGCATAAAGGTTTTGTGCACAAAAAAAATGCCTTTAGTTTAAATTTTATTGATTTTGTGTGGGCGCCGCGGAAAACCCTGTCCCGTGGCGAATTTTGATGGTCAAGGCTGCTCTTCCTTATCTGGTTCGCCCCAATAAAAATCAGCTCTTCGTTAAAAATGGAGTTAATGCCGTGGGCGACATCAAGTCTCCGGGAAAGGATACCATTGGTCTGACGGCGGTTCATGACGTCGACCGCGTCTCTTTCCCATCCATCCGCGCCGAAGTGGACAACACAACCTTCCGCGGGCTTGTTCAGGCCGATGCCGAACTGAATTTCCGCTGGGCCGCCGTCTTGATTGACTCTTTGGTCGCGAATGGCGTGACCCATGCGGTCATGTCACCGGGCGCCCAAATGGCTCCCCTTGCCTTGGCGTGTCGGGCGAACGGGGATCTGCGAACTCGGGTCGTCATCGACGAACGCTCCGCCGCCTTTCATGCCTTGGGGCTGGCCCGGGCGACCCGGACGCCGGTGATCCTCATCTGCACCTCGGGTTCGGCCGTTGGTCACTGGTACCCGGCGGTCATGGAGGCTTCGGCTGGCATGACGCCGCTGATCCTGCTGACCGCGGACCGGGCGCCGGAGAATCAGGACCGCTGTTCGGCCCAGGCCATTGATCAGATCCGGGTTTTCGGTCCCCACACCCGAGCCTCCCATCACCTCCCCCTGCCCGATGGAAGCCTCTCTTCGCTGCCGCCACTGGCCTCCCGGATCTACGAACAGAGTCTTTGGCCTTCGCCGGGGCCGGTTCACCTGAATATGCCGTTTCGCGATCCCCTGGTGCCCAAGACACGCACCAAGCCGGTCGTCACCTTGCCCCCGGCCACCACGCGGTCGCTGATCCGTCCGGCGCTCGAGGACATCATGGATGTCGCCGGAACCCTTTCCGGACGGCGTGGCGTGATCGTCTGCGGCGCGACGGAAATTGATTGCGCGGACTTCCCCGGAGCCGTTCATGACCTGGCCCGGGCCACCGGTTGCCCGATTATCACCGACCCCTTGAGTAATCTGCGCTTTGGTGCGCCGGAGGATGTCCAGGTCTTCTCCCGGGCCGACTCATTCCTGCGCTCGAAGGAATTCGCTGGCGCGTTCCAACCGGATTGGGTCATCAGCTTTGGCGGTCCTCCCACGGCCAAGCCGGTCCTGAGCTGGCTCGAGGAGTCCCGGGCCACCGATTACATCGTGGTCGACCCCAGTGTCCGATGGGCCGATCCCCTGTTGCGCGTGACGCGTCTCCTCCGCTCCGATCCGGTGTCCTTCTGTCGGGGGATCACCGCCCGGGGCCAGGTCCAACCGGCGCCCCGGGCCTGGCTGGAGGCCTTCCGGGCCTGTGAGGGGTACATTGACCAGCTGGTTGGCGCCTCCAGCGAGAACAGCCTGTGGGAAGCGCCCATCGTTCGCCATTTGGTCGAGGCGGTGACGCCGGGCGCCATTCTGTTCTCGGGCAATTCCATGAGCATCCGGGATTTCGATAGCTTCTCCGGCAGGGTGGCCAAGTCGTTTCGCCTGTTGGCGAACCGGGGGACCAACGGGATCGACGGATCCATCGCCACCGCCCTGGGGATTGCCGCGGCGCAGCGAGACAAGCCGACCTTCGCGATGATTGGCGACATGGCCTTTGCCCATGACCTGGGAAGTCTGCAATTGGCCCAAGGTCTGGACGTGACCCTGGTGGTGCTCAACAATGGCGGCGGGGCGATCTTCGACTACCTGCCGACGGCGGGGATCCCTGAATACGACGATTTCCTGTCGCCTCCGACGGTGAACATCGGCCTGGCCGCCCGCGCCGCGGGGTGGCGCCATTGGAGCGCCAGCGATTTGGACGGGTTCGAGGGCGCCCTCCATGACGCGGCGGGCGGCGGTGGCCCCTGCCTGATCGAGGCGATCATCGATCGTCGGATCAGCGTCGGGAACCACAAGGCTTTTTGGCGGGCCGCCAGCGATATCGACGCGGTCTTCCAGAACCATGGCCGCGCGGCGGTCCAGAGGATCCTGGAGGAGGAGGGAGCCCCGGGCCTACGCGCGCGTTTGGCGGAAAAGCGGGGCCAGGATCGGATCGGGTCCATGGCCGCGTGATCCTGATTTGAGGGGAGCCTGGGTGTCACGCTCCTGTTTCTTATATCGCTTTCAAACGCCTATCAAATCTCTGATTTGACGAAATCAAAGGCCTGTACCCACCAGGGAAAGGCCTTTTTTCGCGTGCGAGAGGTTGAAGTTCTGGTGGCTTTTCGGTCAGCAAAAATGGAACGCGGGAAGGATGTGCAAATGTCTTGTGCATTAAAAACATATGTGCAAATATTTTTGCGAATTCGTGGCGAGGGCATGCGGTTCAAAAAGCTCGCAAGCCTCTCGTTGGCGCCGATCGGGGCGGTTGCTGGGGGCACTCCCTGCCTTCGGTGGTGTCCTTGGCGAAACTGGAACCTCACGCAAAGCAGGACAGAGATGAAAAACATTGTAAAGATCGCTTCTACCGCTTTGATGGCCTTCGGGCTCTCGGCCCTGTCCGCCCATGCCGACCCCCTGGTCGTGGCGACGGATACCGCCTTTGTTCCCTTTGAGTTCAAGGATGGGGATCGCTATGTCGGCTTCGACATCGACATGTGGGATGCCATCGCCAAGGACATTGGCATGGATTACGAACTGCGGCCGATGGACTTCAACGGCATCATTCCGGCCCTGCAGACGGGTCAGGTGGATGTCGCTCTCGCCGGGATCACCATCAAGCCCGAGCGCGAGAAGGTGATTGATTTCTCCGACGGATACTACGACAGCGGCTTTTTGTTGATGGTTCCAGCGGATAGCACGATCACCAGCGCCGAGGACCTGGCTGGCAAGATCCTGGCGGTGAAGACCGGGACCTCCGCCTCCGACTACGCGGAGGCGAACTTCAAGGAAACCGAACTGCGCAAGTTCCCCAATGTGGACAATGCCTATCTGGAACTGCGGACCGGTCGCGTGGACGCGGCCATGCACGACACCCCGAACGTTCTCTACTACATCGCCAAGGCGGGCGATGGGCAGGTCAAGGCCGTGGGCACCCAGATGATGGCCCATCAATACGGTATCGCGTTCCCTAAGGGGAGTGACCTGGTCGTGCCGGTGAACAAGGCCCTGGCCAAAATGCGGGAAGATGGTCGCTACGACGCCATTTTCGAGAAGTGGTTCGGTAAAGCGTCGAAGTAGGTTCGTTCCAACTGGGTTCGGACCTGGCCCTTATCCCTGACCACGATGAGTGAAACCCATCGTGGTCAGGAAGGCGCGGCTTTGTCATAGACGCTCGGTCCGATTCCTTATTTCCATCGCCGACGGGAGACGATCCATGACGACGGATTGGTCCATTGTCCTTGATTTCCTACCCCAGTTGCTGGCGGGGGCCAAGGTAACCTTGATTATTGCCCTCTTGGGTATCGCGGGTGGTTCGGTCCTCGGGGTTGTCGCGGGGTTGATGCGGGCCTTCGGCGGGACACTGCTCAATGGCATTGCCTTCGCCTATGTCGAGGTGATCCGGGGCACTCCCATCGTCGTGCAGGTCATGTTTCTGTACTTCGCTCTGCCGGTTCTCGCGGGGCTCCGCATCGATCCCATGGGCGCGGCCATCTTGGCGATCGTGCTGAACGCCGGAGCCTATATCGCGGAAATCGTGCGGGGGGCCGTGTTGTCCATCAACAAGGGTCTGACCGAAGCGGGTTTGGCGATGGGTCTGCCCTATTGGAAGGTGCTTCTGCACATTGTCGGACCCTTGGCCTTCCGGCGTCTTATTCCGCCGTTGGGCAACCAATTCATCGTCAGTCTCAAGGACACCTCCCTGTTCATCGTGATCGGCGTTGGGGAGCTGACGCGAACCGGACAGGAGATCATGTCCGCCAACTTCCGGGCGGTGGAAATCTGGACCGCCGTGGCCGTCCTCTACCTTCTGATGACCGGAAGTCTGACCCTGTTGCTGCGTGTGATGGAGAAGCGGATGAGGATCCTATGAGCATCATTCAGTTCAAGCGGACCTTTAAGCACTTCGGTGACCTGGCGGTTCTCGACGGCGTCGACCTGACCATCGAGGAAGGCGAAGTGGTCGTTTTGATCGGCCCTTCAGGATCGGGTAAGTCCACCCTGCTTCGCTGCATCAATGGGTTGGAAAGAATCACCGGGGGCGACCTGATCGTTGATGGGTTGAGCGTGGCGGGAGGTCCTCGCCAACTGCGCCAGATCCGCCAGGAAGCGGGCATGGTTTTCCAACAGTTCAATCTGTTCCCCCAGTTAACCGCCCTGGACAACGTAGCTTTCGGCCCGCGCCGGGTTCGGGGCGCCTCCAAAGCCGAGGCCGAGGTTCAAGCCTTGGACCTACTCGCCAAGGTCGGGCTGCGTGACAAGGCCCATAGTTTTCCCAGCGCTCTGTCTGGTGGGCAGCAGCAGCGGGTGGCGATTGCCCGAGCCTTGGCGATCAAACCCAAGGTGATGCTGTTCGACGAACCAACCTCGGCCCTGGATCCAGAGCTGAAGCAGGAAGTGCTGAACGTCATGCGCGGGCTGGCGGAGGAGGGGATGACCATGGTGGTCGTGACCCATGAAATGGCCTTCGCCAAACAGGTGGGCACCCGCCTGATCTTCATGGAGCACGGGCATATCGCCGTGGATGGTGACCCGCGGGAGGTGATCGACACTCCACCCAATGAACGAATGAAGGACTTCCTGCGCCATGTGGAGTGACGGATCGGATTTGGGATGGGTTCAAGCCGGAGGAACGCCCCATGCCATTGGCCTGGCGCTTGGGCGCGCGGGGAAGGCGGCCGTTCACCGCTATCTGTTGCCCAGCCCCATTTGGCGAACGGTGAATGGATCCGAGTACCGCAACCGGATGGCCCATTTGATGGGCGAGACCAGAATCCGGTTCCCTCACGTATGGGCGGAGATCGAGGGGCTCGCGGCGGGATTGGACTTGCCGGTCGCGCAGGTCGCAGCATGGAATGCCCGGGGTGACCTCTTGGCCTCCAGCCCCGATGGCTGTACGACGGTGCTCCTCCCCGGGTCGGAGCCGGTTTTGGCCCATAATGAGGATGGCCTGCCGTTTTTTCGTGGGCATTGCTTCATCGTCGAGGCGCGCCCGGAAGGAGCGCCCGGGTTCCGGTCATTCTGCTATCCGGGGTCCATACCCGGGCATACGTTCGCCATGACCGACGCGGGGGTGGTGCAGACGGTGAACAATCTGCGCCTGCTTGGGGTCGAGGCGGAGATCCCCCGCATGGTCTTGGGGCGGGCCTTGCTGGGATGCCAGGACCTGGACCAAGCCCTGGCCCTTCTGGCCAGGAACGGGCGATGTGGTGGGTTTCACTTTGCTCTGGCGCGGTTGGGAGATCCCCGTCTCCTCTCCGTGGAGTTCGGCGGGGGACGGGTGTCCCATCGCGTGCTGACCGAACCGTCCCTGCACGCCAACCACGCGCTTCACTTTGGAGAGGTGGCGCAGATCATTACGGATTCTTCCCGTGACCGCCAACGGCGGGGGGACGATTTGCTCGCCGCCGGAGTCCGGGATCCCTTGCGGATCCTTCGGGATGAAGGGGATGGCGGCTTGCCCATTCGTCGGGATGCCTCGAACGATCCCGATTGCGAAAACACCCTTGCCACCGTAGTAATGCGCGTCGCTTCCCAAGAAGTGGAATGGAGTATCCATGACCGACTCACAGAGACCCCGGCCCATGTCGGACGGTTTGGACGGTCCGAGCGAGCCGCCAAGGTCGGTTGAGGACTTACGGGACCTGCTCCTGCGCATTTCTCGCGGCGAGGCAGCGGTTGCCCTCGGGCCAAAGGCAAGGGAAGCGCTGGGGCGGATTCTGGAGTTGCGGGGCGATCCGGCCCTGCTGTCCATCACGACCCTGGGGCGCAAGCTGGGGATCAACCCCTCGACACTGACACGTTTGGCGCAATCCCTGGGCTATACGGGGTTTGGCGCCTTTCAAGAGGTGCTGTTGAATGCCTCGCTCTCGGCGGGAGAATCCTTCTACACGCGGCAGGCCCGGGTCGCCCTGGAGGGCAAGGGGGCACCCGGGGAGAGCCAGGCCCTTCGGCTATGCAGGGAGAACCAGGCGAATATCGATCACTTCATCCAAGGCTTCGATAGGAATTGCTTCGACGAGGCCGTTGGACTGATCACCCAAGCCCCTCGGGTCTCGGTGCATGGCATTCGCCAGTTTCATGCCTTCGCCAGCTTTCTCGTCTATGGGCTTCGAATGATTCGGACGGACGTGCATTTGCTGGACGTGGATGCCTCGGGCCTCGCCGAGGGGGTCGCCGCGCTGGACAGGGGCGATGTTCTGGTGTCGGCCAGTTGCGCGCCATACTCCCGCCAAGTGTACGAGGTCGCCGAAGTGGCCGCGGAAAAAGGGATTTGTGTCGTGGCGGTCACGGATCGGGCGGACTCTCCGTTGGTGAAGATGTCCCGGACAGCGCTTTTCGTTCCCCATGAGACGAGCTTTTTGTCCAATTCCCTGACGACCTTCATCCTTGCCGCCGAATGCTTGATCAATGGCTGCGCCTCGAGTTTGCCAGATAGGGCCAAAGCGGCCTTGGAGGAACGGGACCGTCTCATAAAGCGCATGCGGATTGAGTTTTGATCGAAGCCTGACGGCACTCTAAAATATATAAGATCAGAGTAATACACCCCCCCCGCGGCCTCTCTCACCCCCCCTCTTTGGGAGGCAAGGCGCGGGCATTCCCGTGCTCATCAATCGCCACGAAGGTAAATGTGGCGTGGGTGACGCGCTCGCGGTCCACCGCGTAGCGGTCGCGGCGCCAGGCCTCCACGTAGATCCGCATCGAGGTGCGTCCCGTCGAGAGCAGGCTGGCGTACATCGACACCTCGTCGCCGACCTTGACCGGGCGCAGGAAGGACATGGCTTCCACCGCCACGGTCGCCGCTCGACCCCGCGCCACCTGGGCGGCCATGTTGCCCGCGGCCAAATCCATCTGGGCCATCAGCCAGCCGCCAAAAATGTCGCCCGCCGGGTTCGTGTCCGCGGGCATCGCGATGGTCCGGATAACGAGTTGGTTCGCCGAGATCGTCTGGGGCAGTTCGGTCATCTTCGTGCTTGTCCTGGCTTGTTCTGGTTCGTGGGTCGCTCACCCTCGGTGCAATGGCGTCGTTTTGCAAGACTCGGCCCCCAGACGGCCCGACGCCCGCCGTGGGAAAGCGCGGCGGACGTCGGGGAATGGCCAAGGCGGGAAGGCCAAGGCGGGAAGGCCAAGGCGGGAAGGTCAAGGAGGGAAGGTCAAGGAGGGGGAAGGCCAGGGGAACGCGGGGCCTATCGCTCCGCCATCCGCTCCCGCAGGAAGAGCCGCAAGTCCCGCTCGACCCGGCGGTCCAGCGAGACGTAGATGAAATGGAAGTTCTCCCGCTCCTGGATCATCGCGCCCGGGAAGGGGAGGTAGGAGAGCTCGCGGCTGCCAAACGACGGGCTCGCGGTGCCCACCTGCCATTCCGTCTTCAGGGCCAAATCAACCAGCTTCAGGGTCGGGCCGCCCGCCTCGTCGGCGATCTCCAAGGGGACACCGGCGAGGCGCAGATAGGCCGCCTTGTCCTTGGCCCCCCGAAAGCCGTCGATGAATTGGGAGGTCAGAACCCGCAGTTCCTCCGCCTCATCTTCCGGTTCCATGTGGGAGTGCAAGTGCGTCGGCGGCGCCGCGTCCCGGTTATGACCGGCGCCCGGTCCATGGTGGTGGGGACCGTGGTCATGGGCATGGCCGTGATCAGGCCCATGGGAATGCCCGTGGTCATGGGCGTGCGGGGGGAGGCGGATCCGGCTCATTGGTTGCCCCACCGCTTGCCGGAGAATTCCCCATGGGGAATGGTCACGGGCTTGTCGATATGGCCCCTGTGTTTGCCCATCACCCCGTTGGCCACCATCGTCCCCAGCACATCGACGATCACCCGTGTCCCCATCAGGGCGGTGATGTCGGAAGTGTCATAGGGCGGCGAGACCTCCACCAGTTCCATGCCGCACAGCCCTTCGGCGGCGATCTTGGACACCAGGGAAAGGACCTCGCGGGGCAGGAAGCCGCCGGGCTCCGGCCAGCCGGTGCCGGGGACGAAGCCGCAATCGATGCAATCGATGTCAAAGGACAAATAGACCATGTCCACGTCCTTCCAGGCCAGTTCGAGGGCCAGCTCCGCCGTCTTGTCGATGCCCATCCGCTCAACGTCGGAGAGGGTGATGATGTTGGTGTTCCGCTCCCGCGCCACGGCCACGGCCTCGCGCGGGACCTGCCAGCCGCCGATGCCGATTTGCACCAGGTTTGTCGGGCTCACATTGGGCAGGTTGGTGGCGTGGAACCAGGGGGTGGTGTGCATGCGCTCGTCCAGGTCCTTCTCCTGGATATCGGCATGGCGGTCGAAATGGACGATACCGATGCGCTTGGACGTGCATTCGGCGATGCCGCGCACCGTGGGGAAGCCGATGGAATGGTCGCCGCCGATGATCACTGGCATGGAACCGGAGGAAAAGACATGGGCGCAGGCCCGGCTGATCTGGTCGAAGGTTTTTTCCAGGTTCGCCGGGATGGTGAAGATGTCCCCCGCGTCGCAGAGGGTCATCTGTTCGCGCAGATCGACGCTCATCTCGTAGTTATAGGGTGTGTAGAGGGCGCTGATCTTGCGCACCCCCTGGGGTCCGAAACGCGTGCCGGGGCGGTAGGTCGTGCCGCCGTCGAAGGGCGCGCCCAGGACCGTGGCATCGTACTGGCCGACCTCGGTCGCGTCCTCGGCGTAGGGGGCTTTCAGGAAGGTGTTGATGCCCGCGTAATGGGGCAATTCCCCCCGGGCGAAGGTGGGGATGGTCTTGTCCTCGATGCTGTCGGCGCCGGTCAGGCCCATGCGGAGCGCCCATTTGCGTTCCTTCTCCCAGGCGGTGCCGGGCAGATCGGCCTCGGCGCGCATGGACTTCCATCCCCGCAGGTGGGACAGGTCGGGGTGGTGGAAGCGCTTCTCGCGGGGGAGCCCCCCCAGAAGCTCGGGACGGCGGGTGGCCTGGGGGACGCGCTTGGCGCGGTGACCAAGGGATGGGGACGGCAGCATGGAGTGGTCTCCTCGTTCAGGGCCTGGGGGGAGGGGCGATTGACGCGGACCGCCGTCCCAGGGGCCATTCGGCCTACGGGTGCGAAAGGGTGGGAGTGGCGTCCGTGGGGGGAGGCGTCAAACCGAGGGTTTGGTAGGGGACCCCCCCGTTTCGTGCGTCGAAGTCATAGGTGATGGTGGCGCCATAGGCTTGGGGATCGTGGGGATCCCACCGGGGCTTGTCGAAGACCAGAACCCGGTCTCCCAGCTTGAAGCCCTCCGCCAGGTCATGGGTGACCATGAAGATGGTCAGGCTGGTTTCGGTCCGCAGGTCGGAGACAAAGTCGTGCATGGACAGGCGCGTGCCCGGGTCCAGGGCGCCGAAGGGTTCGTCGAGCAGAAGGATCCGGGGCTTGGCCATCAGGGCCTGGGCGATGGCCAAGCGCTGCTGCATGCCGCCGGAGAGGGCCGCGGGATAGGCCTCGGCCATGTGGCCCAGGCCAATGCGGTGGAGAACAGCATCGGCCCGTCCGGCCGCGGCCTTGCGCGCGGCACTCCCGAGGCGGCCCAGAAAACGCGCGCCCAGGGTGACGCCGGAGAACTCTTCCGCGGCGATCAGGTTGTCGCGCACGGTCATATGGGGGAAGACGCTGTAGCGCTGGAACACCACCCCCCGGTCCCGTCCAGGTTCCACCGCGGGCGGCGCGCCGGCGACCCGGATCTCCCCATGGGTGGGGCGCTCCTGGGCCAGAAGCAGGCGCAGGAAGGTGGACTTGCCGCAGCCCGAGGCGCCAACGATGGAGACGAAGGCCCCTTCCGCCACCTCCAGGTTAACCCGTTCCAGGATGGGGCGACCCTGGTAGGACTGGAAGACGTTCCGCACGGAGACGTAACTGAAGGCGGGGATTTGGGCGGGGCTCATGGCGCGTCTCCCCCCGGTTCGGTGAGCGACCAGGGGAAGGCCTTGCGGGACAGGGTCCGCAAGCCCCAGTCGAGGCAGAAGGCGAGGAGCGTGATCCAGAGGACATAGGGCAGGATCACATCCATGGCGAGGTAGCGCCGGACCAGGAAGATCCGGTAGCCCAGTCCCTCCGTCGCCGCGATAGCCTCGGCGGCGATAAGGAACAACCAGGCCGGACCCAGGGCCAGCCGGGTGGCTTGGATCAGGCGCGGCAGGACCTGGGGCAGGACCACCCGGACCGCCAGGACCCAGGACGACGCCCCCAGAGTCTGAGCCTTCACCACCTGCTCGGGTGGGACCTCCATGGCCCTTTGGGACATGTCGCGGACCAGGACGGGCGCGATGCCGACGACGATCAGGGCGACCTTGGACACCTCTCCCAAGCCAAAGACGATCAGCAGGATGGGCAGGATCGCCAGGGGCGGGATCAGGGAGAGGGTGGCGACGAAGGGCGACAGGCCCGCCCGGGCATGGGGCAGAAGCCCGGTGAGCATGCCCACCGCGAGCCCCAGGGCCACGGAGAACCCCATACCCATCCCCAGGCGGACCAGACTGGCCCCCGTATCCGCCCAAAGGAGCACGTCGCCGGACCGCTTATCCTGCTCCGTCGCCAGCCGGACCGCGGACTCCGCGACCTTGGTGAGGGCGGGCAACAGCTTGTCCGCGGGGTTTTCCGCCAGCCGTGCCGCGGATCCAGCCATATAGGCCAGCACCAGGGCGAGGAAGGGTAGAAGAGCCAGGACAACGGCCCACCGTCGGGATGGCTTCCGGTTGATCAAACGCATGGCGACGGCACTCCTGATGGGCGGGAGGTCGGGGGAGGGGGGCGGAGAGGGGGGGAGCGCCTAAAGCTTGCCCTCGGCGGCCATGGCCATGTAGGTGGTGTCGTAGCGGAACTTGACGTTGTTCGGATCGCCCGTGGTGGCGCCGTCCGGATAGGCCACGCCGATGAAGTCCGCGTTGGGCGCGCCCTCGCCCAGGATGCCGTGGTCGAACAGGAAGGTGGCCACATATCCCATGGTGGTCTTTAACGCCTCGCTCTTGGTGAATGCCACGGCCTTGGCCGGATCATAAAACATGGCCGTGGCGTCCAATTGGGTCTCGTAGCCCGCCAGGTCGGTGCCGGAGGCTTCGGCCATGGCCGTGCGGGCCGTGGCGCCCTCCGGCGTATCCGAGGACATCAGGGCCATGGTTTCGTACCAAGCGCCCGCCAAGGCCTTGCCGAAGGCCGGGTTGTCGGCCAGGGTCTTGGTGTTGACCACCATCAGGTCGATGATCTCGCCGGGAATTTTCGCGCTGTCGTAGATCTTGGAGACACCGGGCATCTCCATGATGGTGGAGACCAGCGGGTTCCAGGTGACCACCGCTTCCACGTCCGGCGTCGCGAAGGCGGCGACCATGTCCGCGTCGGAGGTGTTGACGACCGTCAAATCCCGCTCGGCAAGGCCGACACTGTCAAGGGCCCGAGCCAGCAGGTAGTGGGAGACGGACAACTCCACCAGATTGACTGGCTTGCCTTTGAGTGACGCCAGATCCCCGTCACCCTTCACCAGGATGGCGTCGTTGCCGTTGGAGAAGTCGCCGACGATCAGCGCGGTGGTGTCCAGGCCACCGCCCGCGGGAATGGACAGGGTGTCCATATTGGTGGCGGAGACGCCATCGACGGCGCCCACGGCGTATTGGTTGATGGATTCGATGTAGTCATTGACCTGGATGATCTCGACGTCGATGCCGTATGTCTTGGCCCATTTGTCCATGATGCCGCTATCGGACATATAACCCCAGGGCATCCAGCCCGCGTAGATGGACCAGGCCACCTTGAAGCTGGATTTTTCCTCCGCCAGGGCGGGGGCGGCGCAGGCTCCCGCGAGCGCTCCGGCGAACAGAATGGCTTTCAGGCTGGTCTTGATGATCATGCTGTCGTCCACTTCCATGCTGGTTGACGGGCGGCAACCGGGCGGACGACAGGGAAGCCGACGCGACCGATCGCGTATTTGGCCTCCCGGGCTTTTATCCCTCCGTGTGTCCAGTGCCATCCGCGGACGGGGGCGCTGGATGAAAACTCTCGGACCAGTCACCGGAAGGATAGCCTCCGGCCGGAACCCTAGTTTTCTACTCGGGTACGGTTCAAGATCCATGCCAAGGGACGGGTCGTCCCCAATGGGATGCTTTCGCCGAGGATTGGGACGAAGTGAAATTCAGCGTCTGGACCAGAAACGAGGCGTTTGGTTAAAAAATGCACATCAAACATGGGCATATGCCTAAAATTTATGCGATCATAAGGAAAGTAAAGAGAATGCGACGCCCCGCCGCGCATTCGAAACAGACTTGGTAGGAATTGTTGACTAAGACACTTTGGTTGTCTGTTTGAATTTTATGCGCGTCACTTATCTAAACTGATTCAGTGATCTTCCATGGGATATCGGTGGACAGGTTACTTATTTGTTTCCGACGGCTTTGGGGCTAGGTTATGAACAATTTCACTCTGCAACTCCAAGGGGCGTTTGATGCTTTCTTCCGATATGGCACTGTTCGCCCTGAACAATACCCCCATAGAAGTGTTTTGGTTGGACACCGATGGGCGTGTGGTCGAGGTAAATGCCGCGGCTCACGAGGCCTTGGGCTATGCGCGCGAGGATCTTATCGGTCTGCGGGTCACTGATTTCGCCCCGGGCTATGACCGGGACCGGTGGCGCGTCCTGCTTGATGTCCTTCGGCGGGATGGCAAGGCCTTTCGGGAGACATTCCACCGCCGCGAGGACGGGACGGAATATCCGGTGGAGGTCACTATTTCCCTGTTCCAGAAAGACGGGGCGGATTTGGTCTGCGGTATGGTTCGGGACGTTTCGGACAGGAAGCGTCTGGAGGGACGGAGCGCGGAGTACCTCGCCCGCTATCGGGATGCCATAAATACGTCCGCCCTCGGCTTCTGGGCCGTGGACCTGACCGGCCACATTCTGGACGCCAACGCGACTTATGCCAGGCTGTCCGGTTATGACCGGGACAGCCTGATCGGTATGCGGATCGCGGACTTCGAAGCCGACCAGGATGGAGACGTCATTCGTACATTGGCGGCCCGGGCTGTCCTTGAAGAGTCGGCCCATTTCCGATCTCGGCACCGGCGCGTGGACGGGACGATTTGGCCTGTCGAGATCGCCATCAATTATTCGTCGGTGAACGGCGGCACCTTCTTTGTCTTCATCCTGGATGTTACCGATCAGGTCGCCAAGGAGCGGGAACTCGCCGCCAAGTCCGCCCAATTGGAAACACTCCTCGTTCGCTATCGGGAGGCCCAGGCGATCGCCAAGCTGGGCCACTACGTTTATGATATCGTCCGGGACCGATGGGACGGGTCGGAAGTCCTGAACGGAATCTTCGGCATCGACACGGCCCATGACCGGACAGCCCAAGGATGGGTAAAGGTGATCCATCCCGAGGACCGGGCGGAAATGGAGGCTTACCTGCGCGACCACGTGATTGGTCAGGGTAAGGATTTCGACAAGCTCTATCGGATCATCGACCAGACCACCGGGGCGGTGAAACTGCTCCACGGCAAGGGTCTCCTGCGGCGGGACAACCGGGGCAATCCCCTGGAGTTGTTCGGCGCCATCCAGGACGTGACGGACTTGAAGCGCCTGGAAGGAGCGGTTCGGGCCAGCGAGCTTCTGAAACGGCAGATCCTGGATACTATCCCCGATCTGGTTTGGCTCAAGGATGTCGAGGGCCGCTATATGGCTTGCAACCCGGTTTTCGAACGGCTCTACGGCGCGAAGGAAGCGGACCTGCTGGGCAAGGACGACTTCGCCTTCGTCGACCGGGAGACCGCGGCGTTCTTCCGTCATAATGACCGGCAAGCCATCGCGGCCGGGCGCTCCTTGATGAACGAGGAATGGTTGACCTTCGCCGATGATGGCCATCGGGCCCTGCACGAAACCATCAAAACGCCACTGAAGGACGAGGAGGGGCGGATAATCGGCGTCCTTGGCCTGGCCCGGGACATCACCGACCGTAAGCGGATCGAGGAGGCCCTGAGGAAGACGAACGAGGAATTGCGTCGGTCGAACGCGGACTTGGAATCCTTCGCCTACGTAGCCTCCCACGACTTGCGCGAACCCTTGCGGACCGTGGCGAGTTTCACGACCCTGCTGGAGCGGAGCTTGGGCGAGGGGCTGGCGCCCGAGCAGGCGGAATACCTGCATTTCGTCCATGATGGGGCGACCCGCATGGATCGGTTGATCCGGGACCTGCTGGAGTACTCCCGGGTCGGACGAACCTCCGCCCCTCGCGAGGACCTGTCCTTGGAAAGGGTGATTGGCGCGGTTCTTGGGCATTTGAAAGCCGGGGTCGCCGAGGCGGAGGCGCGGGTGGAAATCACCTGCCATGGGGCCAAGGTCCATGCCAGTCGGGAGGAGGTGGAGCGGCTGTTCCTGAACGTGATCGGCAATGCCTTGAAATACCGCTCGCCGGACCGACGCCCGGAGATTTCCGTCGGGTGTACACGGCGGGGCGCCCAATGGGAGTTTTCCGTGCGGGACAATGGCATTGGAATCGATATGAAGCAGCACTTCTACGACCGCATCTTCCGCTTGTTCCAACGGCTCCATGGCCGGGACGACTATGGCGGAGGCACGGGGGTTGGGCTGTCCATCTGCAAGAAAATCGTCGAGAGCCACGGCGGCCGCATCTGGGTCGAAAGCACCTTGGGCGAAGGCAGCACCTTCTTCTTCACCTTGCCCGCCACGGGTGGGCCGTCGGTCGCGCAAACTCCGCCAGAGGGCGGTGAAGCTGAACCGCTTGGCCCGGTCGGCCCGGCGCCGTAGATCCCCGACGGCGGGTAGGGTGCCCATGATGGCGAGAGGGGTCATCGGGGAGGGGGCTGTCGGGGAGGGGGCCGTCGCTCACGCAGACTTTACAGCCACCCCCACCGCTTAAACAACCGATAGGGGAGGATGGCCGAAATCAGCATGATGAGCAAGGCCAGTGGGTAGCCCATGTGCCAGCCCAACTCTGGCATGAATTGGAAGTTCATGCCGTAGATGCTCGCCACAAGGGTCGGCGGCAGGAAGATGACCGCCACCACCGAGAAGATCTTGATGATCGCGTTCTGCTCGATGTTGATCATCCCCAGGGTCGCGTCCAAGAGGAACGTGATCTTCGACGACAAGAACGTCGCGTGGTCGATCAGGGATTGGGCGTCCCGCTGCAGGGTCTTGATCCGCGCCCGACTGTCCTTGGTACTCTTCCGTTCCGTCGTGACCTGGGCCATGTAGACGAACAATCTTAGCAGGCTGACCATGCTCTCGCGGATGTCGCTGGTCAGGTCACCCTTGCGGCCAATTGTCTTGAGGATCTTTTGATAGTCCTTGCTTCGGGCCGTCGGCCCCTTGGTCTTGCTCGAGGGTGGGTCGTCCTGGGTGAAGATTTCCTGGGACAGGCGGTCGATTTCCCGGGCGTCCCGCTCAATCACGTCGGCCAGGCGGTCCACCACTGCTTCCAAAAGCGCCAGCAGCACCTTTTCCCCGCCGAAGCAGGATAGGTTCGTTTTCTCCGCTCGCATTGGAAAGGCTTCGAAAGCCTTGGGTTCGGAATAGCGGATGGTCACCAGCTTGTCGCCCGTCAACACAAAGGTCACGGGAGAGGACTGGGGATTGTCCGTGTCCGTCGCCGAAAGCAGGATCGCCGTCATGAAGATCGCATCGTCCTCCTGATAGAGGCGGCTGGAGATCTCGATCTCCTCCATCTCTTCCCGGCTGGGGACGTTGATGTTCAGGATGGACTCAAGTTGGGCCTCTTCCCGCGACGTGGGGGAGATCAGGTCGTACCAGATAATGCGGTCGGT
This sequence comes from Rhodospirillum sp., assembly GCA_021741145.1. Classification (GTDB taxonomy): domain Bacteria; phylum Pseudomonadota; class Alphaproteobacteria; order Rhodospirillales; family Rhodospirillaceae; genus Rhodospirillum. The sequence continues at coordinate 31,370 of JAIOYK010000021.1, read as the reverse complement.
CGCGTGCATGGGCGCTGGAGCCCGCTTCAGCCGACCGCTTTCCTCCCAGTAGCCCAAAATCATGGGAGCCTCCTTCCCTCTCCAGCTTGCATTCCGAGGGGGACTGTGACAGATCCTCCAGGCGGTCGCTACCGGCCCCTTGTCTTGACTCCAAAAGTCTTTATCCATCCTTAAGTATTTGATGGCAAACTACCTAAAGATATCTTTCCATCGCATTGTTATTAAAAAGAGAATCCGGTTATTGCGTTGCGGCTTGACCGGTCGACTCGAGCGTGATCCCATGGCCCCATGATGTCGCACGGATTCCATAAAGCGCGGGTACGCGGGTTTCTCGGCTCTCTGATCGGGTTGCTGGCCGCGGGCTATTTCGGCTACCACGCCGTTCAGGGGTCTAGGGGGGTTTTGTCCCTTGCCCAGCTCAATACGGAAATCTCCGAGGCCAAGCATCTTTTGGCTCTGCGCAAAGCCGAGGAGGCGGACCTTCAGGCCCGGGTGGACCGCCTTTCCCCGAACAGCTTGGATCCAGACCTGCTCGACGAGCGGGCGCGTCAGATGCTCAACCGCATCCGCCCCGACGAAAGGGTGATCCTCCTGCCCCAAGGGGGCGGGAAATAGGCGGATCCGTTCCCCCATATCTCACGCTTCGAGAAGAACCTCTCCACGCGTCCCGTCCACGGTGATCAGGGCTCCGTCGGGAAGGTTGTCGAGAATACCGGGCAGATTGGCCACGGCGGGGATGCCGAATTCCCGGGCGACGATGGCGCCGTGGGAGAGGATCCCGCCCGTTTCCATGACCAGTCCTCCGGCTTTCAGGAAGAGGGGTGTCCAGGCTGGATCGGTGGAGGGGGCGACCAAGATGTCGCCTTCGGCCAGGGAGAGGGCCTGGGTCGGATCGCGGGCGATCCGTGCTCGCCCCGTTGCCCGGCCTTGGGAGAGGCCCACCCCGGTGAGGGTTGTCCCGTGTTGTCGCGGGGCTCCCTCCTCAGGGGCTGTTGCGCGCATGCCCTCCCGCTGTTTCAGGACCAGGGGTTCGGGCGTGGCGGCCCAGGCCTCCAACCGGGGCCGCCGGTCGGTGATACGGCGGGCCGCGGCGGCGGGGGACAGGCGCCCTTCCGCCAGGGCTAGGGCCTCGGTCAGGGTGAGGGTGAAAATGGCCTCGGCCCGGTCCAGGGCGTCGGGACCCGGACCCGCGAAGGCGGCGCCGATGGCCAACAGGTCCAATCGGAGGACTTCCAAATGGGCGACCATGGCGCTTCGCGCCGCCTCCCGGTCGTTGATCTCTCTTTTGGCCTGTTTCAGCAGGCCTTTGACGAAACCCCGGACCCAGAAGGGCAGGGCCACCAACAGTGTCTCCCGCGCCTGGGTCGCCCGAACCCGCCGTTGCTCGATTCCGGTCTCGGGGGTTTGGTCGGCGAGCACCGGCAGCAGGTCCAGGAGGTAGCCAGGATCTTCCCTCCAGCGAGGGGAGCGCAGATAGGTTTCCTTAACCGCCCGGTGACCATAGGCCTCCAAGACCTGGGCGAAGGCTAGGCGGAACGGGCTTTCGGGGGGGAGCGCGCGGTCCCAGGCACGGGTATTCCGGTCCGGCGCCGTGATCCAGGCCCAAGCGGACGCGTCGGACCGGGCGACCCTGGCAAGGCTTACCAGGGCATGGCCTTGCCGGGCCGTGACGCTGGGGGGGCCATCGCCCATGGCGGCCTCGGCCAGGGGGGGGCCTTCGCCAGGCAGGTATTTGCCCAGGATGATCCCCAGGGTGTTCAACGCTCCGCCTCCGGACGCTTGGAGGAAGAGTAGGTCGTCGCTCCCCAGGAGGATGACCGCTCTTTGGCGGAGATCACGGGCAATCATCCCTGGAGGAAGGGTGCGGTCCGCTTGGCGCCATTCCGTGGCGCGGAGGTGGGCCTCGCGCAGGGTTGTCTCCGCTCGACCGCGGGGACCCCGGGTGGCCAGGATGTATCCGAGCATGCGGCCCAGCCGGGCGAGGCGGAGGGTGATCCCCTGCTTGGGGAGCGGGATGACTGGTTGGGGGCCGCCGAGCATGTCGTTCATCACCTGGGGATCGACCCCAAGGGCGTCGTACCCTTCCCATTGGATCAGGGTGGCGTCCAGGTAAAGGCGCCCCTGGAAGAGAGCACCCCGGCGCAGGCCAGGCAAAGGGGCGTACCCGGCGAGCCGGTAGCCGTGGGTCAGCATGCGATTGATCATCTTCTGGCTGAAATGCCAGTCGATGGGGGAGAGGGGATCGGGGACCACTTCTCGGCTGTTGCCCCGGGTCCAGTAGGTCGGTTGGTTGGCGAGGGCCGGATAGGTCCAGTGGTTCTCCGTCGTGACGGGACGGGCTTGGACCAGCCAGAATTGGTTCCCGTCCCAGACCCATTCCATGTCGTATTCGGTGCCGCCCGTGTAGTCCAGGGCATCCGCCGCGTCCCGGGCCAGGGCGGCGAGCACTCGGGCCTGGGTATCGCTCAGGACAGACCGCCCGCGGAGGTGTGGCGGGGTTGGCAGGGTTTCCGTTCCCATCTCCCCGGTCCGAGGACGGGTCGATACGGTTTTGGGGCCGGGGGTCAAGACCACGGGAACGGGGCCGTCCGCCAGGGGGTCGGGGGCAACGGCGTAGGCGTCCCCCTCCGTCATGCCCCCGACAAGGGACTCACCCAAGTGCCAATTGGCGTGGATGATCACCCGGTCCCGGCGGCCCGTCAGGGGATCGCAGGTGAAGAGGATCCCCGCGCTTTCCGCTTCCAGAAGAGGCATGACAATCACCGCCATGCCCCGAGTCTCCTCGCCCATTCCCATACGGCTCCGATAGGCCCGGGCGTGGGCGGAGGTCCGGGAGTCCCAGACCGCCTTGATGGCCGTCAGGATCGCCTCCAGCCCCGTGACGTTCAGGAAGGATAGGTGGATGCCCGCGAAGGACGCCCCCAGGGAATCCTCGTCCGGCGCGGAGGAGCGGATGGCCAGGGGCGTGTCGGTCCAGCCTCGGCGCTCTAATTCCATTTCCAACAGCCGGGGCAAGTCCTTATGGGGGACCGCGTCGACGGAAAGTATGACGCCGGGGGGCACGGGAAGGCCGCGTTGGTGAAGGAGGCTCAGGATCCACCCCTTACCCCCGGCCCGGGCCGCTCCAGCCGCGGCCGCGGCGTCCCAATCGAGGAGGGTCGGACAGGAGAGGGAGGTCATGGTCGTCTCTCCATCTCGGCGCCATCGAGGAAAAGGGTGAGCAATTGGTCGAACGCGTTTGTCAGGTCGTTGGCGGGCTGACCGAGCCACCGCGTCAACGCGCCCAGATAGAGGAACTCCAGGGACCAGGCCAGGGACCAGGCCGGGATGTCGGTCCGTAGATCTCCGTCCTTTTGGCCCTGGATGATAAGGACTTCCAGAAGCCGCCCCATACCGCTCCGATCCTGGTCCGAGGGAGGCTCCTCCTCGTGGAAAGAGACGGTGGCGAAGCGGTAGCGCAGGTAAGCCCCGAGATAGGGGCGCTTGCGTTCGGACCAGTCCGCGGACTCCCGAAGGACGTGGGTGATCCGATCCCTGAAGCGGGGCAGGGATCGGATCCGGGCGAGAAGCTCCGGCGCTTCCGCGGCCAACTCCCCATGGAAGCGATGGGCCAGCAGGGCCTCCTTGACCGGGAAGTACTTGTACAGGGTGGCCTTGGCCACATCCGCGACCGTGGCGATGCGTTCCATGGTGACCGCCTGATAGCCGTGGGTCTCGAACAGATGAAAGGCGGTCTCGGCCAGATGGTCCTGGGCTATCCGGCGCTTGCGTTCCCGCCGGTCGGCGGCGGGAGAGGTTTTGGGGCGGAACATGGGGAATCCCATAAAATGAACGATGAATAAAAATATACGACGTTCAAATAATTTAACAAGGGATATATCCGCGGCGTTATTCCAGCCGTCAACGGAAATGCACCGCCGTGATTACCCGGTCTGGGCGCAAAAGTCTTTTGCACGCCCCAAGGTGGACCTGTCTCTCGATGGGACCGGCTGGGGTGAAAGCCGCATGAAATCATGCGATTAACCGTGATCGAGTTAATTGCCGATTGTGCATTGCAATACAAATACTTACCGAAAGAATTGCTTTCTCCCCTGGTGGGACGCGCGATAGGGTCCACATGCATGGAGGGGCGGGCTTGGGCCGATGACCGCCCCTTATCGCGCATCATCTTCATCCCCGATCAACGGGGTTCCGCGAGAGACCATTGGGAGGAAACATGGCAGCCACTCGACGTAAGGCGAAAAGCGCCGCGGCGCCGACCGCCGATGACCTGAAAGCCTTTTACCACGACATGCTTCTGATCCGCCGTTTCGAGGAGAAAGCGGGCCAGTTGTACGGCATGGGCCTGATCGGGGGGTTCTGTCACCTCTACATCGGTCAGGAAGCGGTGGTCGTGGGGCTTCAGGCCTTGGCCAAACCGGGCGACAGCGTCATCACCAGCTATCGTGACCATGGGCATATGCTCGCCACGGGCATGGATCCCAAGGGCGTGATGGCCGAGCTGACCGGTCGCCGGGATGGATACTCCCGGGGCAAGGGAGGCTCCATGCATATGTTCAGCAAGGAGAAGGGTTTTTACGGCGGCCACGGCATCGTTGGTGCCCAGGTGCCGCTGGGGACAGGACTGGGGTTCGCCCATAAGTACCGCGGGGATGACGGCGTCTGCTTCGTCTACCTGGGCGATGGGGCCATCAACCAGGGGCAGGTTTATGAAAGCTTCAACATGGCCGCGCTGTGGAAGCTGCCCGTGGTCTATGTGATCGAGAACAACAAGTACGGTATGGGTACGTCGGTTGAGCGCGCCAGCGCCACCAAGGACCTGTCCAAGCGCGGTGAATCCTTTGCTATCGCGGGACTGGCGATCAACGGCATGGACGTTATCGCCGTCAAAACCGATGCCGAGGACGCCGTCGACAGGGCCCGCTCGGGCGAGGGTCCGGCTGTCTTGGAGTTGAAGACCTATCGCTACCGGGGTCACTCCATGTCCGACCCGGCCAAATATCGGTCGAAGGAAGAAGTGAGCAAGATGCGTTCGGAAAACGACCCCATCGACCATCTGCGCCAAAAGCTGATCGCCGACGGGATCCTGGACGAGGCCGCCTTGAAGGAAATCGACAAGGAGATCAAGGCGACCGTTACCGAAGCCGCGGAGTACGCCCAGAACAGCCCCGAGCCGGATCCGGCCGAGCTGTACACCGATGTTCTTCTCGACGCCTGAGCGCCCTTCGCCTTTCCGGAGCAAGAGACCCATGCCCGTACAGATTTTGATGCCCGCCCTCTCCCCCACCATGACCGAGGGAAAACTGGCCCGATGGCTGAAGGCCGAGGGTGACGCCATCGCCGCTGGCGACGTGATTTGCGAGATTGAAACCGACAAGGCCACCATGGAATTCGAGGCTGTCGATGAAGGGACCCTTGGCAAGATCGTGGTCCCCGAAGGCACCGAGAACGTGGCCGTGAACAGCCTCATCGGCGTCCTGTTGGAAGAGGGGGAGGAGGCCTCCGCCATGGACGGCATGGATACCGCGGGTGGTCCCTCCCAGGACGTGACCGCCACGGCACCGGCCAAGCCAGCCGAACCGGCACGGGCCGCCGTCGCCCCAGACAGCCCCCTGCAAGCCGGGGGTGATGCCGAGGCGGGCTTGCAGGAGGAGAAGCAGTACGACTCCTTCACCAAGCTGTCCGTCCGCGAAGCCCTGCGCGATGCCATGGCCGAGGAAATGCGCGCCAATGGCGATGTCTTTCTACTGGGCGAGGAAGTGGGCCAGTATCAGGGGGCCTATAAGGTCTCCCAGGGGTTGCTGGACGAGTTCGGTGAGAAGCGGGTGATCGACACCCCGATCACCGAAATGGGCTTTACCGGTCTGGCCACCGGCGCCGCCTTCTCCGGCCTGCGGCCCATCGTGGAGTTCATGACCTTCAACTTCGCCATGCAGGCTATCGACCATATCCTCAACTCCGCCGCCAAGACGCTGTACATGTCCGGTGGTCAGATGGGCTGCCCCATCGTCTTCCGGGGCTCCAACGGCGCGGCGTCGCGCGTCGCCGCCCAACACAGCCAGTGCTATGCCTCCTGGTACGCCCATTGCCCGGGTCTGAAGGTGGTTTCCCCCTGGTCGGCCGCGGACGCCAAGGGCCTGTTGAAGGCCGCCATCCGGGATCCCAACCCGGTGGTCTTCCTGGAAAACGAGATGCTCTACGGGCAGACCTTCGACGTGCCCGACGATCCGGATTTCGTCCTGCCCATCGGCAAGGCCAAGATCGAGCGGGCCGGGTCCGATGTGACCATCGTCGCCTTTTCGCGCATGGTCGCCGTCGCCCTGGAGGCCGCGGCCACCCTGGCCGAGCAGGGGATCGAAGCGGAGGTCATCAACCTGCGCACCATCCGCCCCCTGGATACGGCGACCATCATCCGCTCCGTCCAGAAAACCAACCGCTGCGTGTCGGTCGAGGAAGGCTGGCCCTTCGCCGGGATCGGATCGGAAATCGGTATGACCATCATGGAGCAGGCCTTTGACTGGCTGGATGCTCCGGTGGCGCGGGTTTGTGGCGTGGACGTTCCCATGCCCTATGCCGCCAACCTGGAAAAACTGGCCCTGCCCACGCCGGAAGGCGTCGTCGAGGCCGCCAAGGGTGTCTGCTACAAATAATCCGGGGAAAAGGGAACGCATCCAATGCCCGTTGAAATTCTCATGCCCGCCCTCTCCCCGACCATGGAAGAGGGTACCCTCGCCAAATGGCTCAAGGCCGAGGGCGATACCATCGCCGCGGGTGACGTCATCTGCGAAATCGAAACCGATAAAGCGACCATGGAGTTCGAGGCGGTCGACGAGGGGATCCTTGGCAAGATTGTCGTCGCCGATGGCACCGCCGGGGTGAAGGTCAACCAGTTGATCGGCATCGTCTTGGAGGAAGGGGAAGACGCCTCCGCCCTTGATGGCTTCCAGGCGGGTGGTGGGGCTCCAGCCCCCAAGGGAGAGGCTGCTCCAACCCCCAAGGCGGCGGCTGCTCCGGCGCCCGCTCCCGAGGCTCCCGCCGCTCCGGCTTCCGCTCCCGCCAAGGCGGCGGGAGAGCGGGTTTTCGCCAGCCCGCTGGCCCGCCGCATGGCGGAGCAGGAAGGCCTGGACCTGAACGCCGTCACGGGCACCGGACCCAAGGGGCGGATCGTCAAGCATGATATCGAGAGCGCCCTGAAGGCCGGGACCGGCAAGGCCGCCCCCGCCCCCGCCGCTCCCGGTCCCGCCGTCGCCTCGACTCCGGCGGCGCCCACTCCGGCCAAGCCGCCCGCCCTGCCGGACGCCCCCCATACCGCCGTGCCCAACTCCTCCATGCGTAAGATCATCGCCAAGCGCCTGACGGAGTCCAAACAGACCGTCCCCCATTTCTACCTGACGGTGGACGTGGAGCTGGACGCCCTGCTGGCCCTGCGCAAGGACCTGAACGCCCGGGCCGAGGGTCTGGGTCAGTCCTACAAGCTGTCCGTCAACGATCTGATCATCAAGGCCGTGGCGCTCGCCCTCAAGCAGGTTCCCGCGGCCAATGCCGCCTGGACCGACGAGGCGATCATCCTGTGGGACGAGGTGGACGTCTCCGTCGCCGTGGCTACCGAGGGCGGTCTGATTACGCCGATTATCCGCAAGGCTGATCAGAAGGGCTTGGCCACCATCTCTGGCGAAATGAAGGAACTGGCCAAGAAGGCCCGCGACGGTAAGCTGAAGCCAGAGGAATTCCAGGGCGGCGGTTTCACCATCTCCAACCTGGGCATGTTTGGCATCCGTGACTTCGCCGCCATCATCAATCCGCCCCAGGGCTGCATCCTGGCCGTGGGCGCCGGAGAACAGCGTCCGGTGGTGAAGGATGGGGCGTTGGCCGTGGCCACGGTCATGAGTTGTACCCTGTCGGTCGACCACCGGGTGGTGGACGGCGCGGTTGGTGCCCAGTTCATGGCGGCCTTCAAGAAGCTGATCCAGGATCCCATGGCGATGATGCTGTAAGGCGCCACACCGGATCCGGCCTTTGCGCGCCGGGTCCGGTCCTGCCGCTTTCGTCATCCAGATGCGCCATTCATAGATTGGGGAAACGAACCCATGGCCAAGAATTCCTTTGAAGTCGTCGTCGTCGGCGCCGGTCCGGGCGGCTATGTCGCCGCCATCCGTGCCGCTCAGTTGGGTCTGAAGGTCGCCGTCGTTGAGCGTGAACATGTGGGAGGCATCTGCCTCAACTGGGGTTGCATTCCCACCAAGGCCCTGCTGCGCAGCGCCGAGGTCTTTCGGACGATCAAGCACGCCAAGTCCTACGGCCTGAAAGTCTCCGGGGCCGAGGTGGACCTGGAGGCCGTTGTCCAGCGCTCCCGGGGCGTGGCCAAGCAGCTGTCCGGCGGTGTGGGGCACCTGTTGAAGAAGAACAAGGTCACCGTCATCGATGGGGAGGCCAAGCTCAATGGTTCCGGCAAGCTGGCCGTGACCAAGGATGGCAAAACCACCGATATCATGGCCAAGAACATCATCCTGGCCACCGGCGCCCGCCCTCGGGTGCTGCCGGGTATGGAGCCGGATGGCAAGCTGATCTGGCACTACAAGCACGCCCTGGTCCCCCAAGCGGTGCCCAAGAGCATGCTGGTCGTGGGCTCCGGTGCCATTGGCATCGAGTTCGCCAGCTTCTTCAACGAATGCGGGACGGACGTCACCGTGGTCGAGGTCATGGACCGCGTGCTGCCGGTGGAAGATGCCGAGATCAGCGCCATGGCCCACAAGTCCTTCGAGAAGCAAGGCTTGAAGATCAAGGCCGGGACCAACGTCAAGGGGCTCAAGAAGAACGCCGACAGCGTCACCGTGACCCTGGAGAAGGGCGGCAAGACCGAGGAGGTTACCGTCGAGCGGGTGATCATGGCCGTCGGCATCGTCGGCAATGTCGAGAACCTGGGTCTCGAAGGGACTAAGGTAAAAGTCGACCGCACCCATGTCGTCACCGACGGGATGTGCCGCACCGGCGAGCCCGGCGTCTTCGCCATCGGCGATCTGACCGGCGCTCCCTGGCTCGCCCATAAGGCCAGCCACGAGGGTGTCATGGTGGCCGAGTTCATCGCGGGCAAGACGGTCCATGCGATCGACACCAGCCGCATCCCAGGCTGCACTTATTGCAACCCGCAGGTGGCCAGCGTCGGCATGACCGAAGCCAAGGCCAAGGAGCTGGGCTACAAGGTTAAGGTGGGCCGCTTCCCCTTCATCGGCAACGGCAAGGCGATCGCTCTGGGCGAGCCCGAGGGGATGATCAAGACCGTGTTCGACGAGAAGACCGGGGAGCTTCTGGGCGCCCATATGATTGGCGCGGAAGTGACCGAGCTGATCCAGGGCTATACGATCGCCAAAACCCTGGAAACCACCGAGGAAGACCTGATGCATGTGGTCTTCCCCCATCCGACCCTGTCGGAGATGATGCACGAATCCGTCCTTGACGCCTACGGTCGCGCGATCCATTTCTAATGGAGCATCCTAGAGACAGGCGGGATCCGGGGTTTCCTTCCGGGTCCCGCCGAAGTATTAAGGGTACCATGAGCGATACATCGATGAGTGATAGGCCGATCATCCGCCATCCAGAGAAGGCGCGGAAGCCGGATAATCCGTCTCCGCGCAAGCCCGATTGGATTCGTGTGAAGGCCCCGGTCTCAAGCGAGGCCGCGGAGATCCGCAAGCTCATGCGGTCCAAGAACCTGTTCACCGTCTGCGAAGAGGCCGCCTGCCCGAACATTGGGGAATGCTGGAAGCGTCGCCACGCGACCTTCATGATCCTGGGCGATATCTGCACGCGGGCTTGCGCCTTCTGCAATGTGCGCACGGGCAAACCCGGAGCCGTGGACGCCGCCGAACCCGATAATCTGGCCCTATCCGTCGAACAGATGGAACTAAAGCATGTGGTGATCACTTCGGTGGACCGGGACGACTTGGCCGACGGCGGGGCCGAGCAGTTCTACCAGTGCATCACCAAGGTGCGCGCCCGCCGTCCCGACTGCTCCGTCGAGGTGTTGACACCGGACTTCCGCGACCGACCCGAAAGCGCGCTGGCGCGGGTGGTCGAGGCCCGGCCCGACGTGTTCAATCACAACATGGAAACCGTGCCCCGGCTCTATACCTCGATCCGTCCCGGCGCGCGCTATTTTCACTCCTTGCAGCTTTTGGCGCGGGTGAAGCAGCTCGATCCGACTCTGTTCACCAAGTCCGGCATCATGGTCGGCCTGGGTGAGACCAAGGACGAGGTGTCGCAGGTCATGGACGACATGCGCGGCGCGGGCGTCGACTTCATGACCATCGGCCAGTATTTGCAACCGACCCTGAAGCATGTCGCGGTGGATCGTTTCGTGACGCCGGAGGAATTCGAGGACTACGCCCGGATCGCCAAGTCCAAGGGCTTCCTGATGGTGGCCTCGACACCGCTGACCCGGTCTTCCCACCACGCGGACCGGGATTTTGAAGCCCTGCGGGAGGCCCGTCGCGCCGCCCATGCCGCGGCCGAGTAAGCGGCGCCATGCCCACACACGCCGAGAAGCGCGCGCTTCCCTACACACCCGAGCAGATGTACGACCTGGTGGCCGATATCGAAAGTTACCCGGAGTTCTTGCCCTGGTGCCTTGCCGCCCGCAATAAGAAGCTGGAAGGGAATGTCGTCTGGTCGGATCTGGTGATCGGTTTCAAGATGGTGCGGGAGAGGTTTACCTCCCGCGTGGAGTTCCAGCCCAAGGAACGGATCAACGTTACCTATGCCGAGGGGCCGTTCAAGTACCTGAATAACCATTGGGTCTTTGAGTCCGATGGCAAGGGTGGCGTGATTGTCGACTTTTATGTGGATTTTGAGTTCAAGTCGATCGTTCTGCGGAAGGTCATGGGCGCCCTGTTCGGCGAGGCCGTGCGGCTGATGGTCTCCTCCTTCGAAAAGCGGGCGGCCCAATTGTATGGCGATCGGAAATAGGGCCGGTTCGTTTGTCGCGAACCGGCCGTTTCCACGCAGGGTCTTCTATTGGGGAGTCAGTTCGGCAAGGCGAAGACGGTCACTTGTCCTCCAAGCGCGGTATATTGACTGAGCGCGGCGTACCCGCCAACAGCTCCGGCACCGTCATGGGGCTGGGTCAGTCCCGCCGCGAGGCCAATTCCGGCCCAGCCCCCGACGCCGGACAGGACCGCCACATATTGATGGTCGTTCCATTGATAGGTCATGATATTGCCGACAATGCCGGAAGGGGTTTTGAAGCGGTACAGCTCCTGTCCCGTTTCGGCGTCCACGGCCTTGAGATAACCCTCGAGCGTTCCATAAAAGACTACACCGCCCGCCGTGGCGAGAGAGCCGGACCAGACGGAGAAGGGTTCCGGAAGGCTCCAGCGGATGCGCCCGGTGGTATTGTCCCAGGCGATGAAATTCCCGGTCCCCCCATGGCCCGGCGCGGGATAGAGCGACAAGGTCGCACCCACATAGGGAACGCCGACGGCGTATTTCACATGGAACGGCTCGTAATCCATGCACAAATGGTTCGTCGGCACATAGAAGAGGGTCGTCTGGGGGCTGTAGCTCGCCGGTTGTTGGTTCTTGCTTCCCAGGGAGGCGGGACAGATGCCTTCCGTGGACCAGTCTTCGCCGTTGGCCTCTGGCGAGAAGTCCTCGACCACTTCCGGGCGCCCATAGGTTGGGCTCGCCGGATCCATGTCGACGCCCGTGGTCCAGTTTACGGTGGGGTCATATTTGTCCGCCCGTAAAAGCGCGCCGGTCGTCCTATCCAGGACATAGGCCAAGCCATTGCGGTCGAAGTGGGTCAACAGCTTGCGTGGGACCCCGTCGATCGTCTGCTCGGTCAGGATCATTTCATTGACCCCATCATAGTCCCACTGGTCGTGGGGGGTCATCTGATAGACCCAGCGCGCCACGCCCGTGTCGATGTCCCGCGCGATGATGGACATCGCCCAGCGGTTGTCCCCGGGCCGTTGCTCCGGATTCCAGGTCGAGGGGTTGCCGGTGCCGTAGTAGACGAGGTTCTCCTCCAGGTCGGCGGAATACCAGCCCCAGGTCGGCCCCCCGCCGATGGTCCATTGATCTCCCTCCCAACTCGTCAGGCTGGAGTTTTCGCCAACGGGACGGCCCAACTGCGTGGTCCTTTTCGGATCCATGAGCATGTCCGTGTCCGGACCCATGGAATAGGCCCGCCAGAGCCGCTCGCCGGTTTCGATGTCATAGGCGCTCAGATAGCCCCTGACGCCGTACTCGCCGCCGGAAATGCCGACGATCAGCTTGTCCTTCACGGGCAGAACGGTGGCGGTGTTGGTCGCTCCCAAGGCCGGGTCGCCGTTTTGGGTGCTCCAGATCTCGGTTCCGGTTTCGGCGTCGAGCGCCACGACGCGGGCTTCGGGCAGTTGCAGGAAGAGCCGACCCTGGTCATAGGCCACGCCCCGGTTCACCGTGTCACAGCACATGACCGCCGCCACGTCCGGATCTTGAGGGGGTGCGTATTTCCATTTGATCCGACCGTCCTGGGATAAATCCAGGGCATAAACGGTGGTCGGGAAAGGGGTATGCACATACATCGTATCGCCGACCACCAAGGGTCCACCCTCATGCCCCCGCAAAACGCCGGTCGAGAAGGTCCAGGCCACCCGCAGGTCCCCGACGGTCTCGCGGTTGATTTGGTCCAGCTTCGAATAGCGTTGGTTGGCATAGTCCCCGGTTTGGATCGCCCATTGCGTCGGGTCGGTCAAAAGCTGCGTGAGCGGGTCTCCGGTGGTCTCCGCGATTGCCGGTGCGGCCGTCGCTAGCAAAGCCACACCGAAGCAAAACGCCAAAAGGGAGTTGGCCTCCGGGCTTCTGAAATACCGCATGCAATCCTCTCCGGAATTGACGTCCGTGGATGGTGCCACTGTGGACTATGTTCACCGGGAGGCATTTTTACCTGAATGCCCAGACCTCCACCACCGTCACGTCCCGCGCCTGGTTCCAGGGCGTTGTCCCATCATCCTCGCCGAAAAGCTAAGTGAGCTTGAGCTCCGGATCCCGCGTTTTGTTTTGTTGAATTCTTGCCCATCGCATAACACAACAAGGCGACTGGCTGATGGCTGATGTAGACTCCGGACACCTCGGTTTCTTGAAACTGTGTTCGTGAGGACGCTCCTGCCTCAAATACAGGACTGGGGTTTCTCTGCGCGAAGGAAATCAAGCCCTTGAGATTATTGGGATTGTTAACGTAATGGTCGGACCACTTGAGTTCCATGGCCCAGTCCGGAGGGTGTTGCTCCCTCACATAGACGAGATCGACTTCCATATCGGTCCGCCCCTCTTTCCAGCGGGCGTAGTACAAATGCGGTAAGTCGGGAGAATGAAGCCATTGGCCGAAGTAAGCTGTTTCGACCAAGGTTCCCATGGCGGGATCATCGGCATCGATGGGAGCGAAGAGCGCGGCGCGCATTGATGGATTGGCGAGATAGACTTTGAAATTCACCATGCGTTTGAACTGTTGTCCCGCACTGTCGACCCGCTTCACTCGGATGATGAGGAAGGCCGCTTCCAGATATTCCATGTATCGGGTGATCGTCGGCTTGGCCACGCCTGAACTGGAGGCCAGCTTTTCCAGGCTGATTTCCTGTCCCGTGTGGTAAGCGATGGTCGTGAACAGACGGTTGAGTTCCTGAATATTCTGGATACCGTAGAGGCTGGGCAGGTCGCGCAACAGGACCTTGTCGATGATATCCCGACCCAGGAACCGCTGCGCATCGGCGCGAATAGCGGGAGAGACGACGGCTTCCGGATATCCCCCATAGTTCAGATAGTCGATGAAGGCGGAATTCAGCGCATTGATATCCTTGATGCCGTATTTCCTTCCTTCGTCCGGCTCCTCGATGAGATCCTCTTCAAGGTCCGAAAAGTCGAGAAACTCGGCGAAGGTCAGCGGAGGGAGAAAATAGTCGGTGAACCGTCCGGCTCCGGACTCATTGCTTTTCAGGCGCAAGGCCGCGGCGGCCGATCCGGAGGCGATGAAGCGGGTGTTCGGATATTGGTCCGTCAGGACTTTCAGATGGACTTCCCAATCCTTCAGATATTGAACCTCATCGAAGATCACCAAGCGTCGTCCGTCTGATTCCAGGTCGGATTGGTCCTCGAATAGGTCCACAAGCCGTTGCAGGGGGAGGCCGCTATACAGAGGGGTGTCGATGGATGCGAACAGGATTCCCTTTGGCGGAAATCCATCCGTCAAAGCCTCGTCGATCAGTTGATGGAGCATGACGGTCTTTCCGACCCGTCGCGGTCCCATCAAAATGATGGATCGGTGGACTTCCCAATTGAACGCAAGCGTCTTGAAGCCGTCGTAGTAGGCGCGCCGATGACGATATCTTGCCGATACCGATGTTCTATTGTCAAATAATAACATTGACTTATGGTGTCTCGGATTGGGCTGTGCGAGGCTGTCCGTTACCCGAACACCCAGCCATCCACCACCGTCGCGCCCACGGCGCCACCCGGTTCCAGGGCGTGGTCCCAGGCGGTCCAGGCGCGCAGGGGCTCCTCGGGGAAGGCCTCGAGGATCAGGTCGACCTCCCGCCGGTCGCCCTGGAAGCGGACACCGGTCACCCGGGCGGGCAGGCTTTCCGCTCCGCCGTCCAAACGCACATCCTCCGCCCGCAGGCAGAGTTGGCCCGGACCGGGCAGGACCCGCGCGGGATCCCGTCGCACTCGGATGGGCTGGCCCGCGAGGATCGCGTGGCAGGTCCCGCAAGAGGCCACCTCCCGCACATCGACGGGCAGGACGGATCCCCGGCCAATGAAGCGGGAGACGTCCTCGTCCGCTGGGCAACGGTACAGCTCCGTGGGAGACGCGACCTGTCGCAGCCTGCCGCCCATCATGACCGCGACCCGGTCGGCCATGGTCAGGGCCTCGGATTGGTCGTGGGTAACGTGGATCATGGTGGCGCCGGACCGCTTGTGGAAATCCTGGAACTCGGCGCGCATGGACTCCCGCAGGTGGGCGTCCAGATTGGCCAAGGGTTCGTCCAGCAGCACCAAACGGGGATCCATGGCGAGGCACCGGGCCAGGGCGACCCGCTGCCTTTGACCGCCGGAGAGAGCCGCGGGACGGCGCGTCCCCAGACTGCCCAGGCCGACCATCTCCAGGGCTTCGGCGACCCGGGCCTTGAGGGCGGCGGGCGTCAGGCGGCGGACCTTCAGGGCGAAGGCCACGTTGTCCCAGACGCTCATGTGGGGCCAGAGGGCATAGGACTGGAACACCATGCCGATGCGCCGCTTTTCCGTGGGGACATGGTGCCTCGCCGAGGAGAGCAGATCCCCATCGACGCGGATCTCGCCGTCGGTCAGGGTCTCGAACCCGGCGATCAGGCGGAGCAGGGTGGTCTTGCCGCAGCCCGAGGGACCGAGCAGGGCCAGGAATTCTCCGGTTCGAGCCGAGAGGGTCACGCCGTCCAGGGCCAGGGTCTCGCCAAAGCGCTTGGTCGCCCGGTCGATGGTCACGCTTGCCATGGGAGAACTCCTTTAGGGAGGCGCCGGGCCAACAGAGAGGCCGCGCCCGCGGCGGCGAGGGTCGCCAGGACCGACAGCACCGAAGCCGCCGAGGCCGCGGTCGCGTCCCCCTCGTCGTAGAGGTTGAAGATCATCACGCCGATGGTCTCATGCCCCGTGCTCCACAGCAGGGCCGAGACGGTCAGCTCATTATAGGCACTCATGAAGATCAGGAGCGAGCCCGCCGCCGCCGTCGGCGCGGCCATGGGCAGGATGATGCGCGTCAGCCGGCGCAGGGGACCGGCGCCGGCGATGCGTCCCGCCTCCTCCAGCGCCGGATCGATGCTCGCCATGCCGGCCACGGCGGGACGCAGACCAAGCGCCAGGAAGCGCGCCAAATAGGCGACCAGGATGATCCAGGCCGTACCGTATAAACTCACCCCCAGGCCGGGCAGGGGCGGCAGGAAGGTGAGGATACAGGCGATGGAGACGACGATGCCGGGCAGGGCGAAGGGGATGTCGGCGACCGTATCGAGGATCCGTGCCAAGCGGGATCGACGGATGACCACGGCGTAGGCGAGGGGCACTGCGACCAGGGGCGTGATCAGGGCCGCGGCTCCCGCCAACCAGGCGCTGTTCAGGAAGGAGCGCCGCACGGCTCCCGTTCCCAGGGCGGTGGCGTAGTTGTTCAAGCTGGCGTTGGCGAAGGTCAAGGGCACCCCCAGCGCCGGGATGAGGGAGGCGCCGATCAGGGCGAGCAGGGGGATGACGGAGATCACCATCAGGACGGCCCAGACCAGGGCCTCGACGACCAGCCGCCAGCGGCCCAGGTCATAGGGGGTGATGGTCGTGCCGTCCGAGGCGATCGCCACCCGCCCCTTGCCCTTGGCGATGGCCTGGAGCAGAAGCCCGGCACCCGCGAGCGCCGCCAGGATCAGGGAGAGCACGGCGACGTCGCCCAGGACAGAGGGGCCGAAGCCCGAGAGGCGCTGATAGATCAGCGCCGTGAGCAGGGTATAGCGGCCGGGAATACCGAGCAGGGCGGGGATGCCGAAATTGCCAATGGCCGCGACGAAGGCGAGCGCCGCCCCGGCCACCAGGGAGGGGCGGAGCAAGGGCAGGATGATACGCCAAAGGATGGTGAACGGACCGGCACCCGTGGCCCGGGCAGCCTCCACCAGATCGGCGGGCAGCGCGCGTAGCCCGGCGCGAACCGCGAGGAAGACCATGGTCGAATGCTCGATGCCCATGAGCAGGATGATCCCCTCCCGCGAATAGAGCCAATTGCGGGTACCGGGCGGGGGCGCGAGGCCCAGGGGGCCGAGGACGGTGCTCGACGGGCCGGTCAGCTCCAGCCAGGCAAGGGCGGAAATCTGGGCGGGGATCAGCATGGGCAGAAGAAGAAGGAAGACCAGCAGGGTCTTGAACCGGGGGTTGCTCAGGGCGACAAGCAGGGCCATGGCGCCACCCAGGATGACGGACAGGGCCGTGGCGCCCAGGCCCGCGACGAGGGTGCGCCGGGTGGCCGCCAGGGCCGCCGGGTCCGAGAGAGCCGCCCAAAGGTCGCCGTCGGCGCCCTCGGTGAAGAGGCGCAGCAAGGGCAGCGCGCAGAGACCCACCACATAGACCGCCACGAAGGCGAGGAGGATCCGCTGTCCGTCCGGAGCGCCACCAAATGGAAGCCAGCTCAAAGGAAACCGGCCAGGAGTGCTTCCACCCCCAGCCGGACCCCGTGTTATGAACCGATTAGCCGCCATAGATGTCGGCGAACCGCTTCTTGGTGTCTTCAGTGCTCTCCAGCAGGGTCTTGGAGTCCGCCTCGATGATCTTCAGGTCCTCCATGGCGGGATAGCCCGCGGGCGGGGTGACGCCCTTCATGATGGGGAAATAGGCCTGCGTCACGGATTGCTCGGCGGCGTCCTTGGACAGTTGGAAGTCGACGAAGGCCTGGGCGGCCTTCACGTTCTTGGCGGTCTTCAGGATAGCGATGGGCTGGTTGATGGCGGTCACGCCTTCCGTGGGGAAAACGAAATCGACCGGCGAGCCCTTGGCCTTTTGGTCAAAGGCCATGTATTCGATGATCACCCCATAGGCCTTCTCGCCTCGGGCGACGGCGTCGCGGACGGAGCCATTCCCCTTGCCAGCCACGGCGCCATTGGCCGCCAGCTTCTCGAAGTATCCCCAACCGAATCGCGGATCGTTGGCCATGGTGGCAACGTGGATCACCGCGGCGCCCGAGTAAAGGGGGCTCGGCATGATCACCTGATCCTTGGCCTCCGGCGCCAGCAAATCCTCCCAGGACTTCGGCTTGGGCACGCCCGCGGCGGTGTTGTAGATGATGCCGGTGGTGATCATCTTGGTGCCGAAGAAATACTTCTCCGCGTCATATTGGCCCTCGGGCAGCAGGGAGACGTCGGCACCCTCGTAGGGCTGGAGCAGGTCCTGGTTCTTCAGGTCGGTCATGGCCACGCTGTCGGCGATCAGCAGGACGTCCGCCTGGGGGGCACCCGCGGCGACCTCGGCTTGGAGCTTATTCAGCACCTCGGTGGTGCCGCTGCGGAACATCTCGACCTCGATCTCCGGGTGCTTTTCCTTGAACAGGGCCAGGACCTCGTCCATCTGTCCGGAGGGTTGGGAGGTGTAAAGGACCAGCTTGTCCGCGGCCTGGGAAGCGGCGGGGGTCAGGGCGGACAGGGCCAGGGCGGCGACCGCGGCGCGTAGGGCATTCCATCGCATGGGTTGGCTTCTCCCGTGATTCAAAAACGAATGGTGAGATCAATATCCTTGGCTTCCGAACCACGCCGGAAGGTGGCCCAAACCTAAAATCGTCCCGGGGTTCTTGCAACGGATGTTGCAAAAATTCATGGAACTGCAATCAACCTTTTCACTAGTATTGGACATCAAAAGCGCGCCCATGCGGAGCCGTCCCATAGGACGGGTCCAAGCCGTGGCGCCGCCCATGGAACGGGAAGATCGCATGTCCTTGAAACGCATCGTCCAGCAGCATAAGGGCCGCCTGACGCCCACGGACCGGCGTCTTCTGGATACTCTTTTGGCCAATCCAACGGAAGCGGCTTTGTCCTCGGCGACGGAAGTGGCGACACGGGCGGGGGTGCATGCGGCCTCTCTCGTTCGCTTGGCCAAGAAGCTGGGGTTCGAGGGCTATCCGGACCTGCGGGCGTCCCTGCGCGAGGACTTGATGTTGGGAGACCCTCCCAGCGCCCTGGTGGAGCGGCGGATCGGTTCGGTGAACTCGGATGGGATCCTGGCCTCGATCGTGGAGCGGGAGCGGGCGGTCTTACACGGCCTGATGGAGCACGTGAGCCAGGAGGATGTGGCCCGGGGAGCGGAGCTCCTGGCCTCGGCCCGGCGGATCGCGGTCTTCGCCGAGGGGTCCGCCGTCCTGTTGCGGGACTTCATGGTGGAACGCTTGCGTCGCGCCGGGCGGGTGGTCTTGCCGTTGGAGGCCCAACCCCGGCAGGCCGCGGCGGTGCTGACCACCTTGGGGGTGGGAGATCTCCTGTTGGTCTTCGCCTCCCGTGCCTTGCCCCGGATGCTGCCCCGGATCCTGACGGAAGCGGGGAGGGCGGGGGTGCGCGCCGTGGCGGTGACGGACATGGTGGGGCCGCTCATCCGCCCCCAGCCGGACGTGCTGCTGGCCGCGCCAAGGGGCGCCCCGGGGGAATCCCAGTCCATGACCGTGCCTCTGGCGCTCTGCAATGCCCTGCTGCTGACTCTGCCCACGGTGGACCGGGGGGAATCCCTGCAGGGGTTGGCCCGGTACGGTTCCCTCCGCGAAGCCCTGGACGAGGGGCGATGAGGCCATGGCGATGCCTGTGACACAATCATCCGATCCGCCGGTCCTGACGGTCCTTTGTGGCGTTGGTCGCAAATACCCGGCCTGCTTTCTGGTTCAACTGGCGGGACGGCGGATTCTGTTGGATTTGGGCGCGGGGGCGGGAACGGCGCCCGCCCGGCCCGATCTGTCGGGGCTGGGGGACCCCGTGGACGCCCTGTTGCTCACTCACCAGCACCCGGACCACCTGGGTGGCCTTGACCTGCTGGGGGATCTGGGTGGCCCGCCGGTTTTCGCCACGGAGCCGGTCGCCGCGGTGGCGACCGAGCGCTTTGGTGTCTCCTGCCGCTCCCTATCCCTGGCCGGTCGGATGGACCTGCTTGGGGTTTCGGTGACGACCGGTCGCGCGGGGCATGCGCCGGGGGGGGTCTGGATCCATTTGAGCGATGGAGAGAGGACGGTGCTGTATATGGGCGACCATGTGAGCCATTCGGTCCTTTACCCCTGGGATCCGCCGCCCTTGGTTGATCTTGTGATCGTTGATGCCTCCTATGGCGTCGAGAGCGTGCCCCAAGCCGCGCGGGTTCAGGCGCTGATGGATGTCCTGGCCCGGGAGCCGGTTCTGTTGCCGGTACCGGTGGCCGGGAGGGGATTGGAGATCGCCCTGGAGATGATGACCCGGGGCTTGCCATTGCCCGCCCTTTGCCCGGACCTGCGGGCCATGGCCACCTGTCTCGCCGCGGGAGAAACGGCCTTTGACGCGGGCTTTATCCGGCCCGAGGCCAAGGCGCCCTTGGCTCGATTGGTCCGCGAGGCGCCGGAGGCGGACCAACCGGACCGGGTGACCCTGGTGTCTGGCGCGGTCCTGGAAACGCCCCTGTCCCTGAAACTGGCGGCCCGTTGGACGGGTCGGGGGGAGCCCGTGATTTTCACCGGTCATATTCCAAGTCAGACCACGGCTCTGGCCTTTGTGGAGTCCGGACGGGCCGCGTGGATGCGTTGGAACGTCCATCCGACCCTATCGGAAAACATCGCCTTGATCCGAGCCGTGAAGGCCAAGGTTGCCTTGCCCGCCTTCTGCGACACGGACCAATGGGGCATGTTTCAGGCGGCCTTGCGGGGGATCCGAGTGGGGGTTTGATCGGTGCGGGCGTCCCGGAGCATGGGCGGAACAAGGCTTGTTTCGCGGGGATGATCCGGTGCCATGAGGGCGGCGATGTCATCGTGCAACCGGGCCACGGAAATGCCGAATGTCGCCACGGGGCTCGCGTCTCGATCCTCGCCAACGGAGGGGTCATCAGTGGGATCCTTCCGATGGATCGCCACCACCAGGGGCGCCGAGAGTCCACATATCGACGCCCGTCACGCTTCGAGATGGCCAGAGGCGTATTGGATGTACCCCAGTTCCGTGGCATGGGCAAGGATCCGGACGAGCAGCCAATCCTCGGAGGTGTTTGCCAGTTCGGCGAGGACGGTTTGGACGCCCTAACCGGTGTTTTGGATTTGCTATTGGGTCATGGCGTGACTGTTCCCCAAGGGGGCGGAAGACGACCGAGAGGGGGGTGATCCTTAGGCCGCGTTCAGACCGGTGGCCTCCCGCGTCGCCCTCTCCGACAGGTCGGGTAGCCCGGCCCGGCGGGCCAGATCAGAGGCTTGGCGCAGCATCTTCTCGGCGGCCTTTGGGGCGCTCTTGGCGTCCATGCGAGCCAGGTCCAATAGGGTTTCCGCCTCTCCCCCGAGGTGCCCGGCGGCGGCGAACAGGCGGACGCAGGTGGTCAGGCTTCGGCGGGCGTTCTCCATGTCTCCGAGATCCCATAGCATGCGGGCCAAGTCCAGGCGGCTCCAGGCCTCGTCCAGGCGGTCACCGTTGATCTTGAACAGGTCCGCGGCCCGCTCCAGAGCCTCGTGGGCGAGGTCGGCGCGGCCCAGGGTTCGGTGGTATTGTCCGATCTCCCGCAGGATCATACCCTCGTGGAACGTGTGGCCCTGGGTGATGTGGATCCGCAGGGCCTTGGCGTAGAGATCCAGTGCCCGATCCTCGTGCTTGCTTTCCCGGGCCACCCGGGCCTGGGCGCGGAGGACTCGGGCCTCGCCCAGGGCATTGCCTTCACCCTCGTACAGGTGGCGGGCTTCCTCCCAATGGTGATCCCGGCCCCGGGTGTCGCCGTCGAGCCGATTGAGTTCCCCCATCAGATGCAGGGCGAGGGCCCGATCACCGGGATCGGACTCCGGCCCAAAGAGGGACAGGGCATCGGTCAGGCCGCTCCGTGCGTCTTCCAACCGATTGGCGGCCAGGTCCACTTCGCCTAGGCGAGTCATGGCGATCGCTTCCCCATCCCGATCCCCATCCTTGTGGAAGAACAGGCGCGCGCGACGGAAGGCCTCGCGGGCTTGTTGGCCGTTTCCGGCGATAAGATGATGTTCGGCTTGGGCGAGGGCTTGGTCCGCTTTGGTCTCGGGCATGGCCGTGTCTCCTTCCCTTGATCGGCGGGTGGAAAGAGGACAGGCGGTCCGGTCCTTCCGCCGTTCGATTTTTTATGGCCACCTTGGTTCGGCGGACAGGGAAATACGTGCCCTTAAAGGCGGCGATTGAGGTTTGATAACAGTCCATTAAAGATCATCAAACGATCATGAAAGTCAGCTTACGCCGGTGTCGGTCCCGGCGCAATGGGAACCGACTCGCCCGCTTTCGTTTTCCGAAACGCCCGCCTTGTGTCTTACCTGGCCGTCCCCATCTCTAACCATCATGAACATGGCAACCTTCCACCCCCCCTGTTCCGGCCCCCCCTGTCCCCCCTGTTCCGGCCAGTCTTCCAAGGCCTTTCGCCAAACCGTTCCGCCTGAATGGCGCGATTGCAATGGCCAGTTGAATCTGGCTTACGACATCCTGACCTTTGACCGAGCATCGGACCGTTTCCTGGAAGGGATAGGGCTGGATGCCACCGACCGGGAGACTACGGGGGGATCCGCATGCGGCCGCGGAACTCCATGCCACCCGTGACGCGGAGGTGAGGGTAGGCGAGATCCTGGCCGTCGAAAGCGGGGTATTGGAAGTCGATGCGCGAACCGTCCGCCTTTTTCATGTTATGACCCTTTGGGAGGGTGACGTTCGGCGCGTCGCCACGAACGAAGTCTTGCTGGTCCATGTGGACCTCTTTCGTCGCCGGAGTAGCTCTTGGCCCAATCCCTTGCGCGCCGCGCTCGAGGCGAAAACGCGGGAAGGGGAGACTGGGGAGAGGGGCCATGGCCCCTGGAAGCAGGGCGGCATATTGGTCAAAAGCGCGGAGAAAGCGGGCGGGGACGGTCCGTCGCTCCGCCCAAGGAAGGGAATGGAACGTGATAAGCGGGTTGGGGCTGAATTCGGGACGGAATGGCGTCGCGAGGCGATGGGCGTTGGGTGGATTTCTCGCGGGTTTGGTAATCCTGTCCGGAGGACCCGCCTGGGCGGCCTGTACGGACGTGGCCGCTCCCGGTGTTGACTGGACCCGGTGCTACATGGATGGACGAGGATTCTCCGAGGCTGACCTGTCCGGTGCCCACTTGCGCGACACATCCTTTCTGCGGGCGACCCTGACGGGGGTCAGTCTGTCCGGGGCCAAGGCGTATCGCGCGAAATTCGTCAGCGCCAAGATGGCCAACGCGACCTTGGATGGGGGGGAGTTCACCTCAGGGGATTTCTCCCGTGCCGATCTCAAGGGGGCCAGCCTCAAGGGCACGGATCTGCGGGGGGCCAAGTTCTACAAGGCTTCCTTGCGGGGCGCGGATCTGACCGGCGCGAGACTGGTGGGGGCGGACTTGCTCCACGCGGACCTTTCAGGAGCGACATGGATCGACGGAAAAACAGTATGTTCCGAAGGGTCTATTGGGCAATGCGAATAAGAATTAAGTGAATTAGATTAAATTTTTTTGGGGTCAAGGCCATTGGATATATGTCTTTAGGTTTCCCGACGCATCGTGATGCGATATGACGGAGCCTAGTGGATAGGCGAGGTGACGCGGTTATGGAATACCCCGAGACAACCGAACAGGCCTTGGTGATCGCCGGACAGGCCATGGAGCACATGGTCGCCCATGGCATTGCGCCCAATCCTCGGAACTTTACGATCTGGTATGGGTATAGCTCGGACCACTATCCGGATCTGCGCCGTCATATGGAAAAGGTCATGTCGAGCAAGACCACCTTTTCCGAGGACGTAAACAGTGAGATCTTCGAACGTTTTTTCACCTCCGCCCAGGAGACGGAGGGGGTGGCGAATGCCGGGGTCAAGCTGGAAACCACCCTGGAGCAGATGCTCAAGCTGTTCACCGCGGCGAACAAGGGGACGGAGCGCTACAATCGGACCCTGGAGGACTTTTCCGATCAGGTGGCCACCACCGATCCCAAGGCCCTGGAAGCGATGGTCGGCACCATGGTTGCCGAGACCAAGCGCATGATGCGGGTCAACGACCAACTCGCCGATGAATTGTCCCAGTCCTCCAAGGAGGTGCACAAGCTGCGGGAGGATCTGGACAAGGTCCGGCATGAGGCCCTGACCGATGGCCTGACGGGCATCGCCAACCGCAAGGTCTTCGATAACCAAATACGGGAGCAGACACGCATCGCCACGGAAGATGGCACACCCCTGTCCCTGTTGATGATCGATATCGATTTTTTCAAGAAATTCAATGACTCCTTCGGTCATCAAATGGGTGATCAGGTGTTGCGTCTCGTGGCTAAGACCATTCAGGAAGGGGTGAGGGGCCAGGACATCACCGCCCGTTACGGCGGGGAGGAATTCTCCGTCATCCTGCCCGAGACCCGGGTGCGGGAGGCGATCACGGTCGCCGAGACCATCCGCCGCCACGTGGCTTCCAAGCGGGTGACCAACCGACGGACCAGTCAGGATATGGGGACCGTGACCCTGTCCATCGGCGTGTCCCAGTTCGAACCTGGGGAAGGAATTAGCAATTTTATTCAGCGCGCCGATGAAGCCCTATACATGGCCAAGGGAGAGGGACGGAACCGTGTCGTCTCCCACGTCGAGGTCGAGTTGAAGCGCTTGGCTGGGCAATAGGCCTTGGGGCGAGCCCGGCGGGCGCCCTGTCCTTCGTGCTCTCTTTTCGCCGTCCGGCCGCTAGGGTACTGTTTTCCCCATGACAGATCCCGCGCGGGTCGGGTCCGCCGGGCCCGCTCCCTCCCTTCTCGTTCGGTTTCGCTCCCTGCTACGGGAGGACCAACTCGTCTTGGGCGGGCTGGCGGTGCTTTTGGGCGCCGTGGTGGGATTGGGTGTCTGCCTCTTCCGGGAATTGATCGGTCTGATTCAGGCGGGGGTCTTTGGCGGCGACCATGACTACCTTGCGAGTCTGGCCCGGGAGGCGTCCTCCTGGGTGGTGGTCCTGGGGCCGACCCTGGGCGGGCTGGCGGTAGGTCTGCTTTACCGCTATGTCATGCCGGGAAATGTCATGCCGGGAAATGGGCCGGGGCGGGAGCCAGCGTCTCGGCCGGGGCGGGAGCCAGCGTCTCGGCCGGGGCGGGAGCCCCTGGGCGTGGCCAATGTGATCGAGGACATGGCCCTTGCCGGGGCGCGCATGGATGGGCGCAAGGGCTTGGTCGCGGCCTTGGGAAGCGCGCTTTCGATCGGCGTGGGCGGCTCCGTGGGGCGGGAAGGACCCGCCGTGCACCTGGGGGCGACTTTCTGCGCCCTGGTTGCCCGGCGCCTGCGCCTGGGAGAGCGTATGGCCCGGACCCTTTTGGGGTGCGGCGCGGCGGCCGCGGTGGCGGCGAGCTTCAATACACCCATCGCGGGCGCTCTCTTCGCCAACGAGGTAATCATCGGCCACTACGCCCTGTCCGCCTTCGCGCCCGTCGTCCTGGCGAGCGTGGCCGGAACGGTGGTCTCGCGCGTCTGGTTCGGCCATGAGTCGGTCTTTTCCCTGCCAGGTATGACCTTGACCTCATTCTGGGAGTTCCCGGCCTTCGCCGGGCTTGGCCTGGTCGCCGGACTTTTGGCCCTTGCCTTCATGCGGGGGATCTTCCTGGCCCAAACCGCGGCCATCCGCTCCCGTTTGCCCCAACCGATCCGGCCCATGGTCGCCGGGTTCGCGGTGGGGCTGACCGCCCTATGGTTACCCGAGGTTTTGGGAATCGGCTACGAGACCACGGATCAGGCTCTGAAGGCCGCCTATGGTTTCCAGTTCCTGGTCACCGTGATCCTGGCCAAGATGGTCGCCACCATGCTTTGCCTCGGCTGGGGGTTTGGCGGCGGGGTCTTCAGCCCCTCCCTGACCCTGGGGGCATTGCTGGGATCCGCCTATGGGATTGTCGCGACCTCCGTCTTCCCGGCCCTGTCCTCGGGCGAAACCGCCTACGCCCTGATCGGCATGGGGGCCATGTCCGCGGCGGTGCTGGGGGCCCCCATTTCAACCACCCTGATCATTTTCGAGTTCACCGGGGACTATGAGCTGACCATCGGAGTGGTGGTCGCCACGGTCATCGCCTCGGGCCTTGTCCAGGGCGTGAGCGGTCATGACTCCTTCTTCCATTGGCAGTTGGCCCGCAAGGGCATCCGTCTTGGTCGGGGCAAGGATGGCGGCGGTTCGTCCGATGGGATCCCGCTGGGTGACCTGCCGCGTCTGCCTTGCCCTTCGGTTCTCGAGGAGGCCCCTCGGGAAGCCGTGGCCCTGGCCTTGCGGGTGTCCCCCGTGTCGCGGGTCTTCACCCTGGATGGCGAAGGGCGGCTGACCGGCGTGATCACCGTGAAGACCTTCCAAGGGCGATGGGACGAAAGCCGGGGTGAGGATGGGGCCGCGGCCAAGGATGAGGATGGGACGGTGGCCAAGGAAATCGCCAGCCCCGTTCCCCTGGTTGTAACACCCCGAGATAGCCTGTCCCAGGCCCTCGCGGCCCTTGAGGAGGACGAGGGGGATTGCCTGGTGCTGGTCGAGGACCGGGCCAGTCGACGGGTTATGGGGATCCTGCGCGAAGCCGATGTGCTGCGCGCCCATAACCGCGCCTTGATCGCCAACCTGTCAATCGGATCCGAAGGACCCAACCGGTAAGCCCCCGGGCGAGGGTGCGAACGGCGTCGGCCCGGGCTTTCCGCGCCCGGGGCGTGATCCGCGGGTGGGGTCTGTATGGGGCTGGTAAAACCATGTTAGCCTCCAGTTATAGGTGAAACCTTCTCAGGTTTGTTTCGTCTCTTCTGGAGAGCGATCGAGAATCCCTTTAACCAGAAACTAGGCACTTCATCCACGAACGGCAAACGCGCTCTTCTCAGCATATTGATGAGAAATTTCACACAATGGAGGATTTATGATCCTGCCGCCCTTGACAGCCCTGCGCGCATTCGAAGCCTGCGCCACCATCGGGACCTTTCGCGGCGCCGCGGATCGATTGAACGTGACGCCCTCGGCGATTAGTCACCAGATCCGCCAATTAGAGGAGGTGTTGGGGGTGGCCCTGTTCGAGCGGTCCACCCGCCGGGTTCGCCTGACCGCGGCCGGGGAGGGGTATTTGCCGTCCGTGCGGGAGGCATTGCGCCTGATCGAGGCGGCCACGGCCAGTTTGACACGCCACGCGGACCAGCGACGTCTGACGGTCAGCGCGGCGCCCTCCCATGCCATGGGCTGGCTCATGCCGCGGATCCCGCGCTTTCAAATGACCTATCCGGAGGTCGAGCTCCGCTTGGACATGTCCATTGATTGGGTCGATCTTCGCGCCACGGACGTGGATGTTGCCTTGCGCTATTCGGCCAGCGGCCATTTCCCCGGATTGATCGCTCATCACCTCTTCGATGAGGTGATCGTGCCGGTCTGCCGACCGGATCTTTTCGCGGAAGGCGACTCTGGACCCGAGGCGCTCTTGGCGCTTCCGCTGGTGGAAGTCTCCTACCGGTCGGGCCAGTGGTCCCATTGGTGTCTGGCCGCGGGTGTCGAAGACCCCGCGCCCGATCCGGGACTGGTTGTCGATTATGATACGGTGGCCGTGGAGGCGGCCCTGGACGGCCTGGGTGTCGCGCTTGTCCCCCGGGCCTTGGTGACCCGCCACGTGGCCATCGGCCGCCTGCGGATTCCCTTTCCAGTACGGCTGGAGGGCGTTCATGGCGCCTGCCATCTGGTCTATCCCGCCGAACGGCGAGATGACCCGGATATCGCTAGGTTTCACGCTTGGCTCAAGGCCGAACTGGCCCGGGAGGATTGATGTCGCCAAGCGGCATGTCAAGCGGGAGGCCCAGCGGGAAGATGGTCGCGGATCAACTTTCCGCGTCGTCCTCGACGGGGGAATCGTCTAGGGGGCTGGCCTTGTGGTCCTTGAGGGTGGTGATGGCCGATTCAATTTCCTCTCGCAGGACCTGCTCGGAGATGCCCAGGTCGTATCGGGCCTGGAGATTCATCCAATAGAGCGCCGTTGTATCGAAAAAGCGGGCGAAGCGGAGGGCCGTGTCCGCGGTGATCGACCGCTGACCGTTGAGGATGGCACTGATTCGGTTCGGGGGAACCTTCAAGGCGCGGGCTAACTGGTTCACACCCAAACGGTTCGGCTCCATGAACATCCGTTGGAGAACCCGTCCTGGGTGCTGGTGTCTGTCGCCTGAGGCGGCCATGGTCGGCTCCTGGATCCTGGGGGGTCCCGACATGGGACCGGCGCGGCGGTGGGGAGGCACAGGATACTGGAGAGTTTATCGCGCGCAAGTCCGTTGGCCTGGACTCTTCCATCAAAGGAGCTGGACCCCTATTCTGGTGGAAGATTTTTTCCCTCGCACCAGACCTGGATACCATGGACGATCCTTTTTCCCTTGACGACGAGCCGCTTCCACCACCCGCTCCGACGGAACCCACCTGGCTGACCGCCTTGAACCCGGAGCAGAAGGCCGCCGTCACCACGACGGAGGGTCCGGTCCTGGTGTTATCCGGGGCGGGGACGGGGAAGACCCGGGTTCTGACCACCCGCCTCGCCCAGATTCTGGCGACTCGTCCAGTGCGCCCCTGGAACGTGCTGGCGGTGACCTTCACCAACAAGGCGGCCCGCGAAATGCGCGAGCGGGCTGGCCAGATGATCGGTCCGGCCGCCGAACAGGTTTGGTTGGGGACCTTCCACGCCCTTGGGGTCCGGATCCTGCGTCGCCACGGGGAACTGGTCGGATTGAAGTCCGGCTTTACGATCTTGGACAGCGACGATCAGAACCGGCTGCTCAAGCAGATCATGGAAGCCGAGGGACTGGATGCGAAGAAATGGACGCCCCAGGCGACCATGGGCATCATCCAACGGTGGAAGGATCGGGGACTGATACCCGACGCCGTGGGCCGGGACGACCTGGGACGGGCCTTCGCCGGGGGGCGCGCCCTGGACATCTACAGGCTCTATCAGGAACGCCTGCAAATCCTGAATGTCGCTGACTTTGGGGACCTTCTGCTCCATTGCCTGACCATTTTCCAAAATCACGCCGATGTTCTGGCCGATTACTCCCGCATGTTCCATTATATTCTGGTGGACGAATACCAGGATACCAATGTGGCTCAGTATCTGTGGCTGCGCCTGCTTGCCCGGGGCCATGGCAATATTTGCTGCGTTGGCGACGACGACCAGTCCATCTATTCCTGGCGAGGGGCCGAGGTGGGGAACATCCTTAAATTCGACCAGGATTTTCCCGGCGCCACGATCATCCGTCTGGAAAGCAACTACCGCTCCACGCCGATGATTCTGGAAGCCGCTTCGGGGCTGATCCGCAACAACACCGGACGCTTGGGCAAGGAGTTGCGCGCCGCCGCCGCCGAAGGGCCGGGGGATCCCATCGTCGTGAAGGGCCTGTGGGATGGCGACGAGGAAGCACGCACGGTGGTGGATGAGATCGAGGCCCGTCAGCGGGCCGGCGATCCCCTGAACGGTATCGCCATTCTGGTCCGGGCGGGCTTTCAGACGCGTGAGTTCGAGGAACGGTTGATCCTGACCGGAACTCCCTATCGCATCATCGGCGGGGCCCGGTTTTACGAACGCCAGGAGATCCGGGACGCCGTGGCCTATCTGCGGCTGATCGCCCAACCCGATGACGGTTTGGCCTTCGAGCGTATCATCAATACTCCCCGGCGGGGCTTGGGCAATACCTCGATCCAGACGCTGAACATGGCGTCCCGATTGGAGCGGGTCAGTCTGATGGAGGCGGCGCGCCGGGCCATCGAAACCGACGACCTGCGTCCCCAGGCCCGCAAGTCCTTGCGGACCTTCATCGAGGATATCTCACGCTGGCGATCCCTCGCCGATGCCATGGATCCAGGGGAACTCTGTGGCACGGTGCTGGACGAGAGTGGTTACATGGAGATGTGGCGCCGGGATAAGTCACCGGAGGCCGATGGGCGCGTCGAGAACCTGAAGGAACTGGTCGCGGCCCTTGAGGAATTCGAAACCCTGCACGCGTTTCTGGAGCACGTTTCCCTGGTCATGGACAACGAGGCCCGAGCCAACGAGGACGCCGTTACCATGATGACCCTGCATGCCGCCAAGGGCCTGGAATTCGATACGGTTTTTCTGCCCGGATGGGAGGAGGAGACCTTCCCCCACCGCCGTGCCCTGGACGAGAGTGGGGCTGAGGGTTTGGAAGAGGAACGGCGCCTCGCCTATGTCGGGTTGACCCGGGCGCGCAAGCGGGTTTTCGTCAGCTTCGTCGCCAGTCGGCGGGTGTTCAATGAATGGCGTTCCTGCCTGCCCAGCCGCTTCGTCGATGAACTGCCCCCTGGGGTGGTCGAGAGGGAGAGCGCGGGGGGTGTCTACGGATCCGGTGCCCAGGGCTATGTGAACGCACCCGGCGGATGGGGACGCATGGGTGGCCCAGGGGGGGGTGGCCCGGGCCTTTGGGCCGATCCCCGGAGCGGTGGGAAACGGACCCCGAACGACGGGGGTACTCCCTGGGTGGTCGAGGAACGCCGGTCCGATGCGTCCCAACGGCCCGGGGATCGGGTTTTTCACGACAAATTCGGTCATGGAACCGTCGTTGACGTGTCCGATGGACGGCTTGAGATTAATTTCGACAAGGCCGGGATCAAGAAGGTGATGGCCGGGTTCGTGCGTGACACGCCCTAAAGGGGGCGCCGCCCAACAAAGAATAAGGGCAAGGTCCAATGGACCTTGCCCTACCCTTGTGCCCTTGGATGACTAACCCTGTTCCTCGAATGGATCCTTGTTTATTTTTTGATCCATTTCATTGGTTATTTCGCACCGCTTTCCGGCATCGTCTTATTATTTAAACTTTGGTGCCAGTGGACGATTTTTCGCCCTTATTGGCGTCTCTTGGTGCCGCTTCCTTTGATACTCTCAAGAGAGCGGCGAACTCCCTAAACTTGGGCCGTCGCGTTACGGATCCGTTCCACGGCAGCCCCCTTTTCATCAAGTGGACGAACCTTACGCATTCACTTCAGATGAGTCACGCAAAAATTGAGGGTCTAGTGTCAAATTTTCAAAGGATTTATTTGTGCAGCGCAAAAATCTCTTGGTCAAAAGGACAGGTAATGTGACCCATATGTGTATAGAGTCATGTTATGCTTGGTCGTCACTTATGTCTGACATAGGGTCAATTCCCTGGGCGGGCTGATACGAAGGTATTGATTTTTACCGCGGATTTCGGGGTTCGGGACCGCCGGTCGGCGCGGCGA
Source organism: Rhodospirillum sp. (assembly GCA_021741145.1). Taxonomy (GTDB): domain Bacteria; phylum Pseudomonadota; class Alphaproteobacteria; order Rhodospirillales; family Rhodospirillaceae; genus Rhodospirillum. The sequence continues at coordinate 472 of JAIOYK010000021.1, read as the reverse complement.
AGGGCAATGATCGAACCGCATCTTCTTGTATGTTAGTATTCTACTTGCGGCATGGGGCTAAAAACTTGTGGAGTTGTGGTTTCATTGGATTGGGAGGACGCGATGACTTTCCGGAAGGTATGCGGTCGGGATTCGATGGGATTCGTCCTGTCCCTTGGGCTGACCGTGACGGTGATTGGTTCGGCAAGGGGGGCGGAAGTGAGCGCGAGCCAGCCGCCCTCGGTCGCTCCAGCACCCGTGTCTCCCGTCATTGAAGCCGACCCGAATGGTGTCCTTGAACGACGGGCGTCCGGTGCTCCCTCCGAGAGGGGAGGGGGCACCGCTTCTCCGGCCCAAACTCCAACTCAAGCCCCCGCCCCAACCCCAACCCCAACCCCAACCCCAACCCCAAGCCCCGCCCCCACCCAGGCTCCGTCCGCGGCCGCGGCTTCGGGTCCGCCGCGCCCACCGTCCGCCGAGGCCATGGCCGCCA
>JAIOYK010000020.1 GCA_021741145.1 Rhodospirillum sp. | reverse complement strand
GGCATCGCCACAAAATACCTGACCAGCTATCTGAAGTGGTTCCATCTCGTCGCTCTCAGCGCCAATCCAACCCCACGGCGATGCATCGCGGCTGCCATGGGCGCGTGATACACCTACGAAACGCGAATTGAGCCAAATATTTTGAACGCGCCCCCGCCCTAGCCGATCCGCTCGGTCAGGGTTTGGCGAAATTCCATCTCGTGGTCATAGGATTTGACCTCGTCATCGACGAAGTCCCGCATGGAGACGATCCCCACCACATGGGCCTGGTCATCGGTCACCGGCAAGTGTCGCAGACCGCCATCCCGCATGGCGTGTAAGGCACGCATGACGGTGGCGCCATCGGTCACGGAAACCGGATCGGGGGTCATTACCTCCGCCAAGGTGAGCGCTTCGGGGTCCAGGCCCTTGGCCACCACCCGTTCGATGACATCCCGCTCGGTGAAGATACCCGCCAACCGGTCGTCCTCGACAACGAGAACGGACCCGATGTGGTGTTCCGCCATGGCCTCCGCCGCGGTGCGGACGGTGTCGGTCAACGCCAAGCGAACAATGGGATGGTCGCTGAGGACATCCCGCAGACGTCTGTTCGGCATGATAAAGCCCTCCCACCTTCCAAATTTTGGAAATCTATCGAGACAGGAAGCCCGGTTATCCGCGCTCACCCGACTCTCTTCCGATTGATTCTTTTGGGATCAGTGTAAGACGCGTATCGGATGAAAACCAGTGGACCCCCAGGATCCCAGGGACGCCGCCAGACTGTGCGGTGCGGTATCCTGTTCAGCGATCACGAAAAGCCAAGCGAATCCGGAAGAGTTATGCCCCGTCATTTGATCGGCAACCAGAGGGTTTGGAACTTTTTGAGGGGCTGTTTGGGATCGAGCCAGGGATTTAGGGCCCTCAGAACCTCGATGGAGGTCCCTTCCCGCTTGGCGAAAGTCTCGACGCTCTCACCGCCCTTGGCCATGCCCCGTTCGATGGGGAAATCCGCGTTGCTTCCGATCTCCTGAGGCACCAGGGTTGCGTCGGCTTCCTTCTTGGCGGTGGCGACATCCGCTTTCAAGGTGTCCACCTGCACGGAAAGGGATTCGATTTCCCGGCTCAATTGAGCGTTCTCTTCGCCCAGACGGGTGTTGTCCGTCCGCATCTGATCCACATCGGACAGCAGGTAATCCACCATACGGTCCTTCTCGGAGAGTCTTTGATCCGCCCAGAACCAGCCGATGACCAGGCTGGACGCCAGGACAACGATAAGAAAAGCTAGAACGGCGGGGGCACGCATGGATCCGAAACTCCTATTGTTCCCCCGCCCGGTTCCCCAGAAACCCCAATGGATACCCCAGAAACGGGGCAGGAGAACGGGGCCGGGGAGCCGGTTGGGATTATATTAATTCAACGGGGCGATGCTGCAATGCCCCTTCAGGTCCGGCAAGCGGGCGCAAAGGACCTTGGCCTGGTCTGGTGTAAGGGGAGTGGCGAACAGACGGTAGAATGTCCCCTTTCCGGGGATTTCAACACGTTTGATGGCCGGGCTCAAACCGTTCAGGACCGCGCCGTTCGATTGAACAAGCTTGCCCCAACCAGTGCGCGCCATGGCTTCGCTTTTATAGGCGGCGAGTTGTAGACCGACGGCCCCGGCGGGCGCCATGGGGGCCTGCGCCGCGGGCGCCATGGAGGTCTGCGCCGCGGGCGCCATGGAGGTCTGCGCCGCGGGCGCTGGCGCGGCGGACAGGGGGGCGGCGAGCGGCTCGGCGGTCATGCTCGGGGAGGCGGGAAGGGAGGCGGGCGCCGTGCTGCTTCCACTTCCCCTGGAACTGGCCACCAGGGACCGAACTTCCGACGGTTGGCCAAGCATGGCGATTTCCCGCTTGATCACATAGCCCACATCAGGCGCGTAGTGGGAAATGACGCCCAGGCCATCGTCCCGTTCGCAGTCGACGCGGAAGGTATCGAAGGTCCCGGCGGGCACCTCCACCCGGTCTTCCTTGTCCACCTCGCAGGACCATTCATAGGATTTGCTGTAGGGGGGTTCATCCATTCCCGCGGATTCGGAGAACTTTGTCGTGGCTCCCAAGCGCAGGGGAAACAGCTCATTCTCACGATTGATAATACGGGTAATACCCCTCCCGTCCGCGGAAACATGCTTCAAACTGGGTAGAATGGGATCGATGCTGGAGACCCGCTCGGACCCAAGGGAACTGCGCCAGACCAGACGGCCCTTTTCGTCGAACCCGGCCACCGTCCAGATTTCCTCGGGGTTGTCGAAGGTATAGCTGTCGCCCACGGCGTAGATGGGCAGGGCCGCTGGAGGCATGGTGCCCTTCATGGTCGTCTGGTCCGGTGCGCCCACCTGTCCGCCAGACGACATGGATCCTCCGCTATCCGCGCAAGCGGCCAACATGGAGGACGCCAGCAACAGGGCGGTTAAGCCACCGGCCAGACGACGTTTCCCATCGCGGATTCCGTGAAGATCTCGGTTCATGGTCTTGTCTTTCCCGGCTTTTTAATACTTATCTCGACAAGGGAACAAACCCCATTTCCGTGAAGATCACCCAAGCGGGTAAACAAGTGGTTACGATTCCCAGGAGGTGGAGCGGAAAGGGGCCGAAGATCCAAGTCCCATCCACATTTCACTCAAATTGCTCTAGGATATTCTGATCTTGAAGGAAAGCGTCACGCCGAAGGCAAATCTTCCGCCCGTGGCAATCTGTTTCACATTGATCGAGATTTGCGCTAGTTCCGCTCCAAAAATTCCCGCTGCGTGGGACAATCCAGATCTTCCATGAGAATTTCCCACTGCCGGGCTTCCACCGGATCGGCGGCATTGATCATGTTCGTCCGGGCTCTGGCGCAGGCTTCCTGGGTGCGGTTCCCTTCCGTCCCGGCCTCTCCCATCATGTCTTGAACGGCGGCGAAGGCACTGACGTAGGAACAGGCCCCAAGGCTTCCCAGGGACAGCATCGCCATTCCGACTACGAATCGTCGCGTTACGCGGGTCATCGGCCTGTTCCCCATGAGGGTTCCCCCCTTCCCATTTTTTGGCGGTGGTCCTTTTTTCGATTTAGCCGAACAGGGCGTCGATATCATCCTGGGACAGGGCGACCGCTTCGATCTGCGGACCATTGACCAGATCGTCCGTGGCGTGCATTTCCATATCCGTGGTCGGAATAGGCAGGTCGGAGAAGGCTTCGACACCCCAATCGGCGATGATTTTTTTTACCCGTTCCTCGATAAAATTCAAGGTCTTGACGACGCGTGTGATGCGCTGACCCGTGATATCCTGAAAATTGCAGGATTCAAAAATAATATCGACTTGGTTGCAGATATTGTGGGCGTAGGGGGAAAGCTCATCGTCATCGCCCCCGGTTTCGAGAATCTTGTTGGCCTGCTCGTTGATGCGTTCGGCCGCGTCAAGGATGGTGTGTGTCGCCTTTTCCGTCGCGCCAACGATGGCGTCCAGTTCGTTCGTGGCTTGTTGAACGCGATCCTCGTCGGACATGGGGTGTTTGATCTCGGCGATCTCACGCTTCGCCGCGGCCAAGGAGCGGATCATCCGGGCGATTTCGATCCGCAGAAGTTGGGCTTCGTCGGCATCACCGGGCGGCTGTTCCGGACCACCCCGATGGGCCTTGAAAAACTTTACCTCACTGCGCAATGCTTTGATTTCAGACATAATTTGAGAGAGCACGCTGGCGGGAATCGCGGCGCCATCACCCGCTGCTTCCATGGCGGCTTCGTCCATGGCCAGGGAATGGGTCGCGGCCTGCCGCTGCATGTATCTTTCGATCGCAAATGTTCTGTGGGGGCGATCCGTTGCCATGCTGATTATCCTTACCCTGTCCTAACCGATTAAAAACCCGATGGAAATACTCGCCCATCCTGGTTTGTTCGAATGGGCGAGAGTACCATTGCCCAAGGTCAAAAGGAACGGACCTTTGATAGCTTTTTTACCATGCTCGGACGGCTGATAGGATGGAGAGGCGAACCATGGGAAGGGGAAGACGGATGCGAGCGACGGGGAAGAACAGGATCGGTTGGCCAACCTCAACCATCGTCGTCCTGCTTGGGCTTGTCGGTCTGGCATCGGTCACATGGGTTTGGTTCCCCGTCACCTTGGCCGTCGCCAATGCACCCATGTCGGATGTCCAAACGGCGCTTTATACGGGACGCACCATCGTCACCGGACGGCGGGCGGAAACCCGGGATCCGGCCCTGCCCCAGTGCTTGGAGGATGTCCTGGTGAAAGTCTCGGGAGCGCCGGATATTTTGAAGGCCTCCGGTCTGGGGGAGGTGGAGGCGGATGTGGGAGGAATGGTCGTTGAGTATTCCTACCACGACCGCATGGAAAGCATCCCCGTCCATGACGAACAGGGATCCCGGGACCGTCCCTATGATTTGACCGTTGTTTTCGATCCGACCCAAGTGGACGCGGTGATCACCCGTCTTGGGTTCACCCCCTGGCGGGAGTCCCGCCCCCCCCTTCTCCTTGTCGTTAAGGTCCACTATGGGGACCGGCGGTATCCGGTGACCATGGACGGCACCTCCGGGCAGGGTCACCGGGAGGCGATCCTCGAAGCAGCCTGGAAGCGCGGATTGGTCGTCAAACTTCCCTCTTCCTCCTCGATTCCATCGGACGACGCGATGCCGGACAGTCAGATCCTTTCCGGGGATTTGACCTGGAATCCCGATGCCCTAACTTGGACGGGCCGCTGGCGCCATGGGCAGGACGCCAGTTGGGAGGAACGGGCCACCAGCTTTGACGCTATCTACCGCGATGCTCTGGGGAAAGCGCTGGCGCTCTTGAGAGGGCGGCCCGCGCCATAGGTTTCCACCACGGATCGGTCATCCCCCAGGGTTTGTATCAGGAACAACTCCTCGGCAAGGGTGGTGACCGTCTCCATCCGCAGGGTCATGGCCGGAGTGGCGCTGGCGTCAAGGACAACCAGATCCGCCTCCATACCCGCCGCGATGGAGCCGATCCTGTCGGCCAGACCCAAGGCCTCGGCGTTGCCCCGCGTCGCCATGTGAAAGGATTGGAAGGGATCCATGCGCTCCCCCCGGAGTTGAAGGACCTTGTACCCCTCGTCCAGAGTCCGCAGCAGGCCAAAGTTTGTCCCGCCGCCCACGTCCGTGGCCAGACCGATCCGAACGCCCGCCGTTTGCAATCGGGTCCTGTCAAACAAACCACTGCCGAGGAAGAGGTTGGACGTGGGACAAAAAACGGCGACGGATCGGGTCTCCGCGAGCAGACCCACTTCCCGCTCCGTCAAGTGGATGCAATGCCCCAGGAGGGTCTTGGGTCCGAGCAGGTCGAAGCTTTCATAAATGCCCGTGTAATCGCGGGCCATGGGATACAACTCCAGGGAATAGCGGATTTCCGCGGCGTTTTCCCCTAGATGCGTTTGCAGGTAGCAGTCTGGATAGGCGGAAAGCAGGGCTCCCGCGGCCTCGAGCTGGGCTGGGGTGGAGGTGATGGCGAAGCGGGGCGTGATGGCGTAGAGCCCCCTGCCCCGCCCATGCCACCGTTCGATCAAGGCCTTGCTGTCGTCATGGGCGGACTGGGCCGTGTCGCGCAGGGCGTCCGGCGCTTCCCGATCCATCATGACCTTGCCGCAAATCATGCGCAGGTCGCGCCGTTCCGCCTCGGCGAAGAAGGCGTCGACCGAAGCCGCGTGCATGGACCCATAGGTGGCCGCGGTGGTGGTGCCATGGCGCGCCAGTTCGTCGAAAAAGCAGGCCGCTATCCGTGCGGCGTGATCGGGTTCCGCGAACTTCTGCTCCTCGAGGAAGGTGTACGTTTCCAGCCATTCCAGAAGGGATCCCGCGTATGACGCCAGAATCTGGCTCTGAACATAATGGACATGGGTGTCGATGAAACCGGGCAGGATCAGATGGGGCCTGTGATCGACCACCCGCGCGCCGACGGTGGCGGTGGCGGCGTAGTCTCCAAGGGCCGTGACGAGGCCCTCCTCGATGGTGATCGCACCATCCTCCAGGTAGGTATAGGCCCCCTCGTCCCTCACCCCCTGGGGTGTTCGATGGAAGGTTAAGACCCGGGCTCGCAGAATGGTTCGCTCCATGGGATCTCTTTACCTTCATTGGACTGGGGATGGACATAAGGGAGATCTTGAAAAAGGGCGGCCAAGTGACCGCCCTTCCTCGCTATTCGATAGGGATGACAGTCAGTTGACAATGGTCGCGGCGGTCGCCGCACGCAGTTCATCCTCGGTGACGCCATCGGCGACCTCGATGATTTTCAACCCCCCTTCGACCACGTCCAGCACACCCAGGTTGCTGATGATCCGGTCGACCACGCCCTTGCCGGTCAGGGGTAGGGTGCATTCCGTCAGGACCTTGGACTCGCCGTGCTTGTTGGTGTGGTCCATGACGACCACGACACGCCCCACGCCCGCGACCAGGTCCATGGCGCCACCCATGCCCTTGACCAGCTTACCAGGGATCATCCAGTTCGCCAGATCGCCATTCTCGGCCACTTCCATGGCGCCCAGGATAGCCATGGCGATCTTGCCGCCCCGAATCATGCCAAAGGACGTGGCGCTGTCGAAATAGGCGGAATGGGGCAGTTCGGTGATGGTTTGCTTGCCGGCGTTGATCAGGTCGGCATCCTCCTCGCCCTCAATGGGGAAAGGCCCCATGCCCAGCATACCGTTTTCCGACTGCAGGGTGACGTTTACGCCCTCGGGGATGTAGTTGGACACCAGGGTGGGGATGCCGATGCCCAGGTTGACATACCAGCCGTCCTGAAGCTCTCGCGCCGCCCGCGCGGCCATCTGATTGCGGTCCCAAGCCATATCCGTACCCTCCCTTAAGCCGTCTTGCGCGTGGTGCGCTGTTCGATCCGCTTCTCATGCTCGCCCTGTATGATGCGGTTCACGTAGATGCCCGGAAGATGGATGTGGTCCGGATCCAGTTCGCCCGGTTGGACGATTTCCTCGACCTCGACCACGCAGACCTTGCCACACATGGCCGCGGGCGGGTTGAAGTTGCGGGCGGTTTTGCGGAAGATCAGGTTGCCGGTGGTATCGGCTTTCCAGGCCTTTACAATGGACAGGTCGGCGAAAATGCCCTTCTCCATGATGTAGGTCTGGCCGTCGAAGTCCTTGTGTTCCTTGCCCTCGGCGATCACCGTGCCCACGCCGGTCTTGGTGTAGAAGCCGGGGATACCACAGCCACCGGCGCGCATGCGCTCGGCCAGGGTGCCCTGGGGATTGAACTCCAATTCCAGCTCACCGGAGAGATATTGGCGCATGAATTCAGCGTTCTCGCCCACGTAGGAGGAGATCATTTTCTTCACCTGCTTGGTCTGAAGCAGGATGCCGATGCCAAAATCATCCACGCCCGCGTTATTGGACGCGAAGGTCAGATCCTTGGTTCCCGCGTCCTTGATGGCGCTGAGCAGTAACTCCGGGATTCCGCAGAGGCCGAACCCACCCGCGGCGATGAACATCCCATCGAACAGAAGCCCGTCCAGGGCCTCGGCCGCGGATGCGTAAACTTTCTTCATGACTTTCCTCCAGACTCACGCCTTTTCGATTTGGCGCGTCGCGTGTCAGGCCTCTGGCATGGCTCCCACCCCCGTTTGGCGGGGGGGGGCCGGACCCATGCCGATCTCCCAAGTTTGTCATATCCCACTCGTGCACGGGTCGCAACCAAACTGCCGGTCGCTTTCCGCGACGCGGAAGAGTTGGGAGGGAAGATGCGGGCATCCGGGGAGATTTCAAGGCCCACAAGGGAAGGCTCGATACGAAAAAGCCACCTATCTCATTGAGATAAGCGGCCTTTTCATGGTGAGCCCGACGCGACTCGAACGCGTGACCCGCTGATTAAAAGTCAGCTGCTCTACCGACTGAGCTACGGGCCCAAAGTGTCCATGGTTCCATGGATCCAGAGCGATTTCAGCCTCGTTTCCGAGAATCGCGCCCCTTCGGGAGGCGGCATGAAATCCGTTTCGCCCCTCCCTGTCAAGACTTGGCTGGAAAAAAGTCCCATGTCCTTCGTTTAGATGAACTGAGGATCCCGGTATCGGTAAATCCAGGTTTCCGTCAGGGACTTGTTCCCGTCCCTCAGGAAGGCGCGGATATCCACCGCGCCCATGCCATGGGGATAGATGTCGACCACCAATCGCCACCGGTCCGTGCCAACCACCCGCAGGGCGTAGGGATTATCGATCCGGGCGTTTCCCGCGGTCACGTCGGCGGTGACTCGCCCATCCGCGGTCGTGTAACTGGCGAGGTCTCCGCCTTCGAAATCGATGACGTATTTGGTGCCGCCCTGGCTGGGTCTGGGTTGTCCCGGGACGCCGGGCCTGCCCTGCCGCGAGGTGACGACACGGCCCACGCCCATGGGCCCCAGAACCGGCGCGGCGACCCAGCGCAGGGTGTAATCGTAGGATAGGGCCTTTCCGGCCTCGATCGGCATGTCCGTGGTCCAGTAGGCGACGATATTGTCGTGGATTTCATCGTCCGTGGGGATTTCCACCAGTTGGACTCCCCCTTGCCCCCAATCCCCCTTGGGTTCGATCCAGATCCCCGCGCGTCGGTTGTAGAAGACACCATCGTCCTCATAATGGGTGAAATCCCGGTCACGTTGCAGCAGTCCAAACCCCTTGGGATTCGTGTCGGTGAAGGTGGACACCCGCGTCGCCTTGGGATTGTCCAAGGGCCGCCAGAGCCGCTCCCCGGCTCCGGTCAAGAGAGCCAACCCATCGGTGTCGTGTATTTCCGGGCGCCAGTCCGTGGCTTCATGCCGGTTGGTTTCGGAAAACCAGAACATGCTGGTCATCGGGGCGATGCCCAGGCGACCAATGGGAGTCCGGGTAAAAAAGCGAACCGAGATGTCCATGTCCACGCTGTCGGCGCCCGGGGCCTTGCATTGGGCCCGATAGACACCGGTCAGGCTTTCCCCGTCGATCAGGGCCCAGATCGTCAGCCCACCCTTTCCCAAGGGCTCCAGCCAGATATCCGTGAATCGCGGGAACCGCTCGGCCCGACCAGCCATGGCGGTATCGACGGCGACTGCCCGGGCCGACTGCCCATATTGGCCCAAGGGACCGGCGGACCGGAAATAGGTCGCCCCCATGAAGGCCAACCAGTCCGAGGCGGGATTTTTCGCATCCAGAACCCGAAACCCAGCCCACCCCATGCCCGCCACCTCGGGTGGGGCAATGCCGGTGTAGCGGAAAACAGTCGGGTCATAGGGCACTCGACGGGCGCTGTCTCCGTCCACAAGATGCAAAGCCACCGGTTCCCTGGCGAATTCATGCATGTGGAAAGGGGCGATCGACGGCGCACCCGACCTGTCCCTCCACAGGGCCCGCTCTGGCCGAAAGACGATCTTTTGGTAAGCGTCGTAGTCGATACTCTTCAGCGCGTCATTCAAAACCGGATTGTCCGGCGAAGGCTTGTGGGGTTGGCTGGCCATCTCCCTGGCCCGAGCAACCAATCCGTCATGGGAGAAGGGCTCGGCGAGGTCCAGCGCCTCCCCTCCCCCTGTCCCGCCATCCAGACCCAAGGTTTGGGCGGCCAGGACCCTGGCGGAGAACGCGGGCATGAAACCACAGGCGGTGGCGGCGGAGAGAAGGGTTAGGACGGAGCGGCGTCCAGGGTTGGGAATCCCAGACATCTATACCTCGCGGGAAAGGGGCGCCGGTTGGGAGGGGATGGCTACGGCGTGGCGTGGTTTCGATATAAGCCAACCAACGTCCATTGGATAGTGGGGGATGCCGGGAAATCTGCTTTTCCGGCTTTTTGTGCCCGGACTTTTATCTGGATTCAGTCTGTTATACCAGATTCCCATAAACTTGGCTCATCGCGAGCCGGAAGCGGCCGGACGATACGCACGCCTTCGGCGTGACTGGCCGCTTCCACGCCGCGTTCTCGGTCTCCATTAAACGCGGGACGCCGCGCGCGAGGCTCTCACCCGACGCGCGGCGTTCCCTTTCGACGGAAATCGGTTGGCGATTTTCTACTTATTGGCGTCCGCGGCGACCTGCAATTTGATAATGCGGTCTGGATCCTCAACGGAGCCATTGGCGCGGGAATCACCCTTCTTGATCATATGGACAAAGTTCATGCCCTCGACCACCTCACCCCAGATGGTGTATTGGCCATCCAAGTGCGTGGACGGGGCCAGCATGATGAAGAACTGGCTGTTGGCGCTGTCCGGATCCGCCGTGCGGGCCATGGAGCAAACGCCTTCCAGGTGGCGGGCCTTCGACGGCGGACTGAACTCCGCGGGCAGATCCGGCAGTTCGGAACCACCCCGCCCCGTGCCGGTGGGATCGCCACCCTGGACCATGAAGCCGTCGATCACCCGGTGGAACGGAGTCCCGTTGTAGAACCCCTCGCGGGTCAGCTTTTTAATGCGCTCCACATGCTTCGGCGCCAAGTCCGGGCGCAACGCGATGACAACGCGGCCGTCCTTGAGGTCCATGTAGAGGGTATTTTCAGGATCGGCGGCCTTCGTGTCGGTCATGACGGTTCCCATGCATGCGAGTACAGCGAAAAAGGCGAATAGGATTCGGCGCATAAGGCTTTTCCTTGAACCTCGGTTTAAGTGATCAGCTGGAGAAAAGCAGCCTTAGCTTTCCCCATCCAGTTCCAAGAACTTTTCTTTCAGGCGATCCCGGACCAAGGGGGGTACGAAGCCCGAGATATCCCCACCCAGACGGCCGATTTCCTTGACGAAACGCGATGAGATGAACTGACATCGCTCCGACGCCATCAGAAACACGGTTTCCACGGTGGTGTTGAGGCGGGCATTCATGCCGCACATCTGGAATTCATATTCGAAGTCCGAGATGGCACGCAACCCGCGCACGATCATCGTGGCGTTCCGCTCGACGGCGAAATCCATCAGCAGGTTCGAGAAGGGCACCACATCAACCTCGATGCCCCGCTCCTTGGTCAGGGGACGGGTGGTTTCAGCCACCATGTCCACGCGTTCCTCCAGGGAAAACAGGGGCCCTTTCCCGGCGTTCACGGCCACGCCGATGGTCAGGTGATCCACCATGCGCGCCGCGCGTCCGATAATGTCCAAATGGCCGTTGGTCACCGGGTCAAAGGTACCCGGATAGACGGCTAAACGTCTAGTTGTCATCATCATCGCCCCGGTCAGGGGCGCCGTCGTCATCGCCCCGGTCAGGGGCGCCGTCGTCATCGCCCCGGTCAGGGGCGCCATCGGTCACCCCGGAAGGGTGTCCTTCCCCCCCGGTTTCGCCTTCACCGATGAACGGAAGCGCCCCCTGCTCCTCCAGTCCATCGTCGTCGACGTCGTCACCATTCATGTCCGTCAGGTGGGCGACCGACACGACCCGTTCCCCCTCCGACAGGCGGAATAGGGTCACACCCTGGGTCTTCCGACCGGCGATGCGGACGTCATGAACAGGCATGCGAATCAACTGACCCCCATCGGTGATCAACATCACCTGATCCTCCTGCCCAATGGGGAAGGAGGCCACGACGGACCCATTGCGCTCGCTCATTTCGATATTGGCGATGCCCTGCCCGCCCCGGCCCGCGGTCCGATATTCATAGGCGGAACTGCGCTTGCCGAACCCGCGGGAGGTGACGGTCAGGATGAATTCCTCCGCCCCGCGCATGGACTCGAACTGTTCGTGGGTTAGGGTGCCGCTGGGCTCTGCGTCAAGCGTGCTGTCGTCCTCCCCCTCGCCCTCGGCCCGACGCATGGCGCTCGCCTGCTTTAGATAGGCCGAGCGGGTTTCGGCATCCGCGTCCACATGGGACAGAATGGACAGATAATTGACCTTGTCCCCATCGGCCAGACGCACGCCGCGCACACCCGTGGAGGTCCGCCCGGCGAAGACACGGACTTCGTTAACGGAGAAGCGAATGGCCTTGCCCATGTTCGTCGTCAACAGGACGTCCTGGCTTTCCGAGCAGGTTCGCACACCCACCAGATGGTCGCCTGGATCCAGCTTCATGGCGATCTTGCCGTTGGTCATCACGTTGGTGAAGTCGGACAGGCGGTTGCGCCTCACGTTGCCCGTTTCCGTGGCGAACATGACATCCAGATCACTCCAGGTCTCCTCATCCTCGGGTAGAGGCATAACGGTGGTGATGCGCTCTTCCTCGGAGAGGGGCAGGATATTGATCATGGCCTTGCCCCGCGCCTGGGGCGTACCCAAAGGCAGACGATAGACCTTCATCTTGTAGACCATGCCCTCGGAGCTGAAGAACAGCAGCGGGGTATGGGTATTGGCCACGAAAATGGTCGTGACGAAATCCTCGTCACGCATGGACATGCCCGCCCGACCCTTGCCCCCTCGACGCTGGGCCCGGTAGGTGGTGAGCGGCACCCGTTTGATGTAGCCGGTGCTGGTGACGGTGACGACCATGTCCTCGCGCTGAATCAGGTCCTCGATGTCATGCTCGAACTCGTTGTCCTCGATCTCCGTTCGACGGGGGGTGGCGAAAGCCTCCTTCATCTCCATCAGTTCGGCGCGCATGATCTCGTAGAGCCGCTCCCGTGAGCGGAGGATATGGAGGAATTCCTCGATCTGTCCGCCGATCTCGGACAGCTCGCTGTGGATCTTGTCCCGCTCCAACCCAGTCAAACGGTGCAGACGCAGATCCAGGATAGCCTTGGCCTGGGTCTCGGACAGGCGGTATTTGCCGTCGATCACGGCGCGGCCAGGTTCGTCGATCAGCTTGATCAGCGGCTCCACGTCCATGGCGGGCCAGTTCTCGGTCATCAGCCGCTCGCGGGCGGTCTGGGGATCGGGGGCTTCGCGGATCATCTTGATTACGGCGTCAAGATTGGCCACGGCGATGGCCAGTCCGACCAAAACGTGGGCCCGGTCCCGAGCCTTGCCCAGTTCGTAAATGGTTCGGCGGCGGATCACTTCCTCGCGGAAGGCGACGAAGGCCTCCAGAATTTCCCGCAGGTTCAGCAGTTGGGGCTTGCCCCGGTTCAGGGCCAGCATGTTCACGCCGAAACTGCTCTGCAAGGGCGTGTAGCGGTAAAGCTGGTTCAGAACAACCTCGGCCATGGCGTCGCGTTTGCATTCGATGACCACGCGCACGCCTTGGCGATCGGACTCGTCTCGGATGTCGGAGATGCCTTCCAGTTTCTTGTCCCGGACCAGGTCGGCGATCTTCTCCACCATGGAAGCCTTGTTGACCTGATAGGGCACCTCGGTCACCACGATGGCTTGGCGCTCCCTGGAAATGTCCTCGAAGTGACATTTTCCGCGCATGATCACGGATCCGCGGCCGGTCAGGAAGGCCGAGCGAATTCCAGAGCGCCCCAAAATAGTCCCTCCGGTGGGAAAGTCGGGACCCGGCACGATCTCCAGGATCGCGTCCTCTGTCAGGGTCGGATCATCGATCAAGGCGCAACAGGCGTCGATCACCTCCCCCAGATTATGGGGAGGGATATTGGTGGCCATGCCAACGGCGATACCGCCCGCGCCGTTGACCAACAGGTTGGGATAGCGGGCTGGCAGAACGACGGGTTCGCGGGTCGTTTCGTCATAGTTGGCTTGGAAATCGACTGTGTCCTTGTCGATGTCGTCGAGCAGGCTGTGCGCGGCCTTGGCCAAACGGGCCTCGGTGTACCGCATGGCCGCGGCCCTGTCGCCGTCCATGGACCCAAAGTTGCCCTGGCCGTCGATCTGCGGCAGACGCATGGAAAAATTCTGCGCCATGCGCACCATGGCATCGTAAATGGCGGAGTCACCATGGGGGTGGTACTTACCCATGACATCACCGACGATGCGCGCTGATTTCCGGTAGGGCCGGTTGTAGTCATACCCGTTCTCTTTCATGGAGAACAGAATGCGCCGATGCACTGGCTTCAAGCCGTCTCGAACATCGGGAAGGGCGCGGCTGACGATCACGCTCATGGCGTAGTCGAGGTAGCTGCGTTTCATTTCGTCTTCAATGGAGACGAGGGAGATGTCGGAATCCATGGGCTTAGGGGTATTGTTGCTCAACTCGGAACGCTTCCACTGGATCGGGCGCGCCACGCACCCCGCCAGTCGGGAGGGGAGCGGGCGAAACACCACGCTTGAGACCGGACGCCCCCAGGATCCGGGGACTGAAGGGATAACCGGTCTGGGCTGGGATCCGCTTCAGCCAGGACAGTCGCCCGACGCGCTGTCTCCGGTTGATGTTGGACCCTCCTTGGGTTTGAAATCGACCCCCCAGGCGCGACCCGTCGGGTACGCCCGGTGACCCGGCTTTCCCGCGTTCCGGTGACTCCACCGCCACCGGAACGCGGAAGCGCACTCTAACAGATCACCCCGGTTCCGGCAACCGCGAACAGCCTCGAAAATTGACTGTTAAGCATTTGTTTTTAAAGAAAAAATCAGAATTTCTCGCATCCGCCAAATCGGCATATGGGCAACCGGCGATCCGCGTTGGGGGCCAATCTCGGCCAGACGGCGCTGGAACCGGATTCCGCTCCCAATCCCGGAGGAAGGCGTCCAGTCCATCGGGTGCCAGAGGCGGTCGGAAGTGATAACCCTGGAAAACGTCGCACTCCAGGGTCCGAAGGGCCGCCGCGACGGCGACAACCACGAGGCCCATCTCCTTGCCCGTGGCGATAATCGTCCGGGCCTTGTCCGCCGATGCCCCCCTTTTGCTCCATGTCACGCAGGGTCTGATCCAGAACCCATGACCCCAGATCCTGGTTCATATGCGCATCTTCGGCGATTTCGCCCCTTGCCGCCCGGTGATTTGAACGATTCACTTCCTGGGCACGGCCTGACCATGGACAGACTGGGCCAGGGCTCTGGTCAGATCGGAACAGGTGGAAAACTGAACGTCATCCGCCCCTTGTTCAACCACGCCAGCGAGGACCCGTCCCTGCTCATTCCGTATGGCCAAACGGATGGGAACGACCAATAGAGCGCTCCGAGATCAAGTTGGGCCACTTCTTGGCTCAACTTGGCCTCGAAGGCACTCTAAAATTCATAAGATTAGAGTGAAACTGGGCCAGCTTGACTCAAGCTGATCCAGTTTCACTCTAGCCCAGAGGGTCCATGAAATAGGTGCGACCGGGCTGGAGGTCTTCCGCCAGGATTTCCTGGATCCCATCCCGGCTTTCCTCCGTTTCCAACAGAACAGGTTGGGCCGAGCGACCGTGGCGGCAACACCGCTCACCACGAGAGCGATTTGCTCGGCATACGGCTCACACAAATCGCTAGATTCTTGAGATGCAAGAAAATCGTCGTCGCGACCTGTCTCAGGTCGCTCGGAATTTGCTTTAGAACGGAATGTCGTCGTCGATATCCGCCGGACCCGGACCTTGAGCGGGGCCAGAGTCC
This sequence comes from Rhodospirillum sp., assembly GCA_021741145.1. Lineage (GTDB taxonomy): Bacteria > Pseudomonadota > Alphaproteobacteria > Rhodospirillales > Rhodospirillaceae > Rhodospirillum. The sequence continues at coordinate 66,154 of JAIOYK010000020.1, read as the reverse complement.
CACCCCTGCCGGGCACCGCCACCACCGCCACCCTGACTCCCACCGTAACCGCCACCGGCACCACCGCCATATCCACCGCCCCCGGCTCCGGAGGCGCCACCGCCAAAACCGCCGCCCTGATCGTCGCCGGGCCGACCATCAAGCATGGTCATTTCCGCGCCCGGTCCCTGGAGCACCACTTCGGTGGAATAGCGATCTTGGCCGCTTTGGTCCTGCCACTTACGGGTTTGCAGGGACCCGCACAGGTACACCTTGGACCCCTTGCGCAGGTACCGCTCGGCGATATCGGCGAGAGGGCCAAAAATGGCCACACTATGCCATTCGGTCCGTTCTTTCCGCTCCCCCGTCTGGCGATCCTTCCAGCTCTCGGATGTGGCGATGCGCAGGTTGGTCACCTTGCCGCCGTTCTGGAAGGTCCGCGTTTCCGGATCCTTGCCCAGATTGCCGATGAGAATGACCTTGTTGACCGATCCAGCCATGGGAAAACCTTCCGAAATTCAATGTTTTACTGTCCGAGAGGACGGTGTGGAGAGGCGTTGAGCGCCCTCGCGACGGCGCATACTCTACCCGGAGCGCCGTCCCGTGAAAACGAAAAACCCGGCGGGTGACCCGCCGGGTTTTCCTGATTGTTGGGCAGATCGATTACTTCATGTAGTAATCGTACTTGCCACCCATCCATTCGTAGAAGACGTAACCCGGAGCCGTCACATCGCCGATATCGTCGAAGCCGAAGGTACCCATAACGGTGGAGAACTCCATGCTCTTCAACTTTTCGGCCACGGCTTCGGTGTCGGTGGAACCGGCGGCCGTAACCGCCGCGACCCAAGCCTGAATGGCACCGTAGGTGTACAGGGTATAGCCCTCGGGGTCATAACCTTCGGCCTGAAATTCCTTCACGACATCGGCGGCTTCCGGGTTCTTCCGGGGATCCGGGGAGAAGGTGAACAGGGTACCGTCACCCGCCGGACCGGCGATGGAAGAAAATTCACTGGACACCATGGCGTCACCGGAGACCAGAACGGCGTCAAGGCCCTGCTCCTTGGCCTGACGGATGATCAGGCCCGCCTCGGTATGGTAGCCGCCCAGGTAGATGACCTCGATGCCCTCGTTCTTCAGCTTGGTCACCAGGGCGGAGTAGTCCTTTTCACCCGCGGTGATGGCTTCGTAGAGGGTCTCGTTCACGCCAGCGGCGTTCAGGGCAGCCTTGGTCTCGTCGGCCAGACCCTTACCGTAAGCGGTCTTGTCATGCAGGATGGCGATTTTCTTGTCGGCGAAATGCTCCTTCAGGAAGGAACCGGCGATCAGGCCCTGTTGATCGTCGCGGCCGCAGGTCCGGAAGACATTGTCGAAACCCTGCTCGGTCAGCTTGGGGTTCGTGGACGCGGGAGAGATCTGCAGGATGCCTTCCTCGTTGTACACCGCGGAGGCGGGGATGGAGGAGCCAGAACAGAAGTGCCCGGCCACGAAGACCACCCCGTCGTTGACGAACTGGTTGGCCACGGCCACGGCTTGCTTGGGATCGCAAGCGTCGTCGCCGACCTTCAGTTCAAGCATTTCGCCCAGGACACCGCCCTTGGCGTTGATGTCCTTGACGGCCATTTCGGCGCCTTTTTGCATCTGCTCGCCGAAGGAAGCGTACTGACCGGTCATGGGGCCGGCGGTGGCGATAACGATTTCGGCCTGGGCGGTCCCCATGCCCAGGGCGAAGGCCGCGGTGGCCGCCAGAAGTCCGGTTTTGAACATGCTCATTTGAACCACTCTCCTTGTGTGAAGTGGACGTGTCGTGAACGACTGGATCGAAACCCCACCGGTCCGACCCGTAGGATGGGCTTCCCGAACGGGAAACCCGGAAGGCGAAATCCACCTGGGCACATAGGCACGACCATGCCTATTTTCCATGCCCATTTTCTAGTTCAATTTTCCGAGCCTATCTTTTAGGCTCATTTTCCAGGGTGGACTTCCAAGACCTCCACCGGACGTCGCGCCGGTGGAGAAACAGGTTACCCTTTGCCCTTTTCCCGCCAGCCCAGCAGACCCGTGCGTTCGTACAACCAGGGATACTGGCTGACCATATTCCGGGCTTGGGTCATTCGGTAGGCGAGCAGACTTATCCCGATCAGGATGGTCGTATCGATCAGAAAGCCCGTCAAGGACAGAAGGTCGCCGCCAAACAGGGCGTAGACAAAAAACCGATCCGCCAACCCAGTCAGGATGCCATAGGGCACGGCCTGGACCATGGGGCGCCAAGTTCCAGCCAGGGCGTTGCCGGTCATGAAGGCGGCCCAGCCGACCAAAACGATGGTGAACAGAAGAAACACCAGGGGCGAGGAGCCGAGTAGGGCGTTATGGTCCATCAATGGCCTCCCTCTAGATATGCGGCGCGGATTTCCGGGTTGGACAAAAGCTCCTGCCCCGTGCCCGACATCGCCACCTTGCCGTTGACCAGCACATAGGCCCGATGGGCGAGCTTGAGGGCGTGGAAGGCATTCTGTTCCACCAGGAAGATGGTCATGCCTTCCTTTTCATTCACTTCCTTGATCGCCTGGAAGATCTGGCGAACCACCAGGGGGGCGATCCCCAGAGAGGGCTCGTCCAGAAGGAGCAAACGGGGACGGCTCATGAGGGCCCGACCGATGGCCAGCATCTGCTGCTCGCCGCCCGACAGGGTACCACCCCGCTGGTCGCGTCGCTCCTCAAGCCGGGGGAAAAGCTTGTAGACCTTTGCCAGATCCTCGTTGAAGTACTTCGGATCCGTGACCAGGGCACCCATCTGCAGGTTTTCATAGACGCTCATGCGCGAAAAGATGCGCCGCCCCTCCGGGGACTGGGCGATACCCATCCGGACGATCTGGTCCGTGGGTACCTTGGTAATGTCCTTCCCCTCGAAAAGGATTTGGCCTTCCTGGGCCTGGGGATCCCCGCAGACGGTCATCAGAAGCGTGGTCTTGCCCGCCCCATTGGATCCAATGAGGGTGACGATCTCTCCCTCGTTGACCTCCACGTCGATGCCCTTCAGGGCCTCGATCTTTCCGTAGTAGGTGTGGACACCGGAAATACGCAGAATGGGTTCGGTGCTCATGGCTTGCCCCCCGTCCCGCTAGTTGCAAGATCCTGGGCGACTTCCGGGGGCAATTCCTCGTCCTCTTCCTCACCAAGATAGGCTTTGATGACCGCGGGATCCTCGCGCACCGCGGCCGGATCGCCATCGGCGATTTTCCGGCCATGGTCGAGCACGACAATATGGTCGGAAATGCCCATGACCACGCTCATGTCATGTTCGATCAGCAGAAGACCGATCCCATGGTCGTCGCGGATAGAGACCAAAAGGTCGTTCAGCTCCAGGGATTCCCGGGGATTCAGGCCCGCGGCCGGTTCATCCAGACAGAGCATCACCGGCCGGGTGCACATGGCTCGGGCGATTTCCAGGCGGCGCTGGTCCCCGTAGGGCAGGTTCTGGGAATCCCAATCGGCCTTGTCGGTCAACCCCACCTTGTCCATCCAATAGGTGGCCAGGTCGATGGCTTCCCTTTCGGCCCGCATGTAAACGGGAAGCCGGAGCAGTCCGGCGATGGAGAACTTCGAGGCCTTCATCAACACATTGTGCTGGGCGACGATCAGGTTCTCCAGCACCGACATCTGACCGAACAACCGGATGTTCTGAAACGTCCGCCCCACATGGGCCACCTGGGCGACCTTGAAACCCTCCATCCGTTCCAGGAAATAGGTGTTCCCGGATTTCGGATGGTTCAGGATCAGCCGTCCAACCGTCGGCTTATAAAACCCGGTCAAACAGTTAAAAACAGTGGTCTTTCCCGCGCCGTTGGGGCCGATGATCGAAGTAATTTCCCGATTGCGGGCCTCGAAGGACAGGTCGTCAATGGCGACCAGTCCCCCGAAGCGCATGGTCAGGTGCTCCACGGTCAGGAGCATTTCGGCGGTGGTGCTCATGCTTGGTGCTCCCGTCCCGTGGATTTTCGTCCCGTGATTTTCGAGAACAGAATGGTCGGATCCCGGTAGGACAGCAGACCCCGGGGGCGCCAGACCATCACCGCGACCATGGCCGCGCCGAAGACAAGCATTCGGTATTGTTCAAATTCACGGGCCATTTCCGGCAGAACAATCAGGAAGAAGGCGGCGATGACCACGCCGATCTGACTTCCCATGCCGCCCAACACCACGATGGCGAGGATAACCGCGCTTTCAATGAAGGTGAAACTCTCCGGGCTGATGAAGCCCTGACGGGTGGCGAAGAAGGACCCGGCGAAGCCACCAAACATCGCCCCCAGGGCGAAGGCGGAGAGTTTGATGTTCGTTGGATTCATGCCCAACGAACGGCAGGCGATCTCGTCCTCGCGCAGGGCTTCCCAGGCCCGGCCCACGGGCAGCTTGCGGATGCGCTGGGTGAACAGATTGGTCAGCACGGCAAGCGCCAGGATCAGGTAGAACAGAAAGACGACCCGGTACATTGTCGAGTATTCCAACCCGAAGAAGTCATGGAACGTGGTTCCCCCCTCCGCGGCATTCCGACCGAACTCCAATCCGAACAATGTCGGGCGTTCGATACCGCTGATGCCATCGGGGCCATTGGTTACATTGTACCAGTTCAGCAGGATCACCCGGATGATTTCACCGAACCCCAATGTCACGATCGCCAAATAATCTCCCCTGAGGCGAAGCACTGGAAAGCCCAGGATCACGCCAAAGAAAGCGGCGAAAACACCGGCCAGGGGCAGACAGACCCAGAAGGACCAGCCGAAGGTCTGAGATAGCAGGGCGTAGGAATAGGCGCCCACGGCGTAGAAAGCCACGTAGCCCAGGTCAAGCAGTCCCGCCAGACCAACCACGATGTTCAGCCCCCAGCCCAGCATGATGTAAATCATCCAGGTGGTGGCGACGTCCACGGAGTACCGGTTTCCGAAGGGGGAGATGGGGAAGAGGACAGCCAGAACCAGGGCGACCAAACCAATGGCCACCATGTTCTTGCGGAAGAATCCACCCACGGGCGTGACAACCGTCTTGGCCAGCATGTCCCGAGTTCGGCTGGAGGGGTTTTCCCGCCAGACCACCAACAGGGCGCGGCCGACGAAGGCCGCCAGCACGAACCAGGCCCAACTGTCCCAGCGGGTCTCGATGACAAGCCCGCCGGAGCCACCCGTATCGGCGTGGAGGGCGATGAAGGGCAGAAACAACACCGCGGACAGGAGGGCGGTGATGACGCATTCCTTGAGCATGGCGCCCAGGTCGAGCCATCCAACCATCAGGCCCGGCTTTTTGGTATCGATCACGGTGTCGGCCATCACACCTTCTCCACTTCCGGCTTACCGAGGAAACCCGTCGGCTTGAAGATCAGCACGAGAACGAGGATACCAAAGGTGGCGACGTCCTTGTATTCGATGGTGAAATAGGCCGACCAGAAGGCCTCGATCAGACCGATCATCAATCCTCCCAGCATGGCGCCAGGCAGGGATCCGATGCCACCCAGCACCGCCGCCGTGAAGGCCTTCATCCCCGCGAGGAAACCAACGTAGAAGTCGATGACACCGTAATAAAGGGTGGTGATCAGTCCGGCCACCGCGGCGAGCGCGGCGCCCAGGACGAATGTCAGGGAAATGGTCCTGTCCACGTTCACCCCGATCAGGGACGCCATCTTGCGGTCCTGTTCGCAGGCCCGCTGCTGACGTCCCAAAGAGGTTTGGGTGATCAAATACGTAAACCCGACCATCAGGGCCGTGGTCAAAACCCAGATGACGATTTGAAGGTAGGTGATCTGAACGGCGAACCCGCCCTGGGTGAACAGTTGGAACCCACCCTGAACAACCGGTTGAATGGGCTTGACCCGCGCGCCCTGGGATATCTGCACGTAGTTCTGCAGGGCGATGGACATGCCAATGGCCGAAATCAGCGGTGCCAGCCGGAAGGAACCCCGCAGGGGCCGGTAGGCCAACCGTTCCACTGTCCATCCGTAAGCGGCCGTGAAGATCATGGAAATGACCAACATGCCCATCAGCAGAATGGGAATGGAGACAATGCCCATGTCTCCAAAGACCAAATAGCTGATGATCGCCAGAAAGGCGCCGATCATGTAGATCTCGCCATGGGCGAAGTTGATCATGCCGATAATGCCGTAGACCATCGTATAACCGATGGCAATCAGGCCATAGATCGCGCCGAGCGTGAGCCCGTTGATCAATTGCTGGATAAAATACGCCACCCTACCCCCTAGTTTTTTTTGGATCTCCGCGACCTTGCCCGCATTTCTGGATACGAGCCGCGAGAAACGAGCCAAACATCCCGGATTTTGGAATAAGAAGGGCCCCCCACCACGACGGCCCCTCAAGAAGTGGTATCGATTAATCGTGTTACAACAGGTGGACAGCGCCACGCAATTCCCAGAATCCGACCGCTGTTACGCCATGACGTTACCCGGACAGCCATGATCGCCCGCCTCCGGTCCACAATCTTTATACATCTGTCCTAGGGCACTTCGCGAGCGACAAATTGTTGCTCCAATAGTGGACTTTGGATCCAAAAATTACGTTTTGTCGGAAGACGTGCAAATGAGCCCCAGGCGCGCTAGATAAGCCCCGGATCAAAACACTCGACTTTTTCCCGGGCGAAACCCTATGAGCACTCACGAAATACGCGTCTGCGGCGCGAGGCAACACAACCTGAAAGACGTAAACCTTACAATTCCAAGGGATAAGTTGGTTGTTATCACGGGGTTATCCGGCTCTGGCAAGTCGAGTCTCGCCTTTGACACAATCTACGCCGAAGGGCAAAGGCGCTATGTGGAGTCCCTGTCGTCCTATGCCCGGCAGTTCCTGGAACTGATGCAGAAGCCCGATGTGGATTCCATCGAGGGGCTCTCTCCGGCCATTTCCATCGAGCAGAAGACAACGTCGCGCAATCCGCGCTCCACGGTGGGGACGGTGACGGAGATTCACGACTATATGCGTCTGCTTTGGGCGCGGATTGGTGTGCCCCATTCCCCGGCCACGGGTCTGCCCATCGAAAGCCAGACGGTCAGCCAGATGGTCGACCGGATCATGGGACTGGAGGAGGGCGCGCGCCTCTATCTCCTCGCCCCCATCGCCCGGGGCCGAAAGGGCGAGTTCAAGAAGGAACTGGCGGAGCTGTCCAAGAAGGGGTTCAGCCGGGTGAAGGTGGATGGCGAGATTTACGAAATCTCCGACGTCCCCGCTTTGAATAAGAAGATCAAACATGAAATCGAGGTGGTCGTGGACCGCCTGATCGTGCGCGAGGGCCTGCAAACCCGCTTGGCGGACTCCCTGGAAACGGCCCTGGAGCTGTCCGATGGCCTGGTCTTCGCCGAGGATGCCCAAACCGGCGCGCGCCACACCTATTCGGCCCGCTTCGCCTGCCCGGTCAGCGGCTTCACCATTGATGAGATCGAGCCGCGTCTGTTTTCCTTCAACAACCCCTTCGGCGCCTGTCCCACTTGCGACGGCCTCGGGGTGACTATGTATTTCGATCCGGAGCTGGTGGTCCCCGACCAGACACTCAGCCTCAACAGGGGCGCCGTCGCTCCCTGGTCGAGCCAGACCCCGCCCTCCCCCTACTACGCCCAGGCTTTATCCAGCGTTGTCAGACACTTCGGCGCCGACATGGACAGGCCATGGAAGGACCTTCCGGAGGAGGTCCGCCAAGTGGTCCTCCATGGGTCCGGCAAGGAGATCATCCCCCTGGCCTTCAACGACGGGACGCGGAGCTACAAGACCGAAAAGCCCTTCGAGGGGGTGATCCCCAACATTCAGCGGCGTTGGCGGGAGACGGACAGCAATTGGATTCGAGACGAATTGTCACGCTATCAGGCCACCGCCCCCTGCGAAGCCTGCGGAGGCCACCGCCTGAAGCCTGAAGCCTTGGCCGTCAAGATCCAGGGCAAGCACGTGGGCGAGATTTCCGCCCTGTCCATCGCCGGGGCCCGGGCGTGGTTCGCGGGTCTGGAAAGCTTGCTTTCGGAGAAGGACCTGTCCATCGCCGACCGTATCCTGCGGGAGATCAACGAACGCTTGGGCTTCCTCGGCAACGTGGGCCTGGACTACCTGTCCCTCTCTCGCACCTCGGGCACCCTGTCGGGCGGAGAGAGTCAACGGATCCGTCTGGCCAGTCAGATCGGTTCGGGGCTGACCGGCGTCCTCTACGTGCTGGACGAACCCTCCATCGGCTTGCACCAGCGGGACAACGACCGGCTGCTCATCACCTTGAAACGCCTGCGGGACATCGGCAACACGGTGATCGTCGTCGAACATGACGAGGACGCCATCCGCGCCGCGGACTATCTGGTGGATATGGGGCCGGGCGCTGGAGTCCATGGGGGCACCATCGTCGCCCAGGGCACGCCGGACGAGGTCATGGCCGTGCCCGAGAGCATCACCGGTCAATATCTTACGGGCAAACGGGCGGTTCCCCTGCCCGCCTCCCGCCGCCCCGGGGATGGCCGGTTTTTGGAGATCAAGGGCGCCCGGGCCAACAACCTCCAGTCCGTGACCGTCAAGATTCCGCTGGGCACCTTCACCTGCATCACCGGTGTGTCCGGCGGCGGCAAGTCGACCCTGGTGATCGAGACCCTGTACAAGGCCCTCGCCCGCCACCTGCACGGCGCCCGGGATCTGCCCGGCGACCACGACACCATCGAGGGCATCCACCATATCGACAAAATCGTCGACATCGACCAGAGCCCCATCGGCCGCACGCCTCGGTCCAATCCGGCCACCTACACCGGTGCCTTTACCCCCATCCGCGATTGGTTCGCGGGTCTGCCCGAAGCCAAGACCCGGGGCTACAAGCCGGGCCGCTTCTCCTTCAACGTGAAGGGGGGGCGCTGCGAGGCTTGCCAGGGCGACGGCGTGCTGAAGATCGAAATGCACTTCCTGCCCGATGTTTTCGTGACCTGCGACGTCTGCAAGGGCAAGCGTTACAACCGGGAAACCCTGGAGGTCGCCTTCAAGGGCAAATCCATCGCCGACGTGCTGGACATGACCGTCGAGGAGGCCAAGGACTTCTTCAAGGCCGTCCCCGCCGTGCGCGACAAGATGGACCTGCTCTCCCAGGTGGGTCTGGACTATGTCCACCTGGGTCAGCAGGCCACAACCCTGTCCGGTGGCGAGGCTCAGCGGGTGAAACTCTCCAAGGAGCTGTCCAAACGGGCAACGGGGCGCACCCTCTATATCCTCGACGAACCCACCACGGGCCTGCATTTCGAGGATGTGCGAAAGCTGATGGAGGTCCTTCAAGCCTTGGTGGACACCGGGAACACGGTTCTGGTGATCGAGCATAACCTGGAGGTCATCAAAACCGCCGACCACATCATCGACATGGGACCCGAGGGGGGGGCCGGCGGTGGTCACGTTGTCGCCCAGGGTACTCCCGAAGCGGTCGCGGCCACGCCGGGAAGCCATACGGGCACCTATCTGAAGCCCTATCTGGCCGCCCGGAAACCCGTGGAATAAGACGAAAAGGAACGCCCCATGGATGTGGAAAACGGCCCCGACCGACTGAGTTTAACCCTCACCCTTCCCGCTCCCCCCGATCGGGTTTGGGAGATTCTAACCGGCCCCGAACACATCCGGTCCTGGTGGGGAGACCACGTCACCCTCGACGCCCGGGTGGGCGGCAAGTTGCGGGAGGACTGGGACGACGGCACCGGGATCCCCATGGTCACCGAGGGCGAAGTCCTGACCTGCCAACCACCGAACCAACTGGTGATGACTTGGAAGGACCGCGGCTGGCCTTTGATCACCCGAGTCTCGATCACCCTGGAAGAACCTGCCCCTGGGCGCACCCGTCTGCGCCTGGACCACACCGGTTGGGACGCCCTGGGCCGAGGCCAGGGCGAAGAGGCCAAGGATACCCTGCTCGCCAACCATTCAGCGGGGTGGAGTATCCACTTGCGCGACATGCGGGACCATCTGCGCGCCATGTAGGGTCATCTCGACACACTTATTTAGTGTAATTGTTTAATAAAATCCTCTTTCATTGTCATCGCGCCCCCCTCGACCTATCCTCATCCCCTGAACAAGGCGGTTTTTAAACGGAAGGGGAGAGAGGGACCATGGAACGGGCACCCAAGGACATCCGGGTCGGGTTGGTTCTCTACGGCGGAGTGTCCCTCGCCGTTTACATGAACGGTATCGTACGGGAGGTCTGGGAGTTGCTCCGTGCCAGCCGGGCCAAGATGGACCCCACGTTCGCCGCGGCCGCGGGCCTCGGTCCCACCGCCCAGGAATGGATTTCGGTCCTCGAGGAGATCGAGCAAAAAACAGGCTGCCCCCCCCTGCGGGTGGTGGTTGACGCCATCGCCGGAACCTCCGCCGGGGGCATCAATGGCGTGGCCCTGGGCAAGGCCATCCTGGAAGGGGCCGATATTACCCCTCTGACGGCCACCTGGATCAACCAGGCCGACCTGCGTGTCCTGACGGTGAAGCCGCCCCATGGGGTCTGGTGGATCTTCCGCCAGGCCATCAACGGCATGCTCTGGAAAATGACCGACAAGGAAAGCCGGAAGACATTGGATCACTATCTGACCTTGGGCGGGCTGGACCGGGACTGGCTTTATGGCACCCTGTATAGCGCCCTCGTCAGCAAGGATGGGCGCTATACACCCCTCAACGGGGATACCTTCACCCAACTCATCGCCGATGCTTTGGACGCCATGGACGCCAAAACGACCGCCCCGCTGATCCCGGCGGACAGCGACTTGGACGTCTTCGTGACCCGGACGGATCTGTTCGGCTGGCCTCGTCCTCTGCCCCTGACCTCGGTAAACCAAAAAGACCAACTTTTCGAGCGAACCCATGCCCATATGGCGCACTTCAAAGGTCGCCCCTCCGAAGCCGCCAAGTTGGATAATTTCGACCTGACCTATTGCGCTCGCACCACGGCGTCCTTCCCCGTGGCCTTTCCCTTGGAAACCCACGAAACCATTGCCGCGGCTTGGCGCAAGGAACCGGGGCGCATCCTGACCAAGGACTGGGTGACGCGCTTCCCGCGGGCCATTTTGCGGGAACATGCCTTGTCTGGGTCGCCCGTTGATCGCGCCTGGATGGCGGATGGGGGGATCGAGAACAATCATCCCTTCACCGACCTGATCCACGCCATAGAGCGCAAGCCCGTTGCCCGCGACGTGCACCGCGCCATCCTGTACCTGGAACCGGATCCCGAGGACATGAACCCAGCCCATTGGGGAACGCCGGAACGCTGGACGGGCAAGCCGGACGGAAGTCCCTTCCCTCCCGCCGGTGGTCCCCCTCTCGTGAAGACCATGATGAAGCTCATCGGCATGATCTCCGATGATCCGATTTACGAGGATCTGCGTCATTTGAAGGAGCGCGACGTCACGGTCGTCCGCTTGCGCGAAGACCGGAATTGGATCGCCAAGGTGGCCACGGAGCGGGTGAAATGCTGGCGGGTGGACCTGCCCAGCCCCCTCTCCCTGGAAGACTTTTCCCGCCACCTGGACCGGGCCGCCGAAAGCGCCATGGTGGACGTCGGAGAAGTCCCGCCGGACGCCGTGGTCTACGCCCGGGTCAAGGTCCGTTCCATTCTCGACGACCTTGGGATCCTGTTGGCCAGGGTGCTGGCCTATCCCGCCGCCTCCCGCCATGGCCAATTTCTGGCCCTCCTGCTCAAAAGCTGGGTGGCGGACAATCTGCCCCGTATTCGGGAAGGGATCACCACGGAGGCCATTCGCGAGGCCAGCCAGGGCCAGGACTTGCCCGATGATCCCCGCTCTTTCCTGTCGACTTTCGATCTGGCCTATCGGGCGCGTCGGGTCCGGGCCGTGATCCAGGTCGTCGATGACGCCTATGACACGGTTGGCCTGATGGAGGCGGACCGTATAGCCATCGACAGGGCCAAGGCCGAGCTGGCCGATGCCCTGGACGAACTGAATGAACCTTGGCTTAACCGGCCCCTGGTAACGTCCCTGTTGGAACCCAAGGAGACCTTCCGTTCCCTGGGTGATGAAATCTCGGAAATCCTTGGCGCGGGGGACCAGGATACCCTGGACAAGTTTCTCGAATCCACATTGGGCTTTGATGTGAAAAAGGCTCTGGAAGACCATGGCGCGGGATTGAAGGACGTCTGGCGTTTGCTCGCCCGCCTCCATACCGCGGCCACCAAGGGCCACAAGACGCGCCTTTACAAGGCCCTCCTGCTTCTGCCGGAGTCTCATGGGATCCGAGACTCGGGGATCGACGCGGCCCTGGCCTTCGCCTTCGTCGATCGATCCCTATTCCCACGCATGAACACAGCGGGCATCACGGACTTGGTGACGGCGGAAGTCATGCGCCTGTCCCCCCGGGATTCAACGGCCATCAGTGATAACCCCAATCGGATAAAAGGCGCGGAATTGGGAGCCTTCGCCGGGTTCCTGTCCCACGAATACCGGGAACAGGACGTGCTTTGGGGGCGGGCCGACGGCATGGAACGGTTGCTCCAACTGGTCCTCAGGGCCGCGGGTCGGGATGTGACCCAGAAAGGGACCCAGGAAAGGGCCCGGGAAGAGGCTTGGATCAAACGGCTTCTAACCCGACTCCTGCGAAAAGCCGCCCAGGAACACAGGGCCCAGGGCTGGACCGTGCCCATGGAAATCCAGAGTTGGCTGGCCGACCGGCACGGGGATTGACCCGCCAGAACCGTTGGAGTAAACGCGGGACCATGAAAGACCATACCCATCCAACGGCCATTGAATTGGCCTTTCCTAGCCGCATTTACCAGGCGGACCTGGGAACCGAGACCGAGCTAATCGAGGAGCTTGGAGACTGTTGCTTGGCCCTGGCCGACGATGACGAGGCCGGGCAACGGTGGTGCGAGGAGAACGGCTATCCGGGCTACACCTCCTATGCCTCCCTGGACGATCTCCCTTGGCGGTTCCCGCCCTTCGAAACCCTCCAGGCCCATATCCACCAACACGCCGCCCAGTTCGCCGAGGCCCTCCACTGGGACCTGGGGGACAAGGAACTGGTGCTTTGCTCCCTTTGGGTCAATGTACTCGATCCGGGTGGGTTCCACGGCTCCCATATCCACCCCAACAGTGTGATCAGCGGCACCTTTTACGTGGATCTGCCCGATGGCGCGAGCGCCATCAAATTCGAGGATCCCCGACTGGCCCGCATGATGGCCGCGCCCCCGCGCAAACCCAATGCCCCCCGGGACCTCCAGACCTTCCTGAAGTTCAATCCCACACCGGGCACCATGTTCATGTGGGAAAGCTGGTTGCGCCACGAAGTCACCCTGAATCAGGCCGAGGAAGAGCGCATCACCTGCTCCTTCAACCTGTCCTGGGGCTAGAGTGTTCCGCGATCAAGTTGGTCCACTTCGTGGGCCAACTTGATCGCGAAGATACTCTAAAATCCATAGAATTAGAGTGAGACTGGGCCAGCTTGGCCCAAGCTGATCCCGTTTCACGCGCGTTCGCGCGATTAGACAGGATGGGGGAGATAGGATGGACAGACGGACCATATCATCGGGGTATTCCTCCGAGGAAACCTACGGCTATTCGCGGGCCGTTCGGATCGGACCATTCATCTTCGTCTCGGGAACCACGGCTCGGGCATCCGATCTGGAAAAGGACTCCCATGGTCAGGCCAAGGCCGCCTTGGCCATCGTCGCCGAGGCGTTGGCCGAAGCGGGAGCCTCCCTTGAGGACGTGGCGCGAACCGTGGCCTACGTGGTTGACATGGCGGACGAGCCTCAGATCGCCCGCGCCCACGCCGAAACCTTCGGTCCTATTCGTCCCGCCAGCACCATCGTCCAAGTGTCCGGACTGTCCCCAAAGGAAGCCCGCGTGGAGTTTGAGATCACCGCGGTTGTTTCCGCGAATCGCGCCACTTAGGGGCGCGCCAATTCCCAGGTTTCCGTGATCGTCGCGTAATCCATGTATCCAAGGCGGGACAAGGTCCGGGCTAGGGTAACGTCGAACCGACCATCGCGGATGAACTCATCCCGGATGTGGGTATGGACGACCTCGCCAATGACCAGATGGGCGTCCGTCGGATTCCCATGGCGGTCCTTCAGGCGGGTGGCCGATAGGGTGACGCATTCCAAGGCGGCGGGACTCTCGGCCACGAAGGGCGCGGCGACCTCCACCGATTGCCCCTCCGTCAACCCAGCGAGACGGAATTCATTGGCTCCATCGGGAACGGAGTCCGAGGTCGCGTTCATGGCCGCCACCAGGGGTTCGGTCGCCAGGGAGAAGGTGAAGTCCCGCCGGTCCTTCGCATTCACGAAGGAGTGCTTGGGTCCCATGGAGGAGAAGCAGATCATATGCGGCCCGGTGCCGATACCGTTGAAAAAGGAATAGGGCGCCAGATTGGGAACGCCATCGGCGTTCCGAGTGCCGATCCAGCCGATGGGCCGGGGCGCGACGATGGCCTTGAAGGGGTCGTGGGGCAAACCCTCAGGCCGCCGGTCACCGTAGTGCATGGATCATTCCTCTGTCATTCCGTCCCGTTGAGCCCCTTGTATGGGGCTTGAACCCGTTCACAGCAAGGGGTGGAGGGGTGTCTTCAGGGCCGCGTTAAGCAGAATACCGGCCAGGGCGACAATCAGCCCCCCGCCCATCACGGCCCCTGCCCCCGCGAGGACACCGGGGGAAACGGGCAGACGTGCCCCCAGGCGCGCCAGAGGCACCCGGGACGCCCGCGCCCCCACGGCGAGCAGGGAAACGGTCGCCGCGGTCCCCAAGGCCATCACATAGGCCGAGAGAATCCCGGCGGCCCAAAGCCCGAGACCATTGGCGACCACCAGGACCAAGATGGCCCCCGAGCAGGGACGGATCCCGACGGCCACCGCGATTCCAACCGCCGTCTTCCAATCCCCCACCCGCTCGATCTGCGCCATGGAGGGGCCGTGGCCGTGGCAACAGGCGTCATCGTGCCCATGGTCATGATGGTCGTGGTCGTGGGAGTGCACTTGGTCCAAAGTCTGTTTTCGAGCGCGCACCACGCCCCGAATCCCCTGAACCAAGATATAGACGCCGAGCATGCCGACCGCGGCGTAACTGGCTGGTTCCAGCCAGCGGTCCGACGCCGCCGTGGCCCAGCGGGCTCCCCCCCGAACGAAGAAAAGCGCGCCGTAAACCAGAACCACCGCCGTGGTGGCCTGAACGGCCCCAGCGGCCAGGGAGAGCCAGATGGCCCTGCGGAAATGGTGCTCCGTCGTGGCCGCGTAGGTGGCGATCACCGCCTTCCCATGGCCCGGTCCCAGGGCGTGGAAGACCCCATATCCCAGGCTCGCCACCATCAGCGCCAGCCCGGCGGCGAGCCCCTGGCCGTCGCGCAATCCCTTCACGGCATTGGCGAGATCCCCGTGATAAGCCGCTTGTTGGGAGCGAATTTCCAGGATCAGATGGTCCAACCACCCGGCGGCCATGGCCGGTTCCGTGGCCAGGACAAGGGTCGCGACAAGGACGAGGAAAAACCTACTCACAGCGCACCCCGATCCGCTGAGCATAGGGAAACCCCAACCCTTCTTCTCCCGGTTGCACATCTTCGGAGATGGCCATGGCGTCGTCGAAGGTCATATCCCGCGCTCCCTCCGGTTCAAAAACAGTCACCTGGCAACCCGGTGGCGCGCCCTTCAGGGAGGCCGCGTCCGGCGTTTCGGCGAGGAGAATGGATATGTAAAATGTGGGATCATAAAGGCGAAGGCTGATCTCCTTCGCCTGGGCCACCAGATCCACGGGTGTCGCCAAGGGGAGGACGAAGCGGTAGACGAGGCGTTCATCCACCCAAGACGCGGTGCCCTTGGCCCCCTCGCCCCAAGCCAGACGCGTATCTCCCAATCGGGCATCGGTGAAATAGATCCACTCTCGCAGATTCTCCACCGCTTCCCCGATCATGGCGTCCATCGGCGCTTTATCCGGAAAGCCATCCCCATCCCCGTCGAACCCCTCGACGCTGGCCTGGGAATAGAATTCATCGAAGGTCCAGGTGATGGTTACCCCGTCCCATTGGCCCTTTTTATTCACGGACAGTTCCGCCGTGGCGTCGATCCACACATGGGGATGGGCTCCGGCGGGGGCGGATTTCCCAATCAGACAAAGACCAACCAGAATCACCCCTATCAAGCCGCGCGCGCTCACCACTTCCTCCGTCCGCCGCCCAATGTTTCTCGCACTTTCGCCGCTTCTTCCGAGCTGTCTTCCAGCTCCTTGAGGGTCTCCTCAAGGTCGCTGCGCATGCGCTTGATCTTGCTGTCGAAAGAACGGATATCCAACCATCGCCGCCGCCGGGTTTTGCCCATATGCGCGCGGATCACCCGACGCAGGAAGCCCTCCATGGCGACGATGATCAGAACCAAGACCAACAGGCCCAGAAGAACCGCGGCGACCGGGCCATAATCCCGATCGATGGCGTAGACCGAGGCCCAAAAGCCGATGGACACCACCGTCGCGGTCCCGACAAGGATCCAGCGGTTGGTGTGAATCAGATGTCCGGCCTGCGTTTCCTCCGCTTCGATCAAGGCTTCCAGAACGGACTTGCGGGCACTGGACTTCCAGTCGGAAACCTTCATGCCCGACAGGGTCCGACTTCTGTGGTCGCGGATGAAGTTCTCAAGGTTCATGACCACCAGGTCGGCCCGCTCCTCCGGCGTTGGCGCTCCCTTGGCCCGGGGGGCCCTGGACGGCGCGATTTTCCTGTCCGATGGCGCCGCGGTGGGATCATGTCCCAATAGGGGATCCGGCTCGTCATCGGTCAAGTCCCTCCGGCCTCCGGGGGACGGGGCGCGGGGCTTCCTGGACGGTGGGCGGGGGGATCGGTATGGGGTCCTGGAAGGGGGATCGTCCGACAACCAGTCATCTACGATCCCGCTCCCCTCGGAAAAGGCCTCCAGCATGCCCTTTGCCGGAGATGCCAGGGGGCCGCCCCCCTTTCCGAGGGGGGGCTTACCCTTGGGCGCGCGCCTTGAAATCCTCGAGCTCCTCGGTGGAAACCACATCATAACGGTGCAGGGCGCTGTCCACGGTCTGGCTGGTGATGCCCCGCCAGAAGATCATGGCCTCGGCTTTTTCGAAGGGGCCATGGATTTCCAGGCTCTTGCCGTCGGCCATGGACTTGAAGTCGGTCCCGGAATATTCGCCGCCGACCACATGGAAATCCTTGCCGGCGGTGGAGCTCTCATTCCGTACGAAATACCGGACCATGGCATTGTCCACGGTCTTGCCCGTCAGCGCCCGCCAGCACTCATGGGCACCAGCCTCGGTGAAGGGGCCGTAGCGCTCTTCCTCGGCGCCATTGGCCAGGGTCCCGAAGGAGGTGTCGGCGTATTCACCGCCAATGACCCAAAAGGTGCGATTCTTTTCCATGATGGTTGATACTTCCCCAGGTTGTCACATCAATGAACCCCGTCTCCCCGGCTCGCCCTCCCCTCTCTCCTGGAAGACGAACCAATTGGCGATCCGTGGCGGTTGGCCCCGGACCTC
The DNA here is from genome assembly GCA_021741145.1 of Rhodospirillum sp. GTDB lineage: Bacteria > Pseudomonadota > Alphaproteobacteria > Rhodospirillales > Rhodospirillaceae > Rhodospirillum. The sequence continues at coordinate 48,705 of JAIOYK010000020.1, read as the reverse complement.
AGCCCATGGGATACCCCTTGCGTCGCCACTTGCCGACACCCCCATCAACCACGGAGACGGCGGAGAAGCCCTTGCCCTTCAGGGCACGGGCGGCGCTGGCGGCGCGGCTGTTGGTGGCGCAAATCAAGTAAACCGGCGTCGCCTTGAGCGTCGCCAAGTCTTCCTCGGGAATTTCCGCCAGACGGGTCTTGATGTCACCGACGGGGATGTTCATCGCCCCACGGGGATGGCCTCCCGCGTATTCCCCCGCGCTCCGCACGTCGATGACCAAAAGGTCCTCCCGCGCGTCAACCTTGCCCTTCAATTCGTCAAGCGAGACAAAAGGAACCCTGGCAATCAGGCGAGGCAGCATGCGGATGGCGAAAATGGTGGCGAGCACCAGGAAGGCGGTGGACAGAAAGCCCCAGGACAGGTTGAAATCCGTGTTCACCGGCATCCTCCAAATCAAGACAAAGATCGAGCCACCCCACGAGGGGATAAAGCGGACCTTTGTGTCGCGCACCGGGGCCTTCCTGTCAAGCGCCCCCCCGCCCGCTCCCCTGGACAGAGTTTCCCCGAGAGCTTAAAGACAAGGCATGAACGAGACAAACATTCCCCCGAACGCCCCGCATGCCCGCCTGACGATTGTTGGTGGTGGCTTGGCCGGGTCCGAGGCCGCCTGGCAGGCCGCCCGGGCCGGTGTCGCCGTTACCTTGATCGAGATGCGACCCACCCGGCCGACGGACGCCCACCAGACCGACCACCTGGCCGAACTGGTCTGCTCCAATTCCCTGCGGTCGGATGATCCCCTGTTCAACGCCGTGGGTTTGCTGCACGCGGAAATGCGTCGGGCCGGATCCCTGATCCTGTCCTGTGCCGATGCCCATAAGGTTCCCGCGGGCGGTGCCTTGGCCGTGGACCGGGATGGCTTCTCGCAAGCCGTTACCCAGGCGCTGGAAACCCACCCCTTGGTAACCATCGAGCGCCGGGAGGTCGATGCCCTGCCGACCTCCAAGGACGGCTTGGCCATCATCGCGACGGGGCCGCTGACCTCCACCCCGCTCGCCCAGTCCATTCAGGCGGCGACGGGGGAGGACAGCTTGGCCTTCTTTGACGCCATTGCCCCCATTGTCACAAAAGACAGCGTTGATTTTAGCAAGGCTTGGTTCCAAAGCCGGTACGATAAGGGGGATGGCAAGGATTATATTAATTGCGCCCTGGACGAAGCCGGATACGAGGCCTTCATCGACGCCCTACTCGAAGGGGAGAAGACCGCGTTCAAGGAATGGGAGGGGACCCCCTATTTCGACGGCTGCTTGCCCATCGAGGTCATGGCCGAGCGGGGCCGGGAAACCTTGGCCTTCGGCCCCATGAAACCGGTCGGCCTCCGCGACCCCAGAACCCCCGAGCATCGCTCCCACGCCGTCGTCCAACTCCGCCAGGACAACGCACTGGGGACTCTCTACAACATGGTCGGATTTCAGACCAAGCTGAAGCATGGGGAACAGCTTCGCATTTTCCGGACCATTCCGGGCTTGGAGAACGCCGAGTTCGCCCGCCTGGGAGGGATCCACCGCAATACCTTCCTCAACTCTCCCCGGGTCCTAGACGGACAGTTGCGCTTGAAGGCCCTGCCGCATCTGCGGTTCGCCGGACAGGTCACCGGTTGCGAGGGATATGTGGAAAGTGCCGCGGTGGGCCTGATGGCCGGACGACTCGCCGCGGCGGAAGCCTTGGGATTGGATCCCGCGCCACCGCCCGCGACGACGGCCATGGGCGCTCTGCTCGCCCATATTACCGGGGGCGCGGACGCCGAGACCTTCCAGCCCATGAACATCACTTTTGGCCTGCTCCCTCCCCTGGAGCCCTGGGCCACCAAACCCGGCGGCAAACCTCGGGTGCCCAAGGGACGGGAGCGCAAGGTCGCCTATGCCCACCGAGCCTTGATTGACCAAGCCGGGTGGCTGAAGGCCAACGCCCCTTGGTCGGTGGAGGATTCTCCACGGGCGGATTGGCCTCTGCCCGAACCGGAGCTCCGGGAGAAAACACCCCGCAAGCCCAAGTAAGCGCTTTGCTCGCGGACGGAACCATCCGCGGATGGTTCCTGGACGGGAAAATCAGAAAAAGACAGCTCTTGCTCGATACAAAAAGGACGGCCCAAAGGGTCGTCCTTTTTTGGATGAATTCCGGAAATCTCCGGATCTTCGACCCAGCAGTCAGCGCATATTAGAAAGGCCGAGAACGGTCCGTCCCCATTGGGCGTGGGCCGGAGCACTGATGCTCCCTAAATCACCGGCCAACGGAACCTCGATGCTCTGGCCACCCAGCCGAGCACTGCTCACTTCGACGAGGCCGGTCATAACAACACTCAGTGCGACGACCGTAAGAACGGCCGCCAAATGTTGGCCTACACTAAACCGATCAGCACGCATGGCCGACCTCCTTCAATATACTCTTGTCCCAGGTGGATATCCGACTTTTGCCAACCGAATATTCTCATCCACGAGTACAAGACTACGCCTCTTAAGAGGTTTCGGCAAGCCTCTGATTCATTTTAATTTTTCCTTACCAGAGCCTGGAAGGATTAACCTTTCAAGGCGATAAGGAGAGCGAGATCTTCCACCATTTGGCAGAGTACACGACCAAATGTATAAAGGATCCCAATAAAATCCACCCTATGGGATACATCCTGAGACACAATTCAAAAGCGTTTTGCAACCGCGGAAAAAAAAAGTCGTAGGGGCATACGGGGAACAACCAGGAGCCTTGGATCGTGGGGCGAATAGTCGCAATTTTCCATTAAACCAATATAGTGGTCACAGAGTCGGGCCATCAGAAAGGGGGGGACCCAACCCATCCGTACCCGCCCCCGCGCAAGCCGCGCGGACTGGAGGTTGTTTTGAGCCAGCGCGACGACTCGGCGCAGAGGAACACGCGCGGCCTTGGCCCCCTCGGGAACGGCCAGTGTCTCCACCGTCACACCGGCCGCGGCGCACGACTCGGTTGGCAGGGTCAGGCGTCCTCGGTAGGCGTCCAGGGCGCAGGTCCGCGCCAGGGTCAGCAAGCCCCAGGCCATCCCAATCTGCTCCGCGGCCGCCAGCAGCTCGGGGTCCGCGACTCCGAGAATCCGGGCCGCCATGCCATTGATGGTCCCCACGGAGGCTCGGGCTTGACACAGGATATCCTCCTCCGCCGCGAAGGGGCGGGCATCCAGATCCGTTTCCCGGGCATCGATGATCGACAACAATGCGTCCCTTTCCAGGCCGTGGGTTCGGATGATGGCGGTCAGGCCTTCCCCGACGGGATGGCCCTTGATGGGGACTTCTCCGTCGCAGGCGGCATTCACCTGATCGCGCCACCATTGATATCGCATCTGGCCGATCAGAGGCTCCGACACCGTTCCAGCCACCCGGGCCAATTCCACATGGAAGGCGTGGAGCGCCATCAAATCTTCCCGCCGGGCGACGGGAGCAAACAGGCTTGTCTGGAAACGGGCGGGGTCGTGGTCGCGTACATCCCGGGCGAGCAGGGACAACCCAGCCGCGGGGTCAACGGAGGGGCGGGCGAGCGGGGATTCCGCGGTCATGAAAGCTCCCTGAGGTGAACGTCTTCCGGGAAAAGGGACCCCCCATATGGCGCGCGCTGGACCCGGGGAAAAGGGAAAATGGCGCGGCCAGGTGATTTCTTCCCTTCACAAGGGCACCTCTTGCCCATAAATCAGGTGCATTCCGTGCACGACCCAGTCCAAGGGTCGACAATTCATCAGAAGGAGAGAGTCCCCATGGCCTTCGAGCTGCCGCCCCTGCCCTATGCCAAGGATGCGCTGGAGCCCCACATGTCCGCCCAGACGTTGGAGTTTCACCACGGCAAGCACCACAACACCTATGTGACCAACCTGAACAACCTGGTCAAGGACACTCCGCTGGCGGATCAGAGCCTGGATGAGATCATCCTGGCCGTGGCCGGTGACGCCTCCAAGGCCGGTGTGTTCAACAACGCCGCTCAGGTCTGGAACCACACGTTCTTCTGGAATGGCATGAAGCCGAACGGCGGTGGCGAACCCACCGGCGCCCTGAAGGAGGCCATCGATGCCGCCTTTGGGTCCTTCGACGCCTTTAAGACCGAGTTCAAGCAGGCCGGCGCCACCCAGTTCGGCAGTGGCTGGGCTTGGTTGGTGGTCAAGGATGGCAAGCTGGCCATCACCAAGACCGCCAACGCGGATCTGCCGATGACCAAGGGTGAGACCGCCTTGTTGACCTGCGACGTCTGGGAACACGCCTATTACCTGGACTACCAGAACCGGCGCCCGGACTTCCTGTCCACTTTCCTGGACAGCTTGGTGAATTGGGACTTCGTCGCGGACAATCTGGCCAAAGCCTAAGGTCCGTTTCGCTCGGGTCGCTCCTTAGCGTTCCAAGGCTCCTTAGCGTTCCAAATGAGAAAAAACGGGTTCCCGATAGGAACCCGTTTTTTTTGTCGCCCCGCCGCCCCCTCGCCAAGGTTGCCCCGCCCGCCAAACCATGGCACGGTCGAGGCGTTATACGCGCGGTTCTATTTCAAGGGACTTCAAGACGATGACGGACGGAATTACTATCCGCGACGCCAATGATGGTGACGCGGAAGCCATCGCCACCCTGTTGGTGCAAGCGGGCGAAGGCCTGTATGAATTCCTTCTGGACGGGCTGGTTCCCGATATGGGGGCCGCGGATTTACTTGCCCATCTGGTGGAAACCGGGGACAGCCCCTATGGCTGGCCCGAATGCCGCGTGGCGGTGAAGGACGGAGCCGTGATCGGCATGGTCAACGCCTTCCCCGTCGAACGCCTCGACGAGTTGGACACGGACATGATCCCCGCCGACCGGATGATCCATATCGCTCCCCTGGCCCGATTGCGGGATCCTGGTGGGTTCTTCATCAACGCCATGGCCGTGCTGCCCGAGCACCGGAGTCAAGGGATCGGTCGCAAGCTGGTCGCCGAGGCCCTGGGCATGGCTGGCGCGGAAGGGCGAAAGCGGGTGAGCCTACAGGTCTGGTCCACCAACACCCGGGCGATCAAACTCTATGAGGAATTCGGGTTCTCGCCCATCGATCAATTGGAGCTCCCCCATCACGACCGCCTGACGGCCAGACGGGTGATCCTCATGGCGCGGGGCGTTTAGGCCAATCGAATCCGAGGATTTGGTGTCCCGATGATCGCCATCCCCCTCCCCTTCGTCGTGGCCCTATTGCTTTGGATCCTCCTGATCCACCTTCTGGTGGACCGGGAGGAGGATTCCCAGGGCGAACGGGCCGCCTTGGTCTTTGTCGGCACTTGTGCCACCGCGATTACCGTGATTGGCTTGCGGTGGAGCATGGGCGAGGTCCTTCTCTTTCGCTTCCTGTTAATGGGGGTGGGCGCCATGGTCCCACCCATCGCTTGGTTCTGCTTCTCCCCCCTTGCCCACCCTGTCGATCCTGGAACAGGATCGACAGGGTCCCGCGCCGGTCGTTGGGTCCATGGCCTGCCCATCGTGTTGGTGATCGGGCTCATGGTCCTTCGACCGGTTTGGTATCTCTCTCCCGACCTGATACTGGCCACGCAATATCTCGCCTATGGCGTGGCCCTGGCCCGTATCGGAATCAAGGGGCCGGACAGCCTGGGCGCGGCGCGCCTGACCGATGCCGTCGCCGTCCGATGGGGAATCCTGGTGGCGGCCATGGTGCTGATGAGCAATACCGCCGTGGAAATCGCGATTGCTCTGGATTTCAAGCTATCTGGAGGGCGCCATGCCCCGGATATCGTCGCCGGAGCCAATGGAATTGGCCTTGTCCTCATTGCCCTGTCCGCGACCCTGGTCCGCCGGAGTCGCCCCACCGAGGCTTCAGCTCCCGCCGGGGAGCCCGTCTCCGCCGCCGCGGTTACGCTGGAGGGGGAGCCGGACGACCAGGAGGTCCTTGACCTGGTTGATCGGGTCCTTCTCCACCGGGGGCTGTACAAAAACCCGGACCTGACGGTGAACCGCCTTGCCCGGGCCACGGGGCTCCCCGCCCGTCGCCTGTCCGCCGCCATCAACCGCCTGCATGGGGAAAACCTCTCCCGTTTCGTGAACGGCTATCGGATCCGCGAAGCCCAAAGGCTCCTCCGGGAGACGGAGGAGCCTGTGACCTCGATTCTCTTTGACTGTGGCTTTCAGACCAAATCAAACTTCAATCGGGAATTTCTTCGGATCATGGGACGGAGTCCCAGCGCCTACCGCAAATCCCTATCGACCGTCACCGAAGGGCCGCCTTTAGGAAGGGAAGCACCCGCGCGATAACCTGGGCGTGAAGGACCGACCGGTCTCGACCGCCGCCATCCTGGCAAATGATCCCGTCGCCCGGATGGTCCTCCTCCAGCAGGGCACTGGCGCCGGGCTTACAGCGGGAGAGGAAACTGAAGTGGGCGGCATCCTGGATCTCAAGGGACTCCGTCTGGTCCTTCGGCAGGTATTCGAGCAAATATCCGGACTCCAGTTCCTCGGGCAAATAAGCCCCCCCGGCGGCGACCACCAGGACAGGAATGGATACCGCCGCGAGGCTGTCCGGGGTGAACCCCTGGGCGAGCCCCAGGTCGAGGGAAACCGCGGCCCGGACCCGCGGGTCCCGCATGTCCTTCCCCAGGGTGCCCCGGTCCGCCCCACCCAGTCCCATGCCGTCGTCCTGACCTGCCCGGCAGGACCCGACCATCTCGGGATGGCGGGCGCAGGCCGCGACAAAGCGGGCCAGATCGAAGCGTCCTCCGGCCACGGCCAGAGCCGTCCATCCCCCCAGGGAATGGCCAATGACGGCGATCCGGCCAGGATCAACGGCTCCGGCGAGAGTCTGCTCAGCCAAAAGGGCATCAATGACGCGGGTCAGGTCATGGGGGCGCTCCCACAACCGAGCGGCTTCCTCGGGACGGCGATCCCGGCTCGTCGTCCCGGGATGATTGGGCGCCGCCACCCGATACCCCGCGGACACTAAGGCCCCGGCGAGCCAGTTTTGGTTGCGCCAATTGCCCCCATACCCATGGGACAACACCACCAGAGGCCGGGTTGGGGCATCGGGGGCGGCGTTCTCGACCACCGGAATGCCGACAAAGGCGGGATTATCCCCCGCGAGCGTCACGGGTCCAGACCGATCCGTGGGATACCAGAGGGCGACGGACAAGTCCCGGCGACCCGCTGGGTCGGGAAGGTGGATCCGCCGGAAGCCGACGGACTCGGCCTGGGCCGTGGATAAGGACACCAGGGTCCCGAGAAGAAGAACGATCAGAAAACGAGAAACCATGGACGCATTTCCTATTTTGGGGTGGGCATGCCCCACCTTCCGCAATGCCGCGCGGCTCCGAGACCTGAAACGCGATCAAGGTCCTCTTTCTTCCGACCGTCCCCTATAGGGTGGTCCGATCCCTGCTTCTCGGGTGCGTGGACCGCTTTTCGCGGTAGATCTCCCCGGCTTTCGCCTTGAGACGCCAGGGCCGCGCCAGCTTTAGGGCGACATGGTAGGCCGGATCCTCCCGGTCGAGGGTGGCCAAGGCCAAGGCGGGTTCGGCGCCTTCCGAACAATGGGATATCCTCACGCCATCCGGTCCGATGACATGTCCCGTCCCCCGGGTTGGCGCCGCGGCGCAGATCCACAGTCCATTCAGGCTGGCATGGGCGCGTAGGATAGTTTGAAAGGAATCCGAAAGGCCTTGGGAAGAAAAGAGCACGGCGTCGACACCGCGGTTGCCGTAGTCGGCGAAGACTTCCGGAAACTGGACTTCGATGCAAATCGCGCAACCAAAGGTGTAGCCATCGACAGAAAAAACGACAGGATCCGTCCCAGGGGTATACCAGCCGCCCAACTCCGTATGGGACAGGAACCGCTTGTCGTAGCGCGTGACCAAATCCCCACCATCGGAAAAGACATAGAGACTGTTATGGGGGGGCCGGTTGGCGCCGATAGGATGGGCCGCGCCAACCACGGCCCACAGACCCCGCTTCCCGCATGCTTCGGCGATGGCCTCCAATTCGGCCTTTTGGCGCGCCCAGTCAAACCGAGACCAATCTTCTGGTCTGGAAACGGCGGATTCCGTGTATCCGGACAGAGCGCCCTCGCAAAAGGCTACGAGTCGGGCACCCTGATCGGCGGCGTTCCCAAGGGTCCGCCGGATGGTTTCGCCGTTCGCCGACAGATCTTTCGCGACGACCGTTCGCGCCACGGCGACTCGTATCAAGGCCTCTGCCCCTCGCGGTCCTTTAAACGGCGATCAGGGCCGCGGCGACGCGACGATCCTCGTGGATCAGCACGTTATAGGTCCGGCAGGCCGCGCCCGTATCCATGGGCTCCGGTGTGATTCCAACGGCCTGACAGGCCTCTCGGACAGCCTTGGATGGCAGGTTCATACGCTCGCCGCAGCCGATCAACAGGATGTCCAGTTCCGCCCGTCCCATGTCGAGGATGGGTTGGATGCTCTCCACGGTCAGATCCTCGAACCGGGTGACGGTCCATGCGAAGGTCCGTTCCGGGGTCACCAGCAAGGAGCCTTGGTAATGGGTCCCGGTCACGCGGAACCCGCCGTCGCCATAGGCCTCGACGACCTGCCGACTGGCGGGAATGTGCATCTTCAGTTCCATGGGAACCTCCAAGACAGTGGAGGGGGTTGGGGAGGACTGTCCTCCCCAAATGGGCGGCTGGGGGCAATCGCCCCCAAAATCTCACGTCGGGGCAATCGCCCCCAAAATCTCACGTCGGGGCAATCGCCCCCAAAATCTCACGTCGGGGCAATCGCCCCGACCATGTCAGCGCTTGTTCCGCTTCCCCTTGGCCTTACCGACAACACGTCCCGGTGTCAGGGGTTTGGCCTTGGCGGCTTCCTCGGCCGCGGCCTTCTCGGCGGCGGCGGCGCGGGCGGCAAGGGCCTCGCCGCTGGTGGATTCGGCACCGTCCTCGGCTGGACTCTCGACGAGGGGATCCTCATCCACCGGCGCGTCCGGATCCACTTCTCCTCCCCGGGAAAAGTTGAAATAGATCAAGGACGGAACGGCCACATAGATACTGGAATAGGTTCCGACGAAGATTCCCCAGATGATGGCGAGGCTGAACCCGCGCAGGACCTCTCCCCCGAAAAGGAAGAGGCAGCCCACGGCCAGAACCGTGGTGCCGGAAGTGAGAATGGTTCGCGAAAGGGTCTTGTTGATGGACAGGTTCAAGACCTCGCCCACGCTGAGCTTTTTATAGCGGCGCATTTCCTCGCGGACACGGTCGAAGATCACGACCGTGTCATTAATGGAATAGCCCGCCACGGTCAGAACCGCGGCCACGCTGGTCAGATCAAACTGGATTTGGAACAGAGAGAACAGTCCGATGGTGGCGATCACGTCGTGCAAAAGGGCGATGATGCCGCCCACGGCGTATTGCCACTCGAAGCGGAACCAGATGTAAGCGGCGATGATCAGGATGGACAGCCCCATGGCCAGGATTCCGGCTTCCACCAGTTCCCCGCCCACCTTCGGACCAACCAACTCGGTCCGGCGGTATTCCACGTCGGCCCCTAAGGTATCCTTGAGCCGGGCCAAGGCGGCCGTATTGGCGGCTTCGCCTCCGGGTTGCTCGGGCACGCGGATCAACAGGTCGCGGGGATCCTCGCCGAAGGTGGTCAGGGAAACCTCCCCTTCCACCGCGGTATTCAACCTGGATCGGAAATCGCTCAAATTGGCCGGTTCGGCGGTTCGCACCTCGACCAGGATCCCCCCGGAGAAGTCGATGCCGAAGTTGAGCCCCTGGACGGCCACGGAAATCAGGCAGCCAACCAGGAAGAGCGTCGAGACCACGAGCAGCATAAGGCGCTTCGAGAGGAAATCGATGCGCGTGTCATCGGGGATGAACTTGATGGGACGCAACATGGGGACCTCAGATGGGAAGCGTCTTGGGTCGCGCGTGGCGCAACCAGACGGAAATGATGAAGCGGGTGACCATGACGGCGGTGAACATGGAGGTCAGCACACCGACCGACAGAGTCACCGCGAATCCGCGCACCGGGCCGGAGCCGAAATAAAACAGCAGGGCGGAGGCGAAGAGCGTGGTCACATTGGCGTCCAGGATGGCCGAGAAGGCGTTACTGAACCCGGATTGAACCGCGTTGATCAGGCCCTTGCCCAAACGGGCTTCTTCCCGGATGCGCTCAAAGATCAACACGTTGGCGTCGACGGCCATGCCGATGGTCAGGGCGATACCGGCGATGCCCGGCAGGGTCAATGTGGCCCCCATGCCCGACAGGATGCCGATGAGCAGACAGATGTTCACCGTCAAGGCGATATTGGCGAAGATCCCGAACTGCCCATAGGCAAGCAGCATGAAGACCACCACCGCGGCCAGACCAAGGACGCTGGCCAGTTCGCCCGCGGCGATGCTGTCGGCGCCGAGACCTGGACCAACCGTCCGTTCCTCGAGCACGGTCAGCGGCGCCGGAAGGGCACCTGCCCGCAGCAGAAGGGCCAAATCCTGGGCATCCTGGCTGGTGAAGCTCCCCGAAATGATGCCGCTGCCGCCGAGGATGGGCTCGCGGATGCGGGGCGCGCTGATGACCCGGTTGTCGAGCACGATGGCCAGGAACTTGCCTTCGGCCTCCGATGTCACTTGGCCGAACTTGCGGCCACCCACGGTGTCGAACCGGAAGCTCACCACCGGCTCGCCGTTCTGGAACGAGGCCTGGGCTCCCACCAGCCGATCGCCCCCCACTTCAACGCGTTTGCGCACCACCAACTTGTCGGGCTGGCCGGGCTGCCCCGCCTCACCGTTATCAAGCAGCTTGGAGCCGGGCGGGATACGGCCTCGCGCGGCATCCTCGGGGGAGACGGTTTCATCGAGCAAGTGGAAGGTCAGCTTGGCGGTTCGACCGATGAGGGCCTTCACCCGCTCCGGGTTATCGATGCCCGGCAGCTCCACGATGATCCGGTCCTCGCCCTGGCGCTGGATCGATGGTTCCCGGGTTCCCGTTTCGTCAACGCGGCGGCGGACGATCTCGATGGACTGGTCGACGGCCTGAGTTCGCTTCTCGGTCAATGCCTGTTCCGTGAAGGACAGGGAGATCTGACCCTGATCGTCCATCTCCGCCTGCACCCCGCTTTCCAGGCCCCGCAGCAGACGCAGGGTCGCGGCCCGGTCCTCGGCGTTGGTGATGGTGACCGAAACGGCGCCATTGGTCATGCCGAGACCCGAATAGCGGATCCGCTCACCCCGCAGGGTGGTCCGAACGCTTTCGACCAAGCTTTCCAGTTGCTCGGTTACCAAGGTTTGGAATTCCACCTGCAACAGCAGATAGGAGCCACCCTGCAGGTCGAGGCCCAGGGTCACCGGTTGCCACCAACCGGGCAAGGTGTCGGCCCGGTCACGCAGGAAATTGGGGATAGTGAAAGCGATACCGGCCGCGGCGATCAGTATCACCATCGCCATCTTCCACTTCGGGAACGAAAGCGTCATCACGGAAATCCGTCTGGAGGACAGAGGGCTCCCCGCGGAGCCCCCTGGTCTGGAGAACTGCTACTTCTTGCCGCCCAGCAAGCCCTTGAGCTTGGAGGCCATGCCGCCGTCCGCGGGGCCATTCGTGCCACCGTTGTCGTTGCCGGCGGCCTCGCCGGAAACGGGCTCGGTCTTGGACAGGATATTGGCGATCATGTCGCGCATGACCCGAACCTTCACGTTCTCGGCGATCTCGACACTCAGTTCGGTCTCGTTGACCACTTTGACCACGGTTCCGACAATGCCACCGTTGGTCACGATCTTGTCGCCACGGCGCACATTGCCCAACATCGCCTTATGTTCCTTCATCCGCCGCTGCTGGGGCCGGATCAGAAGGAAATAGAAGATGACAAAAATCAGAATGAGCGGCAGGAAGGATTCCAGTCCGCCCAGGGCGCCACCAGGAGAGGCCGCTTGGGCATAGGCCGGGGAGATGAACATCGGGTCCTCGTTTTGATCCGTGTGAAAACCGTGTGCCTGGGCGCGAGGCCCAGGCGGGAGCCCGGACTATAACGACCAGTGAGCGTGCTTGCAAACACACAAGGGCACGATTATCCAGGCGGTTCGCCGCCCCCCTTCGACTTGGGGAAAAATGGTGTTTATAAGGCAATGGAACAGGAGACGACCTCATGACCGAATCCCCCTCGATGGCCGATCTGTACGCGGTCCTAGAGCGGATCGCCGACGCCTTGGAGCGCCGCTCTCCGGCGTCTCCGATGCCCACGGACCTTGCCGTGGCGGATGCCTTCGTCTGGCACGCCGTGGAGAGCACGGCGGAAGCAATTTATAAGGTCAACAAAGTGGACATGGCCCTGCTGCGCGGCATCGAACGTCAGAGCGAGACCCTCTACGAAAACACCCTGCGCTTCGCCCGGGGGTTTCCCGCCAACAACGCGCTGCTTTGGGGGGCCCGGGGAACGGGCAAATCCTCCCTGCTAAAGGCGGTTCACGCCGCGGTGAACGAGACCCTGGACCGGGAGGGCAAACCCCGCGTCGCCCTGGTGGAAATCCACAGGGAGGATATCCCCTCCCTGCCCCGGCTTCTGAAGATCCTCGCCGCGTCGGGCCGTCCCTGCTTGCTGTTCTGCGACGACCTGTCCTTCGACGGCGACGACACCAGCTACAAATCCCTGAAGGCCGTCCTGGAGGGCGGTATCGAAGGGCGACCGGAGAACGTGATCTTCTACGCCACCTCCAATCGCCGCCATCTGCTGTCCCGGGAGATGGTGGAGAACGAGCAATCCACGGCCATCCACGCCAGCGAGGCCGTGGAGGAAAAAGTCAGCCTGTCGGACCGGTTTGGCCTCTGGCTGGGCTTCCACAACCTGGATCAGGCGACCTATTTCGACATCATCCTGGGCTATGCCAAGGCCCATGGTCTGGAAACGAATCCGGAACAGCTCAAGCGGGACGCCAAGGAATGGTGCGTAACCCGGGGCAGCCGTTCGGGCCGGGTCGCCTGGCAGTTCATCCAGGACGTCGCCGGACGGGAAGGCAAGCGGTTGGAGGGGTAAAGGATCACCCATGGGAGCCGATCCGGTTCGCACGGGATTATCCCTACCGCATGGCCAGCCGCTGGCCGGTTAAATAGGGATTGGGATCAACGGCCTTGCCGTTCTTCCTGATCTCGAAATGAAGTTGAGGTTGGGACACTCCCCCGGAATTCCCCACCCGGGCGATGGCCTGCCCCCGGGAAACCACCATCCCACGCCCCACCAAAAGCACTTCATTATGGGCATAAGCGGTCATCATTCCGCCTTCGTGCTTCAACAATAGAAGATTTCCGAATCCCCTGATTTCATTACCCGCATAGACGACCACACCGGATTCAGCGGCTTTCACGGGTGTCCCCGCCGGGGCGGAGATGTTGATGCCGTCGTTATGTTGTCCCTTGTCGGCCGACCCGTAATTGGACAGGACCTGCCCCTCCAAGGGCCAGGAGAAGGCCCCAACCCGCGCGGGGACACGCGGCACGGGACCCTTGGCCACGACGGGAGTTGGAGCGGGCTTCGTGGTTGGCGGATTCGAGGCACCCTTTGGCGTGACCGTAGGCGGAGACGGAACGGAAATGCGCTGGCCCACGTCCGTCCCCACGTCCGTCCCCACGTCCGTCGTGGAGTCCACGCCGCCATAAACCGTGGAGCCTGTCGGCTTTTGGGCCGGGACGGGAGCACTGGCCGCCCGCGTCGAAGGAAACTGGCTTGGTTGGGAGGTGGCTGGCGAAAAGGCCTCGGGCAGGGTCAGGCGCTGCCCGACGCGGATGACGTAATCGGATCCCAACCCATTGTCTCGGGCCAACCGGTTCATGTCGACCCCATATCGCCGGGCGATCGAATAGACCGTATCCCCGCCCTGAACCACATGAATGGCTTGCCCGGGCAGACGCAGGACCTGCCCGATGCGCAGGGTAAAGGGAGGTACCAGACCGTTCGTGGCGATGATCTCTTTCATCGGCACGTCGTAGCGCCGCGAAATGCCATAGACCGTATCCCCGGAGATCACCTCATGGGTTCGCGGGGGAATGGACGTGATGTCATATCCCGAGCCGGGGGACGGCGCTTGGGACGCGCAACCGGTGAGCGCGACCACCGCCCCAATCAGCAGGACAACCGTCCTCAGGACGGCCCCGGGCAGGGACCCCCTCCTCCGATGTCTTCCGTTGCTGTTGGTGGCGGACTTGCTCATGGCCCGAACCCTAGAGCAAATTGTTAAGCGGTTTGTTAACCGACGTCCCCGTCACCCAATTTTTCCAGAAAAATCGAAATCCCTCACCAAACCGCGGCGCGGGGAGGCCTGTCGGGCAGTCCCTCCACCATGGGAACAAAGCGCACGGGGAAGAGACTTTCCGTTTGGATATGGGTTTCATGGCGACGAACCCGGATCACTTCCTGGTCACCCCCTTCCCTGCCCACGGGCAAGACCATCAATCCCCCCACGGCCAATTGATCCACCAGCCGGCGGGGAATGTCTTCCGCGGCCGCGGTCACCAAAATCCGTTCGAAGGGCGCCTGTTCGGGCCAGCCCTTATGCCCGTCTCCTTCCCGGGTCACCACGTTCCTCAGGGTCATCGCCGCGAAACGGGCTTCCGCCTCCTTGAGAAGGGGGGCATGTCGCTCCACGGTATAGACCCGGCGGCATAGGCGGGACAAAACAGCGGTCTGGTAGCCGGACCCCGTTCCAATCTCAAGCACCTTATGACGGTCGGTGATGTCCAGATCCTGGGTCATCCGCGCCACCACGAGCGGTTGGCTAATGGTTTGACCGCAGCCAATGGGCAGGGCCGCGTTATCATAGGAATGGTGGAGAAAAGGATCGGCGACAAAGAATTCCCGGGGAATTCGTTCCAGGGCGGAAAGGACCCGGGTATCCGACACATGGCGGCGCAGTTCCATCTGAAGACGGGCTTTCAGCGCCTTCAGATGATCTTCCGGGGAGAGGACACCCTCACCCTCGGCGAGGCCCCCCAGGGGGAGCATGCGTCCAAAGACCTCGTTCACCGATATCCCTCCCGACCCCATCATCGCCTACTCAAACGCCCCCGCCAAGTCCACCAACACCCCAATGTCGGTCATGTCCACGCAAAGCGGCGTGACCGTGATGGCCTGGCGGTAAGCGGCCTCCAGATCGGTACCCCGGCTCAGGCGGTCTTCCTTGCGCATGACGCCGATCCACAGGTAAGGGCGGCCCCGGGGGTCCATCCGTTCCTGGATATCGTCGCCCAACTTCCGTTTGCCCTGGCGACAGACCTCGACGCCGGAAACCTCCGCGGGGGGGCAATCGGGGAAATTCACGTTCATCACCAAATCCCGCCGCCAGGGACGGGCGCAGAGGCGCCGAATCACGTCGGCGGCATGGGTCGCGCTCACCTGGAAGGGATCGGGCGAGCGCTCGTCGAAGACCTGGGACAGGGCGATGGCCCGCAAGCCAAGCAAGGTGCCCTCCATCGCCGCGGCGACGGTTCCTGAATAATGGACATCCTCGCCCAGGTTGCCTCCCCGGTTGATCCCGGACAACACCAGATCGGGCTTGTGGTCGCCCATCAGATGGTTGACGGCGACCAGCACGCTATCTGTCGGCGTTCCCCCCACGGCAAAGCGCTTTTCGCCCCTTCCATAAAAGCGGAGGGGATCATGGAGGGTCAGGGCATGGCCCGCGCCGCTCTGTTCCCGATCCGGCGCCACCACCCAAACGTCGTCGCTGAGTGTCCGCGCGACGGCTTCCAAATGGGCCATGCCCGGGGCATCAATGCCATCGTCATTGGACAGCAGGATCCGCGCCTTGGAGAGATCGCTTAACGGTTCGTACATCAGCTCCTCGGCCCCATGACCTCAAGGCCACCCATGTAGCCCCGCAGAACCTCGGGGACGGTCACCGTTCCATCCGCGTTCTGGTAATTCTCCAGCACGGCCACCAGACAGCGACCCACGGCCAGACCGGAGCCATTCAGGGTATGGACGAATCGGGTGCCCTTCTCGCCTTCGGCCTTGAAGCGGGCATTCATGCGGCGGGCCTGGAATTCCCCAGTGTTGGAGCAGGAGGAAATTTCCCGGTACCGGTCCTGGCCTGGCAGCCAGACCTCCAGGTCATAGGTGCGCTTGGCACCGAAGCCGATGTCCCCCGTGCAGAGCGCGAGAACCCGGTAGGGCAACTCCAGCTTCTGGAGCACCTTTTCAGCGCAGGCGGTCATACGATCCAGTTCGGTCGCGGACTGGTCCGGGTGGACAACGGAGACCAATTCCACCTTCTCGAACTGGTGCTGGCGGATCATGCCCCGGGTATCCTTGCCCGCCGCCCCGGCCTCGGACCGAAAGCACTGGGTATGGGCGGTCATGCGCAGGGGTAGGTCACCCTCGGACAGGATCTGGCCATTGACCAGATTGGTCAGGGTCACCTCGGCGGTGGGAATCAGGTAGAAGTCCTCGTCCACCTTGAACAGGTCCTCGCCGAACTTGGGAAGCTGTCCCGTCCCATAAAGCGCCCCTTCCCGCACCAGAACTGGAGTTTGGACCTCCATATACCCGTGTTCCGTGATATGCAGGTCGAGCATGAACTGGGCCAGCGCGCGCTCCAGCCGGGCCACCTGCCCCTTCAGCACCACGAATCGGGCCCCGGACAAGCGAACGCCCGCCTCGAAATCCATTTCCCCCAGCGCTTCGCCAATGTCGAAATGCTGTTTGGGGTCGAAGTCGAAAGTCCGCGGCGTGCCCCACCGGCGGATCTCCACATTGGCGTCCTCGTCGGGGCCATCGGGGGTTTCATCGTCCACGGTGTTGGGCAGGCCCATGAGCAGGGCGTTTAAGTCCTCTTCCACGACCTTGGACTGACAGTCCAATTCGGCCATGCGGGTCTTCAGCCCGGCCACTTCATCCATGAGTGGCCGAGCGTCCCCACCCGCTTTCTTCACGCCACCGATTTGTTTGGAGACCTCGTTACGGCGGGCCTGCATCTCATTGAGTTCCGTCTGGTTGGACCGGCGATTCCCATCCAGCGCGAGGATTTCCGCGGCCCGGGGCGGTAGACCCCGACGGGACAAACCCCGGTCGAAGGCATCGGGATTTTCGCGGATTGCTTTCAAGTCATGCATTGGGTCGGTCCATGAGCAGACGTGTCGGGAAGCCGCGGACTGGCGCGGCGCTCGGAAAAGGAAATCCCACGCTCCGCCCAGGCTTCCCGACTCCATGGTCGGAAATCCTAGGCGGATTGGGTTTAAAAACTCTTGAGAAACGACGGAGCCGAAAGGAGAAACGACTATTTGGTTTGGTTCCAGTCCGTTTCCGAAACGCCACCGTCCCCGTCGTCATCCTCGTATCCGTCTTCCTTGACGGGGGAGTCCGATGTGGCGATGGCCTCGGCGGACGGCGGCTTTGAGTCGTCTCCGGTGCCCCCTTCCCCGGGACCAGCCTCGTCCGCATCATCATCCAGATCCTCGTCCTCCTCCTCGCCTCGGGACTTTTCCACCATGCGCGCGGCGATGATGGAGATCTCATAAAGGACGAGCATGGGCAGGGCGAGCAGGACCTGACTGATCACATCGGGAGGGGTGATCACCGCCGCGGCCACGAAGACACCAACGATGGCGTATTTCCGGGCCCCCGCGAGGGACTTGGCCCGAACCAACCCTGAACGGGCCATGAGGGTCAGGACCACGGGCATCTGGAAACTGAAGCCGAAGGCCAGGATCAGTTTCATTACCAGTCCCAGGTATTCCCCGACCTTCGCCTCCAACTGAATCGGTAGGACAGTTTCCGCCTTGGTGGTCTGGAAGCCCAGCAGGAATTCCCAGGCCATGGGCATGACCAGATAATAAACCATGGCCGCCCCCATCACGAAGAGGACAGGGCTGATGAAGAGGAAGGGAAGGAAGGCGCGCTTTTCATTCCGGTACAGACCGGGCGCGATGAACATCCACAGTTGCGCGGCGAACAGCGGGAAGGACAGCACACAGGCCCCGAAGGCCGCCACTTTCACATAGGTGAAAAAGGCTTCGGTCAGCGCGGTGTAGATCATCCGCTGGGAACCACCGACCCGTTCCATG
The DNA here is from genome assembly GCA_021741145.1 of Rhodospirillum sp. Lineage (GTDB taxonomy): Bacteria > Pseudomonadota > Alphaproteobacteria > Rhodospirillales > Rhodospirillaceae > Rhodospirillum. The sequence goes on along the minus strand of JAIOYK010000020.1, from coordinate 30,689 downwards.
ATCACCGCCAACGGCTGGACCAGGAAGTTGTAGATGTGCTCGGAAAAATGGAAGCAGGCGAAGAAAGCCACGAGGAAAAAGACCACCGCCCACAGAAGACGATTGCGCAATTCCACTAAATGTTCGAGCAACGGCATGGTTTTGCCGTCCACATCCTCGTCGTCGGGGGCGCGGTCCGCCGGAGCCATCCCTCAGTCCACCTGTCTTATTGCTGTTGTTCGGCCGAAGCGGCCTTGGGTGTTGTCCCGACATCTCCGCCGGACTCTTCGACGGGGTTCCCGGCTCCGGTTCCCTCCTCCCGCTTGGGCTGCTCCTGTAGGGCGGCCTGTTCGGGTGGGGGCGTCTTTTTCGCCTTGATCGGCTTCTCCCGCAGGGATTTCCCGAGGGAGCCGTCCGGGTCGACGGCCTTGTCGATCTTGCCACCAATATCCGTGCGCGCGATGGTATTGACCTGCTTGCGTACTTCGTCCGCGCCCGTCTCGCGCATCACCTCGTCCATCTGCTTTTGGAACTCGCCGCCCATGGCGCGGATCTTGCGCACCCAACGCCCCACGGTGCGTAACACCTTGGGCAGGTCCTTGGGACCGATGACGACAAGGGCAAGAACGGCGATGACCGCGATCTCGGACCAACCAAGGTCTAGCATGGATATCCGTCTTTACGAGCTAAGCCGCCGGTCCCGGAAGCGGGACCGGCATGACACCGAATAAGGCCTCTCGACCCCGACGCCTTAAGGACCCCCTGCCGATCAGGAGGCATCTTCCTTGGTCTTCGCGGACGGAGCGGCATCGGCGGACTTGCTGTCGTCAATGGCCTTCCGTTCGGCGGATGTGGGTTCGTCGTCGTCATCGTCGGCCATGCCTTTCTTGAAGGCCTTGACGCCCTTGGCGACGTCACCCATCAGCCGCGGAATCTTGCCCGCGCCGAACAGCAAAAGAACCACCACCAGAACGATGATCCAGTGCCAAATGCTGGAAAAACCCATAACTCCTCCAAACGATCAGTTTCGGCGGGACGCACCGGTCGTCCATTGCCCGGCGCGGATCATCGCAGAAAGAAACGGCTCCCGCAACGCTAAGGCTCAGGCGATGCGTCAGGTTTCCGCCATCAAGGCGGCCTTTCCCCTGGGGATCGGTTCCATGATACCATCGTGCGGCCTATATTCGCCGCGACCGATAAGGATGCCCGTGATGCAAGACCAACCAAAAGAATCCCGCGACCCCAGCCCCACGGCCCTTGTCGCGGGGGTTCTGGCCATCGCCGGAATCCTGGTTGTTCTCGTGATTCTGAACGGCTGAGCGCACTCAGCCGTCGTCATTGTCGGGGCCGTCAAGGGGCTCTCGGCGTAGGAGATCCAATTGCCTCTGCTCCCGCCGCCCCGGCTGGCCGGTGAGGGTCCCATCCTCCTCGACATCTTCCAGCGCGTCGTCCCCATCCCGAGCCCGGGCGCCATAGGCCGAGAGCGCCGGGCGACTGTCGAGCAAACCCGCGGCCTTCAGCTCCTCGACGCCTGGCAGGTCCTCAAGGGCCTCCAGGCCGAAGTGGTCCAGGAAGGAGTCGGATGTTCCCCAGGTGAGGGGGCGCCCCACGGTCTGGCGGCGCCCTCGGGGGCGGATCCAGCCGGCCTCCAACAGGATGTCGAGCGTCCCCTTGGACAGGGCCACGCCTCGGATATCCTCGATATCAGCCCGGGTGACCGGCTGGTGATAGGCGATGATCGCCAGGGTTTCCACCGCCGCCCGGGACAGGCGCTTCTGCTCCGGTGCTTCCACCCGAAGCAAACCCGCCAGATCCGGAGCCGTGCGGAACGCCCAACGGCCGCCGGTGACCACCAGGGTGACGCCCCGGCTCGCGTAATGCTCCTGGAGGACGATCAAGAGCCCGTCGATATTGGTCCCCACGGGCAGACGGGTCGCCAGGTCCTCGGGCGACAGCGGTTCGGCGGAGGCGAAGAGCAGGGCCTCGACCACACGAAGTTGGCCGAAGTCGACATCCTCTCCGGTCAATTTGATCGCGCGTTTATGGGGTCCCTTAGTCATCATCTCCCTCCCGCCAGGGGGCCTTGCCCGTTGGCTTCACATGGATGGGGGCGTAGGTGCCGCCATCTTGACGCACGGACAGGATACCCTGTTTGGCCATCTCAAGGGTGGCGACGAAGGTGGCGGCGAGCGCCGAGCGCCGCGCCAGGGGATCGAGCATGCGCGGGGGCAGGAAAGCCCGCAAGGTGGTCCAGTCGAGCACGGTTCCCAACATGGCGCTGATTCGCTGAATGGCGTCGTCCACGCTGTACAGATCGAAGGGTTCGATCTCCAGCACCCGGGGCCTGTCCCTGGCCCCACGGACAGAACCATAGGCCCGCAAGAGATCATGGAGGGTCGCGGCGAAGATTGGGCGCTTGATCAGGCCGATCCCCTCGGGCGCGCCCCGGGCGAACAGGTCCCGGCCCAGGCGCGGTCGGTTCATCAGACGGTCCGAGACCCGCCGCATGGCTTCCAGCCTTTGGAGCTGGAATTGCAAGGCCGCGGCCAATTCCTCGCCGCTGGGTTCCTCCTCTGACTTTTGCGCCGGAAGCAGCAAGCGAGATTTCAGGTAGGCCAGCCATGCGGCCATGACCAGATAGTCCGCGGCCAATTCCAATTGCGCCTTCTGGGCGTGGACCATGAAGGTCAGGTATTGCTCGGCCAGGGCCAGGATGGAGAGCTTGGCCAGATCCACCTTCTGATCCCGAGCCAGGGTCAGCAACAAATCAATGGGTCCCTCGAAGCCATCGAGTTCCAGGACCAGTTCGTCCAAACGGTCACTCGAGGAGACCGGCGACGAGACCGGCGCTGGGTCCTCCTGGAAGTTGGACTCGTCCACCATCGTCCAATCCGCCCCTAGATGGGGAGCATGACAGTGGCGTAAACGGCCCCCATCAGGGCCCGGACGACAGGCCCGACAAACAGCTCGAAGGGGCTGAAATGGATGCCGAACTGGCCCAAGACCAGGGGCAGAAGGAAGAGCACGCCAATCAGGATAAACAGGCCCTTCTTTTCCATCCGCGACATCCAGATGGCCGGCTTCATGGGCAGCAGGCCCACCAGGACCCGCCCCCCATCCAGGGGAGGGATGGGGATCATATTGAAGACCGCCAGCACGCAATTGATCAGGACGGCCTTTTGCAGGGTGATGAACAGAACCTCGAGCCAAGTCTCCGGAACGAACCGCAACAGGTGGATAGAGGCCGCGAAAACGACGGCCAGAAAAATATTCATTCCGGGTCCAGCCAGGGCCACCCAAGCCATGTCCCGCTTTGGACTGTGCAGATTTCGGTAGTCCACGGGCACGGGCTTGGCCCAGCCGAACAGGAAGGGCGCGCCAGTCAGGAAGAGCAAACCGGGCAACAGGACCGTACCAAAGGGGTCCACATGGCGGATGGGGTTGAGGGTCACCCGCCCGAGGGCCTTCGCCGTGTTGTCGCCCAGGAGGGAGGCGGCATAGGCATGGGCCGCCTCGTGCAGGGTAATGGCCAGAATCAGTCCAGGGATCCAGGTCAAAACGTTTTCGACCATCCCCATCACGATAGGTACTCCGCCAGGGTTTCCTCGTCGGCGCGGGGGTCATAGGCCGGGTCGGGGGCGTAAAGTTGGCCCTTGGCCCTGTGCCACCGCTGGATCCCCTCCAGATCCAGGGGACGGGCGGCGCGGATCACGCCCTCCATTTCGACCATATCGCCATTGCAATGAAGGACCAGATCGCAGCCCGCGGCCAGGGAGCGGCGGGTGCGTTCTTCCATGGGGCCATCCAGGGCCTTCATGGACAAATCATCGGTCATCAACAACCCCTGAAAACCGCAGGCGCCCCGGATGGCCTCGCCAATCACCTTCGCCGACACCGTGGCCGGCTGCGTCGGGTCGATGGCGGAATAGACGATATGGGCGGTCATGGCGAAGGGAGCATCCGCCACGGCTCGAAAGGGCGGGATGTCGTGGCGTGAGAGGGTCTCCAGATCCGTGTCCACCACGGGCAGGTCCTCGTGACTGTCGGCGTGGGAGCGGCCATGGCCGGGGATATGCTTGATCACCGGATAGACCCCTCCCCTCAACAGGCCCGCGACCACCGCTTGGCCCAAGTCCCCGACGATGGACGGATCCTCGGAAAAGGCCCGATCGCCGATGATATCATGGGCCCCCTGCTGCCGCACATCCATGACCGGCAGGCAATTGGTGTCGATACCCAACTGGCGCAGATCATGGGCGATCAGCCGGGCATGCAACGTGGCCGCGGCCCGGGCCCTTGGAACATCCTTGGCGTATAGGGCGCCAAAGACGTTCGCCGGAGGGCGATTGGGCCAATGGGGGGGGCGCAAGCGCTGCACGCGTCCCCCTTCCTGGTCGATCAGGATCGGAGCGTCGGATCGCCCAACGGTGGCCCGCAGGCTCTCCGTCAAGGCGCGGACCTGAACCGGGGTGTCGATATTCCGGGCAAAGAGGATGAATCCGAAGGGATCGGCTTCCCGCAGGAAAGCGGCCTCGCTGGGCGTCAGTTCCGTTCCGGAGACCCCCAGAATAACGGCCAATGGTGATTTAACGGACAACGATACACCCTTGCCCACGGCTTTTCAGGGTTTCACAAAGGGACTTGGCCTGGGTTTGATCCCCCACCGGCCCAACGCGAAGGCGGAAATAAATCCCCTTATCACCCAGGTCCGCGCGAACGATCTGATGGGGGAAGCCACCCAGCAGTTCCTTATTCTTGGACTGGATTCCGCGCCAAGCCTCCTCGGCCGCGGCCTCGGACCGCAGAGCGGCCACCTGGACCAGAGTATCGCCCTTGGCCCCGGTGGTGGAGACCGCCGCCGGGGCGGGGGGCGAAACGGGCTTGGCCGCGGCCTGGGCCGGAATAGGCGCGACGGGCTCGGGAGCTGGCGTCGGGGTGGCGGGTTCCGGTTTGGTCGTCGGCGATCCGGTCAATTCAACGGGGGTTGGTGGCTTCCGAGCGGTCTGACTGGACGCGGCCGCGGAATCGTCCTCGACGGGTCTCGGCGTGGGGGGGGACGGCGGTGGCGTGGTATCCGTTTCCACGGGAGAGCGCGGCGGGTTCAACGGCGTCCCGCCGACCAGGGGCGGAAGTTTGGCCGCGACCGGGGCGGAATCGGACGGAGAGAGCGGTGGCGCGGTGGGGATCGCGGGGGGTGTCCTTGGCTGTTCCGCCTCCGGAAGTAATTTCTCCACCGGCTTCACGGCGCCATCCCCTTCCGCGATTCGGTTGTAAACCAGCTTGTCCTTGTTCTCGACCATCATACCACCCGGTTCTTCCGGGCGGGTCTTATAGGGTTCACCTTCGGCGGTGACGACCGGGGGACCACCGGGAGTCTGGGCCACGTCTCCCCCAGCCCCGCCAAGGAGGTACCAAGCGGCGACACCAGCGACCAGCAAGCCGAAGAAAATGCCGAACATCACCGCTAGAATCCCCCCCTTGCCACGGGGCGGCTCCACCTCGTCATCCAGGTAGATCTCATCGGAATCCCGTAATTCATCGGGGAGCAGGTTCAAAAGCTGCTCGTCCAGATCGATATCGTCTTCTCCACCGTCCGAACGTTGGCGCCTTAGAGCCATTACCGCATCTCCTCAACCGGTTCCACCCCGAAGATCTCCAACCCCGACGCTATCACCGTCGCCACCGCTTGGACAAGCGCGAGACGGGCAAGACTGGTTTGTTCGTTCTCCGGAAGGAAGAACCGAAGCTGGGCATTATCGTTCCCACGGTTCCACAAACCGTGAAAGGCCGCGGCCACCTCGCCCAGATAGAACGCCACCCTGTGGGGTTCATGGGCCTCCGCGGCGCTTTCCACCAGACGGGGCCATCCGCCAAGCAGGCGAACCATGGCCAGTTCCTCCTCGGTGTCGAGCAGGGAAAAGTCGGCGGCTTCCGCCAAGGCCGCGGGGGACAGATCCCGGTCGGGGAAGGCCTCCATGGCGTGGCGCTTCACGGATTGGGAGCGGGCATGGGCATATTGCACGTAGAATACCGGGTTATCCCGGGTTTTCTCCGTGACCTTGGCGTAATCAAAATCCAGCGCGGCGTCGTTCTTGCGGGTCAGCATGATGAAACGGACCACGTCCTTGCCCACCTCGTCGACAACCTCGCGCAGGGTGATAAAGGTTCCGGCCCGCTTGGACATTTTCACCGGCTCGCCCTTGTTCATCAGTTTGACGAGTTGAATCAGCTTCACGTCCAATTCCCCTTCCCCGCCGGAGACGGCTTTAACCGCGGCTTTTAGCCGCTTCACGTAGCCCCCATGATCGGCGCCGAGGATGTTGATCATTTCCTTGAAACCACGCTTGTATTTGTCGTGGTGATAGGCGATGTCGCTGGCGAAATAGGTCCAGGTCCCATCGGATTTTTTCAAGGGGCGATCCATGTCATCGCCATATTGGGTCGCCCGGAACAGGGTTTGGGGCCGGGGTTCCCAATCGTCGGGGGTCTTGCCCTTGGGCGGCTCCAGCACGCCCACGTAGATCAGATCCCGGCTTTCCAACTCGCCCAACAGTTCGTCCACCCGCCCGGCGCGCACCAACCCACGCTCCGAGGTGAACACGTCATGCGAGACACCCAAGGCGGCGAGATCTTCCTTGATCAGCGCAAGCATGCTGTCGATGCCCCGGTCCCGGAAATGGGGCAGCCAATCGGCTTCCTCCTTGCCCAGCCAGACATCCCCCTCGGCCTGGGAGATTTCCTCGGCCAGGGGCACAAGGTAGTCACCGCCGTATTCGATTTCCTTGGCCGCCAGCATGGCCTGGAAGGCCTCGGCGGTCAAATCGCCCCGCGAAACCCGGTACCGGCCGTACACGGCCCGGGCCAGGGATTCGACCTGCGCCCCCGCGTCGTTGACGTAATACTCCTTGGTCACCGCCCAACCGGCCTTTGACAGCAGGCTGGCCAGGGCGTCCCCAAAGACCGCCCCGCGCCCATGGCCCACATGCATGGGTCCCGTGGGATTTGCCGAGACGAACTCCACGTTGACAGCGGCGCCCCCTCCCAGATCCGATGCGCCATAGGTCGGCCCAATTTCGAGAACCGCTTTCAAAACATTAAGCCAAGCAACTGTTTTTAAACGAATATTTATAAATCCAGGCCCAGCTACATTGGCCTCGGCCACCAATTCGGCCCGTGTCAGCTTGGCCACCAGAATCTCGGCCAGATCGCGGGGTTTCATCGCGGCGGCCTTGCCAAGCACCATCGCCGCGTTGGTCGCCATGTCGCCGTGGCTGGGATCCCGGGGCGGTTCCATGGTCACCCGCGAGGCATCCAGATCCGGGGGCAATGTCCCTTCGGCCTTCAGCGCCTCGATCACATCCAGAATAACGACTTTTAACTCATTGAAAATATTCATGGCTTCACCAACGGATCAAACAGTCTGGCATGTTCGTCGAGTGCGAAACGATCGGTCATACCGGCGATGTAATCGCAAACCACCCGGGCTGTCCGGGGGGTTTGGGGTTTCGATGCCCGCTCGCGCCAGTCGGTGGGCAGCAGACGCGGCTCCTCAAGCAACAGACCAAACATCTCGCGTACTACCCGCCGGGCCTTGCTGGTCATGCGGTTGACCCGGTAGTGGCGATAGACATTGGGAAAAAGGAAGGCTTTGAGACCCCGGTCGTTTTCCGCCATTTCCGCGCTAAAGGCAACCACGGGCTGGGTCATGGCCCGGATTTCCGTCGCGGAACCAGGCGCCAAGGCACACAAGCGGCGGCTGGTCTCCCGACGCAGGTCGTCGACCATGGCGGTGATCACCCGGCGCTGAGTCTCGTGGAGGATACGGGACGTTTCCAGACCCGGGTAGGTCTCCAGCACCTCCCGCAGGAGTGGCCCCACCAGGGGCACGTCCAACAGGTCATCCAGCTTGAGCAGCCCGGCCCGCAGGCCGTCGTCGATATCGTGGGCGTTATAGGCGATATCGTCAGCCAGGGCGGCGACCTGTGCTTCCGGCCCCGCGTGGGAGGTCAGCTCCAGGTCGTGGGTGCTCACGTAGTCGCGGATCGCCATGGGCAGGTCGTCCAGGGTCCGCTCTCCCGCCTTCACCAGCGGTCCGTTGTGCTTGACCAGCCCTTCCAAGGTTTCCCAGGTCAGATTGAGGCCATCGAACGGCGCATAGCGCCGTTCCAGCTTCGTGACGACCCGCAGGGACTGGGCATTGTGATCAAAGCCGTCGAAGGGGGCCATGCAATCCTTCAAGGCATCCTCTCCGGCATGACCGAAGCAGGTATGTCCCAGATCATGGGCGAGCGCGAGCGCCTCGGCGAGATCCTCGTTCAAGCCGAGCATGCGGCTGACGGACCGGGCGATCTGCGAAACCTCCAGGCTGTGGGTCAGCCGGGTGCGGTAGTTTTCGCCAACGGAATTGACGAAGACCTGGGTTTTGTATTTTAGGCGGCGAAACGCCGCGGAATGGATGATCCGGTCCCGGTCCCGCTGGTGGGGTGACCGGTGGGCATTGTCGGGCTCCGGATGGAGTCGTCCCCTGCTTTCCGCCGGCTGGGTGGCGTAGGGAGCGAGGACCGTCGGTTGGGGAATCCATGGTGTCATGGCGGGAAGGTAGTCTTCAAGGGGGGGGACGGGCAAGCACCCAGACCGCCTGCAATCAAACGAAGGAGGGGGAACCGGTTCCTTTTCGCCGCGTCGCGAAAGGAAATACCCTCCCCTCCCCTTGCGCCGCGTTGCTGGAGCTGCCTATCTTTACCTGGAGAAAGCGTCCCCTCATGCCTCCCGTGCTGGCGGGATCCGAGACGACGCCAGGCCTTCCCCCGCGGCCGCCCCATTTGGCTCACTCAGAAGCGTAAAGGAAGTCCGTGATGACGACAATGACGACGGAGACCTCCCCCGACTTGGCGAACGGCGCGCCCACCGCCGATCCCACGAGATCGGACGTCAGCATCTCCGCCTCCGCGGCGGGGCGGATCAAGGCCTTGATGGAGGCGGAAAAGAACCCCGACCTGATGCTCCGCGTCATGGTGTCCGGCGGCGGCTGTTCTGGCTTTTCCTACGGCTTCGACCTGGAAAAGACGACGGCCGAGGAAGACAGGGTGTTCCAGGAGCACGGGGTCACCGTGGTGATCGACGAGGCTTCCCTGGAGCTGCTGCGGGGGTCGGTGATCGATTATACCGAGGATTTGATGGCCGCGGCCTTCACCATCAAAAACCCCAACGCGACCAGCACCTGCGGCTGCGGCACCTCTTTTTCTGTCTGAAGGGCGGGTTCTGTCTAAAGGATGGGATTAGAGGGTGGGCTCGGTCTAACGGGCGAGAGGGGTCCCATCCAGGCATGGCCCCATCCCTTCCAGGACATTACCAGTCCCGACATTTATCCCGTTCGAGGCCATAGGCCTGGGGCGTGTCCATTTCCAGGTTCCTGGCGCGCTGTTCCCCGAAGAACGTTTGGAACGCCGGTTCCAGCGCTTTCTGGATCCGTTCGAGATGCACTCGACGGGCCATCGCCAAGGACGAGGCCTTCATTGGGTTGACTTCGTCCGCCACCGCTTTCGCCCGGGCGTTCAGCAGAGGCAGGAAGGCCTCGTACCCCTGGCGGTAAAGGGTCACATGGCGCATTTCGTGGTTCAGGGTGACCCTATAGGGGCAGCTTGCCGCGGAATATTTTCGTGCCACGTAAACCAGAACATTCTCGTATTTAAAGCGGATTGTCAGGTCCGTTAATGTAACACAGTACCTCTGCCCTCCCACTTGATTGCCTCCCACTTGATTGGCGGAGATCCTTGTTTGAAAAGAATAGGCCGGGCGGGTGCTGGTCAAACCCACGGCGTTCCCCACCGCGGAGCTCCCCTTTTGGCTATCCAGGATCGCGGCCAACTGGGTGCTGGATTTACTGGTATCCAACCTTGGTTTGGCGAACCCGGTTTCCAGAATGATTCTGGGAGGAACGTCGGGCCGCGGGCACTCTCTTCCCTGGGCACTTCCTTGGGACGCGGCATGGGTGACGGAAGCACCCCAAGGAATGAGAGCAAAAAGAACCAAACTCATCAGGCGCGGTGCCTTCCCCGCCGCGACGATCCCTTTGAAAGCCATTCCTTCCATGGGTTTCCCTGTCCCCCCTTCGTGGACCGTGGTAAGAGGGGCCATCCCACCGCCCACCCAACGGACCCCTTTGGAGATAGGAAGCCATGGTGCGTATCGCCACCTTCAACGTGAACAGCGTCAAGGCTCGTTTGCCCAACCTGCTGGCTTGGTTGAAGGCGGAAGCGCCCGATGTTGTCCTGCTTCAGGAAATCAAATGCGTTGATGAGGCCTTTCCGGCCCTGGAAATCGAGGATTTGGGCTATCAAGTGGCCGTCCATGGCCAGAAAACCTACAATGGCGTGGCCATCCTCTCCCGCCTTCCCCTGGAAGACATCACCCCCCGCCTACCGGGCGCGACGGGATCGGAGGATGACCAACCCGATGCCCAAGCCCGCTATATCGAGGCCCTGGTGGACGGCAAGATCCGGGTCTGCTGCCTCTATCTGCCCAACGGCAATCCCATCTCCGAGGACCGCAAATTCGGCTACAAGCTGCGCTGGATGGATAAGCTGGTCGACCGGGCGCGGATCCTGCTAGAGACCGAACCGGACCTGCCGGTGGTCATCGCCGGAGACTACAACGTCTGTCCGACGGATGATGACGTCTACGACCCCAAGGGTTGGGCCGACGACGCCCTGTGCCGCCCGGAAAGCCGCCAGAGGTTCCGCGCCTTGCTCCACATGGGGTACACGGACGCGATCCGCGCGGTCACCAAGGCACCGGGGGTTTATACCTTCTGGGACTATCAGGCGGGCGCCTGGCAGAAGGATCACGGGTTGCGCATCGACCACCTGCTGCTCAACCCCGCCGCCGCGGACAAGTTGGCGAACGCGGGCGTCGACAGGAAGCCCCGAGGAGAACAGAAGGCCAGCGACCACACGCCGACTTGGGTTGAGTTGACACTGGACTAGGGCGAGCGATCAAGACGACATTTCCCGTTGAACGGGTGGGGATTCGAGGTGTAAGGATCGAACCCGGGAGCACCCTGCCTTGCCAACCGCGGGTCATATTCTACCCTTACCCCACCAGGAGAAACGCCCCATGACCGAACCCCATCCAAAAGAGAGCCCAACCATCGACATGGACGGCAATCCGACCCCACCCGAACCGCGGGGCGCACGGACGATGGTTCAAGTTGTTTATGCCCTCTATGCCCTGTCCGTCTTCATTGGGATCACGGGGGTGGTCGGAGTCATCATTGCTCACATCAAACGAGACGATTATGTCGGAACAATCTACGCCGACCATATGACTTGGCAGATTCGCACCTTTTGGTTCTGTTTGATACTTGGCGTGATTGGCATGGTGACCATGACCTTTGGCATCGGTTTCCTGATCCTCGGTGTAAGCGCCCTATGGTTCATCTACCGTATTGTTAAGGGATTTCTCGCCGTCAACGACCGCAAGGGGTTTCCCGACCCCAAATCCTTGATTTGAAACAAGTCCATGGTGATCCACCCCAAGCTCGGCGATCGAAGCGGTTTTTTGGGTTGGCCTTTGCATTGACCGATTGGAAAAAAGGCCCCGTGGTCGATCCACGGGGCCTTTCTCCGTCAGCGATGGGGCAGTCAGTCCCTACTTCTCCACTTGCGACACGTCGCGCACGGCGCCCCGGTCGGCGCTGGTGGTCAGGGCCGCATAGGCACGCAGGGCCGCCGAAACAACCCGCTTCCGGGGTTTGGCGGGCTTCCAGGCGTCCTTGCCCTTGGCCTCCATGGCGGCGCGGCGCTTGGCGAAGACCTCATCGGAAATTTGAAGGTCGATGGTCCGCTTGGGGATGTCGATGAGCAGGGTATCCCCTTCCTCCGCCAGACCGATGGGGCCGCCGGCGGCGGCCTCGGGCGAGGCATGGCCGATGGACAAACCCGAGGTTCCGCCGGAGAAACGGCCATCGGTCAGCAAGGCGCAGGCCTTGCCCAGGCCCCGGGACTTCAGGTAGCTGGTGGGGTAGAGCATTTCCTGCATGCCCGGCCCACCCTTGGGGCCTTCATAGCGGACGATCACCACGTCGCCTTCGACCACCTCGCCGCCCAGGATCCGGGCCACGGCCTCGTCCTGGCTTTCGCAGATCTTCACGGTTCCGGTGAAGGTCAGGATCGAGGCGTCCACGCCCGCGGTCTTCACGATGCAGCCATCGGGCGCGATGTTGCCATAGAGAACCGCCAGACCACCGTCCTTGGAATAGGCATGCGCCAGGTTCCGGATGCATCCGGTCTCCCGGTCCATATCCAACTCCCAGCGGTTCTCCGTGGAAAAGGGTTCGATGGTCCGCACCCCCCCCGGGGCGGCCTTGAAGAAGCGCTTCACGATGGCGTTGTCTGTCAGGGTGATGTCGTTGTCGGCGATGGCATCGGCCATGGTCGGCGCATGCACGGTCGGCACGTCGGTGTTCAGCAGGCCCGCCCGGGAGAGCTCGCCCAGGATCCCCATGATTCCACCGGCCCGGTGCACGTCCTCCATGTGGTAGAGCTGGGTGCTGGGGGCCACCTTACACAGGTGGGGCACCTTGCGGGACAGGCGGTCAATGTCCTTCATGGTGAAGGGGATTTCCCCTTCCTGGGCGGCGGCGAGCAGGTGAAGCACCGTGTTCGTGGAGCCGCCCATGGCGATATCCAGGCTCATGGCGTTCTCGAAGGCGGCGAAATTCGCCACGGAGCGGGGCAGAACGCTGTCGTCATCCCCTTCGTAGTACCGCTTGGCCAGATCGACGATGCGCCGTCCCGCTTCCAGGAACAGCTCCTTGCGGTCGGCATGGGTGGCGAGGACCGAGCCGTTCCCCGGCAGAGAGAGACCGAGAGCCTCGGTCAGGCAGTTCATCGAGTTTGCCGTGAACATGCCCGAGCAGGAGCCGCAGGTGGGGCAAGCGGAGCGTTCTATGACCGCCACATCGTCGTCGGAGGTCTTCTCATCCCCCGCGGCGACCATGGCGTCGATCAGATCCAAGGCGACTTCCTTGCCATTCAGCACGGCCTTGCCCGCTTCCATGGGACCGCCGGAGACGAAGATGGTCGGGATGTTCAGCCGCAGCGAGGCCATCAGCATGCCCGGCGTGATCTTGTCGCAGTTGGAAATGCAAACAAGCGCGTCGGCGCAATGGGCGTTCGCCATGTATTCCACAGCATCGGCGATCAGTTCCCGCGAGGGCAGGCTGTAGAGCATGCCATCGTGCCCCATGGCGATACCGTCATCCACCGCGATGGTGTTGAATTCCTTGGCTACGCCGCCCGCCTTCTCGATCTCGCGGGCCACCATCTGCCCCAGGTCCTTCAGGTGCACGTGGCCCGGGACAAACTGGGTGAAGGAATTCGCGATCGCGATGATCGGCTTTCCAAAATCGTCGTCATTCATACCCGTGGCGCGCCAAAGACCGCGGGCGCCCGCCATGTTACGGCCGTGGGTGGATGTGCGGGAACGGTATTGAGCCATGGAACGTCGCCTGCCTGTCTGTTCTTGAATGGGGCCTTCCCTCTGGAAGGTCTTTTCCGGTTCTCCGGGGGTAGAGACTGTACCGCATGGCGCCCCGGGTTCAAAGGGGAAGAGACTTCCGGCGTCCCATCCCCCCACCCTCATGCGGAAACGAGAAGTTCGGTCACGATTATCCTTTTGGAATGAAAATTAGAATCCAAATAACCACAATAAATTGACGGATATCAATGAGCCTTCTCCCAAAATCCTGAACTCTCCCGAGTGGAGATCCAAGAAGCGTCCCCCAACGCCGGATCCACCGGCCCAAAGCGGGGGCGCAATCCGAGGAGGAGACCAATCCATGAACCGTTTCCTGACGACAACGACCGTTCTCTGCGCCGCCTGCGTCCTGACCGCTGGAACCGCCATCGCCGCCGATGACCTGCGGAGCCAGGCGAAGGAAATGTTTGAACCCGTTCCCTCGATGGTTCCCGCGGTCGCGGGAAACGCGGTGACCGGAGAGCGCGTTGAATTGGGTCGCGCCCTGTTCTTCGACCCGCGCCTGTCCAAAAGCGGTTTGATTTCGTGCAACACCTGTCACAACTTGGGCATGGGGGGAGATGACAACCTCGAGACTTCCATCGGCCACGGGTGGCAGAAAGGGCCGCGGAATGCCCCAACCGTGCTGAACGCCGTGTTCAACGAGGCCCAATTCTGGGATGGCCGGGCCGAGGACCTCAAGACTCAGGCCAAGGGACCCGTTCAGGCTGGCGTGGAAATGGCCAGCACTCCGGAACGGGTGGTAACCACCCTGAAGTCGATGCCCGCCTATGTGGAAGCCTTCTCAGTCGCCTTTTCCGGGGAGCCCGATCCGGTGACCTTCGACAACATGGCCAAGGCCATCGAGGCCTTCGAGGCGACTCTCATCACCCCGGCCAGCCGCTTCGATCAATGGCTGGAGGGCAATGACGCCATCCTCGACGAGACCGAGAAGACCGGCTTGGCCCTGTTCATGGACAAGGGCTGCGTGGCCTGCCACAACGGCGTGAACGTGGGCGGTCATGGATACTATCCATTCGGCGTGGTGGAGCAACCGGGCGCCGACATCCTGCCACCCGGGGACAAAGGGCGATTCGCCGTGACCAAGACCGCGACGGATGACTATGTTTTCCGAGCTGGCCCCCTGCGCAACATTGAACTGACCGCCCCCTATTTCCATTCCGGAATGGTTTGGGATCTGGAACAGGCGGTCGCCGTCATGGGGTCTTCCCAGTTGGGCGAGACTCTGAGCGACGGAGACGTGGCGGCCATCACGGCCTTCCTCAAGGCTTTGACCGGAGAGCAACCCAAGGTTGAATATCCTATCTTGCCAGTGAGCACCGCGGACACGCCCAGACCCGAAGGCATGTGAGCGATTTCCTTCCCTACCCATACCATGCGAGAGGGGGGCGATTGCCCCCCTCTTTCATTATATTTCCTGGAATTCAGGCCCCGAAGGATAGGCCATTCTCACTCCAAGGCAGATGAGTCGGCCAATCCCCCGTGGCCGCGGCGATGGCGTTGGCCACCGCGGGCAGCGAGGGGGGCAAACCCGGCTCTCCCACCCCCGTAGGGGCTTCGACGGAGGACAGGATGTGAACGTCGATGTCCCCGATGTCGCCCATGCGCAGGGGCACGTAGTCGGGGAAATTCCATTGGTCCACCGCGCCATCGGTGAAGGTGATCCGGTTGCGCATGGCCGCCCCCAGGCCAAAGCCGATACCGCCTTCCATCTGGGCCTTGACGATATCCGGATTGACAACGACCCCGCAATCGACAGCGCAGGTCATTTTCTCGATCTTGATGACCCCACTCTCGGACCGGGAAATCTCCGCCACCTGGGCCACATAGGTATTGAAGGATTTGTGGACGGCCACGCCCCGGAACCGCCCCGGAGCGGCGGGTTTTTCCCATCCGGACTTCTCGGCGACGAGGCGTAGCACGCCAGCCAGTCGTTTGCGATCCGGATCGTCTCCCTCCAACAGGGCCAGACGGAAGGCCACCGGGTCCTGGCCCGCGGCCTTGGCGGCCATGTCCATGGCGACTTCCATGGCGAATCCCGTATGGCTGTGCCCCACGGAACGCCACCAAAGGACCTTAAGGGGCGAGGTCCAGTCCGACAGGCCAACGGACAGGGCGGGAATGGCGTAATGGCTATCACTCACCCCCTCCGCCGAGGTGCCGTCGACGCCGTCCTTGACCGCGAAGGCCTCGAAGGGCGTGCCCTTCATGATGGATTGCACGGCGAGGCGGTGGTCCCAGCCCACCACCTTGCCGTCCCCATCCAGGCCGATCTTAACCCGGTGCGCCGCCATGGGACGGTAATAGCCTCCACGAATGTCGTCCTCCCGGGTCCAGACCAGTTTTATGGGAGTCTTGCCCCCAAACAGGGCGAAGGCTTGGGCCGCCTCCACATGGTAATCCGAGGTGGGATTGGCGCGGCGACCAAAGGACCCTCCGGCAAAGACTGTGTTCACCTCCACCTTGTCCGGCGTCAATCCCAGGACATGGGCGACCGCCCCTTGGGTGATCCCCGGCGCCTGACAGCCGTCATGGAACCGCACACCGCCGGTCTCCGTCGGCTCGATGACGCAATTCAGGGGTTCCATGGGCGCATGGGCCAGGTGGGGAAAGGTGAATTCGGCTTCCACCACCTGGACCGCGCCGGATAGGGCCGCGGTCGTGGCGGATAGATCGCCGCCCTCGCGGACCTGATAGGAGGGCTCGCCCCGAACCAGGGCCAAATGCTCCTCGACCATGCGATCGGTGGAACGGGCTTCCGCGGCGCTGGTGTCCCATTGAGCGGTAACCGCGTTCCGAGCCTGGATCGCCGTCCAGGTGGACCTGGCGAAGACCGCGACCCCGGCCTTGTTGGGCAGGGCCTTGGCGTCCAGGAAGCCCACCATGCCCATGGCGCCGGAGGCATCGAAGGAAACTAGACCGGAGCCGGGTCGATCCGGCCTCAAAATGACCGCGTGAACCATGCCCGGTAGGGTGACATCCAGGGCGAAGACAGCGCTACCGTCCGTCTTGTTGGTATTGTCCCGCCGCTTCAAGTCCGGCTTGCCGATCAGGCTGAAGGCCGCTGGGTCTTTCAAGGGGGGACTCTCGGGCGGGATCAATGCCGCGGCCGCGGCGACGAAAGCGCCGAAGCCAGCGGATTTATCTCCGGCCTTGAGGAGTCCCTTCTCGACGGTGACCGCTTCGGGCTCCACGCCCCACTGGGCGGCGGCGGCCTCCACGAGCATGGCCCGGGCCGCGGCACCGGCCTGGCGATACTGCATGTAGGAGTTCCAGATGGACATGGACCCGCCGGTCATCTGCACGCCAAACCCGACGATCTGGTACTTTTCCCCATCGGCTGGGGCGAATTCCGTGCGCAGGGTGGCCCAATCGGCGTCCAGTTCCTCGGCCACCAGGGTCGCGAGGCCCGTTGATGTCCCCTGCCCCATCTCGAAATGCTTGAGGACAACGGTCACAATACCCTCTCCGTCAATCTTGACGAAGGGGTTGAGGTCGAGGGTGCCGACCGGTGCCGCGGCGAGCGCGCCCTTGGCGTCGAAGCCGACCACCAGGGCGACACCGGACAGGGCGGCGATCCCCTTCAGAAATCCGCGGCGGGAGGTTTGAACGGTCATGGCGTTAGCCCTCCATCATATCGGCGGCGCGATGGATCGCGGCACGGATGCGGGGATAGGTGGCGCAGCGACAGACATTGCCCCCCATTTTGTCGTCGATCTCGGCATCCGTCGGTCGCGGCGTGGTGCTCAGAAGACCCACCGCGGACATGATCTGACCCGATTGGCAGTAGCCGCATTGGACCACGTCCAATTCCCGCCAAGCAGCCTGAACCGCCTGGGCGGCTTGACCCGAAACCCCCTCAATCGTTGTCACGGATTGCCCCGCCACGTCGTCGAGCAGTGTTTGGCAGGATCGGACGGGTTCCCCCGCCAAATGGATGGTGCAAGCCCCACAGGCCGCCACGCCACATCCGAATTTGGTCCCGGTCAAGCCAATCCCTTCCCGAAGGACCCAAAGAAGGGGGGTATCGCCGGGCAGGTCAACCGACACCGGTTGGCCGTTCAGCACGAACTTTATCGCCATGGAACGCCTCATTCATGGGGGACACGGTTCCCACTTTGGGACCGGTTCAGTATGATAAACTGTACGGTACAGTTTACATTCACCCAAATCTCTGTAAACCCCAAAGTTTACTTTCTCAAACCGAGGCCCTATACCACTACGGAAAGAAAGGGGAAATCCGAGCTCATGGCCCTCCGAGAATCCAAAAGACGCCAGATCGTTGATGCCGCCATCTCCGAATTCCTCGAAAACGGGTTCGGCGGCGCCAGCATGGACCGCATCGCCAACCGTGCGATGGTGTCCAAGCGCACGGTCTATAACCATTTCGAAAGCAAGGAAGATTTGTTCCGGACCATCGTGGACATGGCGGGGGAGGAAGCCCGCACGACCTTGAACGTGGCCTACGATCCCAGCCGCCCGCTCCGGCCCCAACTGGTGGAATTGGGTCAGGCCGAAGGGCGGTTGATCCGCTCGGCATCCTTCATGCGCATGATGCGCATGGCCCTGGGCGAGGTTCTCCGCGACGCCACCCTCGCCGCGGAACTGAACCGCTGTTCGGACCATCTGACCATTTTCAACGCCTTCTTCGCCGGAGCCAAGGCCTCGGGCGCCTTGGTCACCGACGATTCCGAAATGGTATCCGCCCAGTTCATCGCCCTGATCAAGGCCACGACCTTCTGGCCCTCGGTCCTGTCGGGGGTCCCAATCTCGGCCGCGGACATGGACCGAGTGGTGGACCTCGGCGCCACGACGATCATGGCGGCCTTCGGCGCCCCGGCCCCCGGCCTAGAGAGCGACTAGGGCGGGGGGATTTCGGCTCCCGTCCCGGTGGGCCTTGCCCGCGTCCGATCAGTCCTTGCCTTGTTCCGCGCCGGATGCGGTCAATCCATTGATATCACCGCCATTCAAGCCCAGTTCTCGCATCAAGGAATCGACCAGGGGCGCTTGGCCCCGATAGCGCGGGGCGGAATTGACCACTTGGTCGGCTAAATTGCCGCTCCCCTGGGTCGCCCCGCCCTCCCCGCTCCCTTGAGCCTACTGTCCACCGCCACCGGTCAAGCCTTCCACCTGCACGATTTTGATGCCTTCGATCCGCTCCATGGGCTTGACGCTTTCGGCGATGATCTCGGGTAACCGCTCGATCAAGGCCATGCGGATCCGCATGGCGACCTGTTCGGTGTTCAGGGTATTGGCGGACTCGTTCATCGCCCTTTGGCCAGCCGCGTCCACGGCGTAGAGAACTTCCGCGGCGGCGGCGCGCAACTTCTCGGCCTCCGCCTGGGTCTTGGCCGTGATCATGTCCCGGTCGGCTTCGGCCTGGGCCATGATGCGCACGGCCTCGGCCTTGTCTTCCGCGGCCGCCTTCTCCGCGCTGGCGCCAACATCGATGGAGATGGCATCGCGTTCGGCTTCCTTGCGGGCCTCCACCAGCTCCACCAATTTGCGCCGTTCGGCGCCCTGGGATTCGCGGACAGTGATCACCTCTTCCTCGGCGCGCACGGCCTTGGCGCGGGATTCATCGGCCGCGGCCTGGGCCTCGGATTGGGCTCGGGATCTCTCGGCGATGGCGATGGCCATGTCCTGCTCGGCCAGTTCCACGGCCTTTTTCTTCTCGATCTCGGCGGCCTCGAGGGCTTGGGACCTCGCCACTTCCCGACGGCGAACCTGTTCATCCGAGGCGATGGCCGCCTGTTCAGCGGTCTGCTTGCTTTCCGCTTCCCGGCTGGCGATTTCAGCGGTCTGTTCCGCCCTGCGAACGGCGATTTCCTGCTGTTGCCTCAGGCGGGCATATTCCTCTTCCCGGTCGATTTCCAGTTTCCGCTGGGAAGCCTCGAGGGCCTTGCGCCGGATCTCCACATCGGCGTCCAGTTCGATCAGGTTGCGCTTTTTACGCCGCTCCTCGATCTCCTCGGCCAGCTTGGTCAAGCCTTCGGCGTCGAAGGCGTTGGCGGGATTGAAATACTCCCTGGATGTCTGATCGAGACCGGTCAAGGAGACGGATTCCAACTCCAAACCGTTTTTCAGCAGGTCCTCGGAAACCGCTTGTTGGACCTTCTGAACGAATTGCACCCGCTGCTCATGCAGATCCTTCATGGCCATTTCAGCGGCGACGGACCGCAAGGCATCGACGAACTTGCCCTCGATCAGCTCTCGCAGAGCTTCCGGGTTCATGGTCCGCATGCCCAAGGTCTGCGCGGCATTGGAAATGGAATCGGCCATGGGTTGCACCCGGGCATAGAACTCGGCGGTCACATCCACCCGCATGCGGTCTCGGGTGATCAGCGCGGCCTGCTTGGACCGGTTCACCTCCAGTCGCAGGGTGTTCATGTTCACGGGAATAGTCTCGTGCAGCACGGGAAAGACGAGCGCTCCACCATTTAGAACCACCAATTGACCGCCAAAACCGGTGCGGACAAAGGCCACTTCCTTGCTTGCGCGCCGGTACAGGCGCGAGAAAACCAGACCGAGCGCGACCAGGGTGGCATGGGGATTGGGGATCGCGGCGTAATGGGTCCCGATCCGTCGAACGATGAGCACTTCGTCACCGGCCAGGAAGGTTCCCTCCCCGTCCGGCTCCACGAGCAGGTAATGGGTGGGACCCGATCCATCCTTGGTCTTGGCCTTGATCTTGGCCTCCGCGGGACTTCCTCGGCGCGCTTCCCCCCGGAAGACCACCGCGACGCGCCCAATCAGCCCCTCGCGGTTGGGCGCGTCGGACAGGTCCGAGGGAAACCAGCGCAGGAACAGGCGCCCGAACCCGCGAACCACGGGGAGGGAAAAAAGGACAGCGGGAATGGAGGCCAAGGCCCCATGCAGGGGGGCACCAAATAGGGATTGGGCAATGGTTTGGATGCCAAAGCCGAACAGACCAAATGCCGTCAGGAAGACAATCAGAAGCATTAAGAGGGGCACACGACCGATTAGGATCCAACCCAATAGGTCGGAGAGTGCCCCGCCCCCATCCAAGTCGACATCCACGCCCGCCGACCAGGACTCCGGCAACAGGCTGTCCAGTACCGAGGAGACACCAACCCCAAAAAAGGCAGAGACCACTTCCACCAGGGCAATGACGAGCATCAAGCCGATCGCGACTGTGAAAGGCGCCATCCCGTCGGCTATCCAAGTGTTGAATTCCGTGATCTAGCTCGAGGCCTTGGTGGTCTTGATGGCAGCCAGCCGTTCCTGGATCCGATTGGCGCGGGACAGAGCCTCCAACTCGGCCAACTTCGCCGCCGTGTCGGGGTCATGGCCAACCGACCCAACCCCCGCGCCCTGGCTCAAGGCCCGGTCGAAGGCCCCTTCCGCGGCGCGGAGGCGTCCTTCCAGACCCGACGCGGTCAAGCCTCCCGCCGTCGACGCCTCCTCCTTTGATCTCGCGGCCTTGATCTCCCGGAATCGGTCCAGTTCCCCACGCATCTCTCGTCTACGGGCCATCAAGGCCGAGAGGTACCCTTCCTGTTCCTTTTCCTGCTCGGTCAGATCGGCCAGGGATTTCTCGAGGGTGGGGGTTTGTGCTTCCAGGTCCATCTGTCGGGCGATGGCGGCCTCGGCCAGATCGTCGCGCCCCAGACCAACCGCCTCTTCGATGGATTGGGACAGCTCCTGGTGCCGCTTATTCAAGTCAGCCAGCCGGGAACTGGCCAAATGCCGGTCGGCGGTGGCCCGCCCCAGATCCAGCCGCACCTCTTCCATGACCGAGTCGACGTCCCGGATCGCCTGCTCCATCACCGCTTCCGGCGCGGCGTTCTCCACCGCGTCGACCAAAGCGTTCACGCTGCCCCCCAGGATACGGACGATCCGCTCCGCCATACGCTCCACCATGGCTTCCCCTTCCATTAATCTCGGGTCGGAGTATAAGCCCGCCGGACGGGTAATTACACTTAAAGATTGCTCGACACGCCAAACGTAAGGTCCGAAAGCACCGCCGCGCGACAGGGGGGTCCGCGCTCCGCGGGATCTTTAGATCGTTTCGGAGATGAAATCCGGTTCGATTCCGCATTCCATCAGCCGCTGGGCGCTGTCTTGGGTGCGCAACAATCCGCTTTCCACCAAAAGCGCCTTCATTCCCGCGCCTCGGGCGCCCAGGACATCCGTATGGGGGCTGTCGCCGACGGCCAGGATCCGGTCGCGGGGAATACCCTTGAAACGTTTGCTCACCAAGTCGTAGATGGCGGGATAGGGCTTGCCCAGGAAGGTGATATCCAGCTCGGGCAGGGCCTCCGCCAAGCGGAAGGCAAAGAATCCCGGTTCATAGCTGAGCGCCCCCTGATAGGGGCAGGTGACATCGGGATTGCAGACAAGGATGGGACGGGGATTGGCGGTCAGGGACTCGAACAACACTTCCTCGGGCGTTCCATCCGCCCACATATTCGTATCCACCAGGATAAAGCCCGCCGCGGCGTCCAGGTCATCACGGTCGAAGGACCCCACGCGCGTACCGGGAAAGGCCTCGGCCACCACGTCCGGGTGGTACCCAAGAACGGCATACCCCCGCCCCTCCCGATGGAAGCGCAGAAACCAGGGCAATAGGGAGCGGCCGGAGATCACGTCCCGCCCGCCGATGGGAAATCCCATGTCGGTCAGGCGTTTGGCGACCTCTTCAGGCGCGTGGGTCACCGAATTTGTGACCACGCAGAGCTTTTTCCCGATTTCCCGAAGGGCCTGAAAGGCCGTCAGGGCGAAGTCATGGGCCCCCGCCCCTTCATGGAGCACCCCGTAGGCGTCCAGCACGATCAGATCAAAAGCGTCGGCGACCTCAAGGACACCAGACACCCGCCGAGTCCCCTCCTCGGGAGGTGGAGGCACGGGCGGCAAGCGCCGACCCGCCCTTAAATAAACCCGCCAAGCTTCATCGAAGTCGAGGAATAACACGCGCTCGCCCCCCCATCGCTCGTCTATCCGACCCGCGTCAGGGCTTCACGGACCTTTTCCCTTTGACCGTCGTAATCGGCGCGGCGTTCCTTTTGCTCCTCGACCACCTCGTCCGGCGCCTTGGCCAAAAAGCCCTGGTTGGACAGCTTCTTGTCGATCCGGGACACCTCCCCATCCAGGCGCTTCAACTCCTTCTCCAGACGTTGGCGCTCCTGGTCCAGATCGATCACGCCCGCCAAGGGCAGGATCAAGGTGGCTTCACCCAGCACCACCTGAGCCGCGCCCTTGCCTGGGACCTCATCGGTGGACTCGACGCTGTCGAGCCGGGCCAGGGTCAGGATCAACGGTTTGTGGGTCTTCAGGCGAGCCAGGGTTTCGGCGCTGGCGCCCTTCAGCTTCAGGGGAATCTTGGCCCCCGGTGGCACGTTCATCTCCGCCCGCACACTGCGCACCGCGGACACCACGTTCACCACCCAGTCCATCTCGACCGCGGCCTCCGGCGTCGATAGCCCCTTACCCTCGACCCAATCCTCTTCCACCAGCATCCTTTCGCGCGGGGCGATCTTCTCCCACAACTCCTCGGTGATATAGGGCATCATCGGATGGAGAATGTGGAGGATGGCGTCCAGGGTCCAGGCGGCCATGGAGCGAGTCTCGGCCTTGGCGGCCTCGTCCTCGCCTTGGAAGACCGGCTTGGCCAGTTCCAGATACCAGTCGCAAAAAGTATTCCAGACGAACCCATAGGCGGCCTGGGCGGCGTCGTTGAAGCGATAGGCCACGATGGCCTCGGCCACGGCCTTGGCGCAATCCTCGGCTTTCCCCGCGATCCACTTATTGAGGGTCAGCTTGGCCGAGGCCGGATCGAAGCCGTCCACGGGGATACATTCGTTCATCTGACAGAAGCGGGCGGCGTTCCACAGCTTGGTGCAGAAGTTCCGGTACCCGGCGACCCGCTGCTCGCTCATCTTGATGTCCCGGCCCTGGGCGGCCATGGCGATCAGGGTGAAGCGCACGGCATCGGTACCATACTGGCTCGTCAGGTCCAGGGGATCGATGACGTTCCCCTTGGACTTGGACATCTTCTGGCCCTTCTCGTCCCGGACCAGGGCGTGGATGTAGACGTGCCGGAAGGGAACGTCTCCCATGAAGTAGTGGCCCATCATCATCATCCGGGCGACCCAGAAGAAAATGATGTCAAAGCCGGTCACCAGCACGTCACCGGGATAGTAGCGCTTCAGCTCCGGCGTCTCATCCGGCCAGCCCAAGGTGGAAAAGGGCCAGAGGGCCGAGGAAAACCAAGTATCCAGGACATCGGAATCCTGGGTCAGAGCGACATCCTCGCCGTAATGGGCACGGGCGGCGACTTGGGCCTCGTCTTCCGTTTCCTCGACGAAGAATGTCCCATCGGGGCCGTACCATGCGGGAATCTGGTGGCCCCACCAGATCTGACGGCTGACGCACCAGGGTTGGATGTTGCGCATCCACTCGAAGAAGGTCTTCTCCCACTGCTTGGGCACGAACTCCGTCCGGCCCTCTTCCACGGCCTTGATGGGGTCCTGGGCCAGGGTCTTGGCGTCGACAAACCACTGGTCGGTCAACCAGGGTTCGATGACCACGCCGGAGCGGTCCCCATAGGGCTGGGTCATGGGGTTGTCCTCGATCTTCTCGAGCAGCCCCAACTCCTCGAAGGCGGCGACGATCTTCTCGCGGGCGTCGAAGCGATCCATGCCCTGGTAGTCGGGGGGCGTGTTCTCGTTCAGCCTGGCGTCCTTGTCGAGGATATTGATCATCGGCAAGTCATGGCGGCGCCCGACCTCGAAATCGTTAAAGTCGTGGGCGGGGGTGATCTTCACCGCGCCGGAGCCCTTCTCCGGATCGGCGTGCTCATCGCCAACGATGGGGATCAGACGGTCGGCGATGGGCAGGCGCACCTGCTGGCCGATCAGGTCCTTGAAGCGCTCGTCCTCCGGATGGACGGCGACCGCCGTGTCGCCCAGCATGGTTTCCGGTCGGGTCGTGGCCACGGTCAGGAAACGGCCTGGCTGGCCCTCCACCGGATAGCGCAGGTGCCAGAGCTTGCCCTTGACCTCCCGCTGTTCCACTTCCAGGTCGGAAATGGCCGTATGGAGCTTGGGATCCCAATTAACAAGGCGCTTGTCCCGGTAGATCAACCCAGCTTTGTGGAGGGTCACGAAAACCTTGCGGACGGCCTTGGACAGCCCCTCGTCCATGGTGAAGCGTTCCCGCTTCCAATCGGGCGAGGCGCCCAGGCGGCGCAATTGGCGTTGGATGGTGCCCCCAGATTCCGCCTTCCACTCCCAGACCTTGTCGATGAAGGCCTCGCGGCCAAGGTCGTGGCGGGTGATCCCCTGCTCCGCCAACCGTCGCTCCACCACCATCTGGGTGGCGATACCGGCGTGGTCCGTGCCCGGCTGCCACAGGGCATCATGGGCGGACATGCGGCGATAGCGGATCAGGGTATCCTGAAGGGTAAACGTCAGGGCATGTCCCATGTGCAGACTGCCCGTTACGTTGGGCGGCGGCATCATGATGGTATAGGGCTGGGCATTGCTTTCGGGATCGGCGGCGAAACCGCCCGATTGTTCCCAACGCGCGTACAGACGCTCTTCAACCTCGGCGGCGCTGTAGGTCTTGTCCAGCATGGCGGGACTGTCCTTCGATTCTCTGTTTCCATGAAAATGGGAGGGAGGATCCCCCTCCCTGGGACCGGTCCATAAAAAAACCGACCCCGAAAGGCCGGCAATCATAGGACCCGTCGAGCGGGAATCAAACCCTTTCTCCGCGGGGCGAGGGAGCGGAGAACAAGCCGTGGTTCACGGCCCTCCCTCCAAGGCGCCCCACGGGACGGAGGGAGCCACCTTTTCTCGAAAACAACTTGGTAAATCAATGCCCTGGATCTCTTCTCTCGATCCAGGTTGAACACCACTCGATCTAGTGTTTCTCCGCTCTGTACACCAGCCGCTCGATTTCCTTTTGGACCAGGCGTTCGGTCATATAGGGCAGGTTCTCGTCCAGCCATTCCTTAAGGAGCTGGCGCAAAATCTCACGGACCATGTCCTCCAGGGTGACGGCGCCACGGCCTAGGCCGATGTTTCGCTCCCTGGAAACCGCGGATGCCAGTTCGGCCAGAAGCCCTCCGGCAAGAGCCTCCGTTTGAGAGGACATCAGCCGCTCCGGCCCTCGATCCTCCACGGGGGGGGACGGAGGAGGAGACGGGCGACGCCGAGGGGGGGGGGGTGGTTCCGGCGCTGGAGGAGGCTCTTCCGCCATCATCATGGCGTCGGTCAGCTCGAGGATGTCCTCTTCCTCCTCGGGTTCCGGTTCGGGCACGAGATCATCAAGAACGAGGATGTCTTCCTCTTCCTCTGGTTCCGGCTCGTCATCCAAACCCCAATCATCGAGAACCGGCTCGGGTTCCGGCTCGGGTTCGTATTCAGGCTCGGGTTCCGGCTCGGGTAGGGGTTCCGGGTCGGGTTCCTCGGCCTTTTCCTCATCCTCCGAAAGAATCTTTCGGATGGAGGCCAGGATGTCCTCCATGGATGGTTCCTGTTGCGCGTTTTCGTCGCTCATGGTGCTCGGCTCGCCCGGCCTAATAAGTTTCCAGTTACGGAACTAACATAAAAGCATCCATGTAAACAAATTCTTACCCGCCACAGTTCGAAAACGAGATAAAGACCGCCATCCCATCTTCCAGAACCACAATCCCAAAAAGAGAGCGGGCGACCAAATGTGGCCGCCCCGTTCCCCGAGTCGGTACCGTTTGCCAGTTATTCGGAGGGGGAAGCCCCCTCCTCCGTCGTACCCGGAGCGACGACATAGTGAGCCTTGGCGGGTGCCTCAATGGCCTTGTCGTCGGTCTCGTTCATGATGAAATCGTTGGAAATCGGAGTTTCCGGGGACATGGCGGCGTCCGTGTTCGCCCAATCGTTGCCACCAATCCACTGGCCACGCACATCCTCGTAATGTTTGACCGGATCGTAGATGGGGGTATCCAGTTCCAGATCCCGGGCGGTCATACGGCCCATGGCATTCAGCAGTTCATAGGTATTGATGGCCGCGTCCCGCTGGGCCCGGACCAAGTTCACGCGGGAGGTCAAGAGTTCCTGCTCCGCATCCAGAACGTCCAGGGTCGTGCGGGACCCGACTTGGGCCTCCCTCTGCACTCCTTCCAGGGCGATGGTCGCGGCCTCGATCTGGCTATTGTAGGAAATCACCCGGGCATTGGCGCTTTGCAGACTTTGCCAAGCGGTGGTTACCCCTTGCACGATGGCGTCACGCTGTTCGTCCACTTGCAGCCGACGCTGACCGGCGCGGTGCTTCGCGTCCCGGATCTGGGAATAGATGGCGCCACTCTGGTACAGGGGAACGCTGACATTGAGACCAACCTTGAAGGTCGTCGTATCCAAATTGGCCACGGAGGGTTCATGCGCCCAGATATAGGAGCTTTCCGCTGTCACCGTTGGCAGCAGCTTTCCTTTCTCGTCGCGAATGGTGGCCTGGGCCGCGTCCCAAGCATAAAGGGCGTTGACGATGTCCGGGTTGCGAGTCAACGCCTCGGCGATAGCGTCGTCAAGGGTTAGGGGCAGCTTGCCATAGAGCGCGGGGGCCACCAGATTCACCGGCGGATGACCGACAACCTGTTCGTAGCTCGCCCGGGCCGTTTCCAAATCGCCCTCGGATCCGATCCGATCGGAGATGGCGCCAGCCCGGCGAGATTCCGCCTGGGCGACATCGGTGCGGGTAATTTCGCCCACCCGGAACCGGTCCTCGGCGGCCTGCTGTTGGCGGTTCAGCACATCTTCGTTGTTGGTATTCAGTTCCAGAACCGCCTGATTCTGGATGACGTTGAAGTAGGCCCGGGCAGCATTCAGCAAAACGGTCTGTTCGGCGGCGTGCAGGGTGGCCCTTTCGGCCTTTATCGTCGCTTCGGCGATATCGGTCTCGGCCTGGGTGCGGAATCCCCGAAAAATATTCTGGTCCAAGACAATGCCCACCGTGGCGGGAACCGTACTCGCATTCTTTTCCCCCGGGTAATTGTCCTTGTTCTCGTAAAAGGCCGACCCCTGAATGGACACCTGAGGACGCCAGTTCGACAGGGCCTGGGGCACCTGCTCGTCCACGGCCCGTAGAACGGCGCGACGGGCGGCGATGGTCGGGTTTCCCTGATAGGCCGAGATCAAGGCTTCCTCGAAGGTCTCCGCGAAGCTCGGGGCGGCGGTCAATCCGACACCAGCGAACATCAGGGCGGCCACGGCTTTCGAGACAGGGGTAGTGGAAAAGGATTTCATCATTTTTCTCTCGGAGCGCCTATCAACCAATGGTGTTTCCAGGTTTTGCCCCCCTTTTCGAACTGAACAAAGCCGAGACGGCCCTTGGTCAGGAGAAAGGGGGACGGAGCTAACCCGCAGTTTGGACACCACAATACGGATTGACCCCATAAAACCCAAGCGGAACATGGGAAATTTTGAATAAGAATGCATTAGCGTTGCCAACATGCAACGCAAAACCCGCTGAACCCTTGGTTTGTTTTGCTCTTTGAGGGTGGAGCGATGACAACCGACCGGCATCCCGCCCTCACCTCCTCCGAAGAAAGATCGCGGACCTGGAAAAAGCCCGGATGAACCCGGGTTTTTTTCCAGGCTTTGGCGGAAACGCCTTGGGTGGTGATCAGAAAACGAATGCGGGAGTGGGTTCGAAGCCGTCGAGAATGGGGCTGTTGGCGTCCAGCTCGACGCGGCGCCCGAAAATGTCCCCCCGGCGCTCCACCACCACCACGCGGCCGGAGCCTTTTTCCATAACCACCGCCACCAGCCGACCACCGTCGGCGAGTTGGGTCCGCAGTCCGTCGGGAATGGAGGGAACGGCGCCATTGACCACGATCACATCATAGGGCGCTTGCTTGGCGTACCCCTCGGCCAGGGGGCCGGAAACCACCACGGCATTGTCCAGACCCAGCTCGGACAGGTTGGCCGTAGCCTTCTCCACCATTTCCTCGTTGGATTCCAGGGCAACGACCGTATTGACCATGCGGGCCAGCACCGCGGCCGAGTACCCCGTGGCGCAGCCAATATCCAGAACAATATCCGATGGCTGGATGGAGGCCGCCTGCAGCAGACGGCCCATGGTCATGGGCTCCACCAGGAATCGGCCGCCACCAATGGCCAGATCCTCGTCCACATAGGCGACACCTTTGAAGGCCTTGGGCACGAAGACCTCGCGCGGCACCTCGGCCATGGCTTCGATGACCAGGGGATCCGTCACCCGGTTGGTGCGGATCTGGTTTTGGATCATATTGATGCGCGCGACGCTGTAGTCCATGGTGGCCTCTCGCGTGGAAGAATGGAAAACGCGGATGCCCCGATCCCCGAAGGGCCAGGAAACGAGGCGGCTCCGGTTTATAGCCGCCACCCGCGGCGATGACAATAAGCTCTGGGGTCCAAAGGGGCTCGACAGGAGGCCATTTCGTGCTTTGGAGTAGGGACGGCTTTTTTTGGCTTTCGCCGCTTGACCGATGAAAAACCGGAGCGTATAAAGCCGCCCTCTTCGGGGCTGGACCACAGAGTTTCGTGCCGGGGAAAAAGGACGGACGCCCGACCCTTTCCTCTTGTAATCAAATGGAAATTCGGGGTAGGGTGCTCGGAAGAAGGCCGGATGGCAGAGTGGTTATGCAGCGGACTGCAAATCCGCGTACGTCGGTTCGATTCCGGCTCCGGCCTCCATGAAATGGGGATTGCCGTCAGGACGGCAGCGTATATAGGTTGTCTGGATAGCAGTCTGCGAAGGCAATGACTTTTGGGCTTTATCCCACTGGTCCGGAGTAGCTCAGCGGTAGAGCAATCGACTGTTAATCGATTGGTCGGGGGTTCGAATCCCTCCTCCGGAGCCACTAAGAAAAGGCGGTCCCTAGGGCCGCCTTTTCTCGTTTTAACGCCATCAGCGATCTCGCGCCGTTCCCTTGCGTTTCACCTCCCCCCCTTGCGTTTCATCAATGCGGCCGCCGTATCTCCTCGTGATATAAGTTTATTCTAATGTTAAACGAGTCTGACCGAGGTCCACTCCATGCCATCCCCCTTGCCCAGCACCAATCCTCCGGCGTCAAATTCCACCCCGTCTCCAGGTCACCAAGACGGTCTTACCACCCATTGGCTCACCCATGTGCCCGCGCCGCTTTTCGCCGTGGTCATGGGGGTGGCCGGCCTGGGGCTCGCCTGGCGCAAGGCGGGTCATGTCTTGGACATGCCAAAGGCCGTGGGGGAAGGAATTCTGGCTTTCTCCGCGATTCTCTTCCTGGCCATCACGGCTTTGTATGGCTTGAAGGCTCTCCGCCACGTTGAAGAGGTCAAAACGGAATTCGCCAATCCCATCCGTGTGAACTTCTTCCCAGCCTTCTCCATCAGTCTGCTTTTGCTGTCCGTGGGCGCCCTACCCCACGCGCCGGCCTTATCCCATGGGCTCTGGGTCACCGGCGCGGCCCTGCATCTCGTGGGAACCGTCTATTTGATGGGGCGGTGGTTCACACAATCCCACGAAATTTCCATGATCAACCCGGCTTGGTTCATTCCGGTTGTCGGCAACATCCTGGTTCCCATCGCAGGCGTCCCCTTGGGGTACGGAGAGGTCTCCTGGTTCTTCTTCTCCATTGGCCTGATCTATTGGATTGTCCTGTTCACCATCGTCTTTCACCGAATCGTCTTCCATCACCCTCTGGCCACGAAGTTCCTGCCGACCCTGTTCATCCTGATCGCTCCTCCCGCCGTGGGATACATTTCCTATATGGCTTTGAACGGCGGCGTCGTGGATGGATTTGCCAGAATCCTGGTTTATGGAGCCCTGTTCCTAACCATGCTGAACCTGTCCCTATTCCCAAAATTCCTCAAGGTTCCCTTCTTCGTATCCTGGTGGGCCTACACGTTTCCCACCGCCGCGGTGACCATCGCCTGCCTGGATGCCAGCGGCCGAATCGGCCATGGGGGCATGATCCTCATGGCGGGGTCATTGCTGGGATTGGCCACCGTTCTGATTACCCTGGTCTTCCTGCGGACGATTTTGGCCCTGCTTCGCGGCGAATTGTTCATTCCAGAAGGCTCTATTCGCAGATCGCATTGAATTGCTATAAAGTGAGAGAAATGCAGGAGTTTAGGCACCATGGACCACAAGAGCTTTCACCGCTGGCTATGCGAGATCGATCACCTCACGGAAGCGCAGAAGGCGAAGGT
>JAIOYK010000082.1 GCA_021741145.1 Rhodospirillum sp. | reverse complement strand
ATGTCTAAGGAAAAGTTTGCTCGTAACAAGCCGCATTGCAACGTCGGCACCATTGGCCACGTCGACCATGGCAAGACGTCGCTGACCGCGGCGATTACCAAGGTTCTGGCCGAGACCGGTGGCGCGACCTATTCCGCCTATGATCAGATCGACAAGGCTCCGGAGGAGCGGGCGCGCGGTATCACGATCTCGACAGCTCACGTTGAGTACGAGACCGAAGCCCGCCACTACGCCCACGTGGATTGCCCGGGTCACGCCGACTATGTGAAGAACATGATCACCGGCGCGGCGCAGATGGATGGCGCGATCCTGGTTGTGTCGGCCGCCGATGGCCCGATGCCCCAGACCCGCGAGCACATCCTTCTGGCCCGTCAGGTCGGCGTTCCGGCCCTGGTGGTGTTCCTGAACAAGTGCGATCAGGTGGACGACGAAGAGCTGCTGGAACTGGTCGAGCTTGAGGTTCGGGAGCTTCTGTCTTCCTACGACTTCCCCGGCGATGATATTCCCATCGTCAAGGGATCGGCGCTGGCCGCCCTTGAAGACAGCGATCAAGCGCTGGGCCATGACGCGATCCTGGAACTGATGAAGGCGGTGGACGACTACATTCCGCAGCCCGAGCGTCCGAAGGACCTGCCGTTCCTGATGCCGATCGAGGACGTGTTCTCGATTTCCGGCCGTGGCACCGTTGTGACCGGTCGCGTTGAGCGCGGTATCGTGAAGGTTGGCGAGGAAATCGAGATCGTCGGCCTGAAGCCGACGGTTAAGACGACCTGCACGGGCGTCGAGATGTTCCGTAAGCTGCTGGACCAGGGTGAAGCCGGTGACAACATCGGCGCGCTGCTGCGCGGTACGAAGCGGGATGACGTGGAGCGCGGTCAGGTTCTGGCCAAGCCCGGTTCGATCACGCCGCATACGAAGTTCCTGTGCGAGTGCTACATCCTGACGAAGGAAGAGGGGGGTCGTCACACGCCGTTCTTCTCCAACTACCGTCCGCAGTTCTACTTCCGGACCACGGACGTGACCGGGACCATCGAACTGCCCGAGGGCACGGAGATGGTGATGCCGGGCGATAACATCGCCATGACGGTGAACCTGATCGCGCCGATCGCCATGGACGAAGGTCTGCGCTTCGCCATTCGCGAAGGGGGCCGGACCGTTGGCGCTGGCGTCGTCGCCACCGTCATCGAGTAATTTTGGGGGGCGGATCCCGGTGGTTGGACACCGGGGTCCGCGGTCCTGAAGAAAAGACTTGATCCCTGCGCGTAGGGCGTCTATACCGCCCTGCTCTCCCGACAGGTCACTGACGGGGGTTTTTTGTCGAGGATGCCCAGCACCTCGATGCGGTGGATCCGCCCGCTCGTGGCGGATCATTCCGGCCCTGGAGGGGTGTAGCTCAACTGGTAGAGCACCGGTCTCCAAAACCGGGGGTTGTAGGTTCGAGTCCTATCGCCCCTGCCAAGGCCGAGAGAGCATCGTGTCGTCTTGCCCCCGGAGGTTCGGGGTGGGTCCGAAAAGTCCGGACCGGTTGGTATCTCAGTCCAGGGTCTGGAGAGTTCTCCGGATCCGCTGTTTTGGAAGTATTTAGGATGCCCAGGACCAATCCAGGTCAATTCGTCCGTCAGGTCCGACAGGAAGTGGGAAAGGTTACGTGGCCTTCCCGAAAGGAAACCGGAATCTCCACCGTGATGGTGTTCATCATGGTTTTCCTGGCCTCCATGTTCTTCTTGCTCGTTGATTTCCTAATGGGCGAGGGCGTCAAACTCATTTTTGGTTTGGGAGGTTAAACGCGTGGCCGCCCGCTGGTATGTCATTCATGTCTATTCCGGTTTCGAGAACAAGGTCGCCCAATCCATTCGGGAGCAGGCCGTTCAGAAAGGCATGGACCACCTGATCGAGGAAGTCCTGGTCCCGACCGAGGAAGTGGTCGAAGTCCGCCGGGGCGCCAAGGTTAATGCCGAACGCAAGTTCTTCCCGGGCTATGTCCTGGTTAAGATGGAACTGATCGACGAGACTTGGCACTTGATTACCAACACCGCCAAGGTTACCGGCTTCCTGGGCGGCAAGGGCCGCCCTTCTCCGATCACGGAGAAGGAGGCCTTGCACATCCTGCATCAGGTGCAGGAGGGGATCGAGCGGCCCAAGCCCTCCATCACCTTCGATGTGGGTGAGCAGGTCCGGGTCAGCGACGGTCCCTTCACCAGTTTCAATGGGATGGTTGAAGAGGTTGACGAGGAAAAAGCGCGCCTCAAGGTTTCCGTTTCCATTTTCGGGCGATCGACGCCGGTGGAGCTGGAATATTCCCAGGTGGAGAAGGTCTAGGCCTTCCTAGTGAGATTCCACCTCGCCATCGCCGCTTGGCCAAGCGCCACACGGGATGGAACCGGGGCGGTGTAACGTGGGAGATTATTTCCCAAAGACCAGGGAAGATCGGACCACGGCCTTCGGGCACCCAGTACAGAATGGAAGCCCCTTCCGGGAGGTTTCCCATGGACCGAGGATACTATGGCTAAGAAAATTACCGGCTATATTAAGCTGCAAGTACCGGCGGGCAAGGCCAATCCTTCGCCTCCCATCGGGCCCGCGCTGGGTCAGCGCGGTCTGAACATCATGGAATTCTGCAAGGCCTTCAACGCGGCCACGCAGAACATGGAACCGGGCATGCCGATTCCCGTCGTGATCACCGCCTATGGTGATCGGACGTTCTCCTTCGTGACCAAGACTCCGCCGGTCTCCTACTTCCTGAAGAAGGCCGCTGGCCTGCCCAAGGGGTCCCAGACTCCGGGCCGGGGCACCGTCGGTAAGGTGACCATGGACCAGATCCGCGAGATCGCCCAGCAGAAGATGCCGGACCTGAACTCGCCGACCATTGAATCCGCCATGGAAATGGTGCGGGGATCCGCGCGTTCCATGGGTCTCGCGGTGGAGGAGTAAGACCATGGCGAAGATCGGAAAGCGTTTGAAGGCCGCCCGGGAAGGGGTCAACCCCGAGACCCTGGTTGAGTTGACCAAGGCCGTTGACATGGTGAAGGCGCGCGCCACCGCCAAGTTCGACGAGACCATTGAAATCGCCATGAATCTGGGTGTCGATCCTCGTCACGCGGACCAGATGGTCCGGGGCGTCGTCTCCCTGCCCCATGGCACGGGCAAGACCCTGCGGGTCGCCGTGTTCGCCAAGGGTGACAAGGCCGAGGAAGCCAAGGCCGCCGGTGCCGACATCGTCGGCACGGACGATCTGGCCGCCGAGATCCAAGGCGGCACCATGAATTTCGACCGCTGCATCGCTACGCCCGATATGATGGGCGTGGTTGGTCGGCTGGGTAAGGTTCTGGGTCCCCGGGGCCTGATGCCGAACCCCAAGCTGGGCACGGTCACCATGGATGTGGCTGGCGCCGTGGCCGCGGCCAAGGCCGGGCAGGTGGAGTTCCGGGTCGAGAAGTCCGGTATCATCCACGCCGGTGTCGGTCGGGCCTCCTTCGAGGCGGATAAGCTGGTTGAAAACGTCCATGCCTTCGTGGACGCCATCAACAAGGCCAAGCCCACCGGGGCGAAGGGTGCTTATTTGAAGAAAGTGGCGCTGTCCTCGACCATGGGGCCGGGCGTCCGCGTCAACCTGAGCAGCCTGACGGCTTAGGCCGACAGGCTGCGGGTGTGAGCCGAGTTTTCCCGCGGACCGGAGACGGTTCGCGGGGTTCGGACGGCGAAAAGGGTTCCTAGGAGCCTGAACAGCCGTCCAAACCTGTCCGAGACCGTGGGTGCTCCAAGCCGTGAGGCGAGGGGCTTAAAGGATTTCTCCGCCAACGCAGACGGGAGGAAGAATTAGGGTCCCGCGCCGGTTCACCGGTACGGGGTTTGGTTCGACTTCCGGGGCAGGTCCACCCCCGAACAGGGGAGGGGCATTTGACCCAATCCGTGCCAAGGTTTTCGCGAATCTTGGCGACCGTTCGGGATATTGAGGGCAACCAATCCTCTCGGAACCTTGTGTTCCAGGGGATCAGGAAGCGGAGAACACCGTGAACCGGGAAGAAAAACAGGAGCTGGTATCCGAGCTCAATTCCCTGTTCGGGGAGGCCCAGGCCGTCGTCGTGACCCACTACAAGGGCATGACCGTCGCCGAGATGGAGTCTCTTCGAGCTGGGATGCGGGAGGCGGGCGCCTCGTTCCGAGTCACCAAGAACCGGATCACGCGCCTTGCCCTCGTGGATACACCGTTTGAAGGAATCGCCGATCTGTTCACCGGCCCCACGGCCATCGCTGTTTCCAGCGATCCCGTGGCGGCGGCCAAGGTCTGTGCCGCTTTCGCCAAGAAGAACGACAAGCTCGTGATTCTGGGTGGCGGCATGCAGGGCACTGTCCTGGATGCCGATGGCATCGCCGCCTTGGCCAAGCTGCCGTCCCTGGACGAGCTGCGCGCCAAGCTGGTTGGCATGATCACCACCCCGGCCACCCGGATCGCCGGCGTCACACAGGCGCCCGCCGGTCAGCTGGCCCGGGTCTTCAACGCGTATGCCACGAAAGGCGAGGCCGCCTGATCGCGGTCCGTCATTGCGAATAAACCCATTCGGAAGTCCGAAACCAAACTTACGGAGTAGAGTAAATGGCTGATCTGGAAAAGCTCGTCGAAGAGCTGTCCGCCCTGACCGTCCTCGAGGCGGCCGAACTGTCCAAGATGCTGGAAGAGAAGTGGGGCGTTTCCGCCGCCGCTCCGGTTGCCGTGGCCGCCGCCGCCGTTGGTGAAGCCGCGCCCGCCGCCGAAGAGAAGACTGAGTTCGACGTGATCCTCACCTCCGCTGGAGACAAGAAGATCAACGTGATTAAGGAAGTCCGCGCCATCACCGGCCTGGGCCTGAAGGAAGCCAAGGACCTGGTCGAGGGTGCGCCCAAGGCCGTTAAGGAAGGCGCGACCAAGGACGAGGCCGAGGCCATGAAGAAGAAGCTCGAAGAGGCTGGCGCCAGCGTCGAGCTGAAGTAATCTCGGCTTGTTTCGAGATTGCGAATAAGCCCTTGGGGGCCGGGGGAATGGACGTCGAAGGACGCGCCACTCCCCCGGCCTTCCCGCGTTCCCGGAAAGGGTGGACCGCTCCGCTGGTCGGAGTTCGGGCATCGATGCGGAAAGGGGGATGGGTAAGGGTAGGACGGCCCAACCGCGATGCTATTGGTTGTGGCGCAATAAGTTTGTAGCCGAACGGTGTATTTGTTTTTTTGATTTTGTGTATCCAACGCATGACGGATCCGGGGCTTAGCCGGGTCCGTCGTGGGCCCCCTGGGCTCCCCCGCGCCGGGTCTGGCGCGGACCGGATGACCCAACCCTATGATTTAGCCCCGAACGGCTTCGGATCATTGCGATCGAATGCGTGCGGGCTAGCGGCGAACCTGAGGTGAGGAGCGGTAATGACCAAGTCGTTGACCAGTCGGAAGCGCATTCGTAAGGACTTCGGACGTATCCCGACCGTCGCCCCCATGCCGAATCTGATCGAGGTCCAGAAAAGCTCCTACGATCAATTCCTGCAGATTGGCATTCCCTTGGACTCGCGAACCGATAGCGGGCTTCAAGAGGTCTTCAAATCCGTCTTTCCGATTAAGGATTTTTCGGGCAAAGGCGAATTGGAATTCGTGTCTTACGAGCTGGAAGAGCCGAAATATGACACCGACGAGTGCCAGCAGCGGGGCATGACCTTCGCCGCGCCCTTGAAGGTTACCCTGCGTCTTCTGGTTTGGGACGTGGATGAGGAAACCGGTGCTCGGTCGATCCGTGACATCAAGGAGCAGGATGTCTACATGGGCGACATGCCCCTGATGACCTCCAACGGGACCTTTATCATTAATGGCACCGAGCGCGTCATCGTTTCCCAGATGCACCGCTCTCCCGGTGTGTTCTTCGACCACGACAAGGGGAAGACACACTCCTCGGGCAAATACCTGTTCGCGGCCCGGGTCATTCCCTATCGCGGCTCCTGGTTGGACTTCGAGTTCGACGCCAAGGATCTGGTCTATGTGCGCATCGACCGGCGCCGGAAGCTGCCGGTGACGACGCTCCTCTATGCCTTGCTCAGCGAGGAATCCGACGCTCTGGTCAAGGCGCGGAAGGCCGAGGGCCGGTCCGTGGATCATTCCGAATTGCGCGGCATGACCAGCGAGGAAATCCTCGATTACTATTATGACAAGGTCACCTATAACCGCGACGACAAGGGATGGAAGGTGGATTTCCAACCCGAGCGTCTGCGCGGCGTGAAGCTGATGTTTGACCTGGTCGACGCGGCCAGCGGCGAGGTCAAGATCGAGGCGGGCACCAAGGTTACCCCCCGGGCGGCGCGGAAGCTGGCCGAGGATGGCATGACCGAGATGCGCGTGTTCAACGAGGAACTCGTTGGGCGCTACGCCGCCGAGGACATGATCAACCAGTCCACGGGTGAGATCTTCGCCGAGGCGGGTGATGAACTGACCGAAGCGATGCTCGAGGAGATGGAGAAGGCTGGCTTCACCCAATTGAACGTCCTTCACATCGACCATGTCAATGTGGGTCCCTATCTGCGCAACACCCTGACCGTCGACAAGAACACCTCCCGCGAGGAAGCCTTGATCGACATCTACCGTGTCATGCGCCCGGGCGAGCCCCCGACCCTTGAAACCGCCGATGCCCTGTTCAAGGGATTGTTCTTCGATTCCGAACGGTATGACCTTTCCGCGGTTGGCCGGGTGAAGATGAACGCCCGGCTGAACTTTACCATGGAAGAAGCGCCGGATTTCGTCCGCGTGCTGCGCCGGGAAGATGTCCTATCCATCATCAAGGTTCTGATCGAACTGAAGGACGGCAAGGGCGAAGTGGACGACATCGATCACCTGGGCAACCGCCGTGTGCGGTCCGTTGGTGAACTGATGGAGAATCAGTACCGCGTTGGTCTGCTGCGCATGGAACGGGCCATCCGCGAACGTATGAGCAGCGTGGACATTGATACCGTGATGCCCCACGACCTGATCAACGCCAAGCCAGCGGCGGCCGCGGTGCGGGAATTCTTCGGGTCCTCCCAGCTGTCCCAATTCATGGACCAGACCAACCCGCTGTCGGAAATCACCCACAAGCGGCGTCTGTCGGCCCTCGGCCCCGGCGGCTTGACCCGCGAGCGGGCGGGCTTCGAGGTTCGAGACGTGCACCCGACCCACTATGGTCGGATCTGCCCGATCGAGACTCCCGAAGGTCCGAACATTGGTCTGATCAACAGCCTGGCGACCTTCGCCCGGGTCAACCAGTATGGCTTCATCGAAAGCCCCTATCGGAAGGTCCGGGAAGGTCAGGTGACCGACGAGGTCGTCTATATGTCGGCGATGGAGGAGGGCAAGTACATTATCGCCCAGGCCAACGCCCAGCTGACCGCCGAAGGCGTTTTCTCCGACGACCTGATCTCCTGCCGGAAGGCCGGTGACTTCGAGATGGTGGGGCCGACGGAGATCGATTACATCGACGTGTCTCCCAAACAGCTGGTGTCCGTCGCCGCGGCGCTGATCCCGTTCCTGGAGAACGATGACGCCAACCGCGCGCTGATGGGGTCCAACATGCAGCGGCAGGCCGTGCCGCTGGTCAAGGCCGAGGCGCCCTATGTCGGCACCGGCATGGAAGCCGCGGTGGCCCGGGATTCCGGGGCGACGATCGCCGCCAAGCGCGGCGGCATTGTCCAGCAGGTGGATGCCACCCGCATCGTGATCCGCGCCACCGAGGATCTGCGGGCCGCGGAATCCGGCGTGGATATCTACCGCCTGCAGAAGTTCCAGCGCTCCAATCAGAACACCTGTATCAACCAGCGTCCGCTGGTCAAGGTGGGCGACACGGTGGGCAAGGGCGATATCCTGGCCGACGGGCCGTCGACGGAACTCGGGGAACTGGCCCTTGGCCGGAACGTGCTCGTGGCCTTCATGCCCTGGAATGGCTATAACTTCGAGGACTCCATCCTGATCTCCGAGCGGATTGTCCGCGACGACGTGTTCACCTCGATCCATATCGAGGAATTCGAGGTCATGGCCCGCGACACCAAGTTGGGTCAGGAGGAAATCACCCGGGATATTCCGAACGTGGGTGAGGAAGCCCTGAAGAACCTGGACGAAGCGGGTATCGTCTATATCGGCGCCGAGGTTCAGGCGGGCGACATCCTGGTGGGGAAGGTCACCCCCAAGGGTGAAAGCCCGATGACCCCGGAAGAGAAGCTGCTGCGTGCCATCTTCGGCGAAAAGGCCTCCGACGTCCGTGATACCTCCCTGCGGATCCCACCGGGTGTGACCGGTACCGTGGTGGAAGTTCGCGTCTTCAACCGACGTGGCGTCGACAAGGATGAGCGGGCCCTGGCCATTGAACGCCAGGAGATTGAAAGCCTCGCCAAGGACCGCGATGATGAACGGGCGATTTTGGAAGGGTCCTTCGCCCGTCGTCTGAAAGACCTTTTGGTCAGCCAGAAGATCGTGGCCGGTCCGAAGGGCATGGCCACCGGTGTCGAGATCACCGAGGACCTGTTGTCCGGTTTCACGGGTGCTCAATGGCGTCAGATCGCCGTCGAGGACGATGCCGTCGCGACCTCCATCGAGACCTTGAAGAAGGCTTACGAGGAGTCCATCGACAAGATCAATGGACGCTTCGAGAACAAGGTCGAGAAGCTGCAGCGCGGTGATGAACTGCCTCCGGGTGTCCTGAAGATGGTCAAGGTCTTCGTCGCGGTGAAGCGCAAGCTGCAACCGGGCGACAAGATGGCCGGCCGTCACGGAAACAAGGGTGTCATTTCCAAGATCAACCCGATCGAGGATATGCCTTACCTGGAAGACGGGACTCACGTCGATATCGTGCTGAACCCGTTGGGCGTGCCGTCGCGGATGAACGTGGGGCAGATCCTCGAGACCCACCTTGGGTGGGCCTGCCGTGGATTGGGCGCCCAGGTGGGCCAGATGCTCGAGCAGGTCAACCGGGGTGAGATCGCCCTGGCCGATTTGAGGGGCAAGCTGGACGATATCTACGGCGAGAAGCATGCCCGCGAGGACATTGCTCCCCTGACCGAAGACGAAGTCAAGGAGCTGGCGGGCAATCTGCGCAACGGAGTTCCCATCGCCACTCCGGTGTTCGATGGTGCCCGCGAAGCCGATATCGTGGAAATGCTTGAAAAGGCGGGCCTGGACCGCTCCGGACAGGTGAATCTGTCCGATGGGCGGACCGGCGAGGTCTTCGACCGCAAGGTGACCGTGGGCTACATCTATATGTTGAAGCTCCACCACTTGGTTGACGACAAGATCCACGCCCGGTCCATTGGTCCCTACTCCCTGGTCACCCAGCAGCCGCTTGGCGGCAAGGCCCAGTTCGGTGGCCAACGCTTCGGTGAAATGGAGGTTTGGGCCCTTGAAGCCTACGGCGCCGCCTACACCCTGCAGGAGATGCTGACGGTCAAATCCGATGACGTGTCGGGACGGACCAAGGTCTATGAGGCCATCGTCAAGGGCGACGATACCTTCGAGGCTGGCATCCCCGAATCCTTCAACGTGCTGGTCAAGGAAATGCGCTCCCTGGGCCTGGATGTTGAATTGGGGCAGAGCAGCATATAAGTCGATGGGGCGCCCGCGAACCAATCCACCGGTTCGTGGGCCGTCGCCGTTTGACCATTTCGTGTTCTAATTTCGGCGCGTTCCATGGGATCCCTGGATCCGGAGCGCCTTTCCGGAACGGAGGACCCCCGGTGCACCGGTCCCCGTTCGGTCGAGAAGAAAAAGGCAGGCAGGCATGAATGAGCTCATGAAGATCTTCGGTCAGGTCAGCGGCTCCCAGTCGTTCGACCGGATCAAGATTTCCATCGCCAGCCCGGAGAAGATCCGGTCGTGGTCCTTCGGCGAGATCAAAAAGCCGGAAACCATCAATTATCGGACCTTTAAGCCGGAGCGGGATGGCTTGTTCTGCGCCCGCATCTTCGGTCCGATCAAGGACTACGAGTGCCTGTGCGGTAAGTACAAGCGCATGAA
This sequence comes from Rhodospirillum sp., assembly GCA_021741145.1. Classification (GTDB taxonomy): domain Bacteria; phylum Pseudomonadota; class Alphaproteobacteria; order Rhodospirillales; family Rhodospirillaceae; genus Rhodospirillum. The sequence goes on along the minus strand of JAIOYK010000082.1, from coordinate 10,326 downwards.
GTACCGGGGCATCATCTGCGAGAAGTGCGGCGTGGAAGTGACCCTGTCCAAGGTCCGCCGCGAGCGCATGGGCCACATCGAATTGGCCGCGCCAGTCGCGCACATCTGGTTCATGAAGTCCCTGCCGAGCCGCGTGGGTCTTCTGCTGGACATGACCCTGAAAGACCTGGAACGGGTTCTTTACTTCGAGAACTACGTGGTGGTCGAGCCTGGTCTGACTCCGCTGAAGCTCCATGAGATGCTGTCGGAGGAAGCCTATCAGCGCGCCGTGGAGGAATACGGCGAAGACGGATTCACCGCGGGCATTGGCGCCGAGGCGATCCGCGACATGCTGATGGCCATCGACCTGGAAACCCTCAAGGAGGACATGAAGGCCGATCTGCGGGACACCACGTCCGAAGCCAAACGCAAGAAGCTGGTCAAGCGCCTGAAGATCGTCGACGCCTTCATGGAATCCGGGTGCCGTCCGGAGTGGATGATCCTCGAGGTCATCCCGGTGATCCCGCCCGAACTGCGCCCCCTGGTGCCGCTGGATGGCGGGCGCTTCGCCACCTCCGACCTGAACGACCTCTACCGTCGGGTTATCAACCGGAACAACCGCCTGAAGCGGCTGATCGAGCTGCGGGCCCCGGACATCATCATCCGCAACGAGAAGCGGATGCTGCAGGAATCCGTGGATGCCCTGTTCGACAACGGCCGCCGAGGTCGGGCCATCACCGGCGCCAACAAGCGCCCGTTGAAGTCCCTGTCCGACATGCTGAAGGGCAAGCAGGGCCGGTTCCGTCAGAACCTGCTCGGCAAGCGCGTCGATTACTCCGGTCGGTCCGTGATCGTGGTGGGTCCCGAGCTGAAGTTGCACCAATGCGGCCTGCCCAAGAAGATGGCCTTGGAGCTGTTCAAGCCCTTCGTCTACTCCAAATTGGAGCAGTACCATTTCGCTACGACCATTAAGGCCGCCAAGCGGATGGTGGAGAAGGAGCGTCCCGAGGTTTGGGATATCCTGGAAGAGGTCATCCGCGAACACCCGGTGATGCTGAACCGTGCCCCGACCCTGCACCGTTTGGGGATTCAGGCCTTCGAACCGGTGCTCATCGAGGGCAAGGCGATTCAGCTCCATCCGCTGGTCTGCACGGCCTTCAACGCCGATTTCGATGGGGACCAGATGGCGGTGCACGTCCCGCTGTCCCTGGAAGCCCAGTTGGAAGCCCGGGTGTTGATGATGTCGACCAACAACATCCTCAGCCCGGCCAACGGCAAGCCGATCATCGTGCCGACCCAGGATATCGTGCTGGGTATTTATTACCTGTCCATGGATCGGGACGGCGAACGCGGCGAGGGCATGGCCTTCGCTTCGATGGCGGAGATCGAACACGCACTTCATGCCAAGTCCGTAACGCTGCAGGCCAAGGTGAAATGCCGACTGCACACCGTGGATGAGAACGGCGCTCCGGTCACCCGCACCGTGGAAACCACTCCGGGTCGCATGATGCTGGGCCAGCTGTTGCCCATGCATCCGGCGCTGCCCTATTCCATGGTCAACCGTCTGTTGCGGAAGAAGGATGTCACCGATGTCATCGATACCGTCTACCGCCACTGCGGTCAGAAGGAGACGGTGATCTTCTGTGACCGGGTCATGCAACTGGGCTATGCCCATGCCGCGCGGGCCGGTATTTCCTTCGGTAAGGACGATTTGGTCATTCCGCCGACCAAGGAAAAGCTGGTCAGCGACACCGATGCCGAGGTCAAGGAGTTCGAGCAGCAATACCAGGATGGTCTGATCACCCAGGGTGAGAAGTACAACAAGGTCGTCGATGCCTGGTCGCACTGCACCGAAAAAGTGGCCGACGAGATGATGAAGGAGATCGCCAAGATCGAGCCGGGCAAGCCCATCAACTCGGTCTACATGATGGCGCACTCCGGAGCGCGTGGGTCCGCCGCCCAGATGAAGCAGCTCGCCGGAATGCGCGGCCTGATGGCCAAGCCTTCGGGTGAGATCATCGAGACGCCCATCGTGTCGAACTTCAAGGAAGGCCTGACCGTGTTGGAGTACTTCAACTCCACCCACGGCGCCCGGAAGGGACTGGCCGATACGGCGCTGAAGACCGCCAACTCCGGTTACCTGACCCGCCGTTTGGTCGACGTTGCCCAGGATGCGATCATTGTCATCGAGGATTGCGGCACGAAGCGTGGCATCACCGCCATGCCGGCGGTGGAAGGGGGACAGATCATCGCCTCCCTGGGTGAGCGGGTGCTCGGCCGGACCGCGTCGGAGGACATCAAGGATACCGACGGCAACATCATCGTTCCCTTTGATCGGATGATGGACGAACGCGATGTGGAGATGCTGGAGGAGGCCGGGATCGAGCAGGTGCGTATCCGCTCGGTGCTGACCTGCGAAGCCGAAGGCGGCATCTGCGGCAAGTGCTATGGCCGCGATCTGGCCCGGGGCACGACGGTGAACATCGGCGAAGCGGTCGGCGTCATTGCCGCCCAGTCCATCGGCGAGCCCGGTACCCAGCTGACCATGCGGACCTTCCACATCGGTGGCGCCGCCCAGCGTGGCGCCGAGCAGTCCTCCGTGGAAGCGGCCTTCGACGGTAAGATTGTCCTGGCGAACCGGGCGGTCGTGACGAATTCCGAGGGTGTGTTGATCGTCATGTCGCGAAATTGCGAGGCGGCCATCACCGACGAAGCGGGCCGTGAAAAGGCCCGGTATCGGATTCCCTACGGCGCACGCCTGCTCACCGACGAGGGCAAGATGGTCACCAAGGGGGACCGGCTTGCCGAGTGGGATCCGTATACCCTGCCGATTATCACCGAACGGGAAGGGATCGCCAGCTACGTGGACATGATCGATGGCGTTTCCATGCGGGAAGTCACCGACGAGGCCACGGGCATTTCCTCCCGCGTCGTGGTGGAGTGGAAGAACCAGCCCAAGGGATCGGACCTCAAGCCGCGCATGACCCTGCGCGACGAAAAGGGCGAACTGATCACCCTGCCCAACGGCCTGGAAGCCCGCTACTTCATGTCCGTGGACGCGATTCTGTCCGTGGAAAATGGGCAGAGGGTGAACGCGGGCGACGTGTTGGCCCGTATCCCCCGGGAAGGCTCCAAGACCCGCGACATCACCGGTGGTCTGCCCCGCGTGGCGGAATTGTTCGAAGCCCGCAAGCCGAAGGATCACGCGATCATCTCCGAGATCAATGGTCGCGTTGAGTTCGGCAAGGATTACAAGAACAAGCGCCGTGTGTTGGTGCAGCCCGACGATGGGGATGCGGTGGAATATCTGCTGCCCAAGGGCAAGCATCTGACCGTTCAGGAAGGGGACTATGTCCGCAAGGGTGACCCCTTGATGGACGGCAACCCCGTGCCCCACGACATCCTGCGGGTCATGGGCGTGGAGGCCCTGGCCAACTACCTGATCAAGGAAATCCAGGACGTCTATCGTCTGCAGGGCGTGAAGATCAACGACAAGCACATCGAGGTCATCGCCCGGCAGATGCTGCAGAAGGTGGAGATCACCGAACCCGGCGATACCACCCTGCTGGTGGGTGAGCTCGCTGATCGCGTGGATTTCCAGGCGGAGAACGAGAAGACCCTTCGGGAGAATGGACGTCCCGCGACGTCCATCCCCGTTTTGCAGGGCATTACCAAGGCGTCGTTGCAGACCCATTCCTTCATCTCCGCGGCATCGTTCCAGGAAACGACACGCGTCCTCACCGAGGCCGCCGTCTCTGGCAAGAGCGACAGCCTGATGGGCCTCAAGGAAAATGTGATCGTCGGCCGCTTGATCCCCGCCGGAACGGGGGCGGTGATGAACCGTTTGCGGGCCATCGCCGCGAAGCGCGACAAGGAGATCGAGGAATCCCGTGGAACCGAAATGGCGCCGGTTATTGGTGGGATCGGCGACACCTTCGGTGAATCTCCCGCCGAATAGGCGGCAGGACCCTCAGTTGTGACGCAGACGGACGAAGGGCCGGGGATCCAAGGATCCCCGCCCCTTTTTCATGGGTTCGAGACCGGCTCCCCAGGTGTTTTTCGCAACCAAGCGCGGTCGCCTTTGTTGGAGTCCGTAAGGGGGGTGTCATGAAAGACGCCCCTCTTTCTTTTTCACGGAAGGTCCGGTTTGACGCTGGACCCAAAACCGGGAGATCGCACATGACGGAAGAGCACCAAAGGACCGAGCGTTTGGGGGGTCCGACTTGGGGCAGCCGGATCGTTGGCGGCCTTTTCATGCTGATCGGCTTGATCTTGGGGTGGGGTGGTATTGACCTATTGATGTTGGGTGGAAGCGCCTATTACGCCGTTGCGGCCCTCGGACTGCTGGTCAGTGGAGCCTTGATTTGGACCCGCCGAGGTGAGGGGGGCTGGCTGTACCTCGTGGTCTGGGCCGGCACGTTGGTTTGGGCCCTCTGGGAAGTGGGTCTGGACGGTTGGGCCTTGGTCCCCCGATTGGTCGCCCCCACGATTCTGCTTCTACCTCTGTTCGCCGTGCTTCCTTCGCTTCGAAAGACACACCGGTCAAGGATGGGCTTGGTGGGCGTCGGGGGCGCCGCGGGTCTTGCCTTGGTCGTGGCGGCCGCCTTTTATTGGGCCACCTACTATTGGAATGAGGGTGTTTCATACGCGGCGGGGACCAGGGAACGCTCCACCGTGGAGACAACGTCGAGGACGGCGGGCGTGGATTGGCCCCGGTATGGAGGGGGAGAGGACGCGACACGGTTTTCCTCCCTCGACCAAATCACGCCGGACAATGTCGATAACCTCGAGCGGGCCTGGGCTTACCACAGTGGGGACATACCCGGCGCGGAAACGAAAGAGAGCTACTCCCCCGAGAACACGCCCATCAAGCTGGGTGACAGTCTCTACATGTGTACGGCGATGAATAAGATTGTCGCCCTGGATCCCGCGACGGGGCATGAGAAATGGCGGTACGATCCGAAGGTGTCGCCCGATGCCGTGCCCTATGGCGCCACCTGCCGGGGCCTCGCGGCCTACCACCTGCCGGACAGTCCGGAGGTGGACTCCGTTTGTGCTCTCCGCCTGTTCGAAGGAACCCTGGACGGTCGCCTTTTAGCGGTCGACGCGAAAACCGGGAAGCTTTGTGCGGGATTCGGCACGGGAGGAGAGGTGAACCTGCTCGACGGATTGGGCGAGAGCGTGCCCGGGTGGTACGCGGTGACCGCGCCGCCTCGGGTGGTTGGAGGGGTTGTCGTGGTTGGCGCGCAAGTCAAGGATGGGGAGGCTGAAGACGCCCCGTCTGGTGTGATCCGTGGATATGACGCGATGACAGGCGATCTCGCTTGGGCTTGGGATATGGGGCGTCCGGGTCAAACGGGACGACCGGCGGGTGACACCACCTATACCCGTGGTACGCCCAATATGTGGACCACCGCCGCGAGCGACGAGGCCTTGGGACTTGTCTATCTGCCGATGGGGAATTCCTCGGTTGACTATTGGGGGGGGAACCGAAGCGCGGCGGAGAACCAATGGGCGTCGTCCTTGGTGGCCTTGGATGTGACCACGGGCAAACCGGTCTGGCGGTTCCAGACCGTGCACTACGACCTATGGGACTACGACCTGGGATCCCAACCGACCCTGGTGGATTTTCCGGGTCAGGGAGGGCAAACTATTCCCGCCATCATCCTGCCCAGCAAGCAAGGCCAGATTTACATTCTGAACCGGAAAACGGGTGAGTCCTTGTTCCCCGTGCGGGGCCGCGCCACTCCATCGGGAGGCGTGGAGCCGGAAAATCTGTCGCCAACACAACCCTATTCCACCTATGCCTCGGTCAATCAGCCGCCCTTAACCGAGACCGACATGTGGGGGATGAGCCCCATTGATCAGATGCTGTGTCGTATCCAGTTCCGGCGGGCGTCGTACAAAGGGGAGTATACACCGCCAACCGTGGACCGCCCCTACATCCAATACCCCGGATACAATGGCGGATCCGACTGGGGGAGCGTGGCCCTGGACCGGGAGCGGGCTCTTCTGATTGTCAATTACAACGACATGCCCAATTTCAACCACCTCGTGCCGCGCGCGGAGGCCAACGCGAAGGGGTGGCGGCCCATTGACCAACGGCCACCCGGTGGGTCGAACGCCGAAGGCGCGGGGGTCCCGCAGGCGGGTGCGCCCTATGCCATTGATGTCAACGCGGGCTGGCGGATGCCCACCGGCTTACTGTGCAAGGCGCCCCCCTATGGCCGTATCCGCGCCATTGATTTGCCCACCGGTGAGACGGTTTGGGATCATCCCCTCGGGACCGCGCGACGGAATGGACCCTTTGGCATTCCGTCCCACCTGCCCCTCCGCATTGGAACGCCGAACAATGGCGGCGCCGTGGTCACCAAGGGAGGGCTCACCTTCATCGCCGCCACGACGGACAATCTGTTTCGAGCCATCGATACCGAGACCGGCGACGTACTTTGGGAGGACGAATTGCCTGGTGGTGGGCAGGCGAACCCAATCTCCTACGCGGTGGATGACCAGCAATACATCCTCATTTCCCCCGGTGGGCACCATTTCATGGAGACACCGGTGAGTGACGCGGTCATCGCCTATAAACTGCCTTGAGCAGGGAAGGGACTCCACGGGTTCAGTCTTCCCCCCCCCTCCCACCCATGTGGTCGGGAGGGGGGAAAGGGGGGCCGACTCGTTGATCGCGGCGGATTTCTCTTGTCCAAAAGCGGAGTCGCTCTTTATACTGCCCGTCGATTCCCGTTAACACCTCTGGACGCTACCCCCGCGTCCAGGAGAGGGAGTGAGAGGGTCGGTCAAATCGAGCCACCTGAAACGGATACTCACCCCTACGGATGCAATGCCGGACGGGGATTTCCGGGGGTTTTTCCACTTGACGCATAAGGGGGGCATCCATATGATGCCGCCTCCTTGACCGACGGTCGTAGGCAGCGGTCCCTCATGGGGATCCGCCTAAACGCGTTGGTCAAGAACCTGTTCGGTTCGTTAGCCCCAGGGCCGCCGGGTCGAAGAATGAACCACGAACCTGCCGGTTGGTGGACGGATCGATCAAGTGACGCCAGATGTAAATTGGGATGTCCTTGGTCGGTCTTACAACATCGCATCGTCGCGAACGAGCGTCCGTTGGGTGAACCGCCCCGCGGTTCGTCGTGGCGGCGCGATAATCGAGTTTTATCTGGGTGGCGTTGAGAAGGGACGTTCGATGCCGACAATTAACCAGCTGATCCGCAAGCCTCGTAAGGCGGTGGTGAAGCGTAATAAGGTGCCCGCAATGCAGTCTTGCCCGCAAAAGCGTGGCGTCTGCACTCGGGTTTACACCACTACCCCGAAGAAGCCGAACTCGGCGCTTCGTAAGGTCGCGCGTGTGCGCCTGACCAACGGCTTCGAGGTCACCAGCTACATTCCGGGTGAGGGTCATAACCTTCAGGAGCACTCCGTGGTTATGATCCGCGGCGGACGTGTGAAGGACCTTCCCGGTGTGCGTTACCACATCATTCGCGGCGTTCTGGATACCCAGGGCGTCAAGGACCGCCGTCAGCGCCGTTCGAAGTACGGCGCCAAGCGTCCCAAATAAGAGGTCGATGAAAATATGTCTCGTCGTCGCGCCGCAGAAAAGCGTGAAGTCCTGCCCGACGCCAAATATGGCGATCTGGTGCTGGCCAAGTTCATCAATTCCGTCATGCTCCAGGGCAAGAAGGGTGTCGCCGAGAAGATCGTGTACGGTGCCTTTGATCGGGTTCTGTCCAAGACCGGCCAGGATCCTGTAAAGGTGTTCCACGAAGCCCTCGATAACGTGAAGCCTTCGGTGGAAGTGCGCTCTCGCCGTGTTGGTGGCGCCACCTATCAGGTTCCCGTCGAGGTGCGGCCCGATCGCCGGCAGGCTCTGGCCTTGCGCTGGCTGATCGATTTCGCTCGTAAGCGGTCGGAAACCACCATGATCGACCGTCTGACCGGCGAGTTCCTCGATGCCGCCCAGAACCGGGGCGGTGCCGTGAAGAAGCGCGAAGATACCCACCGGATGGCCGACGCCAACAAGGCGTTCAGTCATTACCGTTGGTAGCACACGACAGACACCCGGAAGAGAGTTCAGCGTCATGAAACGCGAAACACCGCTCGAGCGTTACCGCAACATCGGCATTATGGCTCACATTGATGCCGGTAAGACGACGACCACCGAGCGCATTCTGTACTACACCGGCAAGTCCCATAAGATCGGCGAAGTTCACGACGGCGCCGCGACCATGGACTGGATGGAGCAGGAACAGGAGCGCGGCATTACCATTACGTCGGCCGCGACCACCGCGTTCTGGCATGACCACCGGGTGAACATCATCGACACCCCGGGCCACGTGGATTTCACCATCGAGGTGGAGCGTTCCCTGCGTGTGCTCGACGGTGCCGTGACCGTGTTCGACTCCGTCGCCGGTGTCGAGCCGCAGTCCGAGACCGTGTGGCGTCAGGCCGATAAGTACAAAGTGCCTCGCATGTGCTTCGTCAATAAGATGGATCGCATGGGCGCCAACTTCTATCGCTGCGTCGATATGATCATTGACCGCCTGGGCGCGGTGCCTCTGGTGATCAACCTGCCGATCGGGTCCGAAGCCGATTACGCCGGTGTCGTCGACTTGGTGAAGATGAAGGCCATCGTCTGGAAGGGCGATGCCCTGGGCGCCGAATACGAAGAAGTCGAGATCCCCGCCGAGATGGCTGATAAGGCCGCGGAATACCGCGAGAAGCTGCTCGAGACCGCGGTGGAGATGGATGACGACGCCATGGAAGCCTACCTCGAGGGCGTCGAGCCCGACGAGGCGACTCTGAAGAAGTGTATCCGCAAGGGCACCATCTCCCGGGCTTTCGTTCCGGTGTTGAACGGTTCGGCGTTCAAGAACAAGGGCGTTCAGCCCATGCTGGACGCGGTTGTCGATTATCTGCCGTCTCCGCTGGACGTCCCCGCCATCCATGGCGTGCTTCCCGATAGCGACGAAGAGATTCTGCGGCACAGCTCCGATGAAGAGCCGTTCTCCGCCCTGGCCTTCAAGATCATGAACGACTCGTTCGTGGGGTCTCTCACCTTCGCCCGCGTCTATTCGGGTGTCGTGGAGAGTGGATCCTACGTTCAGAACACGGTGAAGGAAAAGCGCGAGCGCGTCGGTCGTATGCTGCTCATGCATTCCAATAACCGGGAAGAGATCAAATGGGCTGGCGCGGGCGACATCGTGGCTATCGTGGGCCTGAAGGACACCACGACCGGTGACACGCTCTGTGATCCCGCGCATCCGGTGATTCTGGAGCGCATGGAGTTTCCCGAGCCCGTGATCGAAGTGGCCGTGGAGCCGAAGACCAAGAGCGACCAGGAAAAGATGGGCATGGCGCTGGCGCGTCTGGCGGCCGAGGATCCGTCCTTCCGTGTGTCCACCGACCATGAAAGCGGTCAGACCGTGATCAAGGGCATGGGCGAGTTGCACCTGGAAATCATCGTCGACCGCATGAAGCGCGAGTTCAAGGTGGATTGCTCCGTCGGTGCGCCGCAGGTGGCCTACCGCGAGACGATTTCCAAGGAAAACGTCATCGACTATACCCACAAGAAGCAGTCCGGTGGGTCGGGTCAGTTCGCGAAGGTGTCGATCCGGTTCGAGCCTCTTCCGCCCGGTTCCGGTTACCAGTTCGAGAGCAAGGTTGTTGGTGGGTCCGTTCCCAAGGAATACATTCCGGGTGTCGAAAAGGGCCTCAAGTCCTCCATCGATACCGGCGTGATCGCCGGGTTCCCGGTGACCGATCTGAAGGCCACCTTGATCGAAGGCGGCTATCACGATGTCGACTCCAGCGTTCTGGCTTTCGAAATCGCGGCTCGCGCGGCCTTCCGCGAAGGTTTGCCCAAGTGCGGTCCGAAGCTGCTTGAGCCCATGATGAAGGTCGAAGTGGTGACACCCGACGACTACATGGGCGACATCATCGGCGACTTGAACAGCCGTCGTGGGAACGTTTCGGGTATGGATCAACGCGGCATTGCCCGCGTGGTGACCGCCACCGTTCCCCTGGCCAACATGTTTGGTTATGTGAACACCCTGCGGTCCATGTCCCAAGGACGTGCCCAGTACAGCATGCACTTCGACCACTATTCCGAAGTGCCGAACAATGTTTCCGAGGAAATCCGCGCCAAGATGGCCGGTTGATGTCGGCCATAGCCGAGACGACGGAGAGAAAGAATGTCTAAGGAAAAGTTTGCTCGTAACAAGCCGCATTGCAACGTCGGCACCATTGGCCACGTCGACCATGGCAAGACGTCGCTGACCGCGGCGATTACCAAGGTTCTGGCCGAGACCGGTGGCGCGACCTATTCCGCCT
>JAIOYK010000081.1 GCA_021741145.1 Rhodospirillum sp. | reverse complement strand
TCGCCACAAAATACCTGACCAGCTATCTGAAGTGGTTCCATCTCGTCGCTCTCAGCGCCAATCCAACCCCACGGCGATGCATCGCGGCTGCCATGGGCGCGTGATACACCTACGAAACGCGAATTGAGCCTTTTTTAAAGTCAACCGCTTCTCAAATGCCTGACCATTAGAAGTGATATTATAAGCCACAAAACTTCTAAGCCCTTTATTTAAAATGAAAAATAACTGGACCAGCATTGTCGGATTTGAGACTCTTCCCCATATTGCCCAGTCATGCGCGGGAATTCGCCAATCGCGGCTCCCCGCCAATAATGACGGATACGAATGATCGGGAGGGGGTGCATGAAAACGGGACTCACGAATGGATATCGGGGGGCGAATAACACCCTCAAGAACGGGCTGGCCAGGCATGCGGTTCGGACCCTGCCCTGGGTGCTGGGCGCCTTGGCCCTGGGCGTGACCCAAGCCCAAGGGGCCCAGCCAGAACCCTGGCAAATCGGCATGCAACCAGCCCAGTCGCCGGTGGCCGATCAGATCCATGACCTGCATTGGTTCATCACCGCCATTATGATCGCCGTCGTGCTCGCGGTCCTGGGCCTGCTGATCTACGCGGCGGTCCGCTTCAACGCCAAGGCCAACCCCACGCCCTCGACCTTTTCCCACAACACCAAGATCGAGGTGGTCTGGACCCTGGTCCCCGTGCTGATCCTGGCGGCCATCGCCGTTCCCTCCTTCCGCCTGCTCTATTTCATGGACCGGGTGCAGGAGGCGGAGATGACCCTGAAGGTCACGGGTCACCAGTGGTACTGGTCCTATGACTATCCCGACCAGAAGGAAATCGCCTTCGACGCCTTCATGGTCGGCGACGACGATTTGAAAGAGGGTCAGCTCCGCCTGCTCACCACGGATACTCAGGTGGTCCTGCCGACCAAGACCAACATCCGCGTGCTGATCACCGCGGATGATGTGATCCATAGCTGGGCCATGCCCGCCCTGGGTCTGAAGACCGACGCGGTCCCGGGTCGTCTGAACGAGACCTGGGTGCGGATCGAGGAAGAGGGCACCTACTACGGTCAATGCTCCGAACTGTGCGGTGTCAACCACGGTTTCATGCCGATCGAGATCAAAGCCGTGTCCCGCGCCGACTTCGACGGCTGGGTCACGACGGCGGCCGAGGAGTACGGCGATCCGGATGCCGCGACCATCACCCTGGCCGACAAACCAATCCAACCGGTCCCGGGCCTGGATAACGAAGAGACCGAGAAACAACGCCTCGCGGCGCGCTGATTGGTCATCGCCATCAGACGCGATGATCTGTCGTCGCCATAATACGCGAGACAGGGTGAATTTAGGACCAGAGGGGAGACGGAACCATGTCCACCGCGACAATCCAGGACCATGACGACCACGCCCACCATGATGACCATGCCCTAAAGGGCTGGCGCCGCTGGGTCTTTTCAACCAACCACAAAGACATCGGCACCATGTATCTGGTGTTCGCCGTTCTCGCCGGACTCATCGGCGGTGCCATGAGCATGATCATCCGCATGGAGCTGGCCGAACCGGGTCTGCAGGTCCTGGGGGGTGACAATCAGCAATACAACGTCTTCGTCACCGCCCATGGCATCATCATGATTTTCTTCACGGTCATGCCCGCCCTGATCGGAGGCTTTGGCAACTGGTTCCTGCCCCTGATGATCGGCGCGCCGGACATGGCCTTCCCGCGCATGAACAATATCAGTTTCTGGCTGCTTCCCCCGGCCTTTGCCCTGGTCCTGCTTGCAGGGTTCATCGATGGCGGCGCGGGCACGGGTTGGACCCTTTATCCTCCCCTATCGGGAAGCACGGCCCACGCGGGCAAAGCAGTGGATTATGCCATTTTCGCCCTGCACCTCGCGGGTATCTCCTCCCTGTTGGGCGCCATCAATTTCCTGACCACGGTCTTCAACATGCGGGCCCCGGGCATGACCATCCATCGGATGCCCCTGTTCGTTTGGGCCATGACCGTGACCGCCTTCCTGCTGCTTCTCGCCGTCCCCGTGCTGGCCGGTGCCATCACCATGCTGCTGTGTGACCGGAACTTCGGTACGACCTTCTTCGACCCCTCGGGTGGTGGGGATCCCATTCTCTTCCAGCACCTGTTCTGGTTCTTTGGCCATCCCGAGGTTTACATCATGATCCTGCCCGCCTTCGGGATCATCAGCCATGTGGTGGCGACCTTCTCCCGCAAGCCGGTCTTCGGTTATCTGGGCATGGCCTACGCCATGGTTTCCATCGGTCTGATCGGCTTCGCCGTCTGGGCTCACCACATGTACACCGTCGGTATGGACGTGGACACCCGGGCCTATTTCCTGGCGGCGACCATGGCCATCGGGGTCCCCACGGGCATCAAGGTCTTCTCCTGGATCGCCACCATGTGGGGCGGCTCCATCGAGTTCAAGACACCCATGCTTTGGGCCGTGGGCTTCATCTTCCTGTTCACCGTCGGCGGGGTCACCGGCGTGGTTCTGTCCAACGCGGGCGTGGACGTGGCGCTGCACGACACCTATTACGTCATCGCCCATTTCCACTATGTCCTGTCGCTCGGCGCGGTTTTCGCCATCTTCTGTGGCTTCTACTACTGGATCGGCAAGATGAGCGGCCGCCAGTACCCGGAGACCCTGGGTAAGATTCACTTCTGGATCACCTTCGTTGGCGTCAATCTATCCTTCTTTCCCATGCACTTCCTGGGTCTGTCGGGCATGCCCCGGCGCATCCCCGACTATCCAGACGCCTTCGCCGGGTGGAACATGGTCGCCTCCATTGGCGCCTTCATCGCCGGGTTTGGCACCCTGTTCTTCCTGTATGTCTGCTGGGTGACCCTGCGGTCGGGAAAACGCGTTGCCGCCAACTATTGGGGGCCGGGGGCGACCACCCTGGAATGGACCGTCAGTTCACCTCCGCCCGTTCACTGCTTCGAAGAACCCCCGGTAATCGGGCCGGATCCCCACCACCACAGCGGTTCGGGTCCCAAAGCCCAACCCGCCGAATAGGCTCAAACGTCCTTCGTGCCCGCCACGGAGGACACAGGAAGCGGACCGACCGCCGGGATGGGTTCCCACCTTCCCGGGGTTTCTCCCCCAAATCGGCATTGGTCCGCTTCCCATTCCTTCGACTCTCCATCCCGAATCCGGGGAGCCATCCCCAGGGAGAAGACCAATGTCCCGAACCGATGACCTCGCCCGCCGCAATGCCCGTGTCGCCCTGATCTGTGGGGTGACCATCATCGGCATGGTGGGCTTGGCCTTCGCCTCCGTCCCCCTCTACCGGATATTCTGCCAGGTGACGGGTTATGGTGGCATCCCGGGCGTGGACGTCCCCGCCCCCGGGGCGGCAACGGAGGGTCCCGGCGCCGGGCGGATCATGACCGTGCGTTTCAACGCGGACACGGACAAGGGACTGCCCTGGCACTTCAAGCCCAACCAGAAATCCATCGACGTCACCCTGGGGGAACAGGCCCTGGCCACGTTCCGGACCTCCAACCAGGGGGATCGACCGATCATCGGCACGGCGACCTTCAACGTCACGCCCACGAAAGCGGCCCAATATTTCTCCAAGATCCAGTGCTTCTGCTTCACCGAACAGCGCCTGGAACCGGGCGAGATCCTAGACATGCCCGTGACCTTTTACGTGGACCCGGCCATCGCCGAGGACGACACCACATCCGAGGTCACCACCCTGACCTTGAGCTACACCTTCTTCGAGGATACCGAGGCCGAACAAGAGGCTGGGTTACCCAAGCCGGAGAAGCAGGCGGCCCGAGTGGGGACAGCGGACCAAAACCAACGAAATTCAAGAACGGGAGGGTAGAACCATGAGTGGCGTCGCGGCACGCAAACATCCTTTTCACATCATCGACCCCAGTCCCTGGCCAGCCACGGGGGCCTTGGCGGCCTTTACCCTGGCCATCGGGGCGGTGCACTACATGCACGACGATGTCGCTTGGCTTCTGCTTCTGGGGGCTTTCCTGGTCGTGACCACCATGGTCGGCTGGTGGCGGGACGTCATCCATGAATCCGTCCATGACCACGCCCACACCAGCTTTGTGCGCAAGGGGCTGCGCATGGGCATGGCCATGTTCATCGCGTCGGAGGTCATGTTCTTCGTCGCATTCTTCTGGGCCTTCTTCCACAATGCCCTGCTGTATAACCCGGTCATCGGCAACGTCTGGCCACCAGAGGGCATCGAACCCCTGCATGCCTGGGGATTGCCCGCGATCAACACGATGATCCTTATTTCCTCGGGCTTCATCCTGATGTGGGCCAAGAAAGGGATGATGGCTGGACGTCGGAAGCAGTTGATCCTTGGCCTCTTTATCACCGTGGCTCTCGGCGCGACCTTTCTGACCCTGCAGATGATTGAATACGGCGAAGCGGCCTTCGGCCTAACCGATGGTATCTTCCCGTCGGTCTTCTATCTCGCCACGGGCTTCCACGGCTTCCATGTCTTCGTCGGTGCCTGCTTCTTGGCGGTCATGTTCCTGCGCGCCTTAAAGGGGAACTTCAACGCGGAACACCATACAGGTTTCGAAGCCGCGGAGTGGTACTGGCATTTCGTCGATGTGGTTTGGATTTTTCTTTTCGTTTGGGTCTATTGGTGGGTCGGCGGCTGACGGCCGTCCCAAGCTTCAAGAGACAAAAGGGGGTGGGACACGATGCCGTGTCCCACCCCCTTTCCTTTTCTCCATTGGTCGCCGTGTCTAGAAAATTATATCTTTGCACCTTCCAGGGCATCGAAGGGACGGTACCGAGCGCGGCCAGATCTCTTCGGTCTATCCGACAAGTCGGTTCCGGCCGGAATGCTTGGCTTCATAGAGCTTCTCGTCGGCCCGCTGGATCAGGTCCTTCGGCGAACTGATCCCGCCCTCCGCCACGGAGAGGCCTCCGCTGATGGACACATGCCCGATGGAACTGGCCGGGTGGGGGATCCCCTCCCTCGCTACGGCGTCCACCAGCCGCTGAGCGACGGTCCGGGCTTCCATCTGATCCGTGTCGGAGAAGATGACGGCCAGTTCCTCGCCCCCATACCGGTAGACCCGATCCGCCGCCCGGGAGGCTTGCTGGAGGGTGGCGACGATGGACTTGAGCACGTCGTCGCCTTTTTGGTGCCCCTGGGTGTCATTGTATTTTTTGAAATGGTCCACATCAAACAGAGCCAGTGCGAAGGCCTCCCCGTCCCGGTGGTGGATCTCGAAGGCCTCCGCGAGGTCCATGTCGAAGGAACGGCGGTTCCGTGCCCTGGTCAGGCCATCAATGAGGCTGAGTTCCGTCAGCTTGCGGTTGGCTTCCTCCAGGTCGGCGGTCCGCTCCGCGACGATCCGTTCAAGGTTGTGATTAGTATCTCGAACCCGCCGCGTCATGGAGCGGAATTCACGGGCGAACAGCCCAATCTCATTGGGGACCGATTCCGGCAGGGGATAGCTGTCCTCCGCCACCACGTCATAGGCGCCCTCGCCCACCTTCTCCGCGGCGGCTTCCAGCAGATTGATCGGTCGGGCGATATCACGGCTCAGGATGACTACCATCACGAGGGTGAAGAAAACGAAGATTCCCGCCCCCAATCCCACCAGGACTCCCGCCGCCTGATGGGCGATGGGCCGCAACAGGGATTTGGGATAGGCCACCACATAAACCCAGTCCGGACCGGACAATTCGGTGAAAGCCAGATAGGCATCCAACTCCGGTGCATCCACCAGCCAGACACTCCGGTCACGGTCATCGTTCAAGGGTGACGGGGGCGCCTTCATACCCTGAGCCATGGCACCGTAAACGGCCCGCACCACCGGATCCTCCACCTCATCGATGGAAATCACCCCTTTCACATAGTCTTTCTCACCCAAGCTACGCGAATTAGCGACCACATCGCCCGCCTTGGAAAAAATGTAGTTGGATGTTCCGGGCAGGCGGTCCTCGATAATACGGCGCATCAAATCGGTCAAATGCACGTCCGCGCTTGGGTTGATCAAATGGCGTCCGTCCAGATCCACGGGCAACTGGTGTGTGATCGACCAGCGTTTGGCTGTCAGATCGAAATACAGACCCGACCAAACGGGCTTTCGGTCTGGATTTTCGGATTGAAGCGTCGCCTTGATGACAGAGCCTTGATTCATGCGCAGATTGGGGGCGGCATTCAAACCCCAGGGTGCTTCCGGCCAATAGACGACGATGGCATTCTCGGGAAAGCTGACATGTAAGTTCAAATCCGCCCAGGCCGGACCATAGCGGCCGACCAGTTTCACCGCCAACAGTATGCGGCGGCGGAACTCCTTGGAAAAATAGCGCACATTGTCACCAACAAAGGCGGAGACACCGGCGATCCGCAAACCGTCCGGGCCGACCATCCCATCGAAGTACTCCCGCTTCAGACGGACCGCTTTGTCGGCGCTTTGAAAAAAGTAATCCTTGAAATCCGGATCCGGCAGAACGGCGTCATCGCGATAGTTTTCCAGGAAGTGATCGGCGAAGGTCCGCATGGCCGATTCCGTGCGCAGGAAAACGGCGCTTTCAAAACGACCCCGTTCGGCCACGTAGTCGGCGAGCCGATTCAGGGCGTCCCGCTCCGCCCGGTCGTAAACCACCCCATATCCAAGGGCCGTGATGGCACCGATAATGACAACGGCCCCCAGGACAAGCTTGACGATCAGCCCACGGATCAACGACTGGGGATGCGTCTTGGCCTGTCCCTTCCGCTTAGCCATCAAACGTCCCACCTTTTCGCGAACCTCTGGATTTCATGCATGATCGATCTCCTCGACAGGAAATTAACCCTGTGACTCAGCGCAGGCTATCAGGGGTTCCGATATCCATGAAGTGTCCTGAACGGATTTCGCCATGGATCGGGTCCGAAGGATTCAAAATCGAGGTCCAGGAGGGTACGTCTCGCGATGGAGTCGAGGACTTCCGACGGAATCCCGAAGCGGGGCGGATTCGGGTTCCCACGCCAGCGGTTCAGTTCGACATCCGACCGTATCATATCCCGGGCCGAGGATCGGGAAATCAAGTGGTCGAGTATCTCCCGAATGGTGAATGGTCGGTGCCGCCACTGTTGTAGGAAGCCCCCGGCTGGGAGATGACCGTGACCAGCGGGCGGGAGGTGCCGTTGATGGTATTGCCCCGGCGCGAGGTGAAGGAGGACTTGGGATAACGCGGGGTAGCCAAGTGGTATAAGAGCCCTGTCCCAGGCAGGGGGGGTAAGAGCGGTGGTCACCGCGATTTCCCAGTAGGGTTTTGCTACCACATGCCACCTTGAGATCCGGTGATCCTTGATGACCACCAGCGACGTGATCACCTTGCAAACCCTCCTCGCCAAGGAACCTGACGCCGATATCGTCCGCGAAATGCTGGGCTTCGCGGCCCAGCGCCTGATGATACTGGATGTGGAGGGTAAAACGGGTGCCGCCCACGGAGGGCGTTCCCCGGACCGGCTGACCCAGCGGAACGGATACCGGGAGCGAAACGGGGAAACCCGCGTCGGCACGATCAACCTCCAGATCCCCAAACGGCGCAAAGGGAGCTATTTCCCGGAATTTCTGGAACCCCGCCGGATGAGCGAGGGAATCGCTGAATGCGAAACGGTATTCAGCCAGCCCAATGCGGCGTCGGCAAACACTCGCTCACCTGCCCGATGATGGCGTGGGGACGCTCGGCGCGACCTGGCCAAGCCCCGAGCCCCATGATCCGACCCGGGTTGAACTGGGTCCAAGCGGACGAGCGGGACGCGGCGGCCCGCGAGCGCGTGGCCTACGGGATAGGGACGGTTTTCCTCCTGGGTCCGCTAAGTCCGCGAAAGGGCTCCCGGTCTGGGATTGCTAAAATAAATATCTGGGAAAGGTGGCTGGGGCGGCAGGGATCGAACCTGCGAATGGCGGTACCAAAAACCGCTGCCTTACCGCTTGGCTACGCCCCAATCGCGGGAAGACGGGGACCATAAGAGCAAATGATCCACGGAGCAAGAGGGAGATGCGTCCTTCTTGCTCGGACTGTTCCGAACCGCCGCGGCAAGGTCCCGCGCCATTCCGAAAGCCTATTTCGCTTCGGCCAGGACCGCGCTTAGAAAACGGGTGGCGTTTTCCTTGAGCCCCCGGATCCCAGTCCTTAGGCGTTCCGCCGAACGGGAAACGACGGAAACCGACTCCGTGGCCCCCCGTGACAGGCACCGTACGTCGGAAATCGCCCGCGTCACCGCCGTCGTCGCTTCCACCACCTGGTCAAGGTTGCGCGCGATTTCTTCCTGAGCAGCCTGCTGTTCGTGCACGGCCGCGGCCACTTGGTCGGTAATACCGTCCAGTTCCCGAATGGTTTCCGTGATTGCTATGATCGCCGTCGCCGCCTCGCGGACCGCGTCGCGGACCTGAATCACCCGGGCCTGAACCTTCACCGTTCCACCGGCGGTCTGGTGAGCCAATGTCTTCACCTCACCCGCGACAACGGCAAAGCCCTTGCCTGCTTCGCCAGCCCGGGCCGCCTCAATAGTCGCGTTCAAGGCCAAAAGGTGGGTTTGACGCGCAATTTGGTCGATCATCACGGTCGCCTCGGCAATCCCTTCCGTTGCCTGGGTCAACTGCGTTACCACCCTCTCCAGACCCACCGCCCGCTCGGTCGCCGTTCGGGCCACATCCGCGGCGTGGTTGTTCTGTTGGGAAACTTCCTTAAGAGAAGCCGAGATTTCTTCGGTCGCGCCCGCCACCGTTTCCATGGCGACCGTGGTTTCCGTCGCGTTCCGCTCCAAATCATCCAAACGCTGGTCCAGGGTCGCCGCGTCGCGGGACATCACTTGGGTCTGACTGTCGAGGGTTTCACCGTTCTGGTACAAGTCATGGGTCATGCTGAGAACCGTACCTTCGAAGCTATCAGCGTGACCTTTGATCGCTTGGCGGGCATTTTCCTGTTCCTGATGGAAATACACGTCCAGAACCGCCAGCATGTCCAAGTAAACAGCGCGAATGGACGCATTCAAGGCGCGGGCCAGGCTTTCCCCCTTCTTGAAACGGGCCCGGGCCAACCGGTCGGATAAGCCACAGAGGACGTGAGCATAGGCGGCGAAATAAATATTCGGCGTTACCCCACGAATCACATGAGCCTTGCCGATCCGTTCCGCCTGAAGGGCATGGGCTCGCCAATCTCCTTGGAACAAAACATTCAACCAATGACTCCTCTGGGCCTCCCTGGCTCGTTTCAGGCTTTCCGGAGAGCCAAACAGGCCAAAGAGTTCCGGTGCGCTCTTGACCCCGCCATAGAAATCTTCGAGCAGATCGTCGATCACCGATTCAACGAACGGGCGGATCTCTTGCAGGTCCTCCGTCAACCGAGCATCTGGTTTCAACAGGGAAGAAATGGGACTGGCCTGGTGCATGGCTTTGGTCCTTACGCCAATTGGAATAGGTCGACGGCGTTCATCCCCATCGATCAAATAGGTCTGTTTCTACTTATCAGATTATTTCGATCCGGCAAGAGCACGTATAGCGCGAGAAGGATCGGTCTCATTTAATGAAGTAAAGAGATACTGTGAAATTACTCTTTGTTATAGTAGGTCATATCGTCATCTTTTTGTCAAAATGCACTTCCACTGCACTGAAATTGAAGATCCTTGGCCGCATATTGAATGGAGAAATGCAATGCATTTTCAAACAAGAGCCGGTCCATCTGAGAGATGTCAATTTTGCCGGGCGATTCGTAAAAAAAAACCGCCAAAATTCAATGCTTTCCAGATAGACCGATTGGTTTTTCAAATTGAAAAACATCCCTTTTGTCGTAATCGAATACAGCTATAAGAATTATACGTCTGTATGAATCAAAAATTTACATTCAAATTAATGTGCCTTTTGCGCTTAAAATCATGCTAATGTATTTATATTCAAATACTTAACGTTGTTGAACAAGGAGACTAGCGTCCTATGCTGAAGCGCATGCATGCGCTTTTGGAATACAAGCCATGCAAATAGCGCGTAAAAATCAGCTTGTTCCCAGACTCAGACGAGGGATGGCTGGATTTCGGTGGTTCGGGTAACCAGAGGCGCCGCGCTCACCCACCATTCCGGTTTGTCCTCCGCGAGATGGTGGGCGGCCTCGTCGCAGACAGTTCCGTCGGCGAACAGACCGAAGCAGGTGGCCCCACTTCCCGACATGCGGGACAGAAGACAGCCCCGCAGATTGGCGATGGCCGTCAGAACGTCGGAAATCACCGGCTCCACCAAACGGGCCGGAGCCGCCAAATCATTGCTTCGACTCCCCAAGGCCTCGGCCAGCTCCCGGACATCCCCGGGCGCCTCCATCAGGGGATTGGGTGGGGAGAAAGCGCCGGTTCGCGCCTTGAAAACCGCCGGCGTGGAGACCGGTTTCATGGGGTTGACCAACACCAACCAAGCCGATGGGAGGGGCGGCGCGGGGGTCAACTGCTCGCCAATTCCGGCCATGGTCACCGCCTCGCCGCGCAGGCAGACCGGCACGTCCGCCCCCAGGCCGCCGGCGAGATCCATGTAATCGTCCAAGGGACGGTCAAGCCCCCAAAGGCGATTCAAGGCCCGGAGGGTCGCCGCGGCATCGGCCGATCCGCCGCCAATCCCCGCGGCTACGGGCAAGCGCTTGATCAGGACCAGCCGCGCGACGTTCGCCTTGCCCGTCAGATCGGCGAGGCGTTGGGCGGCGCGGGTGATGATGTTGTCCCCTTCCCCCTCCAGCCCCTGGGCGTTTGGACCGGTTATGGACAGCGAAAAGCCGTCCGACGGTTCGGCGATCAAGGTGTCGTGGACACCGGAGAAGACCACGAGGCTT
Organism: Rhodospirillum sp.; assembly: GCA_021741145.1. Taxonomy (GTDB): domain Bacteria; phylum Pseudomonadota; class Alphaproteobacteria; order Rhodospirillales; family Rhodospirillaceae; genus Rhodospirillum. The sequence continues at coordinate 9,522 of JAIOYK010000081.1, read as the reverse complement.
TCCAACGTGTGGAATCCATCAGGACGTTTTCCCGTGACATGAAGAGTCAGGTTGACCTTGGCCGGAGCGGCCTCGATCACGGCCTTGTCGGTGGGGGCGATGGCGATCATCGCGCTTGCTTCCTGGCACCCGCGGTCTTGGGAGACATCGGCGTCGGCGGCGTCAGCCCCGTCTCGAGTTTCCTTTGCAGGCTCGCCGAAAGATCCGCCTCTTCGGACAGGCCCAGAGCGCGCTCCCATTGGTAACGGGCCTCCAGACGGCGGCCGACCATCCAATAGGCGTCACCCAGGTGGTCATTGATGGTCGGGTCGTCCGGCGTTTCCCGGATGGCCCGTTCCAACGTGGTCACGGCCTCGTCGTATTCCCCCAAGCGGTAGTGCACCCAGCCCAGGCTGTCGATGATGTAGCCATCCTTGGGCCGTAGGGCCACGGCCCGCTCGATCAGATTCTTGGCCCGCTCCACGTTGATCCCCTTATCCACCCAGGAATAGCCCAGGTAATTCAGCACAAAGGGTTGGTCCGGACTGAGGTCAAGGGCCTTCAGGAAATCGGATTCGGCCTGGGGCCAGCGCTGGGTCCGCTCGTTGGAAACACCCCGCCCAAAGAACAAGGCCCAATGGCGCCCGTCCGGCGTGCCGACCCGCTCGATGGCCCGGGTGTAAACCGCCTCGGCCTCCTCGAAGCGCTCTTCCCGGCGCAGCATGTCACCCAATTCGACTAAGGCGTCCAGGCGATCTGGCCGTTCATTGGCGATCTTGGAATAGAGGGTGATGGCCTCGTCCAGGCGTCCAGCGGCCCCCAGGGTTTCCGCTTCCGCGAGGGAGGCCGCCAGCTTCAGGCTTTCCCGGTGGTCCACGGACCGGTAGGCGGCGATGGCCTCGTCATAGCGCTCCTGTCCGGCCATCAACTGCCCCAGCAGCAGCTGGGCCAGGGGGAAATCCGGACGCAGGTGAAGGGCCAGGCGCACGAACATGGTCGCCGTCTGCAAATCATTTTCCGCGAGCAGGGAGGCCGTGCCGTAATGCAGCTCGGCCATCCCTTCCGCGGCGTTGGTCACCTCCAGGGCGGGAGGATCCTCTCCCTCGCCGAAGCCGACGACCGCATCGGCCAACAAAAGGCTGCTGGGAAAGCGGGCGGCATAGTCCGCGGCCAAGGCCCGGGCTTCCGCGGCCCGCCCATGGCGGGCCAGATATCCGCCCGCCAATTGCACACCCCGCAAGGAGGGTCGGTCGCCACTTTTCAGGTAGCTTTGGAAAAGGGCTTCGGCCTCCTTATCCTTCCCCATCACCTCCGCGATAAGGGCGGCATGTTGGCTTTTCAAGGTCAGATAGCCGGGGTTTTCATCCAGGTCGTCCAGGGCCGTCATGGCGCCTTCGTAGTCCCCCGTTCCGGCCTTGGCCCAGGCCTCCAGGACCGGTGTCAGGAAGCTGTTGAGCCCCTGCCGCCCAGCCTTGTCCGCCATCGTGGCGACATCGGCGAACCGCCCATCCCGACCCAATTCCGCGGAAACGACCAGGGGAGCAATGGACGCGCCGGGGTCCACCAGCATCAAACGCGCGGCCAGCGGCGCGGCGTCGGAGACATCTCCTTCCACGCTGGAGAAGAAATAGGCCCGCCGGAGCAGGTTGATGTTGTCCGGATTCTCTTCCAGGGCGAGCCGGTAGAAAATGGCCGCGGCCTTGGTATCGCCCACGGCCTCGGCATGGCGGGCGGACAGATAGCTCCCCAGGGGCGAGAACGCGGTCCCTTTCGGGGTCGTCCCGACACCACCGTCCTGCCCTCCCACGGCACACCCCGCGGGCACCACCGCGACCGACAAGGCCAGCGCTGTACCCAGAATTGTCGCCTTCGGACCCCGCCGATTGAACCGCATGCCCTCGTCCTCGCATATCCTGTATGGAAAAGCGGGGCCATCCGTCGACGGTCCCGCGTCCGTCATTCAACGGAAACACAATAGCGGAACAGGCGGCGAGTCCCAGTTCGATTTGCCCGAAAGGAAATCGCCGCCTGTTCCCTGATCCTTCCCCCCATATGGGGATCCCAATCACATATTGGGATAGTTGGGTCCATCCCCACCCTGCGGAACCACCCAATTGATGTTCTGGGTCGGATCCTTGATGTCGCAGGTCTTGCAGTGGACGCAGTTTTGGGCGTTGATTTGCAGCTTCTCGCCGTCCTCGGTATCGTCCTTCACGAATTCATAGACTCCCGCCGGACAGAAACGCGCTTCGGGTCCCCCATAGTCCGCAAGGTTCACCGACACCGGCACCGACGCGTCCTTCAGGGTCAGGTGGCAAGGCTGATCCTCGGCGTGGTTGGTGTTGGAAATATAGACCGAGGACAACCGGTCGAAGGTCAGCGCCCCATCGGGCTTGGGATAGGCGATTTTCTTGGCCGCGTTGGCCTTTTTCAAGGACCTGTGGTCCTCGTGGTGGGACAGGGTCCAGGGGGCGTGGCCGCGCAGCAGGAAGGTGTCCAGCGCCGAATAGGCGATGCCCGCCAACAAGCCGAACCTGAAGGCCGGGCGGATGTTCCGCACCTTCTTCAACTCCCGCCAGACCCAGGTCTCGGACAGGCGCTCCCGATAGTCGGCGACGGGGCCGGATGTGTCCGCGGCCAAGTGATCGAAGACCGCTTCCGCGGCGACCATGCCCGACTTCATGGCCGTATGGGATCCCTTGATCTTTGGCACGTTCAGGAACCCCGCCGTGTCCCCCACCAGCACGCCCCCCGGAAAGGACAGGGCCGGAATGGACTGGTAGCCCCCTTCCGACAAGGCCCGGGCACCATAGGCGATGCGCCGCCCGCCCTTGAGGAAAGGGGCGATCGAAGGGTGGGTCTTGAACCGCTGGAATTCCTCGAAGGGGGAAAGCCAGGGATTGGTATAGTCCAGGCCCACCACGAAGCCGACGGCTATCTGGTTGTTGTCCAGATGGTACATAAAGGACCCGCCATAGGTATCGTTTCGCAGGGGCCAGCCCACGGTATGGATGATCCGGCCCTGCTCGTGGTTCTCGGCTGGAACCTCCCACAGTTCCTTGATGCCAATGCCATAGGTCTGGGGCTGGGCGTCCTTGCGCAGGTCAAATTTGGCTTCGAGTTCCTTGGTCAAGGACCCCCGGCACCCTTCGGCGAAGACGGTGACCTTGGCGCGCAGCTCCACCCCCGGCTCGTAGGCCGCGGTCTTCTCGCCCTTCTTGTCCAGACCCATGTCGCCCGTGGCGACGCCGACAACGGCGCCCGATTCGTCATGGAGGACCTCGGCCGCGGCGAAACCCGGATAGATCTCGACGCCCAAGGCCTCGGCCTGTTCGGCCAGCCAGCGGCAGACATTGCCGAGGCTGACGATATAGTTGCCCTTATTGTGCATCTGCGGCGGCGTCGGCAGACGGATATGGTTCGGTTCCGTCAGGTACCAGAACACGTCGCTCTTGGCCTCCACGGTCAAGGGAGCACCCTTGTCCTTCCAATCGGGGATCAACTCGTCCAGGGCGCGGGTTTCGATCACCGCGCCGGACAGAATATGCGCACCGATTTCCGATCCCTTTTCAAGGACGCAAACCGAACAGTCCTTCCTGCTTTTTACCGCCAGTTGGCGCAGGCGAATCGCCGCGGCCAACCCCGAAGGCCCACCACCGACGATCACCACGTCGAATTCCATCGACTCCCGTTCACTCATTCCTGGGTTCCTTCCTTTCAACCCTCATTGGTCTTCGATCCAGCTTGATTTGGATCAAGGAACCCCGCGCCGTGCTCTCCCCAACCCGGGCGGGCTCGGGACCTTGATAGCACAAAGCAAAGCCCGTTGAAAAAAATGCCTGGGCCTCTCTTCCCGGGGTGATACCTTGCCCGAACCATGACCATCGCCCCACCCATCTCCACCGCTCCGTCCGAGCACGAGGCCGCCGCCATTCTATTGCGGTGGTACCTGGACGCGGGCGTGGACGTGGGAATCGGCGAGGCCCCCCTGGACCGCTATGCCCTGACCGCCGCGGCCCGGGACCGCGCCCGGGAGGACACCGAGCGCGACCGGACCGCGGCGGCCCCAAGCCCCGGACGCCGGGGAAGTGCGTCGGGTTCAACGGGAATGCCCCCCGGATTGGCTCCCCAAGTCACCGGAGTCGCAGGGCACGACGACGACCCCGCCAGCCAAACTGAAACCCTTCGGGCCGCCGCCCATCTGGCCGCGGAGGCGACCAGCCTGGAAGCCCTGCGGGCGGCCCTGGACACCTTCCATGCCTGCGCCCTAAGGCGCCCGGCCACGAATACGGTCTTCGCCGACGGGAAACCGGATTTTGGCGTGATGGTCATCGGCGAGGCCCCGGGCGCCGACGAGGACCGCATCGGTCTGCCTTTCGTTGGCGTCTCCGGCAAGCTGCTCGATGCCATGCTGGGCTCCATCGGCCTGGACCGGCGCCTGGCCTATATCACCAACGTCGTTCCCTGGCGCCCCCCTGGAAACCGGAAGCCCACCGGTGACGAGGTGGCCCTCTGCCTGCCCTTCCTGGAGCGGCATGTGGAGCTGGCCCAGCCCAGGGTTATCCTCGCGGTTGGGGGATTGGCCGCCCAATCCTTGCTCGCCCGGACCGAGGGAATCACCCGTCTTCGGGGGCAGTGGAAAGACTACGCGACTCCAGGCCTGTCCCGTCCGGTGCCCGTGCTGGCCACCTTCCACCCGGCCTATCTGCTGCGCACCCCGGCCCAGAAGCGTTTGGCCTGGCGCGACATGCGCGCCCTGCGCGCCCGCCTTGATTCCTGGGACAAGCCTCCCGCTGTCTCTCCTCCGGACGACGGTTCGGGCTGACACCCGCCAATCGGACGGATATAACCATCCCCTTCGACGGTTCGGGAACATGGATGGAGGAGGGGCGACCATGGGATGGCTTAGGAAAAGGGTGACTTGGGCAACAATCCTTTTGAGCATGGCGATTCCGCTCAGCGCCCGTTTTTCTTCCCAGGCCGGGGCCGCCCAGGTGGCCGCCGCCCAGGCGGCGGGAGACGTCCTGTCCTCCAATGACCGGACGCTCTATGCCCAAGTCTTCGAGGTTCAGGAGCAGGGTGACTGGAAAACCGCGGACAAGTTGATCGCCCAAATCTCGGATCCTGTCCTGATGGGCCATGTCACCTTTCAGCGGCTGATGCACCCCACCGCCTATCGGGCCAAGGGATCGGAGTTGAAGACCTGGCTGGACGCCTACGCGGACCACCCTGGCGCCGACCGCATCCACAGGCTAGCCAGCCGCCGGACCTCCGAGCCCCTGGTCGACCCCGAAGAGGATTTCCTCTCGGGTATTGGCGATGGGGGGACCGGAGGCACGGGGTGGCGGCTGGAGGGAGACTACTCCCAGGGGAGCCGGACCGCCGCGACCAGACACTGGCGCAAGTTCCTCCAGGCCCTGAACCGGGGCCAGACCCTGGTCATCAAAGAGCTCGTCGACGCCGTGGGCATACAAGCCCTGGCTCCCATCGACGCCGACCGCATGAAGGCCGGGTTGGCCTATGCCTATTTCGTCGATGGCCGGGATGATTGGGCCATCCAATGGGCGGAGGAGGCGGCCAAACGCTCCGGCGACCGCGTCCCCCTCGCCAACTGGGCCGCGGGCCTGGCCCATTTCCGCGCCGAGGAATATGCCAAGGCCGCGCCTTTCCTGGAGGCCGTCGCCCGCGCGCCCCACGCGTCGAGCTGGTTGCGAGCCGGGGGCGCCTATTGGGCCGCCCGGGCCCACCTGAGGAACCGCCACCCCGAGAAGTCCACCCCCCTGCTCGAACGGGCCGCGGCGGTTCCCCGGTCCTTTTATGGAATGGTGGCCGTCCGCGCCCTGGGCCGCCCCCTCCCCTTCGACTTCAGCGATGGCGTCGCGTCGACCGAGGCCTATGCCCGGGTCATCGCGACCGCGGCGGGCAAACGCGCCCTGGCCCTCGTCCAGGTGGGAAGGCTGGAGGATGCCGCCGAGGAATTTCGGAGCCTCTACCCCGGTGCCGGACCGGAGTTGCGCCGCCATGTGGTCGCCGTGGCCGCGGCCAAGGGCATGCCCCAGGTGGCCCTGCGCATCAGCGGACTGGATGCCTCCTCCGGCGATGTCGCCCGCTATCCCCTGGCGCCCTGGAGCCCGACGGAGGGCTGGCGCGTCGATCCGGCCCTAATCCACGCCTTTGCCCGCCAGGAAAGTGGCTTCAATCCCAGGGCCACCAGCGGCGCGGGCGCGAAGGGCCTGATGCAGTTGATGCCCGCCACCGCGGCCCATGTGGCCGGGGACCACTCCCTGAAGACTCCGGGCGGGGGGCAACGCCTCTATCAACCCGATTACAGCCTGTCCCTGGGTCAGCGCTATCTGAACGAATTGCTGACCAGCGGCCAGATCCAGGGGAACCTGTTTTTCCTGGCCGCGGCCTATAACAGCGGACCCGGCCGCCTCCATGGGTGGCTCCGGGCCAACCGCTTCAAGGACGACCCCTTGATGTTCATCGAGAGCATCTCCAGCCGGGAGAGCCGAATCTTCATCGAGAAAGTCCTGTCCAACTATTGGGCCTACCGGGCGCGGATGAAGAAACCCACCCCCACCTTGGACGCCGTTGCCGCGGGGGATTGGCCCCTCTATATGGAGACTCAACAAGTCTCATCGACATTCACCCCCTGAGGAACCTTCCATAATGGCCGGTATCGACGAGTCCAAGCCCTTCCTTCCCGTGCGCATCGCCATCCTGACCGTCTCCGACACCCGGAATCTCGAGTCCGACAAAAGCGGCGCCACCCTGGTGGAACGCCTTGAGAAGGCGGGCCATGACCTGGCCGACCGGGCCATCGTGAAGGACGACGTGGCCACCATCCGCGCCACCCTGGACCGGTGGATCGCCGACCCCAAGGTGGACGTGGTGATTGCCACCGGCGGCACCGGCGTTACCGGGCGTGACGTGACACCAGAGGCCTTCCAAGGCGTCTACGAGAAGGAAATCCCCGGTTTCGGCGAGTTGTTCCGTCACCTCTCCTTCGCCAAGATTGGCACGTCCACCATTCAATCCCGGGCCACCGCGGGCGTTGCCCGGGGCACCTACCTCTTCGCCCTGCCCGGATCCACGGGGGCCTGCAAGGATGGATGGGACGACATACTCGTTTGGCAACTGGACAGTCGCTACCGGCCCTGTAACTTTGTGGAAATGATGCCCCGCTTGATGGAACACCTGAAATAGGATCCGCCAGGGAAACCTAATCCGATCATCCAGCCAGCCCGAACCCGAGAAAACCGATGCCCTCCACCGTCCTGCCACAGCAACGTCTTTTGCTGGAATTGATCGCCATGTCCGGGGACATCGCCGTCCTCAACATCGCCAAGCACTCCATCCTTTGGCGGACCTTGGACGAATGCGGGGGAAAAGGCTGGCTGAAGGTCACTCGGATCAGCGACGGCGTGCACAAGGCCAGCCTCCTCGACCCCGGGCGGACCATCGTCCGCGAGGAATTCGAAACCGGTTTGGGGATCTAACCCGCTCTCCAATCCCTATTTCAAACGCACCAGGGACGGCATGGGCCAAGGGTTCTTTGCTCCCGGCCCCATCCCGGGCTATAACCACCGCCCATTTCCCCCGCCTCCTTTCCGCGTATCCAAGGCCTCAGGTTAAGGACTCTCCCGATGAACGCGCCCCTGAACACCTATCGCTCCGGACCGGACGACCAAGGTCATTTCGGCATCCATGGCGGCCGCTACGTGGCCGAAACCCTGATGCCCCTGATCCTGGAGCTGGAGACCGCCTGGGACGCCGCGCGGACCGATCCAGCCTTTCACACCGAGCTGAACGGCTATCTGTCGACCTTCGTGGGACGGCCCAGCCCCCTCTACTTCGCCAGCCGCCTGACCGAGACCCTGGGCGGGGCCAAGATCTATTTCAAGCGCGAGGACCTGAACCACACCGGTGCCCACAAGATCAACAACTGCATGGGCCAGATCCTGCTGGCCCGGCGCATGGGCAAGAAGCGCATTATCGCCGAGACCGGGGCGGGCCAACATGGCGTGGCCACGGCCACGGTCTGCGCCCTCTTCGGTCTGGATTGCGTGATTTACATGGGCGCCACCGACATCGAGCGCCAGGCCCCCAACGTCTTCCGCATGAAGCTGCTGGGCGCCGAGGTCAAGCCGGTGACCAGTGGCACGGGCACCCTGAAGGACGCCATGAATGACGCGCTCCGCGACTGGGTGGCCAATGTGGACAGCACCTATTACCTGATTGGCACGGCCGCGGGACCCCATCCCTATCCGGCCATGGTCCGCGACCTGCAAAAGATCATCGGCGAGGAAGTCCGCGAGCAGATCATGGCCGCCGAGGGGCGCTTGCCCGACAGCCTGATGGCCTGCATCGGCGGCGGCTCCAATGCCATCGGCCTGTTCCATCCCTTCCTGGATGATCCCGACGTCCGGATCATTGGCGTGGAGGCCGCGGGCGAGGGCCTGCACGGCAAGCACGCCGCCTCGATGTCCGGTGGCAAGCCCGGCGTGCTCCACGGCAACCGGACCTACCTTCTGCAAGACCAGGACGGCCAGATCACCGAGGCCCATTCCATTTCCGCGGGGCTGGACTACCCTGGCGTCGGACCGGAACATTCCTGGCTCAAGGATATGGGCCGCGTCGAATACGTGCCCATTACCGATGACGAGGCGGTCCATGCCTTTCAGGTGATGACCCGGCTGGAGGGCATCATTCCCGCCCTGGAAAGCAGCCACGCCATCGCCCATGCCATGAAGATCGCCCCCACCCTGCCCAAGGACCACCTGATGGTGATTAATCTGTCGGGCCGGGGCGATAAGGACGTAAACACCATTGCCAAGGCTATTGGCCAATCCAAGGGGGGAGACCTGTCATGAGCATCACCACCCCCCAAACGGACCGCCTGACCCGCCGGTTCGCCGCTCTGAAGGCCGAAGGACGCGGCGGTCTTGTCACCTACACCATGGCCGGAGACCCCACCCCGGAAAAAGCGCTCGAGATCCTCAAGGGTCTGCCCGGAGCCGGGGTCGACGTGATCGAACTGGGCATGCCCTTTTCCGATCCCATGGCCGACGGCCCGGCCATCCAGGCCGCGGCCCTGCGGGCCCTGGGTCAGGGCATGACCCTGAAGGGTACACTCGACACCCTCCGGACCTTCCGCGAGACCGATGACGAGACCCCCGTCGTCCTGATGGGCTATTACAACCCCATCTACATCCATGGGTGCGAGGCCTTCGCCCGGGATGCCGCGGAGGCGGGCGCCGACGGCCTGATCATCGTCGATCTGCCGCCGGAGGAAGCCGAGGAGCTTTTGCCTCACCTGCGGACCCAGGGCTTACATCTGATCATGTTGACCACCCCCACCTCCGACGACGCCCGTCTGCCCACGGTGCTCGAAAAGGCGGGGGGGTTCGTCTATTACGTCTCCATCACCGGCATCACCGGCACTGCGGCCGCCGCCGAGGACGCCGTGGCCGCGGCGGTGACCCGGATCCGCGCCCATACGGACCTGCCCGTGGTCGTGGGATTCGGCGTCTCCACCCC
>JAIOYK010000080.1 GCA_021741145.1 Rhodospirillum sp. | reverse complement strand
CAATGGGCAGGTGTTCGTGGCACCGGATAGCACGGCCTTCACCGCCCTATTGCGCGCTGGCGGCATGGCGACGCCCGGTCGCATGATCGCTTGGGCGGAGGTGTTTCGCCTTCGATCCGCGATTATTCTGGGGGGGGGGCTGGTCGTTCTCCTCATGGTCTTGCGGTGGGGGTTGCCCCTGGCCGCCGACGCCGTTGCCGCCTTGGTTCCCACATCGGTTGAACGCCTTTTGGGTGCGCAGTCCCTTATCGCGTTCGACAACACTCTGGCCAAACCGACGACCCTGACCGTCGAACGTCAGGCCCGGTTGACCGCGGGGTTCCATTCCCTTCTGTCCGCCGCCGGGCTGCCGTCCGACATCTCCTTGGAGTTCCGGTCCATGCCGGATCTGGGTCCCAATGCCTTGGCCCTGCCGGGAGGGCCGGTCATCCTAACCGATGAACTGGCCCATTTGACGGAGAATGATGGGGAGGTGATCGCCGTCCTCGCCCACGAGGTGGCCCATCTGAGAGGACGCCATTCCCTCCGCCGTGTGGCCCGGGTCATGGGCCTGTCCCTGATGATCGCCCTGGTGGTTGGGGATGCGGGGGGGATCGTGGAGGAAGCCACCGGCGTGCCGGTCCTGCTTATGGATCACGCCTATTCCCGTGATTTCGAGCGGGAGGCGGATGATGGGGGCATCGACCTGCTGATGAAGACCGGTCGGGACCCTGCCCTGTTGACCACCATGCTTGCCCGCTTGGGCGCCCTCCGCGGTGACGGTCGCGCGGAAACCACATGGCTTTCCACCCATCCGGGGATAAAGGACCGCCTGGATCGTCTCCCCAGATGATCCCAGTCCCCAGGGGCGTTCATGTACCTCCCTTTAGCGCTTAGGGCTTTGGGGGTTCGGTGTCGACCATGCTCGGTCGTTTGGCGAAGTCCTCGTACCAGGCGGACAGGCCGGGATGGCCATCCCGCCAGAACTCATCGGCGAAGCGGAAATCCAGGTAGCCCAAAGCCACGCCGATGGCGATATGACCGATATTCAAAGGGCTGTCGGTCAGCGTCGAGGACTCCCTCTCGAGAAGATGAAGGGTTCCGGTCACGGCCCGTTTCATGCGCTCTGGCCACCAGGTTCCCCGCTCGTGTTCCGGGCGGCGGTTGAATTCGATGGTCCGGGCCACAGCGGAATTGGTCAGGCCATCTCCCAGGGCGAGCCAGCGCAGAGCCTGGATCCGGTCCTCTCCAGTGTCCGGAAAGAGCTTTGTTCCCCCATGGAGGTCATCAAGATACAGGCAGATCAGCACACTTTCCGGCAGGACAGTTCCGTCGGATAGAATCAGGGCGGGAACCTTGCCCAGGGGGTTGTCCTTGTGGATGTCCGTATCGTCTTCCCAGACGAAGGTGGGGACCAGCTCCAATTGGTCCACCAACCCAATCTCGTGGGCCATTGCCATGACCTTGCGCACATAGGGCGAGTTGGGCGAGTGGCGCAGACGCATCTTGGCTTGGGTCATGGTCAGAACCGGTCCTTTTTCAGGCGGGTGGTGGCGAAGACATCGACGGGATCGGCGCCCGCCATGGACAGCGCGGCCTGGAAGTCAGCCTTGTCGGCCCGCAGGAACGGATTGAAGGCCCGTTCCTGGCCCAGGAAGCTCGGGATGGTCGGATTGCCCTCGGCTCTCAGGGTATCCACTTCGATCGCCCGGTCCCGAAGGGCCTGGTTTCGGGGATCCACGGTCAGGGCGAAGGTGATATTGGACTGGGTGTATTCATGGGCGCAGAAGATCAATGTTTCCGCGGGCAGGTCGCGCAGACGGCTCAGGGAGGCCCACATCTGGCTCGCGGTCCCTTCGAACAGTCGGCCGCAGCCAGCGGAAAACAGGGTATCCCCACAGAACAGGGCATGGCTGGCGGGAAACCAGTAGGACACATGGCCCGATGTATGGCCCGGCGTCGCGATGACCTCCGCCCTGGCTCCGCCGAGCATGATCCGGTCGCCGTCGACCACGGTCCGGTCGATGCCTGGAATGCGATTCGCGTCTGGGCCATAGCCGATGACCGTGGCGCCGGTCGCGGCCTTGATTGCTTCGTTCCCGCCGGTGTGATCGAAATGATGGTGGGTATTGAGGATATGGGTGATGGTCCACCCAAGCTCCCGGGCCTTGTCCAGGGCCGGTTCGGCTTCCGCCGGGTCGACGACGGCACAGGCGCCCGTCGCCTGGCACCGGACGAGATAAATATAATTGTCCGAAAGGACGGGAATCTGGTGGATGTCCAGTTTACTCAAGATGGTGTCTCCCCAGACGATGGATTCCTTATTACTCCCTCCCATTTGGGGCGTTCTGGCGCCAACTCAAGCGCGCAAGAGTTTGGCGAATCGGATAGGATAGGCGGATGTGGACCGATGTTGTCGATCTGAGGGAGTTCTACGCCAGTCGCCTGGGACGCGCCGCCCGACGCTTGACGAGGGCGGCCCTGCGTGAGCAGTGGCCCAATGTGTCCGGTGCCCGGGTCCTTGGCCTGGGATATGCTAGCCCCTATTTGCGGCCATTCGTGGCCGAGGCGGAGCGGGTCATGGCCGCCATGCCCGCGCCCATGGGAGCGGCCCGATGGCCCGTTTTGGAACCGGCCCTGACGACCCTGGTGGACGAATTCGACCTGCCTTTTCCAGACCGCTCCGTGGATCGGCTGCTGTTGGTCCATGCCCTGGAGTTCACCGAGCATGCCCGGACCCTGCTGCGGGAATGCTGGCGGGTGCTCGCCGATGGTGGGACGATGATCGTGGTGGTCCCCAACAGGGCGGGGGCCTGGGCCCGGCTGGAGCGGTCACCATTCGCCAATGGCTTGCCCTATTCGGAAGGGCAACTGTCCCGGTTGCTCAAGGACAACATGTTCGCCCCCCTGGATACGGCCACGGCCCTGTTCCTGCCTCCCACCCGGTCCCGCCTGTTGCTGGGTTCGGCCAACGCGGTGGAGCGGCTGGGAAACCGGTGGTTTTCTGGATTCGGTGGGGTGGTGATCAGTGAATGCGCGAAACAGATCGCCTTGCCCCTGTTGCGGGAGGCGCCGCGTCACCGCGTCTATGGCGCCCTGTCCAAACCGTCCCGGATCACCGGACCCTCTCCGGCGACCCGGAAGGGGTAAGGGCGGACGCGACCAGATTTAGTTCAACAAGTTAAAGCGCGCCGTCACGCCGAACGTCTGCATCCCGCCAGCCAGAAAATCGATATTCACGTTCCCGTGAATCGCTCTATCTCTCGGGCGGGGCCGTGGGAATGAAGGACCACACCCCGCTTTCGTCCATCATGACGGTGCCCAGAAGGCGGCCCGTGCCGGTGGGAAGGCGTTGTCCGGCCAAGCCGTCGGTGACGGTGACCCCGTCATCGGGGCCGATCACGGCACCGATCCTGGCGTCTCCCTTGGGCGAGGTCAGGATCGGCCCCACGGCCGTGCGCAGGACTCGGACCACGGCAGGGGTCACCAGATCAACCAGGATTTCGCCACCCGGCTCGTCCAGTCGGACATAGGGGCCACCGAATTCAACCGAGGCCTCGTGCCAGGAAACGGTCAGCGGGTCATTGGCGTCGGCGGCCTCGAACAACTCCGTTTCCACGATGGGCTGTCCCGCCCGCTCAAGGACGATATGGCGGCGATGGGACTCCGACAGGATGGTTCGGCGGATCAGGACCAGACGGCTGGCGGAATCGGGGAGGGGGACCACCACCCGTTCCCGTTTCTCCAGGACCATGGCCATGGGGTCGTCGGCGAACTGGACCAGGGCGAGGCCGCCCATGACCAAACTCAACAAGATCAGGGCGCTGGTGATGGCCAAGACCTTTCGGGTGCGCCGAATCACGATGATGTTCCCTTGGACAAGAGGAAGACTCCCTGGGCGGCCAGGATGTTGGCCAGGGGGCCATCCGCGGCGAACCACTGGGGGTGGCCCTGTTCGTTCAGGGCTAACCCCTTCTCGACACGGATGTCCATATCCTGGCAGAGCTGGCGGAAATCGAGAAGGGTGCAAAAGTGGATATTGGGCGTATCCCACCATTGGAGGGGCAGGTAGTCGCTGACCGGCATCCGTCCGCGGGCGATCAAATGCCATCGCCCCCGCCAATGGGCGAAGTTGGGGAAGGATACAATGGCCCGGTCGGCGACGCGCAACAGATGTTCCAGGACGGCCCGGGGCCGTTCCGTGGCCTGTAGGGTCTGGCTGAGGATGGCATAGTCGAAGGCATGGTCCGGAAAATCGGAAAGGTCCGTATTGGCGTCGCCCTGAATCACCGACAGGCCCCGTGTCACGGCCGCGCGGACCCCGGCCATGGACAGCTCGATCCCCCTGCCATCCACGTCGCGGGTATCGCGCAGATGGGCCAGAAGTTCACCCTCTCCACAGCCCACGTCCAGGACCCGGCTACCCCGGTCCACCATATCGGCGATGAGCTTCAGGTCGTAGCGGATGGCTCCGGTTGAATTGGTTGGGGTCATGGGGTGGATCCCGCCAGCTTGGCCACACCGTCCAGGAAGCCTGACAGGGTATCGTGGAATTCGGGCTCGTCCAGAAGGAAGGCGTCATGACCTTTGTCGGTGCTGACCTCCACGAAACTGACATTGGCGGCCGCGGCGGTCATGGCGCGCACGATGGCCCGGCTTTCCCCCGTCGGAAACAACCAGTCACTGGAGAAAGACACCAGGCAGAAGCGCACCGGATTGCCCGAGAAAGCCCGGGCCAGGACACCGTCGTGGTCGGCGGCGAGATCGAAATAGTCCATGGCCCGGGTGATATAGAGATAACTGTTCGCGTCAAAGCGTTGGACGAAGGACGCACCCTGGTGACGCAGGTAGCTTTCCACTTGGAAGTCCGCGTCAAATCCATAGGTTACCTTTTCGCGGTCGTGCAGCTTGCGCCCGAACTTCCGATGGAGCGCCGGTTCGGAAAGATAGGTGATATGGGCCGTCATCCGGGCCACGGCTAGCCCGCGTTTGGGGATGGTGCCCTGGTTCGGATAGTCCCCACCCCGCCAATCGGGGTCGGCCATGATGGCTTGGCGCCCAACTTCATGGAAGGCGATGTTCTGCGCCGAATGGCGCCAGGATCCGGCGATGGCCACGCAGGCCCTCTGGCGGTCCGGAAAGGTGACCGCCCATTGGAGGGCTTGCATGGCGCCCATGGATCCGCCGATCACGCAGAACAGGGTCCCGATGCCCAGGTGGTCGAGCAGGGTGGCCTGGGCCCGGACCATGTCGCCGATGGTAAGGACCGGAAACTCCAGACCCCAGGGCTTGCCCGTGGCCGGGTTGATGTCCTTGGGACCCGTGGTGCCCTGGCATCCCCCCAGGACATTGGAGCAGATGATGAAATAGCGGTCGGTGTCGATGACCTTTCCCGGGCCGACGAGGCCTGTCCACCAACCCGGTTTGCCGGTGACAGGGTGCGTTCCAACGACGTATTGGTCGCCGGTCAAGGCGTGGCAAATCAAGATGGCATTGGATCTGTCGGCGTTCAGTCGACCGGCGGTCTGGTAGGCCACTGAAATGGGGCCGAGGGTCGCGCCACTGTCCAGGGTCAGGGGGACGTCCGTACAAAGGTTTGCTATCCGGTTGACCGGGCTGTCCGGCGAGTCCCGCGATGCGTCGTCCCGGTCATGGGGGGCGGGGGTCGACGGTGATTGGAGGATCACGGGCTTGTCTCCGTTCCTGGTGCGGTGCACCGGTCCGTCCGGGCCTCCCACGGGCCGGTGGGATCGGGTCTGAATAGCTAGAAAGGGGTCCACCCGCTGTCAACGATTTCTTTGATTCCCACGCCTTTTGGGGATAAACCTGTCTCCCCTTGGGGACGGTAGGGCATGGCTCGGAGTGTCCCCGAGAATGGCCCTGACGCGGCCAACCCCTCGAGACCCGGACCACCTCTGGAGCACCCATGACCGACAAGATTCCTTCGCTCAGCGACCTTCGGCGGGAAATCGATGGGATCGACGACGCGATTCATGACCTTATCATGCGCCGCGCCCAGATTGCCGAGCGCGTGCGCGCCGCCAAGGGCGAGGAGGGGGGAAGCGATGTCTTCCTGCGCCCGGGACGGGAAGCAGCGGTGCTGCACCGTCTGGTCGACCGTCATGGCGGTCCCTTTCCCAAGCGGACCCTGGTGCGCCTGTGGCGGGAGATCTTCGCGGCGATCGTCTCCATGCAGGGGAAGTTCTCCTTGGCGGTTTGGGTACCGGAAATTGGGGAAGGCTATCAGGAGCTGGCGCGCGACCAATACGGATCCCACACTCCGGCCACGCTGCACCAGTCCCTGGGTCAGGTGACCCAGGAGGTCCTGGAAGGTCGGGCGACGGTCGGCGTCCTTCCCCTGCCTACGGCCGAGGACGCCTTGGCTTGGTGGCCCCAACTCATGTCCGACATGGCCGGGACTCCCCGGGTCGTCTCTCGTCTGCCCGTCGCCGGAAGCCGGAGCGGCAAGGAAGCTCTCTCCATCGCCCGCATGGATCCCGAATCCAGTGGAGGCAAGGACCGGGCCCTCCTCGCCCTGGAATCCGGCGCCAACCTCAGCCGGGCCGGTTCGCTTGATGCCTTGCGGGATTCCGGGTTCGATCCCGTGGGTGTCATGGATGTGCGGTCTCAAGGTCCAGACGTCCGATTGACCCTGGTCGAGGTCAAGGGCTTTGTTCCGCCCAATGACACCCGGTTGGCCAGTCTGGGCCATGGCGGGCATGGCCCCATCAACCGGGCCGTGGTGGTGGGATGTTACGCCCAACCCTTCTCGTCCGAATCCATGGATGGCGGTCCCGTGGGAAGCTGATCGTCCCCATCCCGCGCATCTCGCCCAACCCAGCCCGGCCCATTCTCGGTGGCCCCAGACAATAGGTCCCCTTCTCATGACCAGCGCGATCCTTCCTCAGCCCCAGCCGGGCATCATGGACATCACTCCCTATGCTGGGGGCGAAAGCAAGATCCTGGGCGTGGACCGGGTGATCAAGCTATCCTCCAACGAAGGGGCTCTGGGCGCGAGCCCGCGCGCGCGCGAGGCCCTGGTGCTCGCGGCGGCCGAGGCCCACCGCTATCCAGACGGTAATTGTACGGCACTGCGGACCGCCATTGGCGAAACCCAAGGTCTTGACCCGGCCCGCATCGTCTGCGGCGCTGGATCCGATGAACTGATCGGTCTGCTCTGTCGGGCCTACGCCGGTCTTGGGGACACCATCGTTCAGACCGCTTATGGCTTCCTGATGTACGCCATCTACGCCAAGAGTTGCGGGGTCGAGGCGATCCTGGCACCGGAGAAGGACAAGACCGCGGACGTGGATGCCATTCTGGCCGTGGTGCGACCCAATACCCGGCTGGTCTTCCTCGCCAATCCCAACAATCCAACGGGTACCTGCATTTCCCACGACGACGTCATCCGTCTGCGGGAGGGTCTGCGGGACGACATCATCTTGGTCTTGGACGCCGCCTATGCGGAATTCGTGTCGCGCAACGACTACGACCCGGGCGCGGCCTTGGTGGACAGCCACCCCAATACGATCATGCTGCGGACGTTTTCCAAGATTCACGGCCTGGGTGGTGCCCGCTTGGGGTGGGCCTATGGTCCGGCTCATATCATCGATGTCCTGAACCGGGTGCGTAGCCCGTTCAATGTGTCCGCCTCGGCCCAGGCCGCGGGTGAAGCGGCGATCCGTGACCAGGCCTTCGTCGATCTCTGCCGGAGCCACAATGCCCATTGGTTGGGATGGACCCAGGCGAAGGCTCGGGATTTGGGCCTGAAAGTGACCGATTCGGTTTGCAATTTCGTCCTGATAACCTTCGATGCCGAGGGGCCTCGCACCGCGGCGGCGGCCGATGCCTTCCTGCGGTCCCGGGGTGTGATCGCGCGCCGGGTGGCGGGTTATGGGCTGCCCGACTCCATCCGCTTGTCCATCGGGCGGGACGACGAAATGGAACTGGCCATGGCCACCTTGACCGAATTCATGGAAACCGCGGGGGCATCATGACGTCTGGAGGCAAGCCTCTCTTCGACCGGGTGGCGATCCTGGGGATTGGATTGATCGGGTCTTCCCTGGCCCGGGCCATTAAGCGCGATGGCATGGCGGGAACCCTGGTGGCCGGGGATATCGGTCCGGGTGTAGCCGCCCGGGCTTTGGCTCTGGGTATCGTGGACGAGGCGACCGAGGATTTGGTCGCCGCGGTCACCGATGCGGACCTGGTGGTGCTCTGCGCGCCCGTGGGCGCCTGTGAGGTTATCGCCGAAGCCATTGGTCCAGTTTTGAAACCTGGGTGCATTGTCAGCGACGTGGGATCCATCAAGGAACGGGTGATCGCCATGGTCGCCCCCCACCTTCCCGATGGGGTGCACCTGATCCCCGGGCACCCGGTGGCGGGGACGGAGAAAAGTGGACCCGAATCGGGCTTCGCGGAGCTGTTCCAGGGGCGTTGGTGCATCCTGACCCCACCCAAGGGCGCCGATGAAGGTGCCTTGGCCCGAGTCGCGGAGATGTGGCGCCGGGCCGGTATGATTATCGAGGTCATGGAACCCGCCCACCATGATCGGGTGTTGGCCATCACCTCCCACCTGCCGCATCTGATCGCCTATACCATCGTGGGGACGGCCAGCGATCTGGAAGACCATCTGCACCGCGAGGTGATCAAGTTTTCCGCCTCCGGCTTCAGGGATTTCACCCGCATCGCCGGATCCGATCCGATCATGTGGCGGGATATCTTTCTGAACAACCAGGAGGCCGTCCTGG
Organism: Rhodospirillum sp.; assembly: GCA_021741145.1. Lineage (GTDB taxonomy): Bacteria > Pseudomonadota > Alphaproteobacteria > Rhodospirillales > Rhodospirillaceae > Rhodospirillum. The sequence goes on along the minus strand of JAIOYK010000080.1, from coordinate 11,988 downwards.
ACATCCTTCAGCGCTTCACCGAGGATCTCACCGCTCTGCAGCGGGCCATCCGCCGGGGGGAAGGGGAGACCCTGGAAGCCCTGTTCACCAAGACCCGCGCCGTTCGCCAAGCCGTCGTCGACGCCAAGCAGGCCTGAGCCGCCGCGCGTCCCGTTGGGACTCCGCCCTATAGGGCCGTGGCCAGGAAGAATCGGGGCATGGCCGAGCTGGCAGGCTTGGGCGCTGGCGGAACCCCATGGTCTAGGTGGTATTCGATCCGGCGAGCCAGGTCGTGGCCCAGGATGGTGATGTCCGGATGCTCACAATCCAGGGCGCGTAGGCGGGCCGCCAGGTCCCGCAATTCCATCAACTCTTCGTAGGTCATGTCGTGCTCTCCCCATCATGCCCTTGCCCGCTTCTGGGGACGAAGGCCAATATAGAGATTTTCGCGGTTGCGAAATTGAATATTCCATGACGGCTCAAGGGTCTAGGAGAGGTATTGGGTTAATGGTTCCCATCGAAGACAAGGAGGTTCAGTCGCGGCCAATCGGTGCCAGGGCGTCGGGTAGAGGCCCGCGGTTGATCGTTCCGTCGCGGACGACCTGACCATCCTGGTCGATTTCAAAGCCCGGAGCGACACGGTTCAAGGAGCGGGCGCCCTTGCCCCCCCAATAGATTGTCGGGAGATCGACGAGTTTGGCCGGACCGACGGAGATCGCCCGGCGTCGAATGGTAACCGGGGTGCTGATGCCGCTTCCCTTGGCCATGCCCGAGAGCACCATGCGGGCCATGTTCGCGTCGGAGGGGCGGGCCCAGCCCTGGCGACTCATGCCTTCGATCATGTCGAGCAGGCCTCGGGTCCCCAGGGTGAAATTGCCCGCGGGCTGAAGGTCATCGTCCAGGCCCAGGGTACCGGACCCCTGGGCGACCAGTGGAGCCCAGGCGAGGGACAGGGTATCGATGGAGACATATCCCCCTTCTTCCCGCCAGCTCTTCAAGCCTTCGTGGAGGGGACCGCCAGGAATGGCCTCGTAGACGCGTAGATCGAGAACCAGGGAGGAGAGGTCCTGTCCGAGCCCCAGGGTATAGCCCGAGGGCATGGTGATGCCAGATCCCCGGAGTTCCATGCTCCAGGAAATATGGTCGAAATTTTTCTCTTCGTCGTTACCATACAAGGGGCCATCCAGGGTTTTCCCGGTCAGGGTGCTGATGGTCGCTGAACCACCGGGCAGGCCGGTGAGGGTGACGTCCTTGAAGCTCAAGTCCGATTCGGAAATTTGGCCAGTGGCATCCACGGCCATGTATCCTCCCATCGCTCGACCCGCGATGGCCAGGGGCAGAAGGCGCCCTTCGGGTCCCAGGGGCAGGTGTAGCTCGTGCCGTCCCCGGGCATTGAGAAAAAAAGCGCCAGGATTGAATGGATTGATGCGGGCCGAGAGGGATGTCGTGGACCAGGACCACCCCTTCAGATCCAGGGGAGCGGTGATCGAGGGAGAGGGAACGGTCAGGGTGACCCCCAAGGGGAAACCACCTACGGAGATGGCGCCATGGGAAACCGTATAGCCCTCCGCCCGACGGTCCGCGACCCATTGGGTCAGGCCCAGGGTGGCGACCTTGGCGGCGTAGAACCAAAAGCCGATATAGGTGCCGACGAGGACCACCAGCAGAATCGGAGCCCAGACGTAGGAGCGAGCAAGAACAGGCCTTTTCTTGATCCTTTTCCTTCGCTTGCGGGGCACGTCGTTGAGGGTTTCGGGAGAGTGGAAACGCGGATCCCGGCCTGAGGAGGGTCTGCCATGGGGGTTGTTGACCGAATTTTCGGAAGTCTTTCCTTTTGCGGTGCCCTGGCCTTTTGCGGTGCCCCGGCCTTTTACGGTGCCCTGGTCCCTTTTCACGCCGCCGCTGGCGCTGGGACGCGCGGGTTGTCCTGCCTTCCCCTTTGCTCGCCCGGCCACTTCGTGTTCTCCTTACCCCGTATCCTTCTCAGATAACCGTAACACGGGATGTCATGGAAAAAGACCGGCAATCGGAAAACGCTCAGGACTTTTGGGTATTCGGGTATGGTTCCTTGATGTGGCGACCGGGGTTCCCCCACGAGGAAACACAATCGGCACTGCTTCGGGGCTACCACCGCTCCATGTGTATCCTGTCCATCCGCTATCGGGGGACGCCCGAGCAACCGGGCTTGGTCCTGGGGTTGGAGGAAGGGGGCGAATGCATGGGGCGCGCCTATCGCGTGGCGCCGGAAAACATCGAATATGCGGTGGCTTATTTGCGCGAAAGGGAGCTGGTGACCGGGGTTTATCTGGAGCGCACCCTTCCGGTCACCCTGGAGGATGGCCGGACTGTCGAAACCTATGGCTTCGTCGCCGACAAGGAGCACATTCAATACAAGGGTGCGCTGACGGACCGGGAAGCCGCCGACATCATCCAGGCTGGCCATGGTCTCGAGGGTCCGGCACGGGACTATCTGGCCAACACGGTGGGCCATTTGGAAGCCCTGGGCATCATCGACGTCGACCTCGCCCGTTTGCTGGCCGTGGTCGATGAGGGGCGATGAAAGAGGCGAGGGCCAAGGCCCTTGTCAAAAGGGCCGGGTATCCGAGTCCGGGCATGACCTCGGCTCTGTCCACTAAGGTGAACCTGGATCAGCTTGGGTCAAGCTGGCCCAGGTTCACTCTAATCCTATAAATTTTAGAGTGCCTTTTCCTATGAACAGGTGGAATGCCCGCAGCCAACGCATTTGGAACATCCTTCCTGGTGGAACAGGGTGGGTTGGCCGCATTTGGGGCAGATGGCCCCTGTCATCCGGGGAGGGTCGAATTCTCCGGGGCCGGCTGTCTCCGGGTCGCCCTCCCTAGGCGGTTTGGTCCGGTTCAGAGGGGGATCCATCAGGCCCAGGCCCGCCAAATGTCGGCGCATGACCGAGGCCACCAGGGCGACGATGCCATTGACATATTGGCCCTGGATCCAGGCGCCCTGGGCACCCCGCACCTGCTCCAGGTCCTCCACTAGGAAAGCCGGGTTTTCCGTGCGGCGCATGACCGCGGACAGGGTCATGGTCAGGGCCGAAAGCAATTCGGTGTGCTCGGCGGAGCGGGAGGCGATGAAAATCTCGAAGGGCCGCCGGTGTCCGCTACGGCGGTCCCCTTCGGGCCGTTCGCCGCCCTGTCCCCCTCCAAGGTGTCCGTCCGGCTCCACCAGATCATTGATGGTCACATAGAAGTTTTCTTCCGATAGGGGCCAGCGCAGTTTGTAGGTGCGACCCTCTAGGCATTCCGGGCGTCTGGGTGGAGTCGGACTCCGGTGGGTCGAGGGGAGCGAGGAGCCGGGTCTCGATTCCGGAGCCTCGGCGTCCAGGGACAGGACCGACCCTCGAATGCCCGAGGGCCGATAGGTCGTGCACCCTTTGCAGCCCATGTCATAGGCCATACGGTAAACGGTCTTGAAAGCCTCGAAGGCGATATCCGGCGGACAGTTGATGGTCTTGCTGATGGACGCGTCAACATAGGTCTGACAGGCCGCCTGCATGCGCAAATGGTCCTCCACGGACAACTCCAGGGCGGAAACCATGGACTCTGGCAGGTCATTCAGGGGCGCCGTGGCCGGATCCAGTCCCTCGGCTCGGCACCAGGCCTCGAACCCGGCGTCAAGGACGGGGAATTCGTCGTGGCTTCCGTCGGGACGAAGGATCTTGCGGAAATAGCGCCAGCCAAAAGTGGGCTCCAGGCCACTGGAGACATTGTCGAAATAGATGGCCGTGGTGCCAGTGGGGGCGATGGTCATCAGGACGCCATTGCGCAGACCGTATGCGCCGATGCCCTGGCGGATGTCCTCCGGCAGCCCGGCGACGAAGGGCCGGGTCAGCAGCTTTTCCCGGTCGCAGAGGGGGAAGGCGCCCCGGTCCTTGGCCAGGGCAACCGAGGCCCGATAGGCGGCGTCGCGCAGGGTTTCCATGATCCGTTCGGTCTCCGCCACCGCCGAGCCGGATCCGTAACGGAGGCCAAGCATCTGCAAGGCCGTGGCCAGACCCATGATTCCCAGGCCGAGGCGCCGTTTGGCCCGGGCTTCCGCGGCCTGTTCGGGGACCGGAAAATTGGACACGTCCAGCACGTTGTCCAGGAAGCGCACGCCGATGGCCGCGACCTCGGCCAAGCGGCTCAGGTCGAGGCGGGCCTGGCTGGTGAAGGGGTCCCGGACCAGGGCGGCGAGGTTGACGCAGCCCAGGTTGCAGGCTCCATTCGGGGGGAGGGGTTGTTCTCCACAGGGATTGGTGGAGGAAATCGTCTCGCAATAGGCGAGATTGTTTTGGTCGTTCACCCGGTCGATGAAAATCACCCCCGGTTCGGCGTGGTCGTAGGTGGTCCGGATGATCTGGTCCCACAGCGCGCGGGCGGCGAGGCGGTCGTAGACGTACCAGGGCGCGCCGTTCCGCTCTCGGATCTCGACGATCCGGCTCCGGTCCGCGGGGGGAATGGGAAAGCCCAGGTCCCAGGGGCTGTCGGCGTCCACCGCGGCCATGAAGGCGTCGGTCACCAGGACCGAGACGTTGAAGTTGGTCAGCCGCCTGGCCTCGGTCTTGGCGGTGATGAAGGCTGGCAGGTCCGGGTGGTCGCAGGCCAACGTGCCCATCATGGCGCCCCGGCGCGCGCCACCACTCATGATCGTGCCGCACAGCGCGTGCCAGATCTCCATGAAGGACAGGGGGCCGGTGGAGACCGAGGCCGTGCGTTTCACCTCCGCCCCCTTGGGACGCAGGGTGGAGAAATCCGTACCGATGCCGCCGCCCTGTTGCATGGTCATGGCCGCTCGGGAGAGGGCTTCCATGATGCCTATCATGCTGTCGGGCAAGGTCATGTTGACGAAGCAGTTGATCAGGGTCACCCGCTTGTCCGTTCCCGCTCCGGCGTGGATCCGTCCCCCCGGGCACCATTCCCGCGCGGCCATGGCCGCCAGCGCCAGGGGTTCGTGGGTGGCCCGGTCCGGATCCTTGGCGTAGACTCCGGCGCAGACCCGGGCGAAGCTGTCCTCGGGTCTGTGTTCGTTGGATGTGCCGTCGGTGGCGACGAGTCGGTATTTTTCGCGCCAGATGGTTTCGACGATGGGTTGGGGCATGGGGCGGTCCTAGACTGACGAGCCGGGCTGGGGCTCGGCCGGGGCCTCCGGCGCGGGCAGCCCGGCGAGGGCGCGGCTGGCTGTTTCGACGCGGCCTTCCAACTCGGCCATGAAGGCCTTGCGGTTCAGGTCCGGCGGAAGGGGGGGGAGAAATTCAATGATCACCGTTCCGGGCTTTTTGATGAAGCCATTTCGGGGCCAATAGAGGCCAGAATTGAGGGCTACCGGCACCACCGGGGCCTGGAGTTGGGCGTAAAGAGCGGAAACCCCCGGATGGTAGGGAAGCCGGGCGTCGGGCGCCACGCGGGTCCCTTCGGGGAAGATAATGACCTGGGAGCCATGATCCAGGGCGATGCCGACCTCTCTTACCATGGATTTCAGGGCCGCCGCTCCCGCGGTCCTGTCCACGAAGATCTGGCCCGAGGACCACAGATACCATCCGACGACAGGGATTCGGCCCAATTCCTTCTTCAACACATAGACCGCGTCGTCGACCACCGTATGGAACAGGAAGGTTTCGAAGGCGCTTTGGTGCTTCGCGGCGATCACGCACCCCCCCTTGGGCAGGTTCTCCAGGCCCCGGACCTCGGCGCGCAGACCCAGGAAGACCCAGGATCCCCACAGCATGCCCCGCAACCAGACCTTGGCCAGCGTCTGGGAATAGGTCCGATTCAGGACCAACAAAGGCAGACAGGGCAAACCCAGGATGGCGGTCCAGAGGGTTTGGAAGAGGACGAACAGGGTGGCGCGGAGTGTGGCCATGGATGAAGGGTTTCCTCTTTCTTCCGGTTTGTTCCGTTTCAGGATCCGTTTTGTCCGGTTTCCATACTCGAGAGTCCGGTTGCCTTCGCCCGAAGCCAAGCTACCAGGAATTTGGTGTATTCCTCGGCCATGAGAAGAGCTGTCCCGCGCCATTTCCACCATTCGGTCTGTTTCACCGTCTTGGGAAAGACGGGGTGTGGGATAATCAGGACCTCGGGCATCGCCGCGCGCAGTTCCAGAAGGGCTCGGGGCATATGGTAGGCGGCGGTGACCAATCGCAGGCTGGTGAAGCCCATGGCCGCCATCCAATCCGCGGTTTCCCGGGCGTTGCCGACGGTGTCAAGCGCGGCATGCCCCAGGGTAACCCGTTCGCTCATGTGATCGGGAACGTCGAGCGCGGTTTCCCGCAGGTCTTCCAGGGTCACCTCCCCGCCAACGCCGGAGAGGAAAAGCTGGCGGGCCAATCCTCGCTCAAGCAGGTCCAGGCCGACTTCCAGCCGTTCGGATCCACCGGTTAGGACCACGATGGCGTCGGTTTGGGTGGTTTCGTCCTCCAGGACCCGCGGCATGGCCGAGGTGTAGTACCCCAACCCCAGCACCCAAGCAGCGAGGAGAAGCATCCCCAGGACGAGGAGGCGTTTGGCCAAGGGGATCACCGATCCAGCCCCATTTTATCACCCATGTCGCGGCCCATGCCAGCCATTGCGTCCTTACCACTCATTGTCCTCATTCCCACTTACAGCATACGGGCCAGGGTCCGTAAAACGGTCACGCGTGTGGTGATCATCGCCACGGCGCTGGCGGCCAGGGGCAGGCATAGGAGAAGCATCCAATGGGCCAAGGTCAAGGTGACCTTGGGGACGAAGCCCCCTTCGATGTCCGAGGATAGCCAACCGACGAGCAGGATGGCGGGCAGGGCCAACAGAAGGCCCAGCAGACCTCCGGCCAGGCCCAGCAACATGGCCCGCGTGGCGAACTGGCGGGCGATATAGTCATCCTGGGCGCCGATCAGGTGCAGGACCTCGATGGCCGGGCGGTGGGTGGCCAAGCCCGAGCGGGTGGCCTGAACCACGGCCACGGCGGTGGCCAGGGTGACGAGCAGGACCACGACCCGGGCCAGGGTCCCAAGCCCCTCCGCCAAACCCACGAGCTTGGAGAGCCATAGACGGTGGTCGTCGAGGGTGGCGCCGGGGACGGCATCGGCCAGTCGTTTGGCCAGGTCGCCCAGGTCGATGGGCTTGTCCTCGCGCAGGGTAACGTCGATCAGCCGGGGCATGGGCAGGTCGGCGACCAACTCGGCGGAGCCGAGCCAGGGTTCCATCAGGGCGCGCAGCCGGGGGACGGGAATGGCCTGGGCATCGGCGACGGACGATTCGGCGCGCAACAGGCCCAGGGCCTGTTCCAGCCGGGCGCTGGTGACTCGTTCACTTTCCTCCGGCGTGCCCTCCGCGGGCATGATCTGGATGGTCAGGGTGCCGGTGACATCCCGGTTCCAGCTGTCGACCACGTTTTCAACGGCGAGGGCTCCGGCCATGGCCAGGGTCGCCAGAAAAACCATGATGCCGATCATCATGGGCAGGAACCGGCCGTTGCCGTCCTCGGCCACGGGCAGGTCGACATGGGGCAGCCAACTCATCCGTCGCCCTCCCCGGGGTTGCCCAGGGCGCCCAGGGCATTCAGGGCGGAACCCGGAAGGGGCGGGCGGGCGGGGGTCCGGGGAGCGTCAAGCACCTGGATATTCCCATCTTCCAAATGCAGGCGGGGCATGCGGAAGCGCTGGATCAGGGATTCGCTATGGGTGGCGATCAGGATGGTCGTGCCGAGCTTGTTTAACTCGATGAACAGATGGAGCAGACGGGTGGCGATGCGATCATCCACGTTGCCGGTGGGTTCGTCCGCAAGCAGCAGGTCCGGGCGGCTGATGACGGCTCGGGCGATGGCCACCCTTTGCTTTTGCCCGCCCGACAGGGTGGGGGGCTTGGCGAGCATCTGCTCCTTCAGGCCGACCCAGGACAGAAGTTCCGGAACGTGGCGGCGGATTTCCTCCTCCGTCACCCCGGCCACGCGAAGCGGCAGGGCCACGTTGTCCAGGGTCGACAGGTGGTCGAGCAGCCGGAAGTCCTGGAAGACGACCCCGATCCGCCGCCGCATGGCGGGCAATTGGCGGCGATGGATGGTCGTGACTTCCTTGCCGAACAGGGTGATGGACCCCCGGGTTGGGCGTTGCGCCAAGTACAGCAGACTCAGCAGGGAGGATTTGCCCGCGCCCGAGGCACCGGTCAGGAAGTGGAAGGATCCCGCGGCCAATTCGAAATGGATGTCGGTGAAGATCTCCGGTCCGGTGCCATAGCGCAGGCCCACCGCGTCAAAGCGGGCCGCGACGGCATCGTCGCGGCGATCACGCTGCTTGCGGAAAATGATCTGGCCTCCCCATCGATCCCAAAACCTCGCTCTGACGCTTCGATGGTCCCTGTTTTGGCCCACCTTGGCCCCGCCGTCGAGGGGGCTGGTGATGAAAAACCAAAATTAACCTTTGGTCCCTTATTCTTATGGTCGCTTGTCACCGTGGCGGGCGAGACCGTATAACAAAGGATAGCACTCCGGCGGACCCGATAACCATGATCATTGATTGCCCGCAATGTTCGGCTAAGTTCAACCTGCCAGACGGCGCCCTTGGAACCAAAGGGCGCAAGTTGAAGTGCGCCAAATGCGGGCACACTTGGCATCAGGCTTCCCTTGATACCCCGGTGCCGAGCGCGGCCATCCCTTCGGCCCCCGTCGCGCCACCGCCGCCGCGACCGCCCACGCGGCCCAGGGCGAAACCCATCGATCTGCCCCTGGAAATGGAGCCAGATGGGGCGCCACCCAAGCCGCGCCCGTCCAAACAGAATGTGGACGCGGAACTGGAGGACTTGGACAATATCCTGGGGAAAATGAGGGGTGGCGGGGTCATCCTGGATGAAAAGCCCATGCCGGGCGCCACCGAGGCCTTCGAGGACGACGACGAGGAACTAAGGGATTTCCTACGGTCCAGGGGGCTGGGAGGGGATGATGACGACGATTCCCTGGATGATCTGGATGACTTGATGGGGGACGATGCCGATCCCATTCCCGGCGTCTTCACGGGTCCCAGGCCCCGGCGCCAAAAGCGGGGTGGGGGGGTTCTAAACGTCCTGATCGTTCTACTGCTCGCCCTGTGGGCCGTGGCCTTGGGTTTGTATTTCGGGCGAACAATCCTCGTTGAGTATGTGCCGAGCTTGGCGGTTCTCTACGAAAAGCTCAATATCAAGGTGGAGGGTGCCCGGAAGGATCTGACCTTCCAGAACGTGGTCAGTACCATGGAAACCACGGGTGATGGCCGGGTCCTGATTGTTCGGGGATTGTTGACCAATGCGACCGACGAAAATCGGGAAGTGCCCGATATCCGGCTGGTGGTCGTTGATGGCGACGACAAGGAATTGAGCCAAGTGGTGGCGCCACCGCCCCAGGCGGTCCTGGCACCGGGTGACAAGGTGTCCTTCGAGGTGCGAATGGAAAATCCCTCGCAGCTCGCCCAAAATTTCCTCGTGAACTTCGTGGCCAAGGAATAGGCCGGGGACATCGACTCCTTGTACCGATGGAATCGGCGCCGCGCCCTTTTTCGGGGAATCTCCCGCGACTCCGGCTTTTTGGATTGGAATGAGGAAAAGTGGGCACCGGTTTTCCGCCCTCATTCCACTCTAAACGGATGAAATCGGTCACGTTTATGAGTTTTGGTCGATTCGACCAAAACGCTTTGTGATCTAGTGGTGGTCCGCGTGACGGGGGGTGTAACCGCCGCCCAGGCGCATCAGTCCCGTGTGTTCATCGGGGGCCAACAGGCCTTCGTTGAGGGCTTCGGATACGGTCAATTCCCGGCCGCGCAAGGTGATGGTGACACGGTCGTAATCAAGACCAATTCCGACGTTCTGTGGGCTGGTTTCATAAATTGGGTTGTTTCTCATGGCCCGAACCTCTCCGGTTGAAATTTAAAGCGAAGGTCCCCGTTTGTTCCGATGCTCCCGGTCTCGAGGACGGTATCGTTCCTTGTCGAATGGGATCGGGATAGGGGTAGCCTTTTGGCCCTCGGGGTCAAAAAGCCGTAATTTTAATGTTCGTTTCTCACCTCTTTGCACTGGCGCTGAATCGGACTGGGTACCTCCCCTCGGGGCATTGTCAGAACTAGAATAAAAGGTCTACATCATTTTTGACTTAAGGGCTAGCCTTATTATTTTGTTCATCACGGTGGGCAGGGCATGGTTATGAAAGTCCGCTGGTTTGACCCAGAGCCCACGCGCTTGGTCACGGGTCGAGACTCGGGTTCGCGCCACGGATAGGTCCAGGTGAAAATGGGTGAAGGTATGGCGGATGCCGCCCGCCAAGGGAGTCCAATCCGCGGTCAAGGGGGCTTCAGCCCCGGCTTCCTCGAGGGTCCAGGGTGTCTCCCGCCAGGGTGTGGATGGGATTTCCATCATGCCCCCCAAGAGCCCGTTCTCCGGCCGTCGGCGCAGAAGAATGGCGCCATCCGGCCGTTCCACCCAGAAGGCGATGCCCTGGCGGAGCGGCTTTTCCTTGCGGGGTGGCTTGGCGGGAAGGGACTCCGCGATGCCCAGGCGTCGCCCCCGGCAGGGGTCCCGCCAGGGGCAGAGCCCACAGGCTGGGGATCGCGGGGTACAGAGGGAGGCTCCCAGGTCCATCAAGGCCTGGGCGTGGTCGCCGCAGGCCCGGTCCGGGGTCATGGTCTCGGCCCGGGCGCGGAGGGCTTTCTTGACGCCGGGCAGGGGATCGGTTTCCGCGAACAGGCGGGCCATGACTCGCTCGATATTGCCATCCATCACCACCGCCCGCTTGCCAAAGGCGATGGCCGTCACGGCCGCGGCGGTGTAGGCGCCGACCCCGGGCAGCTCCAGCAATTCGGCTTCGGTTTCCGGGAACCGGCCCCCCCGCCATTTGGCGATAGTCTGGGCGCAGGCGTGCAGATTTCGCGCCCGGGCGTAGTAACCCAGGCCCGCCCAGGCCGTCAGGACGTCATCCAGGGGGGCTTGAGCCAAGTCGACCACCCTGGGCCACCGGGCCAGAAAGGCCTCGAAAAAGGGAATGACCGCCCGCACCGTGGTTTGCTGCAGCATGATTTCCGACAACCAGACCTTATAGGGGTCGTTCAATTGGCCCATCGGCGCGCGCCAGGGCAGGGTCCGGCCCTCGCGGGCGTACCACTCCAGCAGACGGGCGGAGAGAGCGGCGGGGTCGATGGGAGGTGGGGAGTCGGTCATGGACGGGGCGCCGAACATTTTAGGGGTTGGTGTCTGAACGGGAGGCGGTCATATCATCATGAACGGAACGATCTGGGAATCGGGAAGGCCATGGAGAAGAAACCGCGAGGGGCAGGGAAGGAGGAGGGGGCGGCGAAGGACGGGAAAACGGAGGTCGCTCCACCACCTCGCCGGAGCCGCCGGATCCAGGCCCTCTCCGCTGTCACCTTCAAGGCCGCCCTGTCGGTTCTATCCCGCCGGGGTCTGGCGGAGGAATCGCTTCTGTCCAACTGGGACGCGGTGGTCGGCCCGCTGCTCGCCACCCGGTCCCATCCCCAGCGGCTCCAACGGCCCCGCAAGGGCGAGGCACCCGACGGGGGAGGCGGCTGCGTGCTCCATCTGAAAGTGGAGGGCGGCGCCGTCGCCATGGAAATCCAGCATCGCGTGCCCCAGATTATCGAACGGGTAAATGGGTTTCTTGGTTGGCCCGCCGTGGGGCGGATTACCCTGCACCAGGGACGAGTCCGCCGATCGATCCGGCCCCAACGGAAGGATCCACCGCCCCTGTCGCCCGAAAGGCGGGCTGCCTTGGACGCCGAATTGGCCGGGGTCGATGACCCGGATCTTCGCGCCGCCTTGGCCCGCTTGGGGGAAGCCGTTGGGCGCCTGAGCGGCGAGATCAAACGGCGTTAAACCGGCATCGATTGAACGCCGGAACCTTGGTCTAGCAGTCTGTCGGATTTTCCACCGTTCTGGTATGATCATTGATGGCGAAATTCAGAGATTTCAACCGTAATCAGCTGTTCCTGCTGCCCCCCAGTCTGAACGATTGGGTCCCAGAGGACGACTTGGCCCATTTCGT
>JAIOYK010000079.1 GCA_021741145.1 Rhodospirillum sp. | reverse complement strand
CGTGATCCGGGTGTTCCGGATCACGGGCGCCGATGGGGTTAGCGGGTTTGGGGCACCCCCGGAGGGGGGGCTTCCGCGGTGGGAAAAACCGTTTGGCAGGCCAAGGTTTCACTGTCGACACCAAGGATGTCGTTCAGGAATGAACGGCCCGGGTTCAGGACAAACCCTTGCTCCCTCGACAAACCATGGGTGATCACGAGGGCGGTGGGACGACCGTCGGATTTCACGCTGATCGTGGTTTGGTCGCTGACGATATCCGTGCCACGCACCAAGGCTCGGGCAATCTCGGCATCATGAATTTCCAGCAGAATGGGCTGCTGGCTCCCCAGGGGCGCCTCATGGCCAGCGATATCGCCGGCCACGAAGCGGATGGGAATGCTCTCGCACTCTTGCGCTTTGGAGGACCGGATGATGGCCAAACCGTCACCGGCCATGCCATGCAGTTTATACAGGGAGGCCCGCATGGGGCTGTCGACCCGTATGAGTCCCCAAGCACCGGCTGGGATGACATCCCCGTTTTCGGTTTGGAGGGGGGGCATTGCCCCGTCGCTGGGGGCGCTCCATCCCATGGCGGCGTGGGCTTGGGAGGACAAAGCGGTGATTAGGACCATCAGAAGGTGGGATATCCGCGGCATGGTTGCATCTTTCAAGACAGGTGAATGGAGCCAAGGCTCATGACCTTGGTGGTCTTGAGATGCACCAACACCCCCGTGATGGCGTCCGGAACCAGGGTTTCATACGTTCGGAAACCCAATTCCGCACCCCGGCAGGAAGAATGCTTAACCGAAAGGATGGGATTTGTCCGTCCTTGCGACGGATTTTTCTAAATGCCGATACTCCCTTATTGCCGTATTAACCCGATTCGCCGATAACTCCGGAAAGACATAATGTTTCCAAAGCGAAACGTGAGGGATAGCGGTGAACGACTTCTTATTAATCCTGGGGTTCGGGGCGACCCTGGGGGCCATTCTTATCTGGTATCCGGCGTCCCGGTGGCGCCGGAGGCAAGTGGATCGCCTGACCGAGTCCCTGAAATCGACCCAGGACGTGGCCATCAAGCTGGCGGTCATGGATCCCCTGACGGGTCTCTTCAACCGCCGGCGGGTCTTCGAAAGTCTGTTGGTGGAGCACGAACGGGCGAAACGGGATCACCTGCCCTATTCAGTGGTGATGGTGAAGCCCCTAGACTTCCATAAGGTCACGGATGCGCATGGGCAGACCTTGGGGGACAGCCTGCTGCGGGACATTGGCAAGATGTGTCAATCCGAGGCCCGGGCCACGGATATCGTGGGCCGGTGGAAGGGGGTAACCTTCGTCATTCTCTGTCCGGAGGCCGACGAGGGGGCTGTCCGGGTCCTGGCGGGACGTCTGCGCAAGCGCGTGGAGGACACCAATTTCACCGATGTCGGGCGCTTGAAATTGGCCGTGGGCATGAGCGTTTCCGACCCGGACCACCCCGATACGGCGGACGCGGCGCTCACCCGGGCCGAGACGGCTCTGCGTCGGGTGGGATGAGCGCCGCGTTTGGTGACCAGACGGCGGGGTCAGGCGCGGCTGATCATCACCATGAAAGGAATGTCGCCGTGGGCCAGTTTCAAGATCCCTATGGCCGTCACCACGCCGAGGTCGTGATTTTTCAGGGCCGTCTGGATTTCATAGCCAATGTTTTCCTTGGGCAGTTCCACATGGTCGACATATTCCATGAACGCCTCGATCAGCCGCATCCGCGACTGATCCATCAGGTGATCCTCGGATTCGAACTCATAGATGTTCTGGGCCCCGGTCTGGGCGTCGAACATTACGGCTTTGTATTTGGTCATGAAAAACGTCTCCGCTTGGTCCGAGCGCCCGAAATCGGCGCCGTCCGTCCCGCGAAGGTGTCATTCCCGTTCAAACGGCGCAATCACGGCGTTTTCATGTCATCAAAGCTTAATGTTCAATCCAGGAATGGCTCTATCCGGGTGGGAGAACCGGCACGTCCTTGGCGGCCTTGATTCTCGCGGGCGACAGGCCGAAGACTTGGTCCAGGTCCGAGTCCTCCAGGGCGAAGCTCAGGGTCTCCCGCAGATATTTCACCGCGCCGTCGCGCAGTTCCGGTTTGATGGGCGCCCAAGTGAAAAACAGGGCCGACCGCGCTTCGTACTCCCGGGCCTTCGGGGCATCGCAGAGTTCGCGGACGGCCAGGGCCATGTCCGTGCAATGACCGCAATAGATCCAGCGTCCTTTCACGCCCGTGTTCCAGGTGATGAACACACCTCCCCGTCCGCTCAGCCGCTCCGTTCTGCCATACAGTTGGAGCAGACGGGCGTATCTCAACGCGCTGTTCCGTTGCCAATAGGGGTCGGCGGGCTTCGCGGGCGTCCTTGCCCCAAAGATAGCCGAAAGAAACGACATGAAAACCGGCTCCCAAAAGGGTGGAAGGGATGCTTACCGCCCGATTTATGGTACACACCCCTTAAGGCAAGATTAAGGATGGAGACACCACCGTGACCATACCAAAGGACGCCCAAACCGTGATCGACTTGCTGGGATTGCAGCCCCATCCGGAGGAGGGAGGGTGGTTCATGGAGACCTGGAGGGCCGGGGAGATGATCCCTTCGGACTCCCTTGACGGTCGCTATGGGGGAACGGCCAGGAACCACGGGACGGCGATCTATTACCTGGTGACACCGCATACGTTCTCCGCCCTGCACAAGCTGGAAAGCGACGAGGTGTTCCATTTTTACATGGGCGATCCGGTCGAGCAACTCCAGCTCTTTCCCGATGGCACGGGGCGGCTTGTGACCTTGGGGCCGGACCTGGAAGCCGGACAGCGGCCCCAGGTCATCGTTCCCCGGGGCGCCTGGCAGGGCGCCAAGTTGGCCGAGGGTGGATCCTGGGCCTTGATGGGTTGCACCGTGGCGCCGGGGTTCGATTTCGCCGACTACCAGCACGGCCAGCGCGCCGCCCTGACAAAGGGCTGGCCCGATCAGGCGAAGGCCATCGCCGCCCTAACCACCGCGTGACCGGCCAAGCATGACCTTTTCTTATGATATGCCCCTCTACCGTCCCCCGTCCGAGGGGGACAATCTGATCCTTCAGGCCACCTTGGGTTGTGGGCATAACACCTGTGCCTTCTGCTCCCTGTACCGGACCAAGACCTATACGGTCCGCCCCTTGGAGGCGGTTATCGCCGACATGGAGGCCGCGGCCGCGGTCTGGCCCGACGCCCACCGGGTTTTCCTGGCCGACGGCGACGCCTTGCGCCTGCCCGCGGATCACCTGATGGCCCTGCTCGAGGCCCTGGCGGAGCGGTTCCCACGGCTGGCCCGCGTGAGCTGTTACGCCACCCCGGGGGATATTCAGCGCAAAACGGAGGTGGAGTTGGCGGCCCTGCGGGCGGCCAAGCTCTCCCTGTTCTATGTGGGCGCGGAAAGCGGCGAGGCGGAAACCCTGAAGCGCATCGCCAAGGGGGCCACGCCGGATTCCCTGGCGCGCGCCCTAACGCGGGCGCGGGAGGCGGGGGTAAAGGTTTCGGCGACCGTGATCCTTGGATTGGCCGGGCAGGGCCGTTGGCGCGCGCACGCGGAGGCCACCGCCGCGCTGATCAACCACGCGCCGCCCCCCTACCTGTCGACCCTGCAATTGCACTTGGAGCCCATGCAACGGGAGCTCTTCCTCGCGCGGCAGGAGGTGGACTTCGCCTTCCAGGACGACCTTGGGATTCTGTCGGAACTGGAGGTGCTGTTGGAGCGGCTGGATCCGCCCCGACCGGTGATTTTCCGCTCCAACCATGCCTCCAACGCCCTGGCTCTAGCCGGGACTCTGCCAAGGGATGGGGCGCGTCTATTGGGCCAGGTCCAGGCCGCCCGAAAGGGGCTTGGCGGGGTGCGCCCCGTCTGGGCTCGGCGGTTGTGAGAGTGGGGCATTTCAAAGGGAAACGAGGAACAGGATGACAAAGGCGATTTTGATCACCGGCGCCTCCCGGGGCATTGGCCGGGCCACGGCCATCGGCGCGGCGCGGCGGGGTTGGTCGGTGGCGGTCAACTATCAGGGCGACGCCGCAGCCGCCGAGGACACCGTCGCCGCCTGCGAGGCGGAGGGCGTGCTGGCGATCGCCATCCGGGCCGATGTCTCCCGCGAGGACGAGGTATTGGCGCTGTTCGACCAAGCCGAGGGGCGGCTGGGTTCCCTGAACGGCGTCGTGCTCAACGCTGGGGTGGTCGCCCCCGCGGCGGCGCTGGCCGACTACACCCTGGAGCGCATGCAGCGGGTCTTCGGGATCAATACCCTGGGCGCCTTCCTGTGCGCACGGGAAGCCGCCCGGCGGTTGAAGGCGGGCGGAGCCATCGTCGCGGTGTCCTCTTCCGCGGTGCGCATCGGCTCGCCCAACGAGTATATCGACTACGCCGCCTCCAAGGCCGCGGTGGATTGTTTGGTGCTCGGCCTGTCCAAGGAACTGGCGCCCCGGAACATTCGGGTCAACGCCGTGCGACCGGGATTGGTCGAGACCGACATTCACGCCAGCGGTGGGCGTCCGGACCGGGTGGCGGCCATGTCCTCCCTGATCCCCATGGGCCGGGCGGGCCTGCCCGGCGAGATCGCTCCGGCCATCCTCTGGCTGCTGTCCGACGAGGCCAGCTATACCACCGGCGCCTTGCTGGATGTCAGCGGCGCGCGGTAGCAGGCGGGGGCTATTCGGCGGCCAGGGGATCCGTCCGCCGGAAGAAGAGGGCCTGTGCGATGGTCACCTTGACCGTGTCCACGGCGAAGGGTTTGGTGACCAAATAGGTCGGTTCGGGACGCTGGCCGGTGAGCAGGCGTTCCGGATAAGCGGTGATAAAGACAATCGGGATATCGCGGTCGCCCAGAATGGTTTTCGCCGCCTCGATACCCGAACCGCCTTCCGCCAATTGGATGTCGGCCAGAACCAAGCTCGGCGATTTGCTCCGCGCCAGGGCGACGGCCTCTTCCTGGGTCGCGGCGATGCCCACGACACGGTGGCCCATGCTTTCGACGATATTGGCGATGTCCAAGCCGATGATGGGCTCGTCCTCGATCACCAGAACATCGGTGGGCTCCTGGCGGGACAAAGTCTGGCGGGCCCGGTCCACATGGGCGATGCACTCGGCCTCGTCCACGTCCAGGATGTACGCCGCTTCGGAGATGGAAAACCCCTCCATGACCACCAGCAACAGAGCTTGTCGGTCTTCCGTTGGCAGGCTACCGACCCGGGTCTGGATATCGGTGGAGGACTGGCCGTCTTCCAAGGTCAGGCCCCCCGCGGCGCGCCAAACCTTCTGAAACAATCCATACAGGAGGACTCTGGCTCCTTCCGCGTTGGGGATGACCTTGGGGTCGGCGACAACCACTTCCAGGACCTGCTTGACGAAGGCGTCGCCCGACATTTGATCGCCGCAAAGGGCTCGTGCGTAGCGCCGCAGGTAAGGTAGGTGGTGGACAACGGCTTGGGAAGCGGCCGTGGCGGGCATGGGTATATCCCCTTGGTGGTTTATTCGGTTTGAACGCGTGGCGGTTAGACGGCGCCAGAGTGTGAAAGTGCGGGCCACCAGTCTTTAACGAAGAGTCGGATTCCGTTGAACACACGATCATTTCCGACCGCACACTCCAATTCTCCGTTGGTCGCGCCGGCGTTCCTGTTCTAAACACCTGGGTCGTTCGGTTGGTTCCCACAAGCCCGACTTTTTTTCTCGACCCCTTTCCGCCTCCTTCGGGACTCCCTTAATCCCCCCCTTTACAGATGAAGAGACGGAGCGTGCGGAGGGGAGGAATTGGCGCGTCGACTCCAGAGGGGGCGGTCGCCGGGACTGATCGGTCACATTAAAACGCCACGTTTTTTTCCTTTTTGGGGGAACCGGTCGCTGGTTCATGCGTTTTCCAAGTCAAGCGGTGAGAACGGTTTCTCGGAACGGCTTCATGGTGTCCCAGGTCTTTCGTCAGGGTCCGTGGCATCCGCCTTCAGGGACCGTTTCAATCTCGTAAGGGAAGGGGTCCTAGGGCCCCGTAAGGGAAGGGGTCCAATGGGAAAGAAGAGACGACGCAACCATGAGAGCCGCGAAAGCGGTCCCTTGAACACCATTTAGCGAGTAGGCCAATGACTCCTTGGAAGGACATCATTTCCCGGCGGCTGGCATTCAAGCCGGATAGCGAGTCTGAAGGTCGGCGAAACGACGACCTGTCCGACCCGGCCGGTCTTGGAGCGCACGAGCCGTCCTCGGCGGAGGAACGGTGGTTGGGCAGCTATTTGCGCCGCGCCTATGACGACGTGGTCGCCGAGCCCCTTCCCAACAGCTTTGACGATCTGCTGCGACGGCTTCAGGACGACGATGGGGAGGCCAAGGCGGCTTCTTCCGTTTCCGCCTCGACCGATTCCCAATAAGTGACGTGATGCCAGGAGGCCCGTCCATGGACCACCGCCCTTTGGTGTCGGCTCAGCCCGACACGACTCCTTCGACCACGGCCGCTTCCCCAGGGGATGATCGGTCGGGAGACGCCTCCCTGTTGGAGGACGCTTCCCTGTTGGAGGACAATGCGTCAGAAAACACCGTGGCCCCTTCCCGGCGCGAGGATCGGACGGTCCTGCCCCCGGCGACCTTCAACCGCTTGCTGACGGAAAATCTGCCGCATATGCGGGCGTTCGCCCGGTCCTTGACCGATGACCGCGGCATGGCCGACGACTTGGCACAGGAAGCGGCCACTCGGGCCTTGACCAGCCGGAACAGCTATCATGCGGGCTCCAATTTCCGCGCCTGGGTGTTCACCATCGTGCGCAACTGCTTTTATTCCGAGCATCGCCGCAAATGGCGCGGCATGGAAAAATGCAACGAGGAAGCCATGTTGCGGGCGGGATCACCGGAAACCCAGGAAAGCGGTCTGCGCCTGGAGGATTTCAAGCGTGGCTTCGCCATGTTGTCCGAGGAACAGCGCGAAGCCCTGGTGCTGGTTGGCGCCTGCGGCTTTGACTATCAACAGGCCGCCGAGGTGTCCGGCTGCGCCGTTGGTACGATGAAGAGTCGGGTCTCCCGGGCCAGATCCGAATTGCGGACTCTGTTGGACGAGGATTCCCTGACCGGCAGCCGCGCGGACTTCGCCGCGTCGGGAAACAAGGACTTCGAGCAACAGGTCGACCGGAACCTGGGTCCGGAGTAAGGCGTCCCGATGGTGGGAGGCCGGACCCCGATGGGCTATCGAATCGGCCCCCACCGCCAATCGGGCCCGGGACAGCCAAAGTTAAATCCCTGTTGATGGAAAGCCTCTACCGTGGTCGGTATCGATCCCGGTTCCTGGAAGCTGGGCCACGGGATCTGTTTTAACCCGCGTCTTTTTTCAACGCACCGTTTGGGCGCGAGGGGGATGCGTGACCAACATGTCGGAAGAGACCGCCTTGGACGGAAAGGACACCACCGAACGGGCATACTCTGGACGGGAATCCTGGTGGTCCCGATGCGCCCATCTGTTTGGCCGGGGCGCTCCCCTCCGGCGTCAGGTTTTGATCCTGCTTGCCCTGGCCCTTTTGCCCGGTGGCGCTTACGCCGGTCTCGTCGCCCATGGCGCCTATCTGGCCGACCAGGAGCGGGTCCGCGAGGATCTGCGGCACCAAGCCGAGGCCGCGGCCAGCCGCGAGCGGGAAATTATCCTTGGGGCCGAGCTGGTGGCGAAGACCCTCGCCCTGGCACCGAACCTTCTGGACGATCCCAGTCTTTGCGCCGAAGCGCTTGGGCGGGTCCGCGACAATTTTCCCGAATACCGCGCGGCCCTGGCATCGGACGCCAGCGGAAGCGTGATTTGCGCCGCGCCTGCGCCTAACCGGGTTCCCCCCCCCTCCGTTTCCTCGCGTGCCTGGTTTCAATCCCTCATGTCCCTGGGCCGTCCAACCCGCGCCGCCGAGCCCACGCCGCTCGCCGATGGGGAAACGGCCATGATCATCGCCGTCCCCATCCCTGGTCCCTCCGGGCGGCCCGAGGGCGCCATTGCCCTGGTGCCCAAGCTGGAGAACGGCTTGGTTCCGGGTGAGAAGGAAGGCAACGGAGGCGGCACCTACCTCTTGCTTGATTCCCAAGGCGAAGTCCTGCCCGGATCGAATGATGTGGCCCTGTTCCCCAAGGGAGGCGTGCCCGACGCCCCCCGGGGGTTGGACGATCCGCCCCTGGTCTTCACCGGTACGGGCACGGATGGGGTGGAACGCATCTATGCTCTGACGACCCTTCCCCGGGGGTCGGTGGGGGTCTTGTTCTCCCGGCTGGAGGAGTCCACCCTGGACTGGGTTCGCCGGGACATGGTCAATCGCCTGATTGGTCCCTTCGCCATGCTGCTGTTCACCCTGGCGGTGACCTGGGTGGCCATGGACAGGTTGGTTCTGCACTGGTTGGGACGTTTGCGCCAGACGGCGCGGCTCTATGCCCGGGGGGATTTGGGGCGCCGCCCGGCTTTGGCCGACGCCCCCCAGGAAATCCAGGAACTGGGGGCGACCCTCAGTCGCATGGCTGAAACCATCCAGAACCGGGAATGGGAACTGGA
This sequence comes from Rhodospirillum sp., assembly GCA_021741145.1. Taxonomy (GTDB): domain Bacteria; phylum Pseudomonadota; class Alphaproteobacteria; order Rhodospirillales; family Rhodospirillaceae; genus Rhodospirillum. The sequence goes on along the minus strand of JAIOYK010000079.1, from coordinate 12,318 downwards.
GGAAAATCTGCACCGCCGGGAAGTTCTGCTGAAGGAAATTCACCATCGGGTAAAGAACAACCTTCAGGTGGTCTCCAGCCTGTTGTCCTTGCAACACCGGGGTTTGCCGGAAGGGGCGGCCAAGGTAGCCTTGATGCAGGCCCAGACCCGAATCAATGCCCTGGCAACGGTCCACCGGAACCTTTACGACACCGAGGATCCGACGCTGGTGAACCTGGGTGTGTTCGGCATGGAGCTGGTTCGCCTGACCCACGATGGTCTCGGGGCCCCTTCACGGAACATCCGCCTTGAGACCGACATGGCGCGCGATGTCATGGTCAATAGCGATCAGGCGGTTCCCCTGGCCCTGATCCTCGCGGAATCCCTGACCAATGCCATCAAGCACGCCTTTCCCAAGGGGAAGGGCGGTGTGGTTCGCGTGGTGCTGGCTCCTCTGGCCGAGCCCCCCGGGGGCATGGCTGGGCCTGTCTTCTCCCATGAATTGATCGTGGAGGATAATGGTGTCGGCCTGGAAGGCCGCGGGGGAACCGGCCTGGAAGGCCGCGAGGAACCCGACCTGGGTGGGAGCAAGGGGCGCGGGATTGGGTCGACCTTGATGCCCAGTCTGGCCCGGCAGGCCGGTGGCAAGGCGGAGACCCTGGCCCGTCCCGGCGGCGGAACCCGGGTTCGGATTGTTTTCAATGAAGCGATTTCCGCCCTTCCGCCCTTCCGCGCGGTAACCGACCCATGACCAAAGCCGGGTCCGGACCCTCGGGCATGGCGACCCCATGGGTTCCCCTGCTGTTGAATCCGCGTGCCGGGTCCCTTCTGAACCGGGACGTGGACGCCCTGGCCCAGCGCCTCGCCGACCGACTGGAGCGGGAGGGGATCCGCGTGGAGGTCCATTTGGTGCCGGGCAAGGACGTCAACGCCTTGGTCCGCGAAGCCCTGTCCTCCGAGAGTCCACCCCTCGCGGTGATTGTCGGTGGGGGAGATGGGACGCTTCTGGCCGCGGCGGAGGCGCTGATTGGCGGGTCGGTCCCCCTCGGAATTCTGCCCCTTGGGACCATGAATTTTCTGGCCCGGGACCTGATGCTCCCCCTGGATCCAGACGCGGCGGTGGAGGTCATGATCAGCGGACTGTCCGGTCGGGTGGACGTGGCCCGGGTTAATGGTCGCCCCTTCCTTAATCAGGCGGTCCTGGGCGTGAAGTCGGCGATCACCCGTTTCCGAGAGAAACGCCGGGGGAGTCTGTCCCCCTGGCATTGGGCCAAGGTCATCTGGCATGCCCTGAAGGTCTACAGGCGGTCGCCCCGCTCCCGCCTCGAGGTGGTGGCCGATGGCGAGGTCTTCCGGGTCCAGGTCCACGCCCTGGGGGTGTCGAACAACCTTTATACCGACACGCCGGGTCCGGCCCTGAGTCGGGACCGGCTCAACGGGGGCCGCCTGGGACTGTATATCGCCGGACACCGGGGGCGGCTCGGTTTGCTCAAACAACTGGCGGGCCTGCTGTTTGGCCGCTGGAAGACGGATCGGAACCTGATTGTCCGGAACCCGGCGCGGGTGTCCATCGAGACCAAGCGGTCGCGGATCCATTTCACCATGGATGGAGAACCGGTTTTGGGCGCCTCGCCCCTGGTCTTCACGCTGGATCCCGCGGCTCTGCCCGTGCTCGCCGCCTCCGGCACCGTGGACCGGCTGAGCGACCCCCGCCCCTCGCCCTTGGGGAGGTCTTCATGACCCGGATCGCCCATATCTCGGACCTGCATTTTGGCCGGGTGGACGAGCGGGCGGTCGCGGCGTTGGCCGATGACTTGCGGACCCTTGCCCCGGACCTGGTGGTGGTGAGTGGCGACCTGACCCAACGGGCGCGGCGAACGCAATTTCGGGAAGCGCGGGCTTTCCTCGATTCCCTGGAGCGGCCCCTCCTGGTCGTTCCTGGAAACCATGATGTCCCTTGGCATATTTTGCCCGGTCGCTTCCTTGGCCCCCACGGGCGTTTTCTGCGGATGATCTCGCCGGACCTGGGACCCATCCACCGCAGCGGTGGCCTGATCGTCGCCGGGTTGCCCACGTCCCGCGCCGCGGTGGCCCATTGGAATTGGTCCCTGGGGCGGGTGTCCACTTCCGGGGCCAAACGGGTGGCGGAGGCCTTTCGGCTCCATGCGGGCGCGGGTCCGCGCATTCTGGTGACTCATCACCCCCTGGTTCCGGTGTCAGGCTGGAAAGACCGCCATGTGGCTTTCAACGCCAAACGGGCCTTGGCCATTCTGGGGAGAGCGCGTGTTGACCTGCTTCTGGCGGGGCATGTGCACCTCAGCCAATCGGCGAGCGTGGTTCTGCCCGGTGGCGATCCTGGGGGCTGGCATTGCGTCACCGCCCAAGCCGCCAGCGCCGTGTCCACCCGTTTGCGGGGTGAGCCCAACGGTTACAACCTCATCGACATCGAAGGGGCCGCGATGGTCGTTCAAACCCGGGTTTGGGAGCCGGACGGGGTGGACTTCCGGGAGGGGGACACCAACCATTTCAAGCGCGGCGCCGAAGGGTGGCGATGAGGGCAAGAGGCCTACCCCGTCGGGATCAACATCCGGAGCGCCCAGACCACCACGGCCATCACCGAAAGGGACAGCAGATAGAGAGTGACGAACCAAGCCAGACGTCGGCTCCGGTGGTGTCCCGGTCTTGGCCCCGGATCAGGCTCCGGCCCCGACTCCGGCCCCGACCGGGATCCCATCAGTGATACCCCTCCGTCGTCGACGTCTTGCCTCGGAAGATCCAATAGGCATAGGCCGTATACCCAAGGATGATGGGCAACAGCACCAGCGCCCCAGGCAGCAGGAAGCCAAGCGCCGAGGCATCGGCGGCCGCGGCCCGGAAGGTCACCGAGTTGGGAATGATGAAGGGATATTTGGTAATGGCGAACCCAAGGTAGCAGGCGCAGAACAATCCTTGGCTGGCGAAGAACACGATCCCCGCCCGCCGCTTGGCGATGGCGCCTTGCAGAACCACCGCGAGGACCGCCACGGCCACCGGCGCCACCCCATAGAGGATCATGTTCTGGCCAAACCAGCGGTTCATGGCGTCCGGGTCCACCAGCGGGGTGCAGGCGCTGACCAGCACGATGAAGCCAACGGTGCCCAGGCCGCACCGCGTGGCGTAGCGATAGGCCATGTCCGCCAGTCCTCCGTCCGCCTTCATGGCCAGCCAACCCGACCCGAGCAAGGCATAGCCGCAAGGCACGGCCACGCCGGTCAGCAGGGAGAAGGGGCTCAGCCAGTCGAACCATCCCCCCGCGTAACCCCCATCGTTCACGGCGATCCCCTGGATGAACGCGCCGAGCATGATGCCCTGGCAGACGCTCGCCGTCAGGGAGCCGGCCCAGAAGGCCACCGACCAACTGGCCTTGGTGCCCGGGGTCGCGGCCTTGAAGCGGAATTCGAAGGCCACGCCCCGGAAGACCAAAGCCAACAACATACCGATGATCAAGGGATAAAAGGCGGTCAGGAGAACCGAATAGGCCAGGGGAAAGGCGGCGAAGAGTCCGCCACCGCCGAGTACCAGCCAGGTTTCGTTTCCGTCCCAGATCGGTGCGATGGAATTCATGGCCCGGTCCCGGTTGCTCTCCGCCCCCAGCACGGGGAAGAGGATCCCCACCCCCAGGTCGAAGCCATCCAGGGCAGTATAAAGGAAGACGGCCAGGGCGATCAGCACGCCCCAGATGAGCGGCAAATCAAGCGCCATGGGAGGTCTCCCCGTTGTTGATGGGTCCGGGATGGGCGAAGGGTCCGTCCTCGGTCGAGGGGTCGTCTTCCTTCACGGGGGAGCCCATCATTTTCAGCATGTACCGGATCCCCACGGTGAAGACGATCCCGTAGACCAGAACAAAGGCGACCAGGGAGGCCGCCGCCCCGGGCGCGGCGATGGGCGAGATGCCGTCCTCTGTCCGCATCAGCCCATGGACCACATAGGGCTGGCGTCCCACCTCCGTGGTGAACCAGCCCGCCAGGATGGCGACGAACCCCATCGGCCCCATGGCCAGGGCGTACCAATGCAAAAGGGGGGATTCAGACAAACGACCCCGCAGCCTTTGAACCCCGGCGAAGGTACCCAGGCCGACCATCAGAAACCCCAGGCCCACCATGATCCGGAAGGCGAAAAAGGGGATCGCCATGGGCGGGCGCTCATCCGGGGGGAAGGCCTTCATTCCCTTAATCGCGCCATCCAGACTGTGGGTCAGAATGAGGGACCCCAGAGAGGGGATTTCGATGGAGAATCGCGTCTCCTCCCGCGCCTCGTCGGGGATTCCGAAGAGGATCAGCGGCGCTGGGGAAACCTCCTCGGCCCAATGGCCTTCCATGGCGGCGATCTTGGCGGGTTGGTACGCCAGGGTGTTGAGTCCGTGGGCGTCGCCGAGCAGAACCTGCAGCGGCGCGGCCACCAGGATCAGCCCCGTGGCCAGGGAGAAGGCATGACGGGTCGCGGCGCTCTGTCCATCCCCCTTGAGCAACCGCCAGGCGGAAGCCGCGCTGATCACCAGGGCGGAGGTCAGGAAGGCCGCGGTTACCATATGGACGAAGCGATAGGGGAAACTGGGGTTGAAGACCACTTCCAGCCAGTTGGTGGCATGGAATCGCCCATCGGGGTCCAGGGCATAACCCGCCGGGGTCTGCATCCAGGAATTGGCCGACAGGATCCAGAACGCGGAAATCAGAGTTCCGATGGCCACCAAAAGGGTGGCCAGGAAGTGGAGTCGGGGGCCCACCTTGTCCATGCCGAAAAGCATGATGCCCAGGAACCCGGCCTCCAGGAAGAAGGCGGTCAGCACCTCATAGCCCAGCAGGGGACCGAGGACGGATCCCGTGGCCACGGAAAAGGGACCCCAATTGGTTCCGAACTGGTAGCTCATGACCACGCCGGAGACCACGCCCATGCCGAAGGAGAGGGCGAAGATTTTGACCCAGTGCTTGAACAAATCCAGATACAGGGACTTGCCCGTGACCAGCCAAAGCCCCTCCACCAGCGCCAGGAAGGATGCCAGGCCGATGGTGAAGGAGGGGAAGATGATATGGAACGAGATGGTAAAGGCGAATTGCACCCTCGCCAAGATCTCGGCGTTCAACCATCCATCGGACATGGGTCTGTTCCTTCAGGTAACGTCTTCCGCGCCCGCGAAGAGTGGGCGCGATAACCGCCCGGGTCAAGGGGGCGGGGTCAAGGGAGCGGGTCAGGGAGACGCGGGCAGGGCCTCCCCTTTCGCCCGCCGCCGGGCCTTCCAGGCCTGGAGATTGGCTCGAATCATCAACAGGCTCGGCGTGACCACCAGAGTCAGGACCGTGGCGAAGGCAAGCCCCGCGGACACGGCGATGGCCAATTGGCTCCACCACATCATCGACGGCGCGCCGATGCTGACCTCTCGCCCGATGAAATCGATGTTCAGCATATAGACCATGGGCAACAACCCCAGGCCGGTGGTGATGGTGGTCAGCAGCACCGGACGCAGGCGCTGGACGCCGGTGCGCAGGATGGCTTCCCGCTGGTCGGTGTGCTCAAGCTTGAGACGATCGAAGGTGTCGATCAGCACGATATTGTTGTTTACGACGATCCCGGCCAGGGAGATCACGCCGACACCGCTCATGATGATGCCAAAGGGTTGATCGAACAGCAGCAGGCCCAGCATCACGCCAATGGTCGACATGATCACCGCGGTCAGGATCAGCGCCACGGAATAGAAGCTGTTGAACTGGGTCAGCAGGATCAGCGCCATGACGAAGAGCGCGACGGCGAAGGCCACCACCAGGAAGGATTCGGACTTGCGCTGCTCCTCGTCCTCGCCCTTGAAGACCAGATCCACGCTTTGGTCCAGGGGATTGGCCGCCACCCAGGCCTTCAGGGCCGTCACTTGGTCGTTGACCAGCAGCCCCTCGGCCACGTTGGCCTGAACGGTGAGCACCCGGCTCTGGTCCACCCGCCGGATCTCGCTGATCTTTTGCTCGGCGGAGCGTTTGACGAAAACGCTGATGGGAACGTCGCCGCCCCCCGCCGCGGGCAGGCGCAGGCGGTCCAATTGCTCGACACCGCGATATTCGGGTGGGAAGCGGGCGACGATATCGACCTCTCCATCGGCGTCGTCGGGGCGGTAGCTGGACAGTTTCAGGCCCGAGGTCACCATCTGCACCACATTGCCCACGGCGGAGACATCCGCGCCGAACTTGGCGGCCTCCGCCCGGTCCACGCTCAGGCGCCATTCGATGCCCGGAATAGGGCGGCTATCCTCCACATCGACGAATCCTCCCACGGTTTCCAGGCCCCGCAGCAGGTGCTCCACCGCGGGCGCCAGCTTGTCCGCGTCACGGCTGGCCACGCGCAATTGCACGGGCTTGCCCTGGGATGGCCCGTCCTCCAACTCGGCGGGCTCCACCTGGATCCCGGCGAGGTGAGCCGTGCGCTCGCGGATATCCTGGAGGATCTCCTTCGAGGGCTTCCGGGCCCGCCAGTCCGTGTAGGACAGGCCAATGATGCCAATAAGATCCTCCGCTGCGTCCTGGGGCGCCCGGTTGAAGGTCCGGCTATAGGCCATCTTGATGCCGGGGACGAGCAGCACCAACTCTTCCACCTCGCGAACCAGGGTATCCTTTTCCTGGATGGAGAGGTTGCCCCGGGCGTGGACCTTCACCTGGGCCTGATCGGGCTCCACATAGGGGAAAAACTCCACCCCTCGCCCGGCCACGGCGTAAAGGGCCTGGGCGGCAACCAGCAGCACCACCGAGGCCAGGACCACCTTGATCGGATGGGCCAGCGCCAGCGACAGGGACCGGGCATAGAACCCAGTGATCCCCTTGAGCGCCGTCAATTCCCCATGTTCGCTCGCCGCCAGGGCCTTGAGGGTTTCCTCGTCGCCGCTTTCCGGCTTGCCGATGTAGCGCCCAAGCACGGGCACGAAAATCAACGCCATGAGCAGGGAGGCCGAGAGGGTCGCGACCAGGGTGATGGGCAGGTATTTCATGAATTCGCCGACCACGCCGGTCCAGAAGAGCAACGGCAGGAAAGCCGCCAGCGTCGTCGCGGTGGAGGCGATGACCGGCCAGGCCATGCGCTTGGCCGCCAGGGCGTAGGCCTCTCTCCGATCGATACCCTCGTTCATCTTGCGGTCGGCGTATTCGGTGATGACGATGGCGCCATCCACCAACATGCCGACGGCCAGGATCAGGCCGAACAGAACCACAACGTTGATGGTCAGCCCCATGGCGTAAATCACCAGGATGGCCAACAGGAAGGACCCGGGGATCGCCAACCCCACCAGGAGGCCGCTGCGCAGGCCCAGCGAGGCGACCACCACCACCATGACCAGCAGGATCGCCGCGATCACCGAGTTTTCCAGGTCGAAGACCATCTGGGCGATCTGTTCGGACTGGTCCTGGGTGAAGGCGGCCGAGACTCCCGGGGGCCAGAGGGCCTGTTCCCGGGCCACCACGGCGCGCACCCGTTCGACGGTGTCGATGACGTTCTCGCCCACCCGCTTCTTCACCTCGAGGGTCACCGCTTGCTTGCCATTGGCCCGGGCAAAACCTTCTGGATCCTTGAAGGTCCGCCGGATGGAGGCGAAATCCGCCAAGGTCACCGCCGCTTCCCCCGAGGCGGAAATGGGCTGGGAGAGGATGTCCAGCGCGTTCCGGTAAAGCCCGGGAACCTTGATGGAGAACCGTCCTTGCCCCGTATCCAACGCCCCGGCGGCCACCAGCTTGTTGGACCGGGCGACCAGGGTCAGGACATCCTGGGTGGCCAGGCCATGGTTTTCCACCTGGACGGGATCGATGACGATCTCCACCCGTTCCTCGCGGTCGCCGCCGATATCCACCTCCAGGACCGCGGGGATTCCCTCCACCTGGTCCCGCAGGTCCCGGGCGAGCTTGACCAGCGCCCGTTCGGGCATTTCACCGGACAGCACGATGGTGATGATGGGGAACAGGCTCAGATTCACTTCGTTGACGGAGGGTTCGTCCGTTTCCGTGGGCAAATCCGTCTTGGCCACATCCACCTTGTCGGACACGTCCGCCTTGGCCTTGGCCGCGTCGAACCCCGCGTCGAATTCCAGAAGCACGTTGGCCCCACCCTCGTAGGCGGTGGAGCGCATTTCCTTGACGCCCTCGATGCCCTTCAATTCCTGCTCCATGGGACGGATCAGCAGGCGTTCGGCGTCTTCCGGGGAAATCCCCGAATGGGTCATGGAGACATAAATGATTGGGATCGCGATATCCGGCGAGCTTTCCTTGGGGATTTTCAGGAAGGCGTAGCTTCCGGCCAGCAGGATCAGGACAAGGCAGGCCAGGACGGGCCTGGCCCGGTTCATGGCGGTATCGATCAGGCTCATTGGGAGGTGGCTCCGTCAAGGGCCGCGTTTCCGGCGGTGCGAGCCGCTTCCTCCACTTGGGCGCGGGACACCTCGGAGATCTCCGTGGCATGGACCGGTTTGACCTTCTGGCCCACCGACACGAAAGCCTGGCCGATGGTGATGATGGAGAGCTTGTCTGGCAGGTCCGCGACCCAGAAGCCTTCCGCTCCGTCCCCGGCGATGCGCACCGGGGTGAAGGCCACGCGATCGTCGTCGTCGACATATTTCACGCCCACCCGCCCGTCGTCATCCAGGGCGAGGACCGCCGGAGAGACCAGATGGGCCCGGACCGACGCCAGGGGCAGACGCAATTCCCCGGTGATCCCCTCCGGCAGTTGGGCGCCGGGATTGGGGATTTCCAGGTCCACGGGAAAGGTGCGGGTCGCTGGCACGGCCACGGCCCCCACATAGCGCACCCGGCCCTTCAACTCCCGCCCGTCCACCAGGACCGCGGTCCCCTCGCGGCCCGCCTCCAGGCCGACCACCTCCTGCTCGGTCACATGGCCGCGCACCAACAGGGGATCCAGATCCACCACCGTGGCCACCTTGTCTCCCGCTTGAACATAATCCCCGACCTCCACGGCATGATCATTGAGAAGACCATCGAAGGGCGCGGTGATCCGAGTCCGAGTCAGATCCAGGGCCCGGGCCGCCACTTGGGACTTGGCCGCGCCCAGGTTCGCCTTGGCTTCCGCGAGGGAGACCCGGGAGGTGAAATCCCGCCGCTGCAGCTTTTCCGAGGCGTCGTATTGGAGTTGACGCTGTTCCAGAAGAGCCCGGGCTTCGTCCAGACGGGCCTGGCGATCCGCTGGATCCAGGTGGAGCAAGGCCTGCCCTTCCTTCACCGGCTGTCCCCGTTCGGCCGTGAGGGCGGCCACCCGCCCGTCGGTCTCGGCGCGGATATCGACCGTTCGGTTGGCTCTGGTTCGTCCTAGAACCACCAGGGTTCGGATCCGGTCCTGGGCTTCGGATTCCTGGACCCGCACCTCGACGAGGCGGTCTTCCTCCCCCGGTTCCTGCCCCGAGGCGGAGGCCGCCTCGGACGGATCTTTCCCGTCTGGCCCCGAGGCGGAGGCCGACTCGGACGGATCTTTCCCGTCTGGCGCGGTCAGGGCGCCAGAGCCAATCCAGGCGAGGGTGATAAGGATGATCGCCAGCGCGATCAGGGGAGACGTCCGCATGAAAGGGTCTTTCTGGAGAAATGGGAGCTCGATCATGCCACCGGATCGCGCCAATTCCCACCCCAGCTCCTGTTAACTTTCGTAAATGGCGACTGGATATTCGTGAAAAAGAAAGGACATATAGCAATAAGCCGAGAGGGATCGGGGAGATCCCTGGCCAAACATCCAGAGGGAACCAAGCATGAAACTGGAAGTCCTGCGTGCCATGCCCCGTGACCGGGACACGGGTGATCGGACGCGTCCTCCCCTGTTGTTTGTCCATGGAGCCTTCGCGGGCGCTTGGTGCTGGGCGGAATTCTTCCTGCCATGGTTCGCCGCGCGGGGATGGGATTGCCGGGCCTTGTCCCTCAGGGGCCATGGGGACAGCGAAGGGGTCGAGCGTCTCGATTCCTTTCGCCTGCGCGACTACGCCGAGGACGTGACCACGGTTCTGGACGGGATGGACGCGCCACCGGTCCTGATTGGTCACTCCATGGGGGGGATGGTCGTGCAAAAGGTCCTGGAGGACCGGGAGACCACCGGCGACGTGGCGGGGGCGGTCCTGATGGCCTCGGTCCCACCCAGGGGTCTGTTGGACGGCGCCATGGTGATGGCCAGCCAGCAGCCCAACCTCTTTTGGATGATCCTTCAGATCCAGACCACCGGTCGTTCGGCCAGGGGGCTCCGCCCCGTGGAGGACGCTCTGTTCCATACCCCGCCAACGCCCGAGGACGGTGCCCGCTACGCCGCTCTCCTCCAGGGGGAGTCGCTGTCGGTCATCAACGACATGACCTGGGCCGACGTCCCCCGCCGCCCCTTGCGCGCCCTGCCGCTTCTTGTCATGGGAGCCGAGGAGGACGCCTTCGTCCCCCCCTCCCAGGTGCGCGCGACAGCCGCCCATCATGGCGTGGAGCCCCATCTGTTCCCGAATATTGGTCATGCCATGATGATGGACCTGGGCTGGGAATCCGTCGCCGAAGCACTCCAGGAGTGGCTTGTGACGACGTATATGCACGACGACAAATAAAGCGGGTGGCTCCCTTGGGGGATGGTTCACGCCCGGGATTCGATGTAAGACAAAGAAGGCGCGTCCGGTAGAAAACAGAGCGGCGCCGTGGAATACGACAGGTTCCAATTTCCTTGGATAGAGTGGTTCGCACGGCGCAAGAACCAGTTCCGTTTCGCGACTCTCTCGAGACACAACATCGGAGCGGTTCCGATACAGCATGGCGAATTTCAACGGTACAACACTGTTTTCCCGAGATCTTCTCGATGATGCCCCCTTCGCCTCGCTACGCGTCGCCCCCGTGGACGCGGAAGGCGACCTGTCCGTTTGCGATATCGTCGAAGCCCAGGGCGGCCTTGCCCTCCTGTTCGGCGGAGGTCTGGGGGGGCGTCACCTGGGTGATCTGATCGGCGAGTCCAACCGACTCCGCCTGGGTAAGGCCCTGGCCGCCACCATTCGGGATGGGCGGGAGCGTGTCCTTGACCGGGTCGCCCTGACCTCTGGCGCCGTGGCCCGGGTTACCCTGTTGGCCGGGGAAGCCCATGCGCCACCCCACCGCCAGGGTATCCTCCATTTCAGTCTGGTGGATACCGCCCCATACCGATCCGCGCCCTCCACGGGAATCGAGGAGGAAGGCGACGCGGACGATCCCTTCCTGATGGTCGTGGACGCCATGCCCGATGGATTGGTGGTTCTGTCCGGGGAGGATGTTGTTTTCGCCAACGCCGCCTTCGCCAAGTTGATGGACGAGTCCGCGGAGCAGCTTTCTGGCCGGTCCTTCACCGAGTTGCTCGCGCCCGCCTTCCGGCAAGCATGCGCCGCCCGCCTCGCCGCGCCCGGCTTTGCCTGGGAATTGAGCGCCCGGCTCCAGCGGGAAGGAAAAACCCTGCCCGCCCTGCTCCATGGCAACAGCTCCTTTGGCGGTGAAGGCGCGCCGGTCTGCGTCATAACGGTTCAGGCCGTCGAGGCCGCGGGCATCATGCCCCTGCAGGATCGCCTCTATGCCGTCCTTGAACAGATCCCCATTTCGGTGATGATCACCGACACCCAGGGCATTATTGATTACGTCAATCCGGCTTTCCTGAAAACCAAGGGGTTCGCCGTGGAGGAGGTGCTGGGCCTGACCCCCCGGGTTCTGAAATCGGGCCAGATGAACAATCGGATCTACGCCCAGCTTTGGAGCGACCTGAAATCCGGGCGTGTCTGGCGCGGCGAGTTCGAGAACCGCCGCAAGGACGGGACCCTGTTGTGGGAGCGGACCACCGTCACCCCCCTGCGGGACGACCATGGCATGGTCACCCATTACATCGCCGTCAACGAGGACATCACCCAACGCAAGGCGGCGGAAACCCGGATTTGGCATCAGGCCAATCACGACACCTTGACCAACCTGCCCAACCGCATCCTTTTTCAGGACCGCCTGACCGCGGCTCTTGCTCAGGCGCGCAGGAGGGATGCCCAGGTGGCGGTGTTGTTCATCGACCTGGACCACTTCAAGACCATCAACGACATCCATGGGCACGCCACCGGGGACGAGATCCTTCGCCAGACCACGGACCGGCTGAAGGAGCTGCTGCGCGATACCGACACGCTGGCGCGCATGGGCGGGGACGAATTCGTCATCGCCCTGGTCAGCGACGGCCGGTGTACGTATCAACAACGTTGTAGAGTCTTTTCAGGGAGGTTGTGGAATCGGGATGTCCCGCGATAGTCCGGTACTTGCGTGGATGGCTATCGTCAGTCCGGTTGCTGATCCCGCTTCCGGACGCGCCCCGACAGCACGT
>JAIOYK010000078.1 GCA_021741145.1 Rhodospirillum sp. | reverse complement strand
CGGCCTCCGCCTTCTGAGCATCCGTCAGCTCGTCGCTCGCTGACAACCACGCTTGAAATGTCTTTTGGTCCATCGATCAGAACTCCCGCATTTCCGCCATTCTAGCATGAGTGCCTACGAAACGCGAATTGAGCCTTTTATTTTCGTCATTCCCGCGCGGGCGGGAATCCAGAGTTGATTTCGGTGTCGTCGGTGAAGTGCGCTCCTATCGCGTCGACCGCTTCCGTCACCTGTTTCCACCCTGGATCCCCGTTTTCACGGGGATGACGAAGTAAAACAACGGCTTGGTTGGCTTTGAGGTAAGACCGAGAAAGGTGAATCCCTCCCACCCGACGGGAAGTCATGCGTCGGGGGGGAGACTTTCACGAAACCGGATCCTTGGGGAACAACTTCCCGGGGTTCATCAAGCCCAGGGGATCGAGGGCCCCCTTGATGGTGCGCATCACCGCCAGGGCTTCGCCAACCTCCAGCGCCAGTAATCCCGTTTTACCCAAGCCAATGCCGTGTTCGCCGGTACAGGTGCCGCCCATGGCGAGCGCCCGTTCCCCCAGGGTACGATCCAGGCGTTCGGCCTCGGCCAGCTCCGCGGGGTCGTCGGGATTGAAGACGATCATCAGGTGGAAATTTCCGTCCCCCACATGGCCCACGATGGGCGCGGGCAAGGGACTCGCCTCCAGCTCCTTGTGGGTCTCGGCGATGCATTCGACGAGCCGCGAAATGGGCACGCAGACATCCGTCGGCAGACCCTTGCAGCCCGGACGCACCTGGAGCGCCGCGTAGGCCGCCATATGCCGGGCATGCCACAGCGCGCGGCGGGCCTCCTCGGTCTCGGCCCAGTCGAAGCCCCCGCCGCCGAAGTCCTCGGCCAGGGATTGGACGATGGCGATTTCCGCGTCCACGGCCTCCGGTGATCCGGCGAATTCCAGGAAGAGGACGGGGCATTCCGGGAAGGTGGTCTTGCAATAGGCGTTGATGGCCGCGACCTGGGCGGTGTCGGCGAACTCGATCCGCGACATCGTCACCCCGCATTGCTGGGTGGCCACGACGCAAGAGACCGCGGATTCCAGGTCCGGAAAGGCGCAGACCGCCGCGGCGATCTTCTCCGGGATCGGGAAAAGGCGGAGGGTCAGTTCCGTGATGAAGCCCAGCGTCCCCTCCGCCCCGATCAGCAACCGGGTCAGGTCGTACCCGGCGGAGGATTTGCGCGCCCGCGAGCCCGTGCGGATGATCCGCCCATCGGCCAGGACCACCTCCATGGCCAGGACCACGTCCTTCATGGTGCCATAGCGCACGGCATTGGTGCCAGACGCCCGGGTCGAGGCCATGCCGCCGAGCGTCGCCTCCGCCCCGGGATCGATGGGGAAGAACAGGCCCCGGTCCCGCAGAAAGGTATTGAGGGTCTGGCGGGTCACGCCGGGTTGAACGGTGCAATCCATATCCTCGGCCCGCACGGCCAGGACCTTATCCATACGCGACAGGTCGACGCAGATCCCGCCCTCGACCGCCTGCACCTGCCCCTCCATGGAACTGCCCGCGCCGAAGGGGACCATGGGGATGCGGTGGTGAACGCAGAGGCGCACCACCTGGGCCACCTCGGCCGTGCTCTCGACGAAGACCACGGCGTCGGGCATCTGGGTGGCGTGGAAGGATTCCCCATGCCCATGGTGTTCCCGCACGGACTGGGAGAGAACCACCCGGTCCCCGAAGAGACCCGACAGCGCGGCGATGGCGGCCTCGGCCGCGGGGTGGTGGAAGGCGGGGGACAGGGAGTCGGACATGGCTAGAAACTATTGCGCTCGTGGTAGGTTTGCAGGAATTGGCGGACCCGGGGTTCCGAGGACTCGTGGAAGACCTGGCGGGGCGGGCCGTCTTCCACGATATGCCCGCCGTCCAGGAAGGCCACCCGGTCGGCCACATTGGCCGCGAAACCCATTTCGTGGGTGACCACCACCATGGTCATGCCATCGGCGGCCAAATCCTTCATCACCTGCAACACCTCGCCCACCAATTCGGGGTCAAGGGCGGAAGTCGGTTCATCGAACAGGATCACATGCGGCTCCATGGCCACCACCCGGGCGATGGCGACGCGCTGTTGCTGGCCTCCGGACAGGCGCGACGGATGGGCGTGCATGCGGTCGGCCAGACCCACCCGGGTCAGCATGGCCTCGGCCTTGGCGGTGGCCTCCTCCAGGGGCAGGCCCTTCACCTGGACCAGGGCCTCGCGCACGTTCTCCATGGCCGTCATATGCGGCCAGAGGTTGAAGTGCTGGAAGACCATGCCGACCTCGCGCCGCAGCGCCCGCAACTCCCGGTTCTTCATCTTGCGCCGGGGGAAGCCCTCCGTATAGCCGACCAGACGCCCCTCCATGCGGACCTCGCCCGCCTCGTAGCTCTCCAGGAAGTTCAAACAGCGCAAAAGAGTGCTCTTCCCCGATCCGCTGGGGCCGATCAGGCAGACCACCTCGGACTTGTGGACGGTCAGGTTGATGTCCTTGAGGACCTGGGTCTCGCCGAAGGATTTGCTCAGGTGGCTGATGGTGATCATCGGTCTGTCCTCGGGGGAGGACCCCGCGATGGGGGATGCGGTAACGTCCGTCATGACACGGCCCCGGCTTTTTGGGTCAGATGGGAAGTCAATTTACGCTCGGCCCGGCGGCCCAGACGAGAGACCACCTCCACCAACAGCCAATAGAACAGGGCCATGACAAAAATGGTCTCGAAGGCCGCGAAGGTCTCCGCGGCCATGGTCTGGGCCTCGTACATCAGCTCCGGAACGGTGAGGATGGAGAGCACGACCGTCTCCTTGGTCAGGATGATCATCATATTGACCAGGGCGGGCAGGATGGAAATCAACATGGTGGGGACGACCACCCGGCGGAGGATCGCCCCCGGCGGCAGGGCGAGGCTTTCGGCGGCCTCCACGTAGCCCTTGGGCACGGCGGCGAATCCACCGCGAAAGATCTCGGCGAAATAGGCGCTGCCGTAGATCCCCAGACCGACGATGCCCGCGGTGGTGGCATCCAGACGGATCCCGATGAAGGGTCCACCGGAATAGAGCAGGAAAAGCTGCACCAGGAAGGGCGTGCCGCGGACGACCTCGATATAAGCCCTCAGCACCCAGGAGAGCCCGGGGATCGGCAGCCGGCGGGCAAGCGCCAAAAGGAACCCGATCAACATGCCAAGCGCGGTTCCCGCGGCCCAGCAGAGGATCGTCATGCCAAAGCCGCGCAGCAGGGACGGGCCATAGCGGAGGAACAGATCATAATCCATGGTCATTCCTCCCCTAGGACCGGGCCAGACGACGCTCGACGAGCACGCCCAGAAGCGCCAGCGCGCCGTTGATGATGAGGTAGATCGCGCCCGCGGCCATATAGGCCTCCAGGGGACGATAGGTGCTCGACGCCACGGATTGACTGACCCGGGTCAGTTCGGCCACCCCCACCACGGAAATCAGCGAGGAGGCCTTGAGCAGCAGGATCAACTCGTTGACCAGGGCGGGCACGGACAGGCGGAAGGCCTGGGGCAGGAGGATCCGTCGCCAGATCGATCCCTCCGAGAAGCCCAGGGCCAGGGCCGCCTCCCCATGGCCATGGGGGATGGCCAGCAGGGACCCCCGGTAGATCTCCGACACATAGGCCGACGACGCCAACCCCAGGGCGCCGACCGCGGCCACCAGGGGCGGCACGTCGATGCCGACCAGCGGCAGCATATAATAAATCAGAAGCAGCTGGATCAGCAGGGGGACGCCCCGGAAGAAACTGACATAGACCGCGCCCAGGGTCTCGCCCACCCGCCCACCGGAGATCCGGCCCACGCAGATGAACGCGCCAAGGACCTGACCCACCAGGATCCCCGCCAGGGAAACCGCGATGGTCATGACCGTGCCCTCCAGCAGATAGGGCAGGTTGCGGGTGACGACGTCCCAATTCATGGGCAGGGCCGGTCCTTCGGTTCGGGGGACAGGAAGGCGTGGACGGGGAACGCTCTCCCCGCCCACCTCGCTCTTTAAAGGCTTCTCACGGTCAGGGCGCGGGTCTGGATCATCTCCATCCCACTTTGTCGCCCCACCGTCCCAACGTCGTCACCTCCGCCTTCGCGGGGGTGACGATCCGATGGGTGCTTCGTTTCTTCCCCACTCCCCGGGCGTCTGGGAAGACTCCCGACAGGATCAGAAGGAGGGCGCGGGGACCTCGGTGGGCAGGTCAACGGCTTGACCCAGCCACTTCTCCTGGATCTTGGCCATGCGGCCATCGGCGCTGATGGCCACCAGGGCGGCGCTCACGGCTTCGCGCAGGGAGTCGTCGGCCTCGCCCTTGCGGGTCACCCAGGAAAAGAAGGTCGGCTTGCCAAACGGCGGCAGGACGACGGTGAAGGTCTCCGGACGCTGGGAAGCGGCATAGGACAGGTTCGGCAGGGAGTTCACCGACACGTCCACCCGGCCCGCGGCCAAATCGGCGTAGGATTGGTTGCTATCCACGTATTCGTTGAAGCTCACCTCGCCCCCGAGGGTCGCGGCGTAGTCCTTCACCTGGGCGAGCTGGGAGGTGCCCTTGCCGCCGCCGACGGTCTTGCCGACGATATCCTCGGGCTTCATGATGCTGTCGTCGCCGGTCTTCTTCATCATCGCCGCGGTGGCGTTGGCGATGGGCACGGTGAAGCCGTACCGCTCCATGCGCTCCTTGGTGATGGTCACCGGCGCGATCACCAGATCGAACTTCCCGGCCTCCAGACCCGGCAGGACACTGGTCCAGGGCAGATCCTGGTATTCCACCTTCAGGCCCATTTCCTTGCCCACCTCGTCGATCAGATCGCGGTTCAGGCCGATGTACTCACCACCCTCGATCATATCGAAAGGGGGGAACTGCATTTCGGTGCCGGTCTTCAAAACGCCCGCGGCCTTCACGTCGGCCAGGATATCGGCCTTGGCGGAGGGGGCCATGGACAGCAGAACCGCGAGCGCGGCGCCGGTCAGAGCCAGGGACTTCAAGGCACCGCGACGGCCAAGGGCCAGGGAATACGTCATCTTGGGCATGTCTTCGATACTCCGATGAAAGGGGGGGTGAAATTTGTACGCACAATAATGACCGCGATTTTTGTCAAGGTCGGGACCCGTCTCCAGACCCTGGGCTAGGCCGGGGCTCCTCCGCCCCTTCCAGGCCCGCGTCGAGACCCAGTTCGGTGACGGTGGAGGACCGCGTCGTGCCCCGCAGGACATGGCGCGCCCCGACGGAGGTAAACCGCACCAGCGTGACCGGTCGCCCCAGGTTTTGGGTCCGACGTTCCACCAGCAGGCAGGCGGCGCCCCTGTCGATCTCGAGCAGGGAGGCCATTTCGGCGGACGCGCCCACGGCGCGCACCGTATGATCGGCGGTCGACCAGGGCAGATGGTCGGCCAACCAACGCCCCGGGGGCGTATCGCGAAAATCCTCGTCCACGGCGTCCGGAGCCACGGCCAGATTGATCCAGCGGCTTTCGACCTGAAGCGGCACCCCATCGGCGAGGTGCAGGACTTCCAGTTCCAGCAGGGGGGCGCTATCGGCCATGTCGGTCCAACGCAACCCATCCCGGCCATTGACCACCTCCCGCCGGGAGAGGATCCGGTATTGATAGACTCCACCGCGCTCGGCCACCACCTCCCCGATATCGGGGATGGGCAGGGTGAAACTGTCCCGCCGTTTGGCCGCCACGAAGGTTCCCGCCTTGCGCCGCCGAACCAAGAACCCTTCCCTGGCCAGGGCGGCGATCGCCTTATGGGCGGTCTGGCGGGACACGCCAAGAGTCTCGGCGATCCGTTCCTCGCTGGGCAACCGGTCCCCCACCGCCAGGGCGCCGTCCAGAATCCGCCGGGCGAAGGCCCGTTTGACCTGGGCGAACAAAGGTCCCTTGCCATCCAACTGGACGGCGAGGGCCGCGCCTTCGGTGGGATCCAGAAAGGTCATTGGGCCTGAAGGTCCTTTGCTTTTTCCTTGCGGTGGCGACCGGATTCGACGATCCGCCCCCAGATGTGATCGCCCGCGGAGATGGGGACATGGCGCGGTGCCTCCTCCGCGCCCCGGGCACTCAAAAGATCCCGGGGATCAACCACGGAGTCGTAGGAGGGATCGTAAAAGGTGGCGATGGAAAACCGCTCCCGCCCCGAGGTATTGCGCACCCGATGGGCATTGGAGAGGAAATGGTCGTTGCTCCACCGCTGCAACAGGTCGCCCACGTTAACGACGAAGGAGCCCGGCACCGGCGGTCCCTCGACCCATTGGCCATCCCGGTTCAGAACCTCCAGCCCGCCCACGTCGTCCTGATACAGCAGGGTGATACAGCCATAATCCGTATGGCAGGCCACGCCGTATTGATCCGGCCCCATCTCCTCGGGTTGGGGCGGATAATAGATGGCCTGGGTGCGCTGCAGGGGCTTGGCGTAGCGATCCCGGAAAAAGGTCTCCGGCAGGGTCAGGGCCAGCGCCACGCCGCGCAGCAAATCCGCGCCGCACTCCCCTATGGCCGTGTAATAGGCCTCCATGGCCGGGCGAAAACCGGGCGGTGTCTCGGGCCATTGGTTGGGGCCGCGCAAGGGCTGACCGGCGAGCACGTCCGGATCGTCCTCGGCCAGGTCCAGACCAATCTGGAAGAACTCCTTGAAGTCGGGTTTGTCGGCCCCGTACATCAGCGCCCCGCCCGTGGCGTGGAAGCCCCGGAAATTCACATTGGCCTTGGTCTTGGCCTTGACCTCCAGGGGCTGGTGGAAGAAGGCCAGGGACTCGGCGATGGCCGAGTCGATCAGGCTCTCGGACACCCCATGGTTCACGATGTAGAAGAACCCGGCGGTGGTGCAGGCCTCGGCGATCTTTCGCCCCACGGCCACCCTGCGCGCCTGATCCCCCGACCGCAGGTCCGTCACGTCGATGATCGGCAAGTCCCTCACGACCTCATCCCTTATCCTTGATGCCCACCCCGTGGCGCCGCCCGTGGATCGATGACGCGGGCAGGTTCATTTTGTACGTACATAATCCCACGTCAATGCAAAAAGCTACTTTCTAGCCAGCGAATTCCACATGGCTATTTTTTGTGCGAAGCACAAAACGCCCCCCGCCCCCTTCCGGTCAAACAGGAGCGCCCGGAAATCCCGGAACAGGGCCTGTCCATTTTCACGGCAAGAAAGACAGCGAGGACCCGCTACCGCTCGATCCACAGGCAGGTGAGGTCATCGGGCAGGTTTCGGGGAGCCCGAGCGTGGAACGCATGGACCATCCTCTCCAGCCCCTGGCGCCGAGACAGGCGGGACAACCGTCCGGAAAAAACCCGCTCCACCCCTTCGATCTCCCAGGGTTCGCCGGCCGGGCGCAAGGGGGTTTCATAGAGCGCGTCGCTATAGAGAAACAGAATGGAACCCGGTGGGAAGGCCATGACCCGCATGTCATAGTCCGTGTCCTCCAGGATGCCCAGGGGCAGTCCTTCGCCATTGCCCCGGGCGACCTTTTCCGTCCGCTTCACGCCAATCAGGGGCGGGGGCGCCGCCGCGGCCGCGTAGGTCAAGGTATCGGCCGCGAAATCGATCACCCCATAGAACATGGTCGCGAAATTCTCCACGGACAGGACTTCCACCAGGAATTGGTTCAGTTCCGCCAACACTTGGGCCGGATCGTCAGCCGGGGCGCGGGCATCCCGAAGGAAGGTGTGGAGGCGCATGGTTTGCAAGGCGGGCGCCACGCCATGGCCGGAGAAATCCACGGTGAACACCGCGATCCGGTTTTCGTCCAGGTCCCGCAAACCCCAATAATCGCCCCCCAATTCCCCACAGGATTCGTAATGGGATTGGATGAGACACCCATGGCGTTCGGCCACCTGGGCCTTCATGTCCTCGGTGGGCAACAGGGAAAGCTGGACTCCATGGGCAAGATCCAACTCCCGCTGGGTTCGCTCGTGGTAGTCCCGTAAATTCCGCAGCAGGGCACCATGCTCAAGCATGGACCGGGCCAGTTCGGCGAAAAGGGGACCGTCCACGGGCTTATTGAAAATGCGCGAGGCCCCGGCCCTCAGGATCCGGTTCCGCTCCTCCCGTTCCTGGGCCGCGGTGACGGCCATGATGGGCAAATCCCGGTATTCCGGATCGGCGCGCAGGATCTCGATGACCTCCAACCCATCCATGTGGGGCATGCGCATGTCGAGCACCAGAAGGTCCGGCTTCAGCCGCCGGACCATCTCCAGGGCCATGGCGCCATCACTGGCCTCCACGAATCGATAGGCTCCCCCCTTGGCGAGATACCCCTTGAGCACATTCCGCACGATCTCGTCGTCATCGGCGATCAACACCAACTCACCCCGCCCCAGGGGTGCGTCCACGACAGTGGGGCAATCAAACCGCAAACGCAGGCGCCGCCCCTCGTCCTCATGGTCGACGCCATCGGAGAAACGGGCCATCAGCGCGAATCCCCGTCCGGACAGAGACAGGGTATCGGGTGGAAGCAGGGCCACGCCCTTGGGGTCGAAGCCATTCCCCTCGTCCTGAATGGTCAGGTCCAGATGCCCCCCCCGGCGATGGAGTCCGACGACCACCAAGCGACGGTTATAGGGAACCGTCCGCAGACGCGCCTCGATGTCCACCCACAGGTCCTTCGCGGGATCCAGGTGGGACGGTAACCCCAGATTCCCATGCAGGGCGGCATTCACCAGAGCCTCCTGGGTCACCGCCCAAAGATCGTCGGTCCGGCTGGCCAGGGTCGGAGCCTCCGCCAGGATCCAGGCCACGATCAGATCGGGCAGGAGTCCCGACAAAGCGGCGCGAACGGACAAAACGAGGCTTCGCCCCGGCTCGCGCAGGGCGTCGACGGCCAGATCCCGGGCATGGGGATCGCCCCAAAGGGTAGCCTCCATCCCAACCCGCGCCCGGGAGTCCCGCAGGGACATGGGGCTGGCGGATTCGAACAGGACCAAGCCGGTCTCGTCCTCGGGATGGGTTGACGTTGGAGGGCGCATGGCGTGACAGGACCCTGCAATGCGGGGAAGACGTTTGTCTTGGACCATGGTCCAAGGTGGACCTGACGGCGAACCCCGCCGCCCCGCCGCTCTTGCTCAGCGAAACGGGTCATCCTTTTCCAGATAGTCCTGGACATAGCGGCGCACCCCTTCTTCCAGGGGCGTGGATTGGCCCGGATAGCCCGCGGCGCGGAGCTTCTCCATGTTGGCTTGGGTAAAGTACTGGTATTTGTCCCGGATCGCCTCGGGCATGTCCCGATAGGTGACCATCGGATCCTTGCCCAGCGCGGTGTAGACCGCGCGAGCCAGATCAACGAAGCCACGCGCCCGACCGGTGCCCAGATTGAACAGGCCACTCACGTCGGGTGTGTCGAGAAGCCAGAGAATGACATCCACCACGTCGCCCACCCAGACGAAATCCCGAAGTTGGCCCCCATCGGCGTAGTCGGGATGGTGGGACTTGAACAGCGGGAACGCCTCCCCGCGTTTGGCCACGGGGTGGATCTGGTTGACCACGCTGCTTTGCGGCCCCTTGTGCCGTTCATTGGGACCGTAGACGTTGAAGAACTTGAGCCCCGCCCACTGGGGGGGGCGGGGACCGCCGGCGTCTAGAATCGCGCGGACCCGACGGTCGAACAGGTGCTTGGACCAACCGTAGGCATTCAGGGGACGGAGCTTGGCCAGGGCGCTGGCGGTAAAATCATCGTCGAAACCACCCGACCCGTCCCCATACGTCGCCGCGCTGCTGGCATAGAGGAAGCGGGTTCGATTGCGCGTGCACCAGTCCCACAGGTCCATGGACAGGCGGAAATTATTCGCCACGATCTTGTCGACGTCCGTTTCCGTCGTCGCGGAAATGGCGCCCATGTGCAGAATGGCCGACACATCCCCTCGATGGCATTCCAGGAAGTCGGACAAATCCTCGGGCCGGACGATATCGGCTAGGGTCCGCTTGGCCACATTGCGCCATTTCAGCCCATCCCGAAGGCGATCGACCAGGATCAAGTCCCCCGCGCCCCGGTCTTCCAGGGCCGCGAGGAGATTGGAACCGATGAACCCGGCGCCGCCGGTAACGATGATCATGGGGACCCTCCCTGGACAAACCACCTCCGACCCATTTCGCCAGAGTGCGGGGTCCGCTTATACTCCCCGACACGCCTCTCCGTCACCCCCCAGACGGCCCGCCCTGAACGCCCGCCCTGAACGCCCGCATGACTCGGGTTGCATCGTGAAGCCACGCACTCCATACTTAGTCCCATGCGCGCCTTTGATGAAAGGGCGCACGCTTAATCATACTTGACCATGGCTGGAGTAACGATCATGAGCGCCGGAAACCGGTTGATGGACGACCTGTCGCGCGTCGCCGGCGGCGCCCTGGGTGCCCTTAGCGGCCTGCGGGGCGAAGTGGAGGTGCTGGTGCGCCAGCGCATGGAGCGCATGGTCGCCAGCATGGAACTGGTGACGCGCGAGGAATTCGACTCTGTCCAAGCCATGGCCTCGGAAGCCCGCGCCAAGCAGGAAGACCTGGAGAAAAAGGTGGCCGACCTGGAAGCCAAGTTGGCCGCCAAGCCCGCCCCCAGCCGGGCCCGCCGGACTCCGACGCCGACCAAGTCGCGACCAGCGAAAAAAGCCGACACCCCCGCGCCGAAGAGTGACGCCCCCTCCCCCACGACCGAGGAATAAGGCGGAGGAATAGGGCCTCTCCGCGCGTTTTCACGACCGCGCGAAAGCCACCGCGTGTCGCTTTCGCGACCGCAAAAAGCCAAAGCGATACCCCTTGCGCCCAGGCGCTCCCCTTGGCAGACTACCTTTGGTGCGAAATGAGGATAGACGAACACAATATTTCGTTTTCATGACCACATGGTTCGGCACTATCGAACCGCATGGTTTGGGACTATCGAAACGGTCCATTGAAACGGCATTGTGTTGGCGGGCGACGTGTTTCCAGGCGGCTCCCCGGTTTTCCGGAGGTCCGCCGCCCGTCCCTCTCTCCGCCCCGTAGCCAGGCCCGGCGGACCGCGCCACCAACCGTGACGGAGGAATGGGCATGACGACGACGACGGCCTTGATGGACGAGGCCACTCCCAATCCCATCGACCTGATTGAGTCCATCGCCGCCTACAAGGAATGGACCTTCGAGCGGCGGGGCGACCGTGAAATGGCCGTGGAAGTGCCCGGTCACTGGTGCGACTACGGCCTGTTCTTCGCCTGGTCGGAGGATCTGGATGCCTTGCATTTCTCTTGCGCCTTCGACATGCGCGCCCCCCGGGGCCGCCGGGGCGAGATCCTGGAGCTTCTGGCCCTGCTGAACGAACGTCTGTGGCTGGGGCATTACGC
Organism: Rhodospirillum sp.; assembly: GCA_021741145.1. Lineage (GTDB taxonomy): Bacteria > Pseudomonadota > Alphaproteobacteria > Rhodospirillales > Rhodospirillaceae > Rhodospirillum. Next base: position 9,691 of record JAIOYK010000078.1, on the reverse strand, counting down.
CCTGTGGTCGGAAACGGGCATTCCCATGTTCCGCCATACGGTGCTTCTGTCCGGCCAGGAATTGTCCCGGACCGGCGTGGAGGAACTGGTGGACATCGCCGTTGGGGAATGCGAACGCTTCTACCCGGCCTTCCAGTTCGCAATCTGGGGCGGCAAGAGTGCCCAGGAGGCCATCGACGCCGCCCTGCTCGAAACGGTCGGAGAGGCCTAAGTCCCATGACATCTGGAACCCTGGCGAGCACCCGCCTGTTGTTGATCGGCTGTGGGAAGATGGGCGGAGCCATGCTTGCCGGCTGGTTGGCCCGGGGTTTGGATCCGGCCTCGGTCTGGGTCGTCGACCCAGGTCAATCCGACCTGCCCAATGGTGTGTCCCGGGTGGAGGCGACGGATGCCCTGACCCTGGATCCGGCGCCAGATATCTGCGTCCTCGCCGTGAAGCCCCAGATGATGGCCGAAGCCCTGCCCCCCTATGCCACCCTGGCGGCCAAGGGCACCGTCTTCCTGTCGGTTGCCGCGGGGAAGACCAGCGAAGGGGTGGACAACCTCCTCGGGGGCGGCGCCGCGGTGGTCCGGGCCATGCCCAATACCCCCGCGGCGGTGGGCGCGGGCATGACCGTCCTGTTCGCCAACGACAAGGTCTCCACCGACGCCCGCGCCACCTGCGAGACTCTGATGGGCGCCGTCGGTTTGGTCGATTGGATCGAGGATGAAGGCCTGATGGACGCGGTCACCGCGGTGTCTGGCAGCGGCCCGGCCTATGTTTTCCTGCTGGCCGAATGCCTCGCCGCGGCTGGCGAGGCCCAGGGACTGCCCCGGGCCCTGGCTGCCCGCCTCGCCCGCCAAACCGTATCCGGCGCCGGAGCGCTGATGGCCGGAGCGCCCGAGGATCCCGCGACCCTGCGGAAAAACGTCACCAGCCCCAATGGGACCACGGCCGCGGCCCTGGCGGTTCTGATGGACGACACCGCCTTCCCCAAGGCTCTACGCGACGCCGTCACCGCGGCCGCGGATCGGTCCCGGGACCTCGCGTCCTGACCCCCTTCATGAGGCGCTCCAGACCATGACCAACGATCCGGCTTCGTCCCCTACCCCATCAAACACCGGCTCAACCACCGGCTCGTCCACGGAACATGACATCGCCGACCTCGACCGGATCCTGGATGGTGCCTTGAGATTGGCGGGTACGGTGGGTTGGACCAAGGGAACTCTGGCCCGAGTGGCCGAGGAGTTGGATATGCCCCTGGCCCGGGTCCTGTCCCTGGCACCCACCCGGACCGCGATCCTGGCGGCCTGGGGGAAACGGGTCGACGCCCGGATCCTGGAGGATGGCGTGGAGCTTGATCCCGAGGAAACGGTCCGAGACCGGCTCTTCGACCTGATCATGCGCCGTCTGGACGCCCTGGCCCCCCATAAGGAAGCTGTCGCCGCCCTTCCCCCGGCCTGCGCCGGCGACCCCCTTCTTGGACTGACCGCGGCCATGGACCTGGCCCACTCCATGGCCATGACCCTGGAAGCCGCTGGTGTCGGCGCCTCGGGCTTCACCGGATTGTTGCGCGTCAAGGGCCTGTCGGCCTTGTTCCTTTACATCCTGCGGATCTGGCTCTCCGACGACAGCCCCGACATGGCGAAGACCATGGCCGCCCTCGACAAAGCATTGGACAGGGCGGAGAGCGCCGCGAATTCCCTGTTTTCCAGAATGGCGCGCAAGGCGGACGACTCGAATTCCCAGGATACCCCGCCCGGGGCCTGTTGCACCTGAAGCACCCACGACAATCAGTTGATATCGCAGCGCGAAATAACGCGTTGACTTCACCCCGACCGATCCATACGGTCGCGACCAAGGGTAGAATTCGAGGGAACATGAACTGTTTCTCGAATTAGGGAACCCGCCATCAAGTCGCTTTCAGGCTGGACCTAAAGTCCACCAAACGCAGGGAGAGAGAAAACCATGGCTAAGCAACCCGAGAATTTCTTTGATTTCGACTTTTCCAAGTATCTGACCGACATGAAGGTTCCGGGTATTGACGTGGACACCATCGTCGCCAGCCAACGCCGCAATCTGGAAGCCCTGACCTCGGCCAACAAGCTGGCCGTCGAAGGCATGCAGGCGATCATGAAGCGCCAGGCCGAGATCCTGCGCCAGTCCATGGAAGAGGCCGCAACCGTCGCCCAGGACCTGACCGGCCCCGACGCGCCCCAAGACAAGTTCGGCAAGCAGACCGAATTGGTGAAGGATAGCTTTGAGAAGACCATCGCGAACATGCGCGAATTGGCTGAAATGATGGCCAAATCCAACACCGAGGTCTTCGAATTGTTGAATGGCCGCATCTCCGCGGCCATGGAAGAAGCCAAGACCCTGATGGAAAAGCAGCAGGACTCCGTGAAGGCAGCCACTCCCAAGGCCCCAGCCTCAAAGTAAGAGAGACGCACGGTTCAATGTGCGCGGCCCCGCCACGGCGAAAGGCCGATCCATGCGAAGCCCACGGTCGATTTTCGAACGTGGGCTTTTCCTTTGGACGGGGACTTTTTCTTCACCTGTCCGCTCGAGTCAGTCAATCATTCTATTTCGATAACAAGACAAACCCTCTATTTCAACCCAAAATCACACTCTTTGGTTAGTGCCACCAACAGGTCTTTCGCCCTTCGTCCAGGTCGTATAGGCTAACGTCACGTGAGATCAGTCAGGAGTCTTTGTCCATGCCCATCAGCTACGCCGATTTCGAGAAGGTGGACATCCGCGTGGGCAGGGTGGTCGAAGCCGAATCCTATCCGGAAGCGCGCAAACCCGCGATCAAGCTCAAGGTGGATTTCGGCGGTGATTTGGGAATCCTGCGAAGTTCCGCGCAATTGACCCGCCACTACACACCCGAGGAGCTGGTGGGCCGACAGGTCGTGGCGGTCACCAATTTCCCGCCCAAGCAAATCGGTAAAGTCATGAGCGAATGCCTTGTGGTCGGGGTGCCCGACGACGATGGCGAGCCTGTTCTTTTGTCCCCGGACAAACCCGTTCCCAATGGAGGGCGGCTGTTTTAGAACCCGTATTCAAGAATCCGGTTGCCCCGGCCGTCCAAGGGATGACCAGATTGGATATATCGCGAGACGAGGAGAGACCCATCGTGGAATCCGAGGACGAGGACGACCTCGTTTTCATGGAGGAGGAGGACTTCGGCGAAGGCGATGGATTGGCTTCCCCGCCCCCGCCCCGTCCGTGGCCCGTCCTAATCGTCGATGATGACGAGGAAGTCCACAGCGTCACCCGCTTGGCCCTGGACAGCTTCACCTTTCGCGGACGCCCCTTGGCCTTCTCCAGCGCCTATTCCGCGGTCGAGGCCATGGCCCTCCTGGAGACCTTGGAGGAGGTTGCCGTCATCTTGCTCGATGTGGTCATGGAGACGGACGACGCCGGGCTTCGGGTGGTGCGCTTCACCCGTGACCGTTTGGCCAACCAGACCACCCGGATCATCCTGCGCACGGGCCAGCCGGGTCAGGCGCCGGAACACGACCTGATCGTCGACTACGACATCAACGACTACAAATCCAAGACCGAACTGACTTTGTCGAAGCTCTATACCATGATGGTGTCGTCCCTTCGGTCCTTCGAACAGATCCGTGCGCTCCAATCCCACCGACTGGCCTTGCGCCGCCTGCTGGGCGCGGCGGCCCAGACTTTCAAGGCGCCAGAGGCGACGGTCTTTTCCGATATCCTTTTGGAGCGGATCGCCATCCAGTTGGACCGCCCCGTCACCGGTGCCCTCTGCCTGAGAGAGGGGGAGTCCGGGGAGTCCGCGCCACGGGTCCTGGCGTCCTGGGGTGACCTCGGTTCCATCGCGGTGATGGGTGATCCCCGGGAGGGTCTTGGCCAAGCCACCTGGGACCGATTGCGGACCCTTCCTCCAACCACGGAGACGGCTCATTCCCTTGGCGGAGCCCATGTCGGGGTCCGGGTGGAGAGTCCCGCCGATGGTCACCCCATCAGTCTGGTGCTGACAACCGACGGAGATCTCCCCCCCTTGTCGGAGGCCGACACCCTTGTCCTGCGTCTGTTCTGCGAGACCATCGCCGACCACCTGGGGGACAGAAGTCCCGTAGGTCCGGACTCCACGGATGACCGGTGAGGATCCTCTTCTCCGCCTTTTGGCCATCGACGACCAATGGGTTTGGGCCCTAGACGACGCCGGATGCCTGCGCCCCTCCGATACCCCAGGCCTGACGCCCGCCCCTTCGGTTCTCGGAACGATCACGGGTCGCCATTTTACCGACTTGATGGATGACCGGATCCGAGCCGATCAGGGGGCCATCCGCGGCGCCCTGGCCACCGGCGAGGCCTTTTCCAATCTGGTCTGGCGGGCACGCCTTCCCTGTCCCGCGCCCCGGGATGGATCCCAAGCGCCGGTTGTTCCCCTTTTCCCGGACCGGGACCTTCCCCCGGCCACCGCGCCCCTTGGCCCTTGGTTCCTGTGCGGGGCCGTCCCGTTGGTTCCCGGCGACCCGACCGGGGGCTGGCTGGGCCTCTGCCGCCCCATTGACCGGGAAATGGCGCTGGAGCGGGACTTGGCCGAAGCCAAGGCCCAGGTCGAGCGGTCCGCCCAATCCAAGTACCGATTCCTCGCGACCATGAGCCACGAGTTGCGCACGCCGATGACCAGCATCCTTGGCGCCTCGCAACTGTTGGCCGACACCGACGGTCCAGACAACAAGGAACAGGCCCTGTTCCTGAAAACCATCCACGAGGCCGGGCACACCATGATGGGCGTGTTGAACGACATCATCGATCTGGCGAAGGTCGAGGACGGCAAGCTCGACCCCGCCCCGGAACCGGCGCGCCTGTCGGTCCTGGTCGACGGCGTCATGGTCATCATGGCTGGCGCCGCGGAAACCAAGGGCTTGACCCTGACCGCGGCGGTCGACCCCAGTCTCCCCCCGATCCTGTCCATCGACGTTCCCGCGGTGCGGCGGATCCTGCTCAACTTGATCGGCAACGCCATCAAGTTCACCGCCGCCGGATCGGTTGCCCTCGACGTCCGTCTGGTCCAGCACATGCTCCCGGCGCGGGTCCGCCTGAGTTTCGCCGTCACCGACACGGGCATCGGTATCCCCGAAGCCCTGCACGAGGCCATTTTCGACCCCTTCTCTCAAGTCGATCCCCTGGTCTCCCGGGGTGTGGGAGGCAGTGGCCTGGGCTTGACCATCAGCCGTCGCCTCGCGGAAACCATGGGGGGCCAGTTGACCGTCGCCGCCACCAAGGGCCGGGGCAGTACCTTCACCCTGACCCTGGACCTGGATATTCCCGCGGACATCCCCCGGTCGGAAGGCGAGGCTCCCCTCAAGCCCCCCATCCGGAGGCGGCCCCTGCGGATCCTCCTTGCCGAGGACGTGGCTTTGAACCGGACGATTCTGACCCGCATGATCGAACGGGATGGGCACCGGGTGCGGGCGGTGGGCAATGGGGCCGCCGCGGTCGCGGCCCTGGCGATGGACCAGTTTGACTTGGTGTTGATGGATTCACGCATGCCCGGCATGGACGGGCTGGAAGCCACCCGGCGGATCCGCGCCCTGGCGGATCGCGTGAAGGCGACCCTGCCCATCCTGGCCCTGACCGCCAATGTCCTGCCGGAGGACGCGGCCCAGTTCCGCGCGGCGGGCATGGATGGCGTCCTCCATAAACCCCTCGACATGGAAGCCTTCTACAGGGCACTCGCCGACCTGTTCGAGGCCGACGGCCTCGGCGCCCCCGCCCCCGCCCCCGCCAGCCCCGGAGAAGCGCGCGCGGCCCCGCCATCGGAGCCCCAATCCCCCAATCCACCCCCGAGCCCCTCGGCGTCGGAGGACGTCTATCCCCTGGTGGACGGAGAGATGATCACCACTTATCTGGAGGTTTTCGGGATCAACGGAGTCATGGATCTGGTGACGGTTTTCGAATCCCAGGGCACCGGCATGGCCCAATCCTTGCGCGACCACCTGCGCGAGGGTGGCATGGACAGTCTGATCGACACGGCCCACCGGTTGACCAGTGCTTCGGGCTCCTTGGCCCTACCCCGCCTGCGCGCCTTGGCCCGGGAGGCGGAGGACGCGGCCCGGGACGGGCGGTTCGCCGACCTGGATCCCCTGGTCAACCGCATTCCCCTGGTGGTCGCCCAATCCCTGTCGGAGTTGGGCAAACGCATCGCCAAACTCCGCCGGGAACATTCCCTGTAACAAACCGCCTCACGCAACTTTCAAGGAGCCGGTAAAGACATCGACCTGCTCCCCCAACTGGGTGAAGCGGTCGTTCAACGCCCCCAAATCCCGCCCCATACCGTCCAACACTTGGCCATTTTTAATTGTATGGGTAGAAACTTGCTTGACAACACCCGACAATTCCTCCGCTCCATTGGACACGTGACTGACGGAATGATTGATTTCACCGGTCGCGGCATTCTGTTCTTCGACCGCGGCCGCCACGGCGGCATTGATTTCACCGATCCGTTCGATAACCTCGGCCACGCCCTGGATCTCCCGGGAGGCGATCGTGGTGCTTTCCTGGATGGCGGTGATTTGCTGGGCGATCTGTTCGGTGGCCTTGGCGGTTTGGGTGGCGAGGTTCTTGACCTCATGGGCGACCACGGCGAAGCCCTTGCCCGCCTCTCCCGCCCGGGCGGCTTCGATGGTGGCGTTGAGCGCCAGAAGGTTTGTCTGACTGGCGATATCGGTGATCAGGGTGACCACGTCGCCGATCCGATTGGCGCCATCCACCAGACCAGTGACCTTCTCGACCGCGGACCGGGCCCGGTCGCTCCCTTCCTCCGCGATGCCGTTCGCCTTGGCCATCTGGACACTGATTTCAGTGATCGAAGCCATGAGCTGATTAACCGCGGCCGCCACGGTGGCGACGCTTTCGGCCATGACGTCCGCGGTATGCGCCGCGCCGCTGGTGGCTTCCGCGTTGTCTTTGGCCTGCTGGGACGCCGATCGAGAGACAGAGCTCATTTCCGTAACTGCGCGCCCCAGGTCCTTGACGATGCCATTGATCTCCGCCTCGAACCGATCAGCGACGGCGACCAGTTCGGCCCGGCGTCGACTCTTGGCGTCCTCCTCGGCCCGTACCGTCCGGGCCTCCAGCCTCAGCTTCTCCGCGGCCTGTTCCTTGAAGGTCTGCACCGCGGCGGCCATGGCGCCCAATTCATCCCGCCGGTTCCGGTCGGGCACGCTCACGCCCTCCTCGCCCAAAGCCAATCGCCGCATGACCTCGGTCATGCGGGTGATCGGGCCAACGAAGGCGCCACTCATGCCCCACATCACCACGAGCCCGAGCACAAGCAGCCCCATCCCCGCCAGAACCAGCAAATTCCGCATGTCGGTTACGGGGGCCAGAACCACCGCCTTGGGCGCCGCCAGAACGAGGGTCCAGTGTTCCGGTACGTCCCGGAATTCAATGGGCAGGCCAATGACCAAGAGGGTCTCCCCATTGGCGGGGTTTGTCATTTCCGCCCGCTGCTCCCGACCCGCGGTGCCGCCGGCCAGCAGCCCCAACAGAGTGGGGTCTTCGACCAGGGTGCCGAGTTTTTTGTCATCCGGATGGGCCACCCATTTGCCGTCGGGGGACAGGACCGCCACCCAACCGGTTCCAAAGGGACGGACATCGGCCAGGGCGCCCTGAATACTCCGCAAGGCCACGTCGATGGTCACCACGCCCAGGACTTTCCCCCTGGCATTCATCACCGGGGACGCCGCCGTGGCCATCAAGACCTCCTTGCCATTCACCGGATAGACGTAAGGGAGGGTAACCGTGCTTCGCTTTTCCCGCATGGGCAGACCGTACCAGGATTCCACGTCCCCGGAGTCGTCCATGACCAGAGGCTCCCAGTCCACCCCTCCGGCTTCGGTTTTGAAAAAATAGGGATCAAAGCGCCCCGTGGCATCGGTATAGGGCAATGCCTTGCCCTCCCCATCGCGGCCATCGAAGGCTCCCAAATCCCAAGCGGTCCCCCCGCCGAAAAAGGCCGCGTTCAACCCCAGGGCATCGCGGACCAATCCCCCCATGACCGCCCGCTCGGGCGCGCCATCCGCGACCATCCCGGAGGCGGCTCGCGCCAGGAACTGGGTCACGGAAAGGGCATTGCCTAACAGATCCCGGACCACCTCCGCGTTCTCCGCGGCCTCGGTCTGGAGATCGTCCAGGGTCAGTCCCGTGGTATTCTCTGTCCCAACCAGGGTGGAGATCAGAATCAATGCCCCCATACTCAGGCTGAAAATGACGGCCACATAGCCAAGAAACCGATAGCGCAAGGACATATCACACCCCCAAGGACCACAATCCGTATTGATGCGGCACGATAGGGTGCCGGGTCTCGGCAGGGCACTTAAGGTTTCGCGACTCTTTATCGACAAATTTTTTGCACTGTATTGGAATCGTCGCGAATGATGGACCCCTATGGGGAGCGGTTCTTGATATCCTCGATGATCAGCTCTCGATAGAAGTCCGCCAACTCATAACAGATGGTGATCCGCGCCTCCTCCGCGTCCCAAAAGGCGTTGGGCTCCCCACAGGATGTCGTGGCCACCGTGATCCGCTCGGGGATATCGAATCGGGAGAGCACTTCCGTGGCCATGACCTCGATAAGCTCGGTCTCCCGCAGGAAATCCGCGGCCTCCTCCAGTCCCGGGGCCGCGGGCTCGTGGATAACCTGGATTCCCTTGCTCCGGACGCCCTCGTCGAGGATATGCGGCTCGAGAAGACCAAACCAGGCACTCTGGGCCTGGTCCCAGTCGTCGAGACATGTTTCCCGGCGGTCCTCGGGGAGTTCCACGGAATCGGCCAGATCGGAGAACCCATCGGGGTCCGAGCCGTAGATCAAGCAGGCCACTTGATAAGCCCGCTGCAGGTCCAGACCATGTTCATCCCACATGATCGGATCCTCTCCCTCGTTGACCATATAGTCATCCGACAGAAACCAGCCATCCATGGCGTCCATAACCATCTGGTCGGTTTCTTCCGAGGGATCATCGGGCAGGAGGAGGACCGTGGCCAAGGCGTCCACCGCGTCTTCCTCCCGCCCCAGCACCGGCAGGGAGAGTTCGGAAATCAGCGCGTGACCAAATTCGTGGAACAGGATGAACACGATGTTCCCCATTATGAAGTCATGAACTTCCTCCACCTCCTCATCCGACAGGTCCTGGGCCTGCACCCGAAGCGGAGACAGCAGGGCCAAGGGAACCGCCAGGGCGGCCATGGCGAGAAAGCGAAGCGGAACGAACATGGGCCAGTCTCCTGGAGAGGGACCTGAACCGAAGCCGGTTCCGAGTCCAGGGACGCGGGACGTCCCCCGCGGCGATGGTGCCCATACCCCTTCGTGCGGTCAATCCCTCCCTCGGGCCCTTCCCTCGGGCCCTTCCCTCGGGCCCTTCCCTCGGGCCCTTCCCTCGGGCCCTTCCCTCGGGCCCCTCCCTCGGACCCCTCCCTCGGGCCCCTCCCTCGGCCCCGGAGGCGAACCGCGGAATCCGCCGCTGGGTCAGGCACCGATCCCGAGGATCCCATCCGGGCGGGTAGGATCGCGGACGCCTGTCCACCAAAAGAAAGGCTCTATTCATAAATCGCATTGATGCGGACGATCATGCCCCCATCGCGGCGCGCAGGCAGTAGCGGGGGGTTGGATTGGAGTGCAGGGCGATGAGATGGAACCACTTGAGATACGATCCCAGATAGCGGGTAGCG
>JAIOYK010000077.1 GCA_021741145.1 Rhodospirillum sp. | reverse complement strand
GCTACCCGCTATCTGGGATCGTATCTCAAGTGGTTCCATCTCATCGCCCTGCACTCCAATCCAACCCCCCGCTACTGCCTGCGCGCCGCGATGGGGGCATGATCGTCCGCATCAATGCGATTTATGAATAGAGCCATTCAGAAAAGGGCAACGGTACTTAAGTCGCAAAAATTGAGACTTAAGTACCGTTATCCAACCAACAATTCGCTCATTGCTCCAACACCAGCGAGACAACTGTGCAATTCATAGGCCAGGAAGAAGAAAATCACCGAGGAATGGGATGTGCCTTTCGGTAGGCAACCACCTGGGCGCGAGCGGCCTCGCGGTCATCGGAGGACATCCCTTGGGACAGCCGCTTTGCCACCGCCACCGCGTCCCCATGATCCAGGTCCGCGGCCAAGGTGAACCAGACCAAGGCCCCGACCGGATCGGCCTTGGTGGCATCCCCGTCGGCCAGGGCCAGAAGCCCCAACCGGAATCGGGCCTGGGGTTGGCCCAGGGTGGCGGCCCGGTTCAACAACGCCTTCGCCCGCTCCGGGTCCTTGGCCACGCCATCGCCGGAAAAAAGCAGATCGGCCAAGTTGAGCATGGCGGGGGCATAGTCCTGCGCCACCGCCTTTTCCAGCCATTCCGCGGCTTCTCCGGGATCGCGGACGAGCCCTTCCCCCTCCAGCAAAAGGGTCGCGAGACTGAATTCAGAGACGGCCAAACCCTGTTCGGCGGCCCGGCGATACCAGACGGCGGCCTGGGCAAGATCCTTGGGCCGCCCCATACCAAAATAAGCCATGGCGCCAAGGTTGTGCTGGGCTTCGGAATAGCCTTGATCGGCGGACTTTTGATACCATTCCAGGGCAAGCGACAGGTCCTTGTCCACACCCCATCCCCGGTCATAGAGTTTGCCGAATTCCTTCTGGGCGGCCGCCTGCCCGGCCTCCGCGGCCTTTCCCAACCAATCATGCGCGGCGGCATAGTCCACGACCACCCCGTCGCCATACATGAAGGCGCGCCCCAGACGGTACATGGCATCGGGATCCCCGGCTTCTGCCAGGGGACGCCAGAGAGCCACCGCCGCCGCGGGATCCCCGGCCTCGAGAGCCGCCTGGGCTTGCCGGAACCGGTCATCGGATGTCACGGCCTTCGCATAAAGGCCAAAAGCCGACATCACGATGAGCATAAGGGCAAGAATTGGCAAGAAACGCATGATGTCGAAACCTGGGAAGGGGAAACAAATGGGAAATCTTACCATACCCCGTGGGTTCGTCGATGGGGAGACGCTTTCCGTCAACGAAGCGGATTTGATTGGCCCTATCGCCGTTTTCCAATTGACGGCGCCCAGGGAGATCGCCATGATCCCGTCCTCGCGCCGGAAAGCTGCGGTGCCCCTGTGGCGGAATCGGTAGACGCGGCAGACTCAAAATCTGTTTCCCTTACGGGAGTGGGAGTTCGAGTCTCCCCGGGGGCACCACCTTTCGGACCTGACCAGTCAGGTCTTCAAAGTCCGAGACTCTCCAATCGCTCCAACGATTTCCGATGTCCCCGGCCCTTTCGTCTAAGAAACGGAACGGGCTTGGTTGACATCGTGGTCTTTCATAAAAGCGACGAATTTATCCAGCGGAACGGGGCGACTGAAGAAATAGCCCTGGGCGATGTCACACCCCAATTCTCCGAGAATGCGTAGATGCTCCGCGGTCTCCACGCCTTCGGCGACGACCTTTAAATCCAGGGCATGGGCCATCTTGATGATGGCGTCGACGATCACCCGTGAATCCCGATCCCTGTGAATTTCCATGACGAACGATCTGTCGATTTTCAATTCGGAAAAGGGCAAACGGTGCAATTCGGCCAGCGAGGAATACCCCGTCCCGAAATCATCGATGGACACGCCGCAGCCCTTGATCCGCAAACGCGTCAACACATCCATGCTGGCCCTGGTGTCGCGCATGGCCGTGGCTTCGGTCACTTCCAGGATCACGGCGTCCGCTGGTGTCCCGCATTTTCGCAGCTTTTCCCCGATCCGGTTGGGCAGATCCAGGTCCACCAGGGCCGAAGCCGAGAGGTTCACCGCCACGGCGGTGGTAAATCCGTCTTTTCCCCAGATTAACCTGTCCGCGAGGGCTTGGTCCAAAAGCAGGTCCGTCATGGACGGCATTAAACCACTGCTTTCGGCCAGACCAATGAAGTTGTCGGGGAAAACCAGCCCCCGGCGGGTACTGTTCCACCGGACCAGAGCCTCGGCGCTCGTCACCCGACCCGACGCGATTTCTACCTTGGGTTGGTAGTAGAAAACCAATTCCCGGTCTTCGATACCCTGGGCCAGTTCATCCGCGTCCACCCCCCGGTCCGGGACGGGGCGATTGGTGATCAGATTCCGCACATCCTTGGGTTTGACCGGTTTGCGCAATCCTCCAAGCATGGTGAGGCCGTAGGATTCCCCCACCTTCAGCGCCGTGCCCAACAGGCGTTCATCGAAACTGGAAACCAGCGCGACACCAGCCGTGCATCCCTGTTCGGCGAGCCAACGCAACACTTCCACGCCATCGCCATCGTCCAGGGACAAGTCAAGAAAGATGACATCCACATCCGAGAGCGGCCCGCGGTCTCGCAGGTTCTCGAAGCCCGGCAGCTCCTCAGCGTTGAAATTCAGAGGCACGATGATCGCTTTGAGAATACCCCGGATCTCCGCGTCATCATCGATTAGCAAGGCGACCGGCTTAATCATAAATCATCTCGAACGATCCTCGTTCGTGGGAAATTGTCCCACCGCTTTCAAAATCCGCCGCGTCACTCCCGCGCGTTTTGCCCGGCATCCCCAGCAATCTCCATGCCAATCATGGCGACTTATATCGATCCGCCAGATAGGCGAGGGTTTTGGCAATCACATCGGGAAAGGACTGGGCCACCGCGCGAGCCGCCTCCAGGTCGCCAGCCTTGCAGGCGGTGTCCAACTCGATGGACAAATCGCGAACGGCGCTCAGGCCCAAGGTCGCCGAGACCCCTTTCAAACTGTGCGCCTCCCGCCCCACCTCGGCGACATCGCCATCCGCGAGGGCATCGGACAGATGCGTCATGCGCTCAACGGCCGCCTCGGCGAACCGCACGGCCATTGATGCCAGGACATCGACGCCCAGGTCCTCTTCCAATTCCCCCAAATGGGCTTCGTCTACGATCACCATCACTCTTCCCTTTTCCTGTTCATGGCCCCCGTCTCCGGGAGCCCCCTCCCCATCCGCCCAAGCCTTCCCGGTTCCGCGCGGCAGGGTCTCGGCCTCTCCCAGGATCTCGTGCATGACCTGGAACAGGGCGTCCCGGCGCAAGGGTTTGGATAAGAAGGCATTCATTCCCGCGGCCAGGCAACGCGCCCGGTCCTCGGCATAGGCATTGGCCGTGACGGCGACGATGGGAACCTCGCGGGCCAAACCCCGCCCCGCCCGAATTCGCTGGGTCGCGGTGACACCGTCCATTTCCGGCATGCGCATATCCATAAGAATAAGATCATAAATTTTCTGGTCGGCCATGGTCCAGGCTTCGACCCCATTCTTGGCGATATCGACCCGGACTCCATGGGGTTCCAGAAACCCCTTGAGAACCTCCCGGTTGATGGCGTTATCCTCGGCCACGAGCAACCGAAAGGGGCGACCATTGGGCATGCGTGGCGGGACAAGCTTGCGGGATTCGCGCATGGTATGGTCCCGGACCAGGCTCTCCTCCGCTTCGGGCAAGCGGGCACGGATCATGAACACCGACCCCCGCCCCGGGGAACTTTCCGCGGTGACCGTTCCACCCATCATGGTCGCCAGACGCCGGGAGATCGTCAGCCCCAGACCTGACCCTCCGAACCGGCGGACGATCGAGACATCGGCCTGGGTGAAGCGTTCGAACAGGCTGGGCAATACCTCCGGGGCGATCCCAATCCCGGTGTCCCGGACCACGAAAGCAATCTCATCGGGCCCCTCCCCCGGGCTCACCAGCAGGTCGACCTCGCCCTCGTCCGTGAACTTGACGGCGTTGCCCAGGACATTCAGCAGAATCTGCCGCAACCGCCCCGGATCGCCAAGCACGACGCGGGGCAGACGTGGATCCAAGACTTGGCCAATGGTCAAGGCTTTTTCCTCCGCCGCGGGACGCAACAGGTCCAAAACGGCGGAACAGACCTCCCCCAGGTCGAAAGGTACCACTTCCAAGGTCAGACGGCCCGCTTCCATGCGGGAAAAGTCCAGAATATCATTGATCACCGCCAACAGTGCTTCCGCCGAGCCCTTGATTGATGTCAGGGCACGATATTGAGTGTCTGTCAGGTCCGTATCCAGGATCTGCTCGGCGAGCCCTAGGATTCCGTTCATGGGGGTGCGAATCTCGTGGCTCATCATCGCCAGGAATTCGGATTTCGCGGCATTTGCCCGCTCGGCAACGTCCCGAGCCTCCTTCAGGTCGGCGGTCAACCGGCGCTGTTCCGCCTCGCTTTCCCGCAGGGCGTCCTCGCGGATCAGACGCTCGCTCACGTCGATGGCATGGACCAAGGCCGCGGGTGCGCCGGTCACCGGATCCCGCGACCGCCGGGCTCCCAACTCATTGAAGGTCGTCCCTTGAATTGTGTTCATCGCCACCACCCGAACCGCCCCTTGCCCTTTTTCCAGGACCTCGGCCAGCAGCAGGTCGGCCTGGGCACCGTCGACGAACCTGTTGGCGAATGTCCAAGCCCCGCCCTTCCCATCCCCCCCTTCGATTCGGCCGAAAAGCCGGTCCGCGGCGACGTTCTGGGCGACCACGGTCCCATCGGCCAAGACCAGGGACACCGCCGATGGCGTGCCGCGCCCCAGTTCCACGTCCCGCGCCATGTCGATCCACGTCGCGCCGCGCGCGAGGTCAAGATTGGCTCCCTGGCCCGCGCCATCAACGTCGGACAGGGTCCCGCCATCCACGAAGGACAGGATTTCCACGCCCATGAACCCTCGCCCCCGCCCCGCTATTCCCCACAATCGGCATCGCACGGTCACGGGCCTGTCCCGCGGGTAGAGGGTCCAAACCTCGATCACCTCCTTGCCCTTGGCGAATTGGGCACGGTAGGTCTCCAAACGTTCCACATGGGTGAGGGAGCGGGGAGTCATGTCCCGCAGCGCCAACCCCTCCATGCCATCGGCGTTCCAAAAGTCCAAGGCGGTCCCATTGGCCCAAATGATTCTGGCTCGGTCCAGGTCGTAGACCCAGACGGGAGTCGATAGACCTCCAAGTATTCCGGCCAAAAGACTGACATCCATTCTGTCCATGCTTAACCTTATCGCTTAAGCGCGGTATTCTCCATGGGCGTTTCGACGGGCGGAAATCGGCGCGGGGAGCGGGAACCGGCGCGGCGGCCCACCTGAAACATGGCATAACACTTGCTTAACCCATACAAACGATTATTCCGAACCCAAGGGTAGCATTCCACCCCTTTCCTCCACCACCGACGTCCGGGTGGACCCGCGTCCCAAGCACCGACGGATCAGGGGCAAGGAGCCTCATCGCATGACCGAGAACAGCAGACCAACGGTCGAAGGAAAGCCGGAGCACGCGGACACTCCATCCGCGGCGACCGACGACGCGTCCCAACCCATCCTGAAATGGATTTGGCGCTCCTATCTGCGCACGGCTCTGGTGCCCCTGATTTGCATCGAATTGGTGTTTCTGGCGATTTACATCGGGTCGCATCACGTCTCCACCAGCAGAATCCTTGATAGTTTTGGCCAGTCCATCGAAACCGAATTCCATATCCTAGCCAACCGCGAGGCCTCGGTTCTGTCCGAGCGGTTGTCCTCCGTCGGGAAACAAGCCCGCGTCTTCGCCGCCCAGACCGCCCGCGTCCTGAGTACCCCCTGCCTGGCCGACCCCCAGGAAAGGAGCCGCCTTCGCCTTTCCCCGGACGGGATCCTTTATTCCTCCGACGGGGAGCGGGGAGAAGCCGCCCTTTTCTATTCTGGCATTCTTCCCATCGGGGAGACGGAATGGAACAAGGCGGTTTGCTCGGCGCGTCTGGATCCTCTGATGCGGGATATCCAACAGGTCGAGCCCCTGGTCGACCAGATTTACGTCAACACCTGGGATTCGATGAATCGGATCTATCCCTATTTCGACGTGCTCGACCAATACACGCCCAAAATGGATATTCCTTCCTTCAACTTCTATTACGAAGCCGATTCCGATCATAATCCCGGGCGGGAAGAAGTCTGGACGGACGTCTACCTGGACCCGGCTGGCGGGGGCTGGATGGCCTCGGTTATCGCCCCGGCCTATGTGGCTGATCGCTTGGAAGCCGTGGTCGGACTGGACATAACCGTGGGGACCTTCATTAAGCAGGTCCTTTCCATGAAACCGCCCTTCGATGCCTATGGTATGCTGCTGGACCGGAACGGGGTCATCCTGGCCCTTCCCGAATACGCCAGCGCGGATTGGGACGTGCGCCCCCTGATGGTCGCCACCGATGGCAAAAGGATCACCCAGGACCCCCTCTCCGACCCGGCCGATAATCTGTTCGCCCGAGGCACAGCCCAAACGTTCACCGACACCTTGCGAGCCGAAAGCAGTGGTGTCGTGGCAACGACCCTGAAGGGTACGGAAAAGCTCGTTTCCTGGGCCCGGGTGACCGGAACGGGTTGGACCTTCCTGATGGTCGCCAACCGGGCCGATGTCTTTGGCGAAGTTCTCTCCCTGGATTCCCTGTTTACCTCCATTGGCTACCTCATGGCCGCGGGCCTTCTGGTATTTTATCTGGGTTTTCTGGTGACCCTTTATATCCGGGCCCGGGGCATGAGCAGGCAACTCGCAGGGCCGTTGTCACGGCTGAACACCATGATCCGGGGCATCGCCTCTGGCGTCTATTTCCAGGAAGCGCCCACCTTCCAGGTCCAGGAATTGGATGAAACAGGACGGGAGATCGTGGCCATGGGGGACCGTCTGGGCCGCGCCAACGAGGAATTGATCACCAACCGGGAAGAATTGGTCCGCGCCCGGGATGCCGCCCAGACCGCCGCCCGGGCCAAGGCGGAATTCCTGGCCACCATGAGCCACGAGATCCGCACCCCCATGAACGCCGTCATCGGCATGACCGGCCTGCTCATGGAAAGCCCCTTGACCGGGCGCCAGACGGAATATACCCGAACCATCCAGCGGTCTGGAGAGCATCTCCTGGGGTTGATCAACGATATCCTGGACTTTTCCCGCATCGACTCCGGGCGGATGACCCTGGAGGAGCGGGATTTCTCCCTGGAGCATGAAATCCAGTCCGTGATCAGCCTCTGCGGCGTTCCGGCCAGCGCCAAACGGTTGCCCATTTCCGTCCGCCTGGACAAGGCCTTGGCGCCCGGATACCGGGGCGACGCCACCCGTCTGCGCCAAATTCTGGTCAATCTGGTTGGCAATGCCGTGAAGTTCACCGACAGTGGTGGCGTGCGCATCGAGGCCGAACCGGCTTGGGAACGGGACAACCTCCACCACCTGATCATCAAGGTCATCGATACGGGCACCGGCATCCCCTCCAACCGGTTGGAGGACCTGTTCAGCGCGTTCCAGCAATTGGATGGGTCGACGACCCGGCGCCACGGTGGCACGGGTCTGGGTATGGCCATTTCCCGGCGCTTGGCCCGCCTGATGGGCGGAGACATCCGGATCCGCAGCACCCCCGGCGAAGGCAGTACCTTCATCCTGGAAATACCCCTCGCCCCCCTGGACCATGTGCCCCATAGCGGCGCCGAAGACCGATCCTCCATGCACCCAGAGCGGGACGATGCGACCCCGACCCGCCCATTGCGCATCCTCCTGGCCGAGGATATCCTGGAAAATCAGATCCTGGCCCAGGCCATCCTGGAGAAACTAGGCCATGTGGTGACCTTGGCTGGGGACGGGCGCCAAGCCCTCGAGCGCCTCGGATCCGACGGCCCCTTCGACGTCATCCTGATGGACATTCAGATGCCGGTGATGGACGGGATCGAAGCGACCCGGGCCATTCGCGATCTCCCCCAAAATCGGCTGTTCCCCGATGGGCGCCCCATCGCCACGCTGCCCATCATCGCCTTCACCGCCGATGCCCTTCCCGGAGACCGCGAACGCTTCCTGGCCACGGGCATGAACGAACATCTCCCCAAACCCCTTAGCGTCAAGCGACTGAAGAACCTGCTGGCGGACGTCGCGGCCAACCGCCCCCTGGGGGGGAGCCAATTGTCCGTTTCCTCCGGCACCGACCTGTCGCGCACGGAGCGGTTGCTCGACCCGGAGGCCCTGGCCCAATTGCGGGCCTCCCTGGGAGAGGACTATGCCATCTACTTGCGAGCGGCCTCCGAATCTCTCCGCCAACGGGCCACGGCCCTGCTTCCTTCCCTGACCCGGGGCGACTTCCAGGAAGCGGGTCGCCTGCTCCACGGCTTGAAGGGAACCCTGGCCGCCTTTGGCCTGGAGGCGGATTCCGCCCTTTGCGCCCGCTTGCGGGGCGACCTCGCCGGGGGAGCCGGACTGGCGATCCGAACGGAGGCCGAGGCCCTGGCCGGGCGGGTCCTCGCCACGGCGAACGAAGTGGACCGGCGCCTGAGCCATATGCCGGAAAGCCAGACCACCGGTCCCCAGGCCTGACCCCCGCGACCGACCCAAACCCATTTTTCCCACTTTCCAAGACCCTCTCCTTCGGCTATGCACAATTCTGGCCGCGCCCTTCAGTCGGGTGGGTCCGGGAAGCCGCCGCGCGGTCTTCCCCGGGTCCCATCCCGTCGAAGGCGTCCCCCCGGTCGAGACCCTGGTTTCCATCATGAAGAAGGAGTACGCCAATGGCGTCTTTCATGGTCAAGGTCGCGGGCGAGGGGCTCGTCGACAAGGCCCACCGGTTGGCCGATAGCGGTCCCACCTCCGGTTCCACCATCATCTATGAAGTCACCAATGTCCCCGACGGCGTGTCCATCGACGCGGTCATCGCCCTGGTCAAGAAGACCGGCGGCAAGCCCGAACATAAGGACTACGAGATCTCCTACGCCTCCCTGACGGCGTGAATTTTCCGGCCCCGGCCGTCAGTCCGGCCGGGGTCCGAGATCGGACATGGGGGGGGGTGATCCGGCTTCAAAACGAGGTGTATTCCCCCACTCGTCTCCCTAGGTCTTTTGGCGCATGATGCCCCCGAGTTTACCGTTCGGGATACCTTGTTATGCTCATCGCCCAGCTTACCGACCTCCATATCACCGCCCCAGGAACCCAAGCCCTGGGTGGGCGGGTGGATACGGCCCTGGCCTTCTCCCAAGCCGTGGAGCATCTTCTCGGGATGGCCGTTACCCCCGACGCCCTGATCCTAACCGGCGACATCACCGACCAGGGCGAGGCCGAGGAATACGCCCATTTCCTCACCCTGCTCGCGCCGCTGTCCCTTCCCATCCTGGCCTGTCCAGGCAACCACGACGACCCCGCCCGTCTGAAAGCGGCCCTATCGCCCCTGGAAGCGCACCAAGGCCAATGGTCCAAGGGGCCGACCCTGGACGTGACCCTGGATCTGGGCACGCTCCGTCTGGTGGGGTTGGACACGACCGTACCGGGGGTTCCCCACGGTATGATCCGGGAACATCAATTGGCTTGGCTGGATTCGCGTCTGGCGGAGGCCGCCTTCATCGGCATGCCCGTCGTGCTGTTCCTGCACCACCCCCCCTTCCCCACCGGTATCGCCCATATGGACCGCATGGGTCTGAAAAACCCCGAAGGACTGGCAACGGTTCTGGAGCGACACCAAGGTCAGGTCGTTCGGCTACTGTGCGGACATATCCATCGGCATATTTCGACACAGTGGCATGGCGTTCCCGCGGTGATCGGCCCCAGCCCCGCCCACGCGGTGACCCTGGACCTTGACCCCCATGCCCCGGCGACTTTCACCCTGGAAGCGCCCGCCCTGCTCTTGCACCATTGGAATGCCCGGGATGCAGCCATGGTGACCCACGCGGTTCCCATTGGCACCTTCGATGGACCGTTCCCTTTAACACCGTGATACCGGCAGCCTCCGCCATGGCATGAACAGACGGAATACGATAGGTTAACGAAATTCCAGCGTCGGTGCCCCCCCTGTAGGCACCCGTCGCTATTTGGATGGAATGACGTCCAGTCCATGTGGGCAATGGACAATGGGCTTGGGACGTGTTCGATTGCCCCGGAACATCTGGTGAGCGGCATATGGCAAGGGTGGAAAAAGCGGTGAAAGCCGACAACGCGACGCGAAGCTCCCAGGGGGGATTCGTTGCTTGGCTCGCTGGAAAATTGCGTGGCGCCGCGGATCTTTTGGCCCCTTCCGAGCCTGTGCGGACCAATCCTGGCCTCCGCGATCCCAACCGCATGTCCTCGCCCCATAGCGCCTTGGACCAACTGCTGAAGGCCTATCTGACGGACCAGGGCGATTCGGCGGTTTCCAAGATCCATCTGATCAGCCTGGACGAGATGAAGGAGGCCTTTGGGCCGGAATGGGATCGCTTGGCCGCCAAGGCCATGATGATCACCGAGGGGATCATCCGCAAGCACCTGACCGGCGAGGATTACTACTACCGGCAGGCCGACGATTCCTACCTGTTGCTGCTGTCCGGCCTGGGCGTGCACGAAGCCGCGGCCAAGGTGCAGATGATCGCCAACCAGATCCGCCGCCGCCTGCTGGGCGACCGGGCCGACAACATGCGCGGCTTCGGCGTGAAAGCCGCGGTGGTCACCCTATCGGAGCTATTGGAACAGGGCACCATTCCCAGTTTCGACAATATCACCCGGATCCTGGAGGAACGCCTGCCCGAGGAAGTGGGCGTCCGCACCTTCCGGCGCAAGGCCGCCGGAGCCGGGGTCAGCCCCCAAGCCCGGGTTTACGAAAGCCTGACCGTGCGCTATCGCCCCGTTTGGAACCCGGCCAGCCAATTGGTCTTCGCCTACCAGTGCCAACCCTATCGGACCACGGATTACGGCATCTTCGCGGGCCAATGGACGCTGAACGGCGGCTATCTGGATCCCCTGGGGATCGAGGTGGACAAGAAGGTCATCGAGGACGCATTGAAACACCTGCGCGCCATGCGGGACGAGAAAACCCCACCGGTCACCCTGATTCCCTTGCACTACAAGTCCTTCACCGGTCAGGCCCGCAACGAAATGTTCAGCCTCATCTCGTCCCTGCTCAACCAGAGCCGCCAGGAAATGGTGGCCTTCGAGTTGGTGGGATTGCTCGACAGCCTGCCGGTCAACCGCCTGCCCCAGATCGTCACGGCCCTAACCCGCCTGTCCCGCTTCGTCGCCGTCCGGGCCGTCCCCGACCAGTTCGACCACATCAAGGGGTATCTGAACGGTGTCCGTCTGCTGGGTCTGGACCTGAACGACATCAGCCGCCATGGCGCCGACACCGCCAGCCGCGGACGGGCGATGATCGATTTCGCCCGCTTCGCCAAGGACCAGGGCATCGCCAGCTATGTCTGGGACCTCAAGACCATCGACGAAGTGAAACTGGCCCTGGAAATGGGCTTTTCGAACCTCAATGGCCTGGCCGTCGCCTCCGAACTTGCCGAGCCAAAACATCTGTTCGAACTGAGCGTCCAACGCATCGTCAATTAAGCGGGGCGACGGACTGACGCGGCGCCTCGCGCCTTGGCGCTCATCGCCTCCACCAAGGCCCGGAACCGGGGATGGCAGCGGAGGGTGTCCATGTCTCCATCCCCGGCAAGATGCGCCGCGTCCGGAAGCGTTCCCTGTGCGGCGCGGTCCTCCAGGACTTCCAACGCCTCCCCGGTCTCAATGCCCACCAAGGACCGCGGTCCCTTTCGGCCCCGGCGGGGGGTGCGGGGTGGCCCCCGCGGTTTTTCCCTTTTAAAGTCCCGTCTCGTCCGGATAAATCCCCGCCGAGGTGGGCACGCCGTCGTCGAATTTCGACAGGTAGTCGACAATCATCGGCCGGTTCACCGTGAAGCCCTTGTAGTCCGCCAGTTCGTCCGGCAGATCCCGCAGCACACGGTGCAGACGACGGCCCCATTTGGGCAGGGTCGTCAGATCCTCCATGGAGGCCAGATAGCCCCGGATGGGGAAAGCGATGGCGTTGGAGCGCGGCAGACGCCACAGGGTTTGCAGCTCCACCCGCAAATGCTGCTTGGCGCCGACGTTTTCCGGCGTCACCGTGCGCTTTTCCGGTCCCCACTTGTGGTAGTTCTCCGGACTGGTGTCGAGGCGGGGATTGACCGTCAGGGTCCAGTTCAGGCGCCGCGACGGCTTGCTTAGGGGAAGCGCCAGCAGGAATTTCAGGGCCCGCTGGAAGATACCCATTTCGTGGGCCTTGGGTACCGGAGCGTGCCACTCGAAGAAGTTCATGCCCACATCGAAATCCAGCGACCAATCGGCCTGGCTGGTCACCATGCCCGCGTCCATCCACAGGTTGCCCTCGCGCTGGTCGAGCAGCGCATGGTCGCCCTGGGTCTGGCGGGTGATGTATTCCAGGGGGCCGCAAGGCAGTGTCGTCGGGTCCAGGAAAGTGAAGCGCTGCTCGATCCCCAGGGGCCTGTTGACCCAATGCCAGCGGTCGCCGTCCTTGGTCAGGCTGAACAGGTCCGGATAATCCTCGGCCTTGGAGTCCATCACCAGTTCCAGGAAATCCCAACCCGCCAGCTCCATATGGGGCAGGGATTGGCAGCGGAGCGGGTCGTCGGCCAGGGTGATGGCCCGGTCGCGCATCTCGGAGACATAATGCTCGTCCACGTCGAAGCGCTTGTTGAAGGGGGTGCCCTCCCGACCGCCCGCATGGGGCTCCAGATTGACCGAGTACATGTAACTGTCCTGGTCAAAGGGGAAGGGGAAGCGGCGGATGGCCTCGGGCGAATTGCGGTAGGTGTAATCGTCCCGGAAGGTCTCGTCATTGAACTGCATGGTCATGGCGGTGGCCTATCGATCCAAAAGGAGCTCTTCGCCCTCGAAGCGCGAAACGCAGGGCATGATCTTGGTCTGGGCGGATTTCTCCGCGTCCTCCAGCCAATGGTCGTGGTGGGCGATCCGGCCCTTGCAGGACCGGACCTCGGTCTCGCAGCGCCCGCAGGCGCCACCCCGGCAGCTCCAGGGGATCTCCACCTTCGCGGCCTCCAGGGCCTCGAGCAGGCTCTGATTGGGGGCGACGGTCAGGGTCAGCCCGGAGCGCGTCAGGGTCACCGTGAAGGGCTTGCCCGGAGGTGGGGACAGGAAGGCCTCGGAATGGAACACGTCCTTCGGCCAGTTCAGGCGCTGGGCCGCGTCCTCCACTCCAACGATCAACCCCTCGGGGCCGCAGGTATAGACATGGGTGCCGAGCGGTTGGTGGGCGAGGATCGCCCCCGGATCCAAGCGATTGCCCTCCTCGGACAGATGAACCTGGATCATGGGGGCTTGGGGCAGCAGCTTCAGACCCGCGGCCTCGGCCCGGGAGCGGGCGGCGTAATGCAGTTCGAAGGGCAGTTGCAGTCGCGTGAGTTGGCGCAGTTGGGCCAGGAAGGGCGTGATGCCGATCCCGCCGGCGATCAACACGTGCTTCCGCGCCCGCAGGTCCAGGGCGAACAGGTTCACCGGGGCGTTGACGCGCAGCGGATCCCCCTCGGAAACCTTGGTGTGCATGAAGCGGGAACCGCCCCGGCCCCGGTCTTCCCGACGCACGGCGATCTCGTAGCCGGATCCGTCCTGGGGGTCGGAAATCAGGGAATAGGCATTGCGACGGAGGGTCTCGCCATCCTCCATTTCCACCACCACATGGGCGCCGCCGGAGAACAGCGGCAAGGTCTTTCCCTCGGGGTGTTCGAAACGGAACCGCTTGACCAGGGGAGTCAGGACCTCCACCTCGGCCACGCGCAGCATCTGGCTGGTCATGGTTGGATCTCCTGGGTGGGGGGCACGATGCCCGGGGTCTCGGCGTCGACGCAGACGCCCTGGAAGGCCCCGAGACGGCGGGAGAAATGGTCGCGAACGAACAGGGTCAGACCGCAATGGGAGCAGACAAAGGGGTCGGTGGTGACGGCCTCGGTCACCCCCTTGCAGTGGACGCATTGCATGCGCCGGGCGATGGAGCCCCGGTGTTCGGCCTGGATGGCCCCCGGAGCTAGACCGGCGGCGACGGCCAGAGCCATGGCCTGACCAATCAACCCCTCGGTCCCCGCGAGGTAGAGGCTGGTGCCCATGCGTGCATCGGCCAGGGCCTTCTGGAACCGCTCCAGGCAGGCGGCGAAGCTGGGGCTTTCATGGTAGCTGGGGGCGCCCAGGGCTTTCAAGCGGGCGCCATGGTTCGTGGCGAGGGGGATAAACATCACATGGGCCTGCTCCATCACCGAGGCATCCCGGGCGACAAGGTCGATCAGAGCCTCGGCGCCATCGCCGTCGGCCAGCATGATCGCGGGCGCCGCGCCCCGGGAAACCAGGTCCGCGTAGACGGGTCGGGTGAAGATGGAGGGCGAGAATTCCGTACATGGCATGGCGGTGTCCTGTCCTATGGAACAAACGGGACAGCACTGTTTCCGTGCCGTCCCGTTTTACGGCGTCTCAGCCCTTGGCGGTCCGGCGCTTTTTGTCCGGATCGTAGAAGGGCATGGAGTGGGCGATGGCCGGGATGGTCCTGTCCGGGTTCTGGATGACCAGCGGGGTCCCCTCCACGGCGCAGTCCACGGGCATGCGGGCGATGCCGACGTTATGTTTGTTGAGCGGGCTGTAAAAGCCCATGGTCACGACACCCACCGACTTGCCGTCCTTGAGGATCGGCGCGCCCTCCGCGGCGGACTCCGTGCCGTCCAGCTTCACGCCATAGATCTTGAAGCGCTCCTTGCCCTTCAGGCGATAGTGCTCCTCGGCGCCGCGGAATCCGGTCTTGCCCGGCGAAACGGTGAAGTCAAGGCCCAGTTCCCAGAGGGTATCGCCGCAGGCCTCGTCCTCGAAGGGGTACATCTCGGAATTGTCGTAGGGGAAAAACAGTAGGTAGCTCTCCGCCCGCAGCAGGTCCAGTGTCGTGAACCGGGTCGGGATGATCCCCCTCTCGGCGCCCTCGGCGACGATGGTGTCCCAGATCTCGGGGGCGTCCTGGCGGCGGCAGAAAATCTCGTAGCCGCGCTCGCCGGTGTAGCCCGTGCGGGAAATGGTCACCGGCTTGCCGAACAGCGTGGTGTGGATATGGCTGAAGTACACCACATCCCGGATGCCCGGCACATGCTTTTCCAGGTAATCGACGGCCAGGGGACCCTGCAGGGAAATGTCGTGCAGGTCATCGTCGAACAGGACGCTCACATTGCGGCCGGTGGCGGCCATGGTCAGTTGCTCGTGGCCCCGACCGGACCCGTGGACGACCATGAAGCTATGCGGACCCATGCGATAGACCACGCAATCGTCGACGAACTTGCCCCGGTCATCGAGCATGCAGCAATAGGTCGAGCGGCCCGGCTTCAGCTTTTCGATATCCCGGGTCACCGCCCGATCGATCACTTGGCTGGCGTGGGGTCCCATGATGTGGACTTTTTTCAGACCCGAGACATCCATGACCCCCGCCTTGGTGCGGATGGCCATGTATTCCTCGATCGGGTCCTTGTCATAGGACCAGGCGGTCCCCATTCCGCTCCAGTCTTCCAGGGCGGAGCCGAGCGCCCGGTGCCGGTCGGCCAGCGCCGAAAATCTCCACGATGCGGTCATGATGGTCCTTTCCTTTGAGGTCGGTGACCGAAGGGGGTCCCGGGACATCCTCCGGTCGTCGGTTGGATCCCGGGCGGACCCGTGCCGCCCGGAACTCCGTGTGACGTCCCGCCCTTCTGGGCGGTCTCGGTTACTTCCCGCCCTTCTGGGCGGTCTCGTAGGCGTGCTTCTCGTGGCGCCAGCCACCGATGATCGCCGCCACCACGCAGGCCAGGGAGAGCAGGATCCACAGCCATTCAACCGAACCGTAACCAGCGTAGATGGCACCGGTGATGCCGTCCCAGGACGTCACGTCAAAAGGAGCTTCCATGGGTTTTACCTTTCGATAGGGGAGAGGGGCGCCTTACTCGGCGGGGCTGACGGAGGCTTGCAGCCCCTCGGGATAGGCGGAAGCGGGCACCTTGGTCTTGTCGAGACCCTGGATTTCGGCTTCCGCGGGCACCCGCAGCTGACCGGTCACCTTGAGGATCCAGGAGATGCCGTAACCCGGGATGAAGCCGAGCGAGCCCATGACGGCGACGCCGACGAGCTGACCGGTGAAGGAGGTCTCGATGACGCTCTCGCCGAATAGGGCGGGATAGCCCTGGGCGGCGATGCCCACGGCGAGAAGACCCCACATGCCCAGGAAGCCATGCACCGCGAAGGCGCCCACGGCATCGTCGATGCCGCGCTTTTCAATGAAGGAGGCGACGAAGGGCATGGCGACGGCGCCGATGAACCCGATCACGAAGGCCATCGGCGGATACCAGACATCAAGGCCAGCGGCGCAGGAAATGATGCCGCCCAGGGCGCCGGACATCATCCAGAAGGGATCCCGGGTGATCATCCAGGCGCCAATGATGCCACCGGCGAAACCCATCAGGGTGTTGAAGGACATGCCCGCCAGGGTCATGGGCGTGCCGTAGATGGTCCCCTCGATGGTGGAGGACCAGCTCCAGGCTTCACCGGGAACGATGACGCAGCCCATCAGGAAGCCCCAGAACCCGGCGATGATCAGCATCAAGCCGATCAGGGTCATGGGCATGGAGTGGCCGGGGATGTGGTTGGCGGACCCATCGGCGTTGAACTTGCCAATGCGGGGACCAAGGTTGATGACCACGCCCAGGGTGAAGAAGCCCGCGATCATGTGCACGACGCCCGCGGCGCCGAAGTCATGGTAGCCAAACTTGGTCACCAGCCATCCATCGGCATGCCAGCCCCAAGCCGCCGACAGGATCCAGACGAAGGACCCCAGGGCAATGGCCAGGACGACAAAGCCGGTCAGCTTGATCCGCTCGATCAGCGCGCCGGACAGGATCGAGGCGGTGGTGGCGGCGAACAGGACGAACGCGCCCCAGAACACGCCCGAGGCCCGGTCATCCAGGTTCGGCCCCATGGCGGGACTCCACGGCAAGGCCACGTCGTTGGCATAGGCCAAGCCGGAGATCCCCATGGGACCCTCGGACAGGTCCAGACCCGTGGGGAAGGCCCAATAGATCCACCAGCCGATGAAGTAGAAGAAGGGAACGATCAGCGCGAAGGCCAGGATGTTCTTGATGCCGGAGGCCAGCGCGTTCTTTGATCGCGAAGCCCCCATTTCGTAAGCGAGGAAACCCGCGTGGATCAAGATCATCAGCGGGATGGTCAGAAAGTAGAATGTTTCGGAGAAAGTGGTGCCGGTGGCATCCGCCTTCGCCTTCAATTCCGCCACCGTGGCGGCTAGAGTCGCAAGGTCCTGTTCCACGTTCATGCTCCTTGTGGCTGTGGAATGGGGCGGTTACGGGTCTTTTCCTCGCCTTCATTTGCCCGGATTTCCAGGCACCGCCGGAGCTTCCCCCCGTGCGGCCTCCCCCGGTCACGACCGGGGACGGTCCTTTTTCGGGTCGTAATGCGGAAAGGCGCTGACGGTCGCCGGGATCCGCTTGATATGCCCGTCGAGGCGTCCAACCTCGACGGTTGTTCCGATGTCCGCATGGGCCAGATCGATCCGGGCCAAGGCGATCCAGGTTCCGGTCCGGGGCGAGCGCATGGCCGAACAGACCACGCCCACCTGGGCCCGACCCATCCGCAGGCAATCGCCATGACCGACCGGCTCCTGGCCCTCGATCTCCAGGCCCACGAACTTGCGGGTGGCGGAGGCCTTGCGGCGCACCAGCGCCTCCCGCCCAATGAAATCCGCGGCCTTGGATTTCAGGGGGACGGTGAAGCCAACGCCCGCTTCAAAGGGGTCGGTCTCGTCGGAAAAATCATAGCCCGCGAAGATCAATCCAGCCTCGATGCGGACCAGATCCAGCCCGGCCAAGCCCATGGGACGGATATCGAGGGGGGCGCCCGCCTCCCAAACCGCCTTGAAAACCGCCTCGCCATCCTTGGGGTGGCAGAAGACCTCATACCCCAATTCGCCGGTGTAGCCCGTGCGGGAGACCACCACCGGCGCGCCGGTGGGATCCCCGATCCGACCCACGGTAAAACGGAACCATCCCAGGTCCGCGACCGCGGGTTGGTGGGGTGGTGTCCAAAGGATATCGGCCATCAACTCCCGGGACTTGGGTCCCTGAACGGCCAGATTGTGCATCTGGTCGGTGGACGACCGGATGTTCACCTCCAGCCCCAGGGCTTCGGCCTGTTCGCGCATCCAGACGCCCCCCCCGTCCGCCCCGCCAATCCAGCGGAAATTCTGGTCGCCCAGACGGAACAGGGTGCCGTCGTCGATCATCCCGCCATGGGGGTAGCACATGGCCGAATAGACCACTTGACCATGGCCCAACTTGCTCACGTCCCGGGTCAGAACCCAGTCCATCAGAGCCGCGGCGTCGGGGCCGGTGACCTCGACCTTACGCAGGGCGGACAGGTCCAGGACCACGACGCCTTCGCGGCAGGCCCAATAGCTTTCGACGGCATCGCACTCGGGGAAGGAATTGGGCAGCCAGAAGCCCCGGTATTCGACGAAATCCCGGGTCAAGGCGGCGAAATTCTGGTGAAAGGCGCTTTCGCGCGTCATGACAGGCTCCGCGTCGGGGGTGGCGCGCCAGGCCACGGAGCGCCGAAAGGGCTCCTCGGCGGCGTAGCAACGCACATGGATATCGGTGGGATGCCAGCCATTGGCGGGCGAGGTGTCGTCCGGGCAGGCCGAGGAGACACAGAGGATGTCCGTCAGGGCGCGCAACAATACATAGTCGCCGGGGCGGGACCAGGGTTCGTCGGCGACCATGACTCCATGGGCATCGATGGCCGTATTGAAGAAGAAGTTGGCGGCCATCCACCCCGCCCGCCCGGGCACCCCATGGGGAGCGAGGGCGGCGTTGAAGTTCTCCGAGCAATTGGCATGCCCGGGATAGCCGATGTCGTCGTAATACTTGGCCGCGCAGGCGAGCGCGAAGGCATCGTGGCGACCACAGGTATCCTGGACGACCTCCACCAGGGCGGTCATTTCCTGGTCCAGGTATTTGGCGCGCGGCCCGGGCATGGGATAGGCCTGGCCCTGGATGGTGCGGGTGGTGGTCACGTCCAGGGGATGGACGATGCCCCGATCCAGCTTGCGGGCATCGAAGCACTGGAAATCCGTGCACTGCCGGCCATCGACGTCCAGGACCTGGATGTATTGGCCCGCCCTGACCAGATAGGCCTCCGCGGTGCCCGAATTCACCCGCAGATCGAGCAGCGGATCGGCCAAGGGATCGGGCAGGGCGAATTGCCCCTGTTGGCGGGGCGTCGCCCGGGTGAGACCCAGGGTCAGGGGCGTCGCCGTGTCCTGGGCCTGGAAATCCATCACACCGCCGGGGGCGGCGATCACCACCCACCCCCCGGCCTGGACGGTGAAGGAGGCCGTTTCCCCCGCCTTGGTGCTGGTGCCGAACAGGCCAACGGCACGGGCGCCGGTCAAATCAATCTTCCGCCGGGCCAACCCCGCGGCGACCCGCGCCAGACTGGGCTCGCCGGACCCCAACAAGGTCCGCACGCCATCGGCGGAGATATCGGCGCGCAGGCCAAGCATCCCAGCGTCCAGACGCCCGTCCCCATGGGCGGCGAGCAGTTCGCACCGCTGTCCCCCCTCGGCATTGGTGATCTCGATCCCATCCCCCGGCGCGACTTCGACGACAAGCACACCCCGACCCGGAACCCTATACCGCTCCTCCCTCGGCCCCAGGGAGAAGGCCGCGGCCCGTCGGGACCGGGTCGGCCGGGGAGGACCGGCGCGAAAAGGGTTCATCACGATGGGCGGTGGAGACAGGGACGTCATGGCACCAAAACCTCTCGGGGGACTTCTCGTGGGGATACAAAAGGACCGGCGCCCAGACTCATCAGTTTTGCAGGTAGGTGGCCATGGAATCGTCCAGAGCGTCCTTCCAGGGGGTGTGGTGCTTGGGCGCCATGGTGCCGGTGATCACGGACTGGTAGCAGTTGTCGCGGAAGGCCATGATGTTCTCGGACTTATGCTTTTTCCATTTGAAGAAGGCATCGCAGGCTCCATCCACGTCAAAGCTGGGATAGTCGGTGTCGGCGATCAGTTCCTTGACGTAGTCGGCCTGATATCGAATGGCGTATTTGACGTCATCGGAGGCGTCTTCCCGGCTCACCCGCTCGGTCACGTCGGCGGTCAGCAGGTCCTTGTCCGCGGGCACGGCGATCCGACCCAGAATGATGTCGCGCACATACCAGGCCTGAGCATCGAACATGTTGAAGGTGAACCACTGGTCCTGCATGCCCAGATAGAACATCTTCGGATTGTTGACGTAGACAACGCCCTTGTAGAGATCGGCGGTGGCCAACCGGTTCGCCGTTTTCAGGCGCAGGTCATCGGGCAGGAAGGGGAAGTAATGCCGGTAGCCGGTGCACAGGATGACGGCGTCCACGTCCTTGGTGGACCCGTCCTTGAAGACGGCGGTCCGGCCCTCGAGCTTGTCCAGGGCGGGCTTCTCTTCCCAGTTTTCGGGCCATTTGAAGCCCATGGGCGCGGAGCGGTAGGAGGTCGTGACGGACTTCGCGCCGTACTTCCAGCATTGGGAGCCGATGTCCTCGGCGGAATAGGACGAGCCCAGCAACAGGACATCCTTGCCCGAGAACTCGCGGGCGTCCCGGAAATCGTGGGCATGGACGATGCGGCCGTTGAATTGCTCGAAACCGGGGTATTCAGGGACGTTCGGGCTGGAGAAGTGACCGGACGCGCAAATGACGTGGTCGAACCGCTCCTTGTAGACCCGGTCCTCGACCATATCGTGGACGGTCACGGTGAAGTCCTGGGTCTCCTCGTTAAACTCGACCCAGCGAATGACCGAGGAGAAGCGGATCCACTCCCGGACACCGGCCTTCAGCACCCGCCCCTCGATATAGTCGACCATCACTTCGCGCGGGGGGTAGGATGCGATTTGTTTGCCGAAATGCTCCTCGAAGGAGTAATCGGCGAATTCCAACCCTTCCTTCGGACCATTGGTCCAGAGGTAGCGGTACATGGAGCAATGGACGGGCTCGCCGTTCTCGTCGACACCGGTGCGCCACGTGTAGTTCCACAGCCCACCCCAATTGGACTGCTTTTCGAAGCAGACGATCTCCGGAATCTCGGCTCCCATTTGCGCGGCGGATTGGAAAGCCCGCAATTGCGCCAGACCAGAAGGGCCCGCTCCGATGATTGCAACGCGTTTGGTCATGGTTATCTCTTTCACTCCGGTCCGGATCAATAGCGTAAACTGGTTCCCTTGGACTGAACCAATAGTCCTGGATCAAAACCCTGTAGGTCAATTATTTTTCTTCACTGGAATATTTTTGTTTAATTTTGGCTCTATTCATAAATCGCATTGATGCGGACGATCATGCCCCCATCGCGGCGCGCAGGCAGTAGCGGGGGGTTGGATTGGAGTGCAGGGCGATGAGATGGAACCACTTGAGATACGATCCCAGATAGCGGGTAG